>NZ_JAQPZT010000002.1:0-623923 GCF_037619475.1 Corynebacterium sp. USCH3
TCAAGCCCGACTACGTCAAGGCCGTGTGGAACGTGTTCAACTGGGACGACGTCGCCGAGCGCTACGCCGCCGCCAAGGCCTAGAACAAACACCCCGGACCGCCGTCCGGGCCGACCCCGTCCCGGTTGCCCCGGGGCGGGGTTTCGTCGTGCCGGCGTACAGGTAGGGTGTCGCATGTGGGCAGGAGGAAGAGCGCGAGAAGCGGCAACGGTGGCACCGGCAGCACGCCTGCCACCGTCGCCCTGGACGCCGCGGGGACGTCGTTCACCGTGCACACGTTCACCCACACTCCCGGCGTCACCGACTTCGGCGGGGAGGCCGCCGCCGCGCTCGGGGGCGTCGACCCCGGGCGCATCTGCAAGACCCTCCTGGTCAGCCTCGACGGCGGCCCCCGGTCGGGCCGCCTCGCCGTGGCCGTCGTCCCGGTGACGATGACCCTCGACCTGAAGGCGGTCGCCGCCTCCTTCAGCGCGAAGAAGGCGACGATGGCCGACCCGTCCGCCGCCGAGCGTTCCACCGGCTACATCGTCGGCGGCATCAGCCCGTTCGGCCAGAAGCGCCCCCTGGCCACCGTGCTCGACGACAGCACCCGGGCCCACCCCACGATCTTCGTGTCCGGAGGACGTCGTGGGCTCGACATCGAGATCTCCCCCGACGACCTCGTGGCGGTCCTCGGGGCGGACGTCGCCCCCGTCGGCCGCAGCTGACGCCTCCGCTGACGCCTAGCCGCAGGTCACCCCGGTGGCGTGGACCGGGCAGTAGCCACCCGGATTCTTGTCCAGGTACTGCTGGTGCTCGTCCTCGGCGAGGTAGTACTCCCCGGCCGGCGTCTCCGACAGCAACGAGACCTCGGTGGTGATTTCCCCGTACCCGGCCCCGGCGAGCTTCTCCCCGTAGGCCTGCACCTCCGCCGCCGCGAGGTCCCGCTGTTCCGGGGTCGCCGCGTAGATCACCGAACGGTACTGGGAGCCGACGTCGTTGCCCTGGCGGTCGCCCTGGGTGGGGTCGTGGTTCTCCAGGCCGGTCCGGACGACGGTGCGCAGATCGACACGCCGGGGGTCGAACACCACCTCCACGACCTCGGAATGCCCCGTCCGCCCGGTACAGACCTCGCGGTAGGTGGGGTTCGGGGTGTAGCCCCCGGCGTAGCCGACGGACGTGGCCTCCACCCCGTCGAGCTGCCAGAACAGCTTCTCCGCGCCCCAGAAACAGCCCAGGCCGAGCACCACATGCTCCTGGCCGTCCTTCCACGGGCCGGTGAGCGGGGTACCGAGAACGGTGTGCGGTCGGGGATTCTCCAGCACCGGGTGACGACCGCCCGACAGGGCGGTGTCGGCGGTCGGCCGGTCCGCGCGGAACGGTCCGGAGTTCGGGGCGGCATTCATGGCGAGGATACGGTCGAGGAAGTTCATACCCGTTCCAACGGCTGAGAGAGCGCAGGGATTCCCGGCGCGCCGCGACGCAACCAGGTGCGCACGGCCGCCGTGGCGAAACAGTCGTCCGCGTTGTACCGCTCCAGGGTGCGCTGAGCGGCGGAGGCCGTCGGCCCGTCACCCCCGACAGCGACCTCGAACAGGTCGACGGCGACTCGCCCGTCGACGTCGTCCTGACTGAAGGTGAAACCGGCCAGCGGCGCCACCGCCTTCAGCCCCAACGACGAATTCGCGGCGACGGCCGAGCGCACCAGGTCGAAGACGTCCACCCACTGCCCGGACTCCAGGAACACGTTGACCTCGGACAGCGTCGGCATGACAGCCTCCCTGCCGTCCGCGAGGGCGTACCGTGTTCCTCCGTAGTCCCGGGCATAGTGACGCAACCAGTGGTTCTCCCCCTGCCGGGAGTAGCAGTACACCCGGCAGGCACGTCCCTCCCGGGTCGCGGCGTCCCGCCGTGCGGACAACCAGGTCCAGAAGGACGCGACGTGACGACCACCGTCGCCGTCCGTGCCGAAGTCGGTGAAGGAACGGTAGACCGCGCCGTCGAACGTGCCCCACAGGAACGTCCCCCGGCTGGGGTGCGCCTCCATGTCGACGTCGATCTCGACGGCGTCGGCGAGTTCACCGGCCATCGGCGTATCACCGTCGAGCAGCCGCTCGGGCATGCGGAAGGTGTGTCCGCACCACAGGTCGGGGCGCACGATCCACCGTCGCAACGGGCGCCGCAGGTACCCGACGCCGGCCAACCAGGCGCTCGCCAGTGCCGACGTCTCGCCGTGGTCCGCGGCCGCGAGCTCGGCGAGGGTGTCGATCCCCCTCTCCCGCCAGCGTTCCGCCCGGTCCCCGGGCAACATCAGACTGAGGTCGCCGGTACGCAGCAGCCGTGCCCGGCAGTGGTTGTGGAACTCGCACGTGCCGCACTCCCGCACCCGGGTCGGCTCGTCCGGTACGGGCGCCTCCAGTGCGCGGACCAGCCCCGGGACCACCCGCTCAGCGGGGATGACCAGGCACCGCGCCAGGTCGGCACCGATGAATCCGACATCGCCCGAGGCCAGCCCCAGGACGTCCAACAGGGCGTGGGCCACCGCCACCTTCTGGGAGTCCACCGGGGTGCTCCGGTGCTTCAGCCCAGCGGCGAGGGGACGCGCCAACCCCAACGCCGCGACATCCACCACCCGCACCCCGGTGTTCGGCGTCCTGTTCGGTGCCTTACTCAGTGCCCTGCCCGGGGCCTTGCCCGGGGCCGACACCGTGTGTGCTGTCACGGTGACCGGCATGTACGTCATGTCGACGGCGGGTCCCGCCCCGGGGTCGGTGCGCACGAGCAGGTCGGCGTCACAGGACAGGGCGCCGTCCGCCAACCGCCCACCGACGATGAGCCGGACACCGGCGGCGAGTGCCTCCAGAGTCTGTTCCTCGGCCGTGCCGTCGTCGACGACGTCGACCCGCGTGGGGACGAGACGTTCGCCGAACCGTGGCGACCGGGGCAGCGCCGCCGCGACGGCCGACCGCCGCAACCGGGCCCGGTACCTGCTCACCGTGCGGTCGATGACGGTACCGGGACTGAGTTCCGGCGACACCCGTCCCGACCGGAGGGCCCGGTTGAGCACCCGTCGGTACCGGCACCCGGTCAGGTCCGACGGAGTAACCGGCGCCGCAGCTGCCGTCACGTCGGTAACCTCACAGCCCTCATGTTCCCACATACGCCCACATACTATTGAGTAGACTGGCACGGAGAAAACGACGGAGAAAACAGCCGACAGATGCGGCGCGACGACAGGTACGGGAGCATATCGATCATGGGAATTCTCAGCTCGGCACGACGCCGGCGGTACGAAAAGCGCGCGAGCTACAAAGCCGCGAAGGTCCAGGCGCGTACCGAGGCACGGGAGACGGCCAAGCTGGACAGGAAGAAGGAGGAGTACCTGCACAAGATGGCCCGTAAGGTCCGCAAGCAGGAGGCCAAGGATCTCAAGGACCAGCGCAAGCACGACGCGAAACTGGCCGAGGCGGCTGTCGAGCAGATCAAGGCCGGTCGGTTCAACACGAAGACGGTGCTGCGTTACACCGGGGCGTTGCGGGTGCTGCTGCCGGTCGCCATTCCTCTGGTCTACCGGGCGTTCACCCAGTTGTCCCAGGGAGGGACGGGTCGCGGGACCACCGCCGAGTTCTCCAATTTCGTCGGAGTCGGTGCACCGCAACGCGCCCGAATCGCCGACCTGCGCACCCGTCTCGAACACGGCGACGTTCCGTCCGGATTCGCCAAGGACGCCAACGCCCGGCTTGACGAGTTGGAGAACTCCCTCGACAATGCGTCCGGAATGTCGGATTCCCAGACCAGCAACCTCACCTCGAGTGTGTCCACCGAGCTGGACCTGCTGGACCGCCAGTTCTCCGAAAAGGTCTGATCTTTCCCATAAGTGAATAGTCGGGATATACCCGACCGGGAATACTGAGGGTGACAGTAAGTCAGACTCTCCGCTACACTTCCGGATAACGGAACGTCACTGTGCCACCACTGTCACGGTGACCACCTCAATCCTCCAGAAGGAAGCTAAGGAAAACATGGCACGCAGAGAAGTCACCCAGTTCTTCGACGACCTCGACAACACCCCCCTCACCGCGGACGAGGTGAACGTCGTCGAATTCAGCTACAAGGGGTCGACCTACGTCCTGGACCTCTCCGAGGAGAATGCCCAGAAGTTCGCTGACATTGTCGAGCCTTATATCGCCGCCGGCACGAAAGTGACACGCACGCGGGGCCGTGGCCGTCCTGCCACCTCCGCAGGAAAGTCGGACTCAAACCGCAACCGGCGTATCCGTGACTGGGCCCGCAGCAACGACCTGTCGGTCTCGAGCCGCGGCCAGATCGCCCGTGAGGTCATCGAGGCTTACGAAGCCGCCAACCCGTCCGACCGCTGAACCAGCGGCTGAACAGGGATCTACAGCATGCCCGCCTCACGTGCGGCAGCCACTGCCGAGGTGCGTGAGCGCACTCCCAGCTTGTCGTAGACATGGACGAGATGGGATTTCACCGTCGCTTCGGACAGAAACAGTTCCGCTCCAATGTCACGGTTCGACTTACCCTGCGACACCGCCTGGAGAACTTCGAGTTCCCGTGCGGACAATGATGTCGCAGGGTCTTTTTCACGGTGCCGCAGCCGGTGGGCGACTGCGCCGGACAATGCGGTGGTGCCCTGCGCCGCCGAACGCACCGCACTGATCAATTCCGCCGGTGGCGAATCCTTCAATAGATAGCCGACAGCCCCGGCTTCAATTGCGCCGAGAATCTCCACATCGGTGTCGTAGTTCGTGACAACCAGCACATTGGGAGGATCCGGAAGTTCCCGGATTCTGGCGGTGGCCTGTGCCCCGGTCTCCGCCTTTGTCCCGGCTGTCCCGGCACCGAACCGGAGATCCATGAGAACGACGTCCACCGGGGCCTCGCCCACCGCCGCCACCGCCCCGTCCGCGGTGTCGACCTCGGCGACGATGTCAATGTCGGCGGCGCTTTCCAGGACCGCACGCAGTCCCATTCTCACGATCTCGTGGTCGTCCGCCAACAAAACACGAATCATCGCCTGGTCTCCTTCTCCCGTTCCTCCGTGACTGGTCATCCTACAAGCCTGTACCGCCCGGCGGCCCCGTTGCCGGGCCCGACGTACGGGGCAGGGGGACCTCCACCGCCAGTGCCGTACCGGACCCCGGCGTACTCTCCACGATCACCGTGCCGCCAAGCTCCCGGACCCGCCGGCGCATCGTCCTCAGGCCGATATGGCCCTCCCCGGCGCGTTCCGGCAGTGACGCGTCCACCGCATCCACGTCGAACCCCACGCCGTCATCGACGACATCGAGACGGACGGCGTCCGGATGTGTCGACAGCGTGATCAGCGCCCTCGACGCACCGGAGTGCTGCCGGACGTTCGCCACCGCGGACTGGGCGACGCGCAGCAGCACCGCCTCCACCGCCACCGGCAGCTCCCCCGCCCCGTCCCCGCTCTCCGAGGTGTCCGCGCTGACGACCAGGCCGTCCCCCGACGCCGCCCCGGCGAGACGGCCCAGCGCGTCCGCCAATGTCCCTCCGTCCAGGTCGGCCGGCTGGAGCGCCGCGATCATCGCCCGCGTCTCACGGAGGCTGCCCGCGGCCACCTCCCGGGCCTGGATCAGCCGCTCGACCGCGGGACCGCCGCCTGACGCGCTGGCCCGGATGTCACGCTCCGCGGCATGCAGCAGCATCTGGATACTGGAGAGCCCCTGTGCCACGGTGTCGTGGATCTCGTGCGCCAGCCGTTCCCGTTCCTCCACGACCCCCGCCTGACGTTCCGACTCGGCGAGCAGCCCGCGCGTACGAACCAACTCGTCGATGAGTCGGCGGCGGTCCTCGCTGACCACGTACAACCCCTCCACGGTGACACCGATCGAGATCGCGGCCAGCCCGGAAAGCACCGGCCCCAGCACAGCACCGGTGGTGGGCCCGGCGACAGCCACCGACAGTACGGCGGCGACCACGGTCACCAGCCCCGTCGCCGTCACCCCCCACCACAACGGCAGGAGGTACAGATACAGTGCGAACAGCGCGAGCGCCAGGTAGGCCGCCGTCGCCTCCTGCACAGCCAACAGGATCCACAGCACGCTGAGCACCGTCAGCCAGGACACCCGACGTGGCAGCGCCGTAGACACCGGACGGGACAGCCCGACCGCAGCGACCAGTGCGAACGGTACCGCAGTCACCGCCACGACCGTCGGTGGGCCGTCCACACGTCCCGCCGCGGACCACACCGTCACCGCCAGCAGCAAACCCACCAACGCGGCGATGCCACCCCTCATCAGTACCGAATCACGCACCGCCACATCCTTGCCCATGGGAACACAGTATCCTCGACTCGTGGAGTTCATCGAGTACCCGGTATCCGCAGTGATGAAACTGTGGCACGTGGCCCTGACGGCCATGGGTGCCGGCGATGCCACGGCGTGGACGGCGTCGATCGCACTACTGGTGCTGACCGTACGGCTGTTCCTCGTCCCCTTCGCCTACCGTGCGTACCGGTCGACCCGCATCCTGGTGAACCTACGGCCCGCGCTCTCCGCCCTCGACGAGGAATACAAGGACCGGCTCAGCCAACCCGAACGCAGGGAACTGCTGAAGAAGCGGCGGGAGCTGCAGCTGGCCAACGGGTACCGCATGCGGGACGGGTGCGTGCCGGCCCTGATCCAAATCCCCTTCTTCATCGGGCTCTACCGCATCCTGCTCCAGGTCGCCCGCCCCACCGACCTCGAGGCTGCCTCCCACCCCGGGATCGGCGCGCTCAGCGGAGACGACGTCGCCCACTTCCTCGACGCGGACATCCTCGGCGTCCCCCTGGCCGCGTACTCGACGATGTCCGACGACCAGTTCGCCTTCCTGGGCACCACCGGCGGCGAGGTCTTCACCTTCGCCGTGCCGTTGTGCATCACCGCTGCCGTGTTCACGACCTTGAACATGGCCTACTCCATCTACCGCAACTGGTTGACGCTGGACGAGAACAACGGCACGGCCCGGGCGATGTTCAAGCTCCTGTTCTTCCTCGCACCGGTGGCGATCCTCGTGCCGATCGTCTTCGGCCTCGCCGGCCCCGCTCCGGCAGCGATCATGTGCTACTGGGTGATGAACAACCTCTGGACGATGACCCAGAACATCGGACTACACCTGGTCCTCGACCGTCAGGTCCCTTATTCCGAGGAGTTCCGTGCACACCGCGCCGAGGTCGGAGCGGCGCGCAAGCAGCGCAGGGGGGAGATCCGCGACGCGGAGAAGGCGTTCGCGGCCCGCTCCCGGGAACGCGCTGCACGGATCAGGGAGCTGGATGCGACGTTGCGCCAGTCGTCACTGGACTCCGTCCGCGCTGAGGCAGCGGACGAGCACAGTCGGCTGGAGGCGGAGGAGGCTGCCGACCGCGAGGCAACCGACAGGCTCGTCAAACGCGAGAAACTGGAGCGTGCCGAGCGTCGGGCACGTCAGCGGGAGCTGCAACGGCAGGCCATCGCCGCAAAGAGGGCCGCGAAGAAAGCCACGAAGGCGTCGGGAACCGCGGAGCCCGGGGAGGACGCGGGCGAGCCTGCGGAGCCGGGAACCGGCCAGGCTTCCCTGGCAGAGACGGCAGCACAGACAGGAGGGTCCGGACCGGCCGGAGCAGCTGCCGCGGTTCCGGGGCGCCACGCGACCCCCGTGCGTAGTTCCACCGGTGGGCGACACCGGTTGCCCGATACCGAGGACGAGACAGGTCCGCGCCCCTACCGCGGACGCCACCGGCTCCACCGGTGACACATTCCTGTCAGATGCTGTACATCATCGGCGCGGTGTACAGCAGCTGCTTGGCGAGCTCCCGCGCCGTTTCCAGTGGTGTGACAGTCCGGTTCATCTTCGCCCCGGCGATCCCACCGTCGAGGAAGACCATCAGCTGGTCGGCCAGTGTGCGCGAGGCGTAGCCGAACTTCTCCGTGAGTAGGTCCGCCATCGTGTCCCGACACCAACGACGGTGCTCGAGCGCGGCGGCCCGGATCCGGTGTTCACTGTCGGTGTCCGGGCGCGGATACTCGCTCGCCGCGTTCTGGAAATGTGACCCCCGGAAATTCTCCCCCGGTTGTTCGGCGATACACATATCGAAGAACGCGAGGATGCGGTCCTCCGGCTTCGGCCGGTCATCACACATCTTCTCCCAGCGGTCGCGCCAGTCCTTGTCCAGTTCCTCCAGGTAGGACACCACCAAGTTGTCCTTCGAGCCGAACAACGAGTAGAGGCTCGCCTTCGCCACGTCAGCGTCCCGCAGGATCCGGTCGATACCGATCACGCGGATGCCCTCGGTCGTGAACAGGTGGGTCGCACTGCCCAGCAACCGTTGCCGCGGCCCCGGACGGTTACGCCGACGCGAGGTGGACGGACTCTTCGACGCCTTCGTCGTCTTCGCCTTGGACGGGGACGCGCCACTGCCGTCGGTCGTCGTGGAACCGGAGCCGGCCATGTCGTCCCTCCATTTGTACGGGTAGGTCTGTCAGCGGGCCGTACCCGCCGTTCCTGCAGTATTTTACACACGCACGCGCCGCCACCGACAGGCTGTCGGCGGCGGCGCAGACGTCAGGCGGCTAGGACGTCGGGCGTACGACCATCATCGGGCACGGCGCATACTGCAGTAGTGCACGCGAGGTGGAGCCCAGCAGCATTCCGCGGAATCCGCCACGACCGTGGGAGCCGAGTACGAGCAGCTGCGCGTCATCCGCGTTGTCCTTGAGAACCTGGATCGGGCGGTCGCGGTCCACCACCTCTTCGACAGTGACGTCCGGGTACTTCTCACGCAGCGGGGCGAGTTCGTCCTGAAGGATCTTGCGTTCCTGGGCCGACATCGAGTCCAGCTGGCTCTGCACGGCGGCCAATCCGACGAGGCTGGTCTGCACCTGTGCGTCCGCCCAGCTGTGCACGGCCCGCAGTGTGGCACCGCGGGCGTCGGCCTCACGGAACGCGTACTCGAGCGCCTTGCGGGACACGTCCGAACCGTCGACGCCGACGACGACAGGACCGTACTTGTTGTTCACGGTGACGTCATTGTCCTTCCGGACGACGACGACCGGACTCGACGCGTGGGCGACGACGGCCGACGACACCGAGCCGAGAACCAGGCCCGACAGCCCACCGAGACCACGCGAGCCCATGACGACCATGTCGGCATCCTCCGAGAGCTGCAGCAGCAGATCAATCGGGGTCGACTCCGCGATGTAGTAGCTGACCTCGATGTTCTCGTCGAACTCGCGGACAGCCTCCCGCGCCTCGTTGATCTTGCCCATCGCCTCCTCTTCGAGCTGGTCGTACAGCTCCTGCGGAGGCACCATCCCGTCGGCGTACATGAACTGGGGCATGGTGTACGCCGTGACGAGCTTCAGCGGCGCCTTGCGCTTGGTGGCTGCGTTCGCCGCCCAGGCGACGGCCGCGGCTCCTGCGTCAGAGCCGTCGACAGCGACGACGATTTCATTGGTGGCCTTGGCATCCGACATCTCGGAACCCCTTTCAGGTCGGTGGCGTCCATCTACCGTCCATTATCCCCCGGGGGGAGATTCACTGCAGAAAACCTCCCATTCAGGGGTAGCGGACAGCACGTCGGAGGGGTGCACCCGGGGTCGAGCCGGCTCCGGGGGGCCTGACGGGGGTGGGTATACTGGTCCGGAACAACGACTGCCCGGTCAGTCCAACGGCGCACCCGGAGCATTGCTCGGGAACAGGAGCTCGAAGATGAACTGCGCCGCTCCGAGAACAGCCTGGCCGATGGTGGTCTGAAGGAACTCGACGATCTGTGACATATCCATGGACAGGAGCATAGCCTGCGTAATCCACCCCTCCCAATAGTCGACGGGCTCAACCCGTCACGTGTCCGCGTCGAGGAGGAGGCCCCGGCCCTCACGGTGGTGCAGCACCTGATTTCCACCCAGCAGCATCACGATCCGACTGACGACCACGCGGCCATCATGCAGCGCTTCAGTGAGGGTGCTGTCCGACTCGACGACGGTCGGGTCCTGTCGCCTGACGACCGGGTCACTGCGGGTTCGTTCATCTGGTTCTACCGGCGACCTGCACCCGAACGGACCGTGCCTGGCACGTTGCACGAAATCTACCAGGATGAACGGATACTCGTCGTCGACAAACCCCCGTTCATGTCGACGCTGCCCCGGGGCCAGCACATCACCGAGACCGCGGTCGTGCGTGCACGCCGTCAGTTCGGTATCGATTCCCTGTCGCCCGCGCACCGGCTGGACAGACTCACCAGGGGCGTCCTGCTTTTCACGAAGACCCAGGAGGTCCGTGGGGCCTACCAGCGACTGTTCGAGCAGCGCAAGGTCACGAAAACCTACGAAGCTGTGACCCCCGTGCCGGAAGGCTGGGGCCAGCGGTTGAACGACGCCCGCGGCGACCTCGACGGACGCGGAGGGCCTGGGGACCTACTGCTCCCGGTGCCACGCAACGCGTTGTACGCCGGGAGCGGAGCCTCGGAACTCCAAGCCCCGTCCAATGAGCAGCCGTGGGTACTACGCCACCACATGGTGAAGCTCCGCGGCCGTATGGCGACCTACCTCACTGACGGTGAACCCAATGCGGAAACCCGGGTCACTGGAATCCGGGTAGCCGACGACCCCCTCGATCCCGTTCCCTGGGTCGTGTGGACGTTGGAGCCGCACAGCGGACGTACGCATCAGCTGCGGGTGAACATGAGGTTGTTCGGCACGCCGATCGCGGCGGATCCGCTGTACGGGGAACTGAGCGACGCCGCGTTGTGGGACGTCGACAGCACCCTGCCTTTTGTCCCGGCCGTCGCCGACGAAGACTTCGGCCAGCCCATGGGGCTGACGGCCACAACGATGACGTTCGACGACCCTTTCAGCGGAGAGACGAGGAACTTCCGCAGCTCCTTCATCTCCGGGACTGTCTGACTCGACGAACCCTGCGGGACTGAAACGGCCTATACACCCCTAGGCGTCCCGCCCCTCGTCGTGTGGTGGTGGGCACCCCACCCCAGAACACACACAAAAAAAGGGGAAGACCCCACAACCGCCAGCACAACACTGACGACCATGAGGCCTTCCCACACACAAAAAAGATGATGCCGGCGGCGTCCTACTCTCCCACACCCTCCCGGGTGCAGTACCATCGGCGCAGGCAGGCTTAGCTTCCGGGTTCGGAAAGGGACCGGGCGTGACCCCGCCGCTAAAACCACCGACAAACACAACAGAACAAAACACACACCCACCACCAACGATGGTGTGCTGTGCCGTTCCAGACACTGCACAATGGACGCGAATCAACAAATCCTACACAGCAGAATCACCCGTTAACTAATGTTATCCTCGGTCAATTAGTACCGGTCACCTCCAACACTCACATGCTGTCCAGATCCGGCCTATCAACCCCGTCGTCTACAGGGAACCTCAAACGAAACCTCATCTCGAAACAGGCTTCCCGCTTAGATGCTTTCAGCGGTTATCCCTCCCATACGTAGCCAACCAGCCATGCCACGGGCGTGACAACTGGCCCACCAGAGGTATGTCCAACCCGGTCCTCTCGTACTAGGGTCAGCCTTTCTCAAGTTTCAACGCGCACGGCGGATAGAGACCGAACTGTCTCACGACGTTCTAAACCCAGCTCGCGTGCCGCTTTAATGGGCGAACAGCCCAACCCTTGGGACCAACTCCAGCCCCAGGATGCGACGAGCCGACATCGAGGTGCCAAACCATCCCGTCGATATGGACTCTTGGGGAAGATCAGCCTGTTATCCCCGGGGTACCTTTTATCCGTTGAGCGACACCGCTTCCACAAGCCGGTGCCGGATCACTAGTCCCTACTTTCGTACCTGCTCGACCTGTCAGTCTCACAGTCAAGCTCCCTTGTGCACTTACACTCAACACCTGATTACCAACCAGGCTGAGGGAACCTTTGGGCGCCTCCGTTACTCTTTGGGAGGCAACCGCCCCAGTTAAACTACCCACCAGGCACTGTCCCTAACCCAGATCATGGGCCGAGGTTCAGATATCCAGCACGATCAGAGTGGTATTTCAACAACGACTCCACAACCACTAGCGTGGCCGCTTCACAGTCTCCCACCTATCCTACACAAACCGAACCGAACACCAATACCAAGCTATAGTGAAGGTCCCGGGGTCTTTTCGTCCTGCCGCGCGTAACGAGCATCTTTACTCGTACTGCAATTTCGCCGGGCCTGTGGTTGAGACAGCAGGGAAGTCGTTACGCCATTCGTGCAGGTCGGAACTTACCCGACAAGGAATTTCGCTACCTTAGGATGGTTATAGTTACCACCGCCGTTTACTGGGGCTTAAATTCTCCGCTTCGAACCGAAGTTCTAACAGGTCCTCTTAACCTTCCAGCACCGGGCAGGCGTCAGTCCGTATACATCGACTTACCGTCTTCGCACGGACCTGTGTTTTTAGTAAACAGTCGCTTCCCTCTATCCTCTGCGACCCACACCAGCTCCAGCCGAAAAAGCCTTCACCAGCACGGGCCCCCCTTCTCCCGAAGTTACGGGGGCATTTTGCCGAGTTCCTTAACCACAGTTCACCCGATCGCCTTAGTATTCTCTACCTGACCACCTGTGTCGGTTTGGGGTACGGGCCGAATGTGCACATCGCTAGAGGCTTTTCTCGACAGCATAGGATCACCGACATCCCCGCAAACGGGTACGCATCACGCCTCACCCACAATGAACCCCGGATTTACCTAGGGCTCGGGCCACACGCTTACACCACAATCCAATAAGTGGCTCGGCTACCTTCCTGCGTCACCCCATCACTTGGCTACTACCAGCTCAGGTCCCGCGCATCCACAACACCACACACCACAAAGTAGTGCACAATGCGCTTCAGGGCGGTTAGTATCGCTGATTCACCATGGTCGCACACACACGGGTACGGGAATATCAACCCGTTATCCATCGACTACGCCTGTCGGCCTCGCCTTAGGCCCCGACTCACCCTGGGAAGATTAACTTGACCCAGGAACCCTTGGTCATCCGGCGGATGAGGTTCTCACTCATCATTCGCTACTCATGCCTGCATTCTCACTCGCATAGCGTCCAGCACTGGGTCACCCCGCACCTTCACTCGCTACACGACGCTCCCCTACCAACCCACACCATAAGTGTGAGTTCCGCGGCTTCGGCGGTGTACTTGAGCCCCACTACATTGTCGGCGCAGAACCACTCGACCAGTGAGCTATTACGCACTCTTTCAAGGATGGCTGCTTCTAAGCCAACCTCCTGGCTGTCTTCGCGATCCCACATCCTTTTCCACTTAGTACACCCTTAGGGGCCTTAGCCGGCGATCTGGGCTGTTTCCCTCTCGACTACGAAGCTTATCCCCCGCAGTCTCACTGCCGCGCTCTCACTTACCGGCATTCGGAGTTTGGCTGATGTCGCTAAGATGGTAGTCCCGCTAAACCAACCAGTAGCTCTACCTCCGGCAAGAAACACACGACGCTGCACCTAAATGCATTTCGGGGAGAACCAGCTATCACGGAGTTTGATTGGCCTTTCACCCCTACCCACAACTCATCCCCTCAGTTTTCAACCTAAGTGGGTTCGCGCCTCCACGACGTCTTACCGTCGCTTCACACTGGCCATGGGTAGATCACCCCGCTTCGGGTCCAGGACACGCCACTAACAACACACTAGTTAGTATTCGCTTTCGCTACGGCTACCCCACACGGGTTAACCTCGCGACGTGCCGCTGACTCGCAGGCTCATTCTTCAAAAGGCACGCCATCACCCCATTACAAGGCTCTGACGGATTGTAGGCACACGGTTTCAGGTACTATTTCACTCCCCTCCCGGGGTACTTTTCACCATTCCCTCACGGTACTAATCCGCTATCGGTCACAACAAGTATTCAGGCTTACCGGGTGGTCCCGGCAGATTCACAGCAGATTCCACGAGCCCGCTGCTACTCGGGGACACTTGCAACCCACATGCATGATGCTTTCACGTACCGGACTCTCACCGTCTACGGCAGGCCATTCCAAACCACTTCCGCTAACACCACACACACAGGCGGCAGGCTGACAGACCCACCACACAAGACCCCACAACACCCCACATGCAACCCCTGTCAGGTATCACACACATGAAGTTTAGCCACCATCCGCGTTCGCTCGCCGCTACTGACGGAATCACTATTGTTTTCTTCTCCTACGGGTACTGAGATGTTTCACTTCCCCGCGTTCCCTCCACACCAGCTATATATTCACCAGTGGGTGACCGCGCATAACCACGGCCGGGTTTCCCCATTCGGACATCCTCGGATCAACGCTCAGTTGGCAACTCCCCGAGGCATTTCGCAGCCTCTCACGTCCTTCATCGGCTCATTGTGCCAAGGCATCCACCGTGCGCCCTTCACAGACAACACTAAAACAAAAAGATGACTCTACAAAAATTGCATAAAATAAAGAAGATACTCGCGTCCACTATACAGTTCTCAAACAACACGACACCCACCAGCCCACACACACAAACGCATGCGAACACCACCAGATGCCCAACAGGAGCACATGCTGCCCCAGACACCCAACACCGCAACAAACCAAGACACAAATTTTTTCGCCGACACCACATAAAGCCATGCGGCAAACAAACGATGATCCAGACATGATCTCCACCCGGATTCAACAAAAGCAGACTACGCAACCCCCACCACACAACACGCGTGGCGGGCGAGAAGGCCTGCAACCAAAAAGCTCCTTAGAAAGGAGGTGATCCAGCCGCACCTTCCGGTACGGCTACCTTGTTACGACTTCGTCCCAATCGCCGATCCCACCTTCGACAGCTCCCTAACGAGTTTGGGCCACTGGCTTCGGGTGTTACCAACTTTCATGACGTGACGGGCGGTGTGTACAAGGCCCGGGAACGTATTCACCGCAGCGTTGCTGATCTGCGATTACTAGCGACTCCGACTTCATGGAGTCGAGTTGCAGACTCCAATCCGAACTGAGACCGGCTTTAAGGGATTAGCTCCACCTCACGGCATCGCAACCCACTGTACCGACCATTGTAGCATGTGTGAAGCCCTGGACATAAGGGGCATGATGATTTGACGTCATCCCCACCTTCCTCCGAGTTAACCCCGGCAGTCTCTCGCGAGTCCCCACCATAACGTGCTGGCAACACAAGACAAGGGTTGCGCTCGTTGCGGGACTTAACCCAACATCTCACGACACGAGCTGACGACAACCATGCACCACCTGTATACAGACCACAAGGGAAAACGTATCTCTACGCCGATCCTGCATATGTCAAGCCCAGGTAAGGTTCTTCGCGTTGCATCGAATTAATCCACATGCTCCGCCGCTTGTGCGGGCCCCCGTCAATTCCTTTGAGTTTTAGCCTTGCGGCCGTACTCCCCAGGCGGGGCGCTTAATGCGTTAGCTACGGCACGGAAGTCGTGGAAGACCCCCACACCTAGCGCCCACCGTTTACGGCATGGACTACCAGGGTATCTAATCCTGTTCGCTACCCATGCTTTCGCTCCTCAGCGTCAGTAACTGCCCAGAGACCTGCCTTCGCCATCGGTGTTCCTCCTGATATCTGCGCATTTCACCGCTACACCAGGAATTCCAGTCTCCCCTACAGTACTCAAGTTATGCCCGTATCGCCTGCACGCCCGGAGTTAAGCCCCGGAATTTCACAGACGACGCGACAAACCACCTACGAGCTCTTTACGCCCAGTAATTCCGGACAACGCTCGCACCCTACGTATTACCGCGGCTGCTGGCACGTAGTTAGCCGGTGCTTCTTCTACCACTACCGTCACTGACCCAATAAGACCAGCTTCGTCATGGTTGAAAGGAGTTTACAACCCGAAGGCCTTCATCCCCCACGCGGCGTCGCTGCATCAGGCTTGCGCCCATTGTGCAATATTCCCCACTGCTGCCTCCCGTAGGAGTCTGGGCCGTGTCTCAGTCCCAATGTGGCCGTCCACCCTCTCAGGCCGGCTACCCGTCGACGCCTTGGTAGGCCATTACCCCACCAACAAGCTGATAGGCCGCGGGCTCATCCTGCACCGAAAAACTTTCCACCACCGACACTAAACGATGGTCCTATCCGGTATTAGACCCAGTTTCCCAGGCTTATCCCGAAGTGCAGGGCAGATCACCCACGTGTTACTCACCCGTTCGCCACTCGAGTACCCTGCAAGCAGGGCCTTTCCGTTCGACTTGCATGTGTTAAGCACGCCGCCAGCGTTCGTCCTGAGCCAGGATCAAACTCTCCATAAAAGCATATCAGCCCTACAAAAAGCCTGAACATACTGGCAAAATAAAAAATGAACCACTGACAAAAAATGTCAATCAACCATCGACCCACACCACGGGGGTGGCACGAGCCGACGAACATCAACACCAATCAGCAGCACAATAAGAAAAGAACAGTATTTAACAAGCAATCACGCTTGCCGGCACCATCCCAAACCACCGCGCCACACAACCGGTGCGACAAAAAAATACTTGGTTTGTTACGCTATTGAGTTCTCAAACAACACACGCACACAACACACCCACCAACCAAAGTCACTGGGAAGCCGCTGCGGCTGAAACACAAGGTACACCATCCAGCCACCCACAGGCAACCCAACAGCAACCAACCCGTCACCGGGCCGACACCTCGCCATCCGCGGCACCAGAACCATGTCCCGGCGTCTCGCTGACTCGCATCAATCTACACACCACACCACACCACCACAACCCCGCAGGTCACGACCGGTACGAGGGGCACGGCCAAGACCGGACAACCCCTCCAACCACGACGACGCCGGCACCGGTGATCCGGTGACGGCGTCGTCGGTCGGGACCGCGGGAGTATCACCCGGCGGTCCGGTTGCGGTCATCCCGCCTCGGCGAACCTGGCTCCGGCGAAGCGCTTCTTTCCCTTGCGCAGGACCAGCCATCCGCCGGCCAGCAGGTCCTCGGTGCCCGGCTGCCATTCAGCGTCGGTGACCCGCACGTTGTTGACGTACACGCCCCCTTCGCCGATGGTCCGGCGCACGGCACCCCTGGACTTCTCCAGTCCGGCAGCGATGAACAGATCGACGACGCTCGACCCGGCCGTGACCTCGACACACTCGGTCTCGGACAGGGCGCCGGAGAGAGTCACGTCATCAAGCTCGGCGAGTTCCGCCTTACCGAAGAGCGCTTCCGCAGCCTTCTCCACCTTCACGACCGCCTCCGCGCCATGGACCAGCTCGGTCATCTCCCGGGCAAGGGTCCGCTGCGCCTCACGCTTGAACGGTCGCTCGGCGACCTCGACGGCGAGCCGGTCCAGCTCGTCCTGTCCCAGGAACGTGAACCAGCGCAGGTAGCGGATGACATCGGCGTCAGCCGCATTGAGGAAGTACTGGTACCAGCTGTAGGGGCTGGTCATCTCCGGGTCGAGCCAGAGCTTTCCCCCACCGGTGGACTTACCGAACTTGCGGCCCTCGGAGTCCGTCACCAGGGGAACGGTCAGACCGTGCACACTCTCCCCGTCCACCCGACGGTTCAGGTCGACTCCTGAGACGATATTGCCCCACTGGTCGGATCCGCCGATCTGCAGCCGGCAGTCGTGGGCCCGACGGAGCTCGACGAAATCGTTGGCCTGCAGCAGCATGTAGGAGAACTCCGTGTAGGACATGCCGTCAGTCTCCAGACGACGTTTCACGGTGTCCCGGGCGAGCATGGTGTTCAGTCCGAAGTTCTTCCCGATGTCCCGGAGGAAGTCGATGGCCGTCATCTCGGCGGTCCAGTCGATGTTGTTCGCGGGGATGGCCGCGTTGTCGCCGTCGAAGGAGACGAAACGTGCGAGCTGCTTCTTGATACGCTCCACATTGCCCTCGACCTGGTCCACCGTCAGCATCGTGCGTTCCCCCACGTCGCGGGGATCGCCGATCATGCCGGTCGCACCGCCAGCCATGACGATAGGCGTGTGACCTGCCTGCTGGAGACGTGCGAGCATGAGGAGGGGGACGAGGTGGCCGGCGTGGAGCGACGGTCCGGTCGGGTCGAATCCGACGTACGCGGTCGTCGGAGTCGACAACTCCTCGCGCAATGCCTCGATGTCGGTGGACTGGGCGATGAGACCGCGCCACTGCAGCTCGTCGAGGATGTTGTTCTGGTCGGTCATTGTCGTGATGGTCCTTCTGTCCTTCTCGGGGTGGAGTCAGCGGGGCGGCAACGGCCAGCTGACGGCTTCGTCGGCAAGCAGGACGGGGATGCCGTCCTGCACCGGATAGGCGACATCCAGCCGCGGGTTCACCAGATACTCCCCGTGGTCCTCCAGGGGCTGCTTGTCCTGGGGGCAGACGAGGATCTCGAGAAGTCGGGGATCGATCATGCCGGTCAGTCTATCCCCCGACCGTCCCGGCAGGTAGCACAGGGTCAGCGGACCTACCCCTGCCGCGAGGGGGGCGGGAACGGGGCCCGGCCCCCGCGTACCGGCCGACGTCAGCGCAGCGGCGCCGCAACCCACTCCCGTGCTTCGACGACCGCCTCGACGACGCGGGCGAGCTGTTCGGCGACCCGGACCCCGGCAGTTCCCCCGCGCGTGGACCGGGACGCGACGGCGCCGTCGACCGTCAGCACCTGGCGGACCTCGGCCGTCAACGCCGGATGGACACCCGAGAGCTCCTCGTCGGTGAGCGCGACCAGGTCCACTCCCCTGCTCTCCGCGATACGGACACACTGGCCCGAGGCTTCGTGGGCGTCCCGGAACGGAACCCCCTGCCGGACCATCCACTCGGCGAGATCCGTCGCCAGCGTGAAGCCGGCGGGAGCCAGTTCACGCAGTCGCTCCGGATGGAACGTCAGGGTCCCCACGAGCCCCGCCATGGCGGGCAACAGCAGACGCAGCTGCGCCACGGAGTCGACGATGGGCTCCTTGTCTTCCTGGAGGTCCCGGTTGTACGCCAGCGGCAACGCTTTGAGGGTCGCCAGGAGCCCGGTGTGGTTGCCGATCAGACGTCCGGTCTTGCCACGCATGAGCTCAGCGACGTCGGGGTTCTTCTTCTGCGGCATGATCGACGAGCCGGTCGACCACTCGTCGGCGAGGGTGACGTAACCGAACTCCGGTGTCGACCAGGCGATGATCTCTTCAGCGAGCCGTGACAGGTCGACAGCGACCTGCGCGAGAACGAACGAGGTCTCCGACGCGAAATCCCGCGAACTCGTCGCGTCGATGGAGTTGTCACCGGCGGAGTCGAACCCGAGCTCGACGGCGATCGCCTCCGGGTCCAACGCCAACGACGAACCGGCCAGTGCCCCGGATCCGTAGGGCGAGACGGCGAGCCGTTTGTCGAGGTCGCGGAACCGCGCGACATCCCGCAGCAGCGGCTGGGCATGCGCCAGCAACTGGTGTCCCAGCAGGACAGGCTGAGCCGCCTGGAAGTGGGTCTTGCCGGGCATGACGACGTCCGGGTGGGCCCGCGACTGCGCGACCAGCGCGTCGACGACGTCAAGCACCCCGTCCGTCGTCTCCCGGACAGCGTCCCTGACCCACATCCGGAACAGCGTGGCCACCTGGTCGTTGCGGGACCGTCCGGCACGCAGCCGCCCCCCGACCTCCGGTCCGACCCGGTCGATGAGTCCACGCTCCATCGCACCGTGGACGTCCTCGTCCCCGGCGTCGGGACCGAATGCGCCGGAGGCGACGTCCTCACCGAGTCGGGTGAGACCGTCGAGCATCGTCGTGAGATCCTCGTCGGACAGGAGCCCGGCGTTGTTCAGCACCCTGGCATGTGCCTTCGACGCCAGGACGTCATAGGGCGCCAGCACCCAGTCGAAGTGGGTCGACTTACTCAGTGCGGCCATGGCTTCCGTGGGGCCGCCGGCGAAACGCCCTCCCCACAGCGCGCCTTCGTTCGTGCCGTGCTTCTCGATCGGATTCTCGGTCGGGTTGTCGGTCATCTGCGTTTACTTCCCGCCGCGGTCGCGCTTGTTGGCGATCTTCGAGGACAGGCCGTGCAGCTCCACGAAACCCTTCGACATCGTCTGGTCGAAGGTGTCGCCGGTGTCGTAGGTCGCCAGGTTGAAGTCGTAGAGCGACTCCTCCGAGCGGCGGCCGTTGACCACGATGTTCCCGTTGTGCAGCACCAGGCGGATGTCACCGGTGACGTGCTCCTGGGTGGATTCGATGAACGCGTCCAGGGACCGCTTCAGCGGGGAGAACCAGAGACCGTCGTAGACCTGGTTGGACCACTCGGCGTCGATGCCGCGCTTGTAGCGGGCCAGTTCACGCTCGACGGTGACGTCCTCCAGTGCCTCGTGTGCACGGATCAGGGTCAGTGCGCCCGGCGCCTCGTAGACCTCGCGGGACTTGATCCCGATCAGCCGGTCCTCGACCATGTCCAGACGACCCACACCCTGGGCACCTGCACGACGGTTCAGCTCCTCGATCGCCTCGAGGACCGTGACCTCACGGCCGTCGATGGCGACGGGTTTGCCTGACTTGAAGGAGATCGTCAGTTCGTCCGGTGCCTGGCCCAACGAGGGCTCCTCGGTGTACGCGTAGAGGTCCTTCGTCGGCGGGTTCCACAGGTCCTCGAGGAACCCGGTCTCGACCGCGCGGCCCCACACGTTCTGGTCGATCGAGAACGGGGACGACGCCGACTGCTCGATCGGGACGTTGTTCTCCTCGGCGAAGGCGATGGCCTTGTCACGGGTCCAGGCGAAGTCACGGGCCGGAGCGATGATCTTCAGCGACGGGTCGGTGTCCATGAATCCGACCTCGAAACGGACCTGGTCGTTGCCCTTGCCGGTGCAACCGTGCGCCACGTGGGTGCCACCGTGTTCCTGCGCGGCCTCCACCAGGTGCTTGACGATGAGCGGACGCGAGATCGCCGAGACCATCGGGTACTGCTTCATGTACATCGCGTTGGCCTTGATGGTCGGCAGGCAGTACTCCTCCGCGAACTCGTCACGGGCGTCGACGATGATCGACTCGACGGCGCCCGCACCGATGGCGCGCTGGCGCACGGACTCCATGTCCTCACCGCCCTGCCCGAGGTCGATGGAGACGGCGACGACGTCACCTCCGGTCATCTGCTTGAGGTACGGGATGGCGACGGTGGTGTCGAGGCCTCCGGAGTAGGCGAGTACGACGCGGTCAGTCATGGTGTTCGTCAGTCCTTTCGGAAAAGAGGGTAGGTAGGAAAAGTGTATCTGGTGGGGTGGTTCACTCGCGCACGGACGGTGGCGGGACGACCGACGGTGGCGCGGATACCGAGAGCTCGTGGAGATGCTCGGCCAGTGCCCGCCCGTCCACGGGGTCGCGGGCGAGGACGAACACGGTGTCGTCGCCGGCGATCGTGGCCACGACCTCAGGGAGGTCTGACCTGTCGATCACACTGGCCAGGTACTGCGCCGCCCCCGGGGGCGTCCGCAGGACCGCGGTATTGCCCGAGTAGTCGGTGCCGACCAACAGCTCGACCAGGATGCGTCGCAACCGTGCCGGACCGTCCGTGGCGAGGTCGGTGTCGCTGACACCGAGGCTGTAGAACGACTGTCCGTCGGCCCGGACCTTCCGGGCACCGAGATCCACGAGATCCCGGGACAACGTCGCCTGCGTGATCTCGACACCCTCGGTGGCGAGGAGGTCCTGGAGCTGCCGTTGACTGGCGACCCTGCGGCCGTCGATGAGCCTGCTGATCAGTCCCTGCCGGGCCGACCGGGTCAGCGGGCCCGGGTGGTTTACCGCAGCAGCCATTCCATCAGGGCCTTCTGCGCGTGGAGCCGGTTCTCTGCCTCGTCGAAGACGATCGACTGCGGCCCGTCGATGACACCGGCGGTCACTTCGTACCCCCGGTAGGCGGGCAGACAGTGCATGAACACCGCCTCCTTGTCCGCGGTGGCCATCAGCTCCTCGTTGACCTGGAAAGGCGCCAGCGCACCGGTGTCACGGTCCTCGTCCATTCCCATCGACACCCAGGTGTCGGTGATGACGACGTCGGCGCCACTGACGTCCGGGGTGCCGGTCACGGTCAGCGTCGCGCCCGTCTCGTCCGCACGGGCCTGCGCCCGGTCAACGAACCGCTGTTCAGGCTGGAAACCGGCGGGCGCGGCGATCGTGATGTCCACCCCCGCCGTGGCGAAACCGAGCATGTACGAGTTCGCCATGTTGTTGGCACCGTCGCCGAGGTAGACGGCCTTGAGACCCCGCAACGCACCCTTGTGCTGCCGGATGGTGAGCAGGTCGGCGAGGATCTGGCACGGGTGGAAGTCGTCGCACAGGGCGTTGATGATCGGCACGGTGGCGGTCTCCGCCATGTCGTGCAGGTTCTGGTGGGCACCGGTCCGCCAGACGACCGCGTCGACGAAGCGGGAGAGCACCGCACCGGTGTCCTGGTAGGACTCCTTCTTGCCCATCTGCGACTTCCCCGAGTCCACGACGATCGGGTGACCGCCGAGCTGGTTGATGCCGACGTCGAAGGAGAAACGCGTGCGGGTCGAGGTCTTGTCGAACAGGACGGCGACAGACTTGTTCGCCAGGCTGGTCCGGTAGGGGTCCTTGACCATCTCCATGCCCAGGTCGAGGATCTCGGCCTGTTCGGCGACGGAAACGGCGTCGTCGGCGAGGAAATGACGGGTCATGACAACAGCTCCTTCAGTGTCTCGAGGGATTCACGGACATCGGTGTCCGTGATGGTCAGGGGTGGGACGAGTCGGAGTACGTCGGGCGCCGGCTGATTGAGCAGCAGGCCTGCCTCCAGCGCCCGGTCGGCCAGCCCGGGACGGGGCTCGCGCAGCACGACGCCCAGCATCAGGCCCCGTCCGCGGATTCCGGCCACGGCGTCGCAGGAGCCGAGGTCATCGCGCACCAGCGCTTCCGTCGCGCGGACGTGGTCCAGGAGTCCGTCGGTCCGTATGGTGTCGATGACGGCGCTGCCGGCGGCACATGCCACCGGGTTGCCGCCGAAGGTGGAGCCGTGCTGCCCCTTGGACAGCAGCTGTGCGGCCGGTGTCGCCGCGACGCAGGCACCGATCGGGAGCCCACCGCCGAGTCCCTTGGCCAGCGTGACGATGTCCGGCAGGACGTCCTCGACCTGATAGCCGAACCACCGTCCGGTGCGCCCCATGCCTGCCTGCACTTCGTCGACGACCATGAGGATGCCGTGTTCGTCACAGAGCGCCCGGACCTCGGTGAGGAATCCCTCGGGTGCCGGGACGACGCCGGTCTCCCCCTGGATGGACTCGAGGAAAATCGCCGCGGTGTCGGAGGCCGTCCCGTCCTGTTCCACGAGGGCCCGCAGTGCCGCGATGTCGCCGTAAGGGTAGAACTCGACCCCGGCAGGCAGCGGCTCGAACGGGGCACGCTTGTCCGGCTGCCCGGTCAACGCGAGTGAGCCCATGGTACGGCCGTGGAAGCCGTGCTCGGCGGCCAGCACCCGGCCACGACCGGTCAAGCGTGCGATCTTGAACGCCGCCTCGTTGGCTTCCGCACCCGAGTTCGAGAAGAACACCTGCGCGTCCGGGGAGATCAGGTCCTGCAGCGACCTGGCCAACTCGACGACCCGGGGGTGGGCGTGGATGTTCGAGGTGTGCCCCAGGGTGGCGATCTGCCGGGACACTGCCTCGACGATGGCCGGGTGCGCGTGGCCGAGGGCGTTGACGGCGATCCCGGCGAGCAGGTCGATGTACTCACGGCCCTCGGAGTCCGTGACCCTCGCACCGTGGCCGGAGACGAGTTCCACGGCGGGGGTACCGTAGGTCGGCATCACCGCCGACTCCCAGTCGTGTTTCCAGTTCTCAGGCATGCGGGGACTCCCAGTCGTCGCGGGCGATCATCGTGCCGATGCCGCCTTCGGTCATGAGCTCGAGGATGACGGAGTGTCGTTCACGTCCGTCGATGACGTGTGCCGCCGAGACGCCGGTGCGGACCGCGCTCAGGCAGGCCTCCATCTTCGGGATCATCCCGGCGTCAAGGTCGGGCAGGATCTTGTCGAGTTCGTCCGGGGCGATCCGGGACACCAGCGAACTCTTGTCGGGCCAGTCGGTGTAGAGGCCTTCGACGTTGGTCAGCACCACGAGGCGTTCCGCGCCCACCGCCGCCGCCAGCGCGCCGGCGGCGGTGTCTGCGTTGACGTTGTAGACATTGCCGTCCTCGTCCGGTGCGAACGGGGCGACGACGGGGATGCGGCCGGCGTCGATGAGGTCCATGAGAACACTGGCGTTGACGTGCTCGATGTCGCCGACCCGTCCCAGGTCGACTTCCACCCCGTCGACCGTGGCGGTGCGCTTGACCGCGGTGAACAGGCCGGCGTCCTCACCCGAGGTACCGACGGCGAACGGACCGTGCTGGTTGATCAGGTTCACCAGTTCCCGGCCGACCTTGCCGAACAGGACCATGCGTACGTACTCCATCGTCTCAGGGGTGGTGACCCGGAATCCACCGACGAACTCTCCCGGCAGGTTCACCTTGTTGAGCATCTCGGTGATCTGGGGTCCGCCGCCATGCACCACGATCGGGTGGGCACCCACCGTCCGCAGGAAGGCCATGTCGGCGGCGAACGCCGCCTTGAGGTCCTCGTCGATCATGGCGTTGCCGCCGTACTTCACCACGACAATCTTGTCGCGGTAGTGCAGCAGCCACGGCAGCGCCTCGGCGAGGACGTTCGCCCGGGTGGCGGGGTCGAGGTCGGTGGCACCGCGGTAGACGACCTTCTCGGGGTCGGCGTCTGTCATGAGGCTGCCTTTCTAGGAGCTGTAGGCGGAGTTGATGTGGACGTAGTCGTGCGAGAGATCGGTTGTCCAGACGGTCGCCGTGCCCTCTCCCCCGGTCCCGAGGTCGACGAGCACGTCGATGTCCTCCCCGGAGAGGTCGACGTCGCGGGCACCGGGCGCGCCGGTGGCGTTGACACACACCGGCTGCCCGTTGAAGCTGACCGAGATCCGGTCGGGATCCATGGCCACCGGTGCCATCCCCACGGCGGCGAGGGTACGGCCCCAGTTCGGGTCGGAGCCGAACATCGCGCACTTGAACAGGCTGTCCCGTCCGAGGACGCGGGCCGCGGTCTTCGCGTCGGCGTCGGAGTCGGTGCCGGTGACCGTGATGGACACACGCTTGGTCACGCCCTCCGCGTCGGCCTGCAGCTGCCTGGCCAGGTCCAGGCAGACGGCATGGACGGCGGTGCGGAACTCGTCGTCGGACGGGGTGACGCCCGAGGCTCCGTTGGCCATGAGGATCACGGTGTCGTTGGTGGAGGTCGACCCGTCGATGTCGACGCAGTCGAAGGTCACCTCCGTGGACGCCTTGAGCGCGGGCGCGGGGTCCTCGACGTGGGCATCGGTGGTCAGCACGATCAGCATCGTCGCCAGCGAGGGGGCCATCATGCCCACACCCTTGCCCATGCCACCCAACGACCATCCGTCACCGTGGTAGACAGCCTGTTTGCTCACCAGGTCGGTAGTCATGATGGCCTCGGCGGCGGCGGTACCGGACTCCGGGGACGTCGCACCGTCACTCCGGACCTGAGCGGTGAGTGTGTCGACTCCGGCGAGGACCTTGTCCATCGGGAGGGTGTCCCCGATCAGCCCGGTCGAGCACACCGCCACCTCGTCGGGGGCGACGTCGAGTTTCTCTGCGACGGCGGCGACTGTCGCTGCGGCGTCCCGGTCGCCCTGATCCCCGTTGCAGGCGTTGGCGTTTCCGGCGTTGAGGATCACCGCGTGGAAGGTCCCGTCGTTGTTCGCGCGGGTGAGTTTCACCGGCGACGCGACGACCCGGTTACGGGTGAAGACGGCCGCGGCGGTGAACTCGGGGCCGTCGTTGACCACGAGGGCCATGTCCGGGTTGCCCGACGGTTTGATGCCGGCGGTGGTCGCCGCCGCACGGAACCCGTGGGCCGCGGTCACGCCGAGCGCCTCGGTGGTCTGCGCGACCGCATCGTCGTCTTCGGTGTCCCGCCCGTCCGTCAGATGGTCCGGGAAGGTGGCGGAGTCATTGGGGTCGAAATCGTCACTCATGGGTGGTGGTGTCCTTCGTTCGTCTACAGGCCGGCGGTGGGGAGACCGGCGGTCTCGTCCCAGCCCTGGATCAGGTTCAGGCACTGCACGGCGGCACCGGCGGTGCCCTTGGTCAGGTTGTCGATGGCACTCGTCGCCACAGCGACGCCATCGGTGACGGTGATCTGGATGTGTGCCATGTTGGTTCCCACGACGCTCTTGACCTCAGGTTGCCGTCCCTCGGGAAGAAGGTGGAGGAACGGTTCGTCGGCGCAGAAGCTCTCGTACGCGGAGCGAAGCTCGGCCGCGTCGCCGCGGGCGTCCGCGGCGACGGTCGTGAGGATTCCCCGCCCGAGGGGTGCGAGCACCGGAGTGAAGGTGACACGCGTGTCGCCCGCCCCCGGGAGCACCCGCCGGATGTTCTGGGCGATCTCGGGGGTGTGCCGGTGGGTGCCGACCTTGTAGGCACGCAGGTTGCCCATCGTCTCCCCGCCGAGGAGTTCGACGGCGGGCTTCTTGCCCGCTCCCGTGACACCGGTAACGGAGACGACCGAGACGTCCGGGCTCAGCAGCCCCGCAGCCATCCCCGGCAGCAGGGCGAGGGTGGCCCCGGTCGGGAAGCAGCCGGGGACGGCGACACCGGTCGCTGCGGCGACGGTGGCCCGGTTACCGGGAAGCTCCGGGATGCCGTAGGGCCAGCTGCCAGGGTAGGTCCCCCCGTAGTAGGTGTCCCAGTCCGCCGCGGACGACAGGCGCCGGTCCGCCCCACAGTCCAGCACGACGGTGTCGCCCAGGTCGAGCGAGGAGGAGACACCGTGCGGAAGTGCGAGGATGGCGACGTCATGGGCGGCGAGAACCTCCTCGGTGGTCTCGTCGACGGTGCGGTCGGCGAGTTGCGGCAGGGCGGGAACGAGGTCCCCGAAACGCTGGCCGGCGTTGGACGCACCGGTGAGGGCGCCGATCTGGAAGTCCCGGCCGTGACCGGGGTGGTTCAGGAGCAGCCGGAGAGCTTCCCCTCCGGCGTATCCACTGGCGCCTGCGACTGCGATCGAGATCATTGTGCAAGTATGCACCCGATCACAGTCGGGCGCAAGTTATGCATTGATCTGATTTTTATGCAGGCGGACCATTGTCAGCCGCGCAGCGTCGCGCCGACCTTCTCCGCGGCAGCGGTCACGGCCGCCTCGCGGGCGGCGGAGGCTTCGTCCTCGGTGAGGGTCCGGTCCGTGGCACGGAACCGCAGGGTGAAGGTCAGCGACTTCTGCGAGTCCCCGAGCGCCTCGGCACGGTAGACGTCGAACAGGCGGATGTGCTCCAGCAGCTCGCCGGCACCCGACGCCAGTGCCTCCTCGACCGCGGCGACCGGCGTCGTCTCGTCGACGACCACGGCGACGTCCTGGTTGACGGCGGGGAACGGGGAGATCACGGGCTTCGGGAATGTCTCGACCAGTGGAAGTGCGTCGAGGTTCATCTCGAGCGCCACCGTCCGCCGGGGCAGCCCCGCGCGTTCGCAGACCTGGGGGTGCAGTTCACCGGCGTGCCCCACGACAACGGCATCGGTGGCATCTGCGCCGCCTGTGCCGCCGGCGACGAGTATCTCGGCGCACCGTCCCGGATGCCACGGCAGGTACTCCGCATTGCGCAGGGTGATCTCGACTCCGGCTGCACGGGCCACCGTGCGTGCCGCCTCGATCGCGTCCGACGTCTCGAACGGAACGGCGTCGCCCCAGGTTCCCGGCAGGACCCTGTCGCCGGCGGCGATCACGGCGACGTTCAGCGGCTGCTCCGGCAGTGAGGACAACAGGGCCGCCACGTCCTCGTCGGACGGACGCACCGACACCGACGGCATCGGTGACCTGCCGGACCCGGAAGTCGGACTGGTCACCTGCTCCACGCCGTAGAGCGCGACGTCATGCTGGCCACGGGAGACGTTGCGCCGCAACGACTCCATCATGGACGGCAGCAGGCTCGTCCCGATCGTGGCGACGTCGTTCTCGAGCGGATTGAGCACCCGCACCGCAGCCCGCCTCGGGTCGTCGGCGTCCAACCCCCAGACATCGAAGACGTCGTTCGGGACGAAGGGGCTCGGAAGGATCTCGACGTAACCGCCCCACGCCAGGGCGTGGCCGACCGAGCGGCGCATGCGCTGGCGCCGGGAGAGTCCACGTCCGGCCGGCGCGGTGGGGACGATCGACGGGATCTTGTCGAGGCCTTCGAGCCGCAGCACCTCTTCGACGAGGTCAGCGGGCATGGTGAGGTCCGGGCGCCAGGTGGGCGGGGTCACCTCGATCGCCTTGGCACCGTTGGAGTCCCGCTCACCGGTCTCCCGCACAGCGCACCCGACCTCGGTCAGGCGCGCCACCGTCGTGCCGGTCGGGTAGATCATGCCCGCGGTCTTCCCCGGACGTGAGGTGTGCATGTCGATCACCGGCATGCCGGGGACGGAGCCGACGAGGCTCACCCCGGCCTCGACCTGCCCGCCGGCGATCCTCGTCAACAGGGCGACGGCGAAGTCGAGGGCCGCCTCGATCACGGCCGGGTCGGTCCCCCGCTCGAACCGGCGCGAGGACTCCGAGGACAGGCGGTGCCGCCTGGAGGTCCGTGCCACGGTGATCTGGTCGAAGAAGGCCGCCTCGAAGTAGACACTGGTGGTCGAGTCGGAGATCTCGGAGGTCGACCCCCCCATGACACCTGCCAGGGACTGGATGCCGTTCTGGTCGGAGATCACCACGTCCTCACCGGACAGCGTGCGCTCGACACCGTCGAGCGTGGTGAGCGTCTCCCCCTCGGTCGCGAGGTGGATGTGGAGGTTCCCGTCGATGCGGTCGGCGTCGAAGGCATGCATCGGCTGCCCCAGCAGGAACATGATGTAGTTGGTGACGTCGGTGGCGGGGTTGACGGGACGCTGACCGCAGAGCAGCAGTTCCCGCTGCAGCCAGTACGGTGACTCCGCGTCCGTGGCGATCCCGGACACCTTGCGGATCCCGAAACGGGCACACTTCGTCGACTCATCGACGGTGATCTCCGGGAGGTCACCGCGGTCGGTCTCGTGCGGCAGCCCGGCGAGCAGGTCTGTCGGAAGCGCTGCCGCCGCCGGATCGTCGGCGGGGTCCCGGAAGGTCAACGAGAACGAGCTGGCGAGTTCACGTGCCAACCCGCGGGCGGAGAGGGCGTACCCCCGGTCGGGCGTGATGTTCACGTCGAAGACGGTGTCGTCGAGACCCAGGAACTCGCGTGCGTCCTCGCCGACGACGATGCGCGGATCGTCCGTTTCAGCACCCCGCAGAGCGATGATTCCGGCGGTCTGCACCTTCGCCAGGCCAAGCTCGGCCGCGGAACACATCATGCCCTCGGACGTCCTGCCGTAGGTTTCACGTGCGCTGATCTCGAAACCGCCGGGCAGTACCGCACCGGGCAGGGAGACGATGACGATGTCGCCTTCCCGGAAGTTCCTGGCACCGCAGATGATGTGCTGCAGTTCTCCGGACCCGTTGGCGCCGGCGACGTTGACGTCACAGTAGCGGATCGGCTTCTTGAAACCCTCGAGCTCCTCGATGTGCTCGACGCGCCCGAACACCAGCGGACCGGTCGTCGGCTCGATGTGCCCGTAACCTTCGGTCTCGAAGCCGACGCGGACGAAGCCTGCGTCCAGTTCCTCGGCGGAGACCGAGAACGGCGCGGTGGAGGTCTGGAGAAGGCGGGTGAGCCAGGACTGTGAGATCAGCATTGACGGGTGCTCGGTTCCTCTAGGTTGTGTCAGGGATGGTCAGGCCGGTGGTGGTGCACCGGGGTCAGCCGCGGATTCCGAAGGGCTCCGTGAAACGGACGTCGCCCTCCACCATGTCGCGCATGTCAGGCAGGCCGTTGCGGAACTGCAACGTTCTCTCGATTCCCATGCCGAAGGCGAAACCGGAGTAGACCTCCGCGTCCACACCGACGGCGGTCAGGACGTTGGGGTTGACCATGCCGCAGCCGCCCCACTCGATCCACCCGGCGCCCCCCTTCTTGTCGGGGAACCAGACGTCCACCTCTGCGGACGGCTCGGTGAACGGGAAGAAGTTGGGTCGGATACGGGTGACCGCATCCTCGCCGAACAGGGTGCGGGCGAGGTGGTCCAACGTGCCCTTGAGGTGTGCCATCGTCAGCCCTTTGTCGACGGCCAGCCCTTCGACCTGGTGGAATACCGGGGTGTGGGTGGCGTCCAGTTCGTCCGTGCGGAAGACCCGCCCCGGACAGGCGATGTAGACCGGTACGTCGCGGTCGAGCATCGTGCGGACCTGAACGGGCGAGGTGTGTGTCCGCAGAACCTGACCGGACCCCTCCGGTGCGATGTGGAAGGTGTCCTGCAGCGTGCGGGCCGGATGATCAGGCAGGAAGTTCAGGGCGTCGAAGTTGAAGTACTCCGCCTCCACCTCAGGACCGTCGGCGATCTCCCAGCCCATGCCGACGAAGATGTCGGCGATCTGCTCCGACAGGATCGTGATCGGATGCTGGGCACCGCGCTGACCTCGGGTGGTCGGCGCGGTGACGTCGATGCGCTCGGCCGCGAGAACCTGGGCGTTTCGCTTCTCCTCGAGGGCCACCTTGGTCGCCGCATAGGCCTTCTCGATGCGCCCCCGCGCCTGGTTGACCAGACGGCCGGCGTCCTTCCGCTGTTCCTTCGGCAACGACCCGAGGTTCCGGCGGGCAGCCGGGACAGGTGCGTCATCTCCGAGATGTGCACGGCGCAGTTCGGCCAACGCGTCCAGGTCGTCGGCAGCGGCGAACGCCTGTTCGGCGGCGTCCGCCGCACCTTCCAGCCCGGCCTCACTCATGTCGATGTCGTCAGCCACCTACCGCACCTCGCGCTCGTTCTCGTCCCGGTCGATCCCCTTTTGGAGTCGACTCAAGATGATACCAATCAGCCGCGCGCCACGGGTGGTCGGGGACACGGTCTCAGTGACGGCTCACACGGTCCTGGCCACGCGCGCGGTCTCGTAGAGGCAGATGGCTGCAGCGGTGACGAGGTTCAGGCTCTCCGCCTTCCCCCCCATGGGAATCGAGACCCGCACGTCCGCCAGGTCCTGCCAGTCACCGAGCCCGTGCGCCTCGTTACCGAACAGCCACGCGATCTTCTGCCCGAGCAGCGGCGTGCCGTCCGGGGACACCGACGCGTCGTCGAGCGAGATGTCACCGTCACCCGCGGTCGCCAGGACGGTGAACCCCCGGTCGTGCAGTACGTCGATCACCTCCGCGACACCGGTGTGTCGGGCGACGGGGAGGTGGAACAGCGAACCCGCGGAGGACCGCACCGCCTTACCCCCCTGCGGATCGACGGTCGCGCCGGCGAAGACCACACCGCTGGCGCCCGTCGCGTCCGCCACACGCACCAGGGCCCCGGCATTGCCCGGTTCGGAGGTCTCCACGGCAACGGCCACGAAGGTCCCACCTACGGCGTCTGCCAGGTCGACGAGCTGGTGTCGGCACAGGGCGAAGATGCCTGTCGGTGTCACCGACTCCGACAGTGCAGTAGCCGCCCGGTCGGTGATGAGGTGGACCCGGACGCCGCGGTCGTCCCCGCCGGTCAGGTGGTCGAGCTCCGTACCGACCGCCTCCAGCCCCTGTTCAGTGAGGTACACCTCGACGACGTCCCCGTTCCGCAACGCAGCAGAGACCGCATTGGACCCTTCCGCGAGGAACCGGCCGGCCTTCTTCCTCGCTGCGGCACGGTGGAGTTTGGCCGCGTTCACGATGCGCGGCGTGCGCTCGGTGAAGGGTTCGTCCCCCATCCAGGTGCGCCAGTCGGCGGCGAGAGGGTGTGCGGTGCCTGTGGGCGACGGTTCAGTCATGGTCCATGATTCTAGCGCGGAGCGACACCTCGCCTACCCCGCCCCTCGGCCCCGGGGCGACAGAGACGACGAACCGCGCCACTCCCCGTGGCGTACACGGGGGGGTGGCGCGGTGATCTCGCAGCAGGATCGCGGCAGGCGGTGCGTCCCTAGTTGGACAGCGGTGCGTTGACGTCCTCCGGGAGGGCTGCCTTCGCTGCCTCGACCAGAGCGGTGAAGGCCTGCGGGTCCGAGACGGCGATCTCGGCGAGGTTCTTGCGGTCGACCTCGATCTCCGCCAGGCGCAGCCCCTGGATCAGGCGGTTGTAGGTGATGTCGTTGGCCCGGGCTGCAGCGTTGATGCGCTGGATCCAGAGCTTGCGGAACTCACCCTTGCGAGCGCGGCGGTCGCGGAAGGCGTAGGTCTTGGAGTGGAGGACCTGCTCCTTGGCCTTGCGGTACAGGCGGGAGCGCTGGCCGCGGTAGCCGGAGGCCTCGTTGAGGATCTCGCGACGCTTCTTCTTCGCGTTCACTGAGCGCTTGACACGTGCCATGGTGGGACGTCCTTATCTTCTAGCTTCTTGATCTTCTGGGACTACCGGACTACCCGGTGTTCCCTGGAATTACGGGATACGAGTCGAGGCGGGAGAAGGCGCTCAGGCCTTGCCCAGCAGACGCTTGACGCGCTTGACGTCGGCCGGTGCAACTTCCTCGGTGCCCTTGAGGCGACGGGTGCGCTTGGAGGGCTTCCCCTCCAGGAGGTGGCGACGGTTGGCCTGCTCGCGGCGCAGCTTGCCGGAACCGGTGACCTTGATGCGCTTGGCGGTGCCCTTGTGGGTCTTCTGCTTCATCGTGGATCCTTCACTTCTTCGTGGATAGGTGCCGACCGGGGTCGGGGAACTACTTCTTGCCCTTGCGGACAGGTCCCAGCACCATCGTCATATTGCGACCGTCCTGCTTTGCCCGGGTCTCAACAACGCCGTACTCACGCACGTCCTCAGCCAACCGTTCGAGCAACCGGAAGCCCAGCTCAGGGCGGGACTGCTCGCGACCGCGGAACATGATGGTGACCTTGACCTTGGATCCCTTGTCCAGGAACCGGACCACGTTGGACTTCTTCGTCTCGTAGTCGTTGTCGCTGATCTTGGGACGGAACTTCTGCTCCTTGACCACGGTCTGCTGCTGGTTCTTGCGAGCCTCGCGAGCCTTCTGGTCCTGTTCGTACTTGAACTTGCCGAAATCCATGATCTTGCACACGGGCGGCTTGGCGTTCGGTGCAACCTCGACGAGGTCGAGGTCTGCGTCATAGGCCAGCTTGCGTGCATCGTCAATACGGACGATACCGACCTGTTCGCCTCCCGGACCGACGAGTCGGACCTCGGGAACTCGAATCCGGTCGTTAATGCGAGCTTGTGCGCTGATGAGAACTCCTCAGTAGCAGTGGTAGAAACGTGTACCGCGTACTGCGAGTGTGATCCCCCGGACGGTGCACATGCACCGCACCTCGGACGGCACCGGTGCATCCACGACGGTGGCGACCGGTGACCGTTCCAGTGACCCGAACCCTGCCGGACGGCGGTTTCAGGTGGGAGAGACTCCACTTGCAGCCTGACATCGTTGACAGGCGGTAGTGGACTGAACACTAACAGACGCCCCCGACGTTGACAAGCTGCCGATAATGCCGCGCCCGCCTGCTAGTTTTAGGACATGAACAGAATGCGACATCCGGGGGCGGAGGGGTCACCGCATGAGATCGACATACTCCGACGGCAGCTCGAGCTGTCACTGCAACGTTCAGAGGCCGCACACCGGGACACGGTCCGCGTCACCTCGGAGTTGCTCGCGAAACTCTACGGTACCGTCCCTGCACCGCCTCCGGAGCAACACCCGACACCGGCTCCGTCCGCGGCACGGCCGGACGCCTGGCCGTCCGCCCCGGCACCGTCTGCTTCCACACCCGCGCCGCCCCTGGCGCCCTCGGCAGGTCTGCCACGAGCGCCCCGCAGTCATCCCGGCACAGTGGTCTCCGGCCCCGTCTCCCGCTACCTCGAGGACAAGGACAAGGTCACCATCGGTGTATCCGCTCTCGGAGGTGTCATCACCGTCATCGGTCTGGTCTTCCTCGCGGTGCAGGCCTTCAGCCGGGGCTGGCTCGGCCCGGCGAGCGCCGTCTCGGCGGCGGCGGTACTCTGCCTGCTGCTGATCACCGGTGGCTTCGCGGTTCACCATCGACACCCCACCGGGCCGACGGCACCGGCCCTAGTCAGCGTAGGTGTGCTCGGCATGTTCACTGACCTGTGGGTTCTCGTCTTCGGACTCGGGTGGATGGAACCGATGCCCGGCGTTGTCCTGGTGGCCGGCATCGCCGCCGCGGGGTTGCTCACCGCCTGGGCGTGGTCCCACCAGGTGCTGGCCGTGATCCTCCTGATCGCCGGGACCGGGTTTCTCACTCCCGCGGTCCTCCACCTCCTGCAGGTGTCCACCACCCACCGCTTCGAGGCACTGTCACTGGTCGTCGTCGCACTCATCGGTGCCGCTGCCACCTGGCACAGGGAGTGGACGGCGGTTTCCTGGTCGTCCGCCGCCGTTCTCGTCCTCGGATCCGTGGTCCTGTACGGCGACGGGCAGCGCATGGCTCTGACGGTCTGTGCGCTCACCGGGGTGGCCCTCATGACCTGGTTGGCGTTGTCGGCCCCGGGGCAGTCGGCGGGCCTGTCGGCGGCCACCCGGTGGATCCCGGCCTCGCTTGTCCCGGTACTCCTCCTGCTCTCCGACACCGCCGGGCCGATGTCCGTCACGGCAGCCTCGGTCGCCTGCCTCGCCATCGCAGGCGCCCCGGTGGTCGGCAGTACCGCTGCCTCGGTGTTCCTCGGGATACCGCTGCGGACGGGTCCCCCTGATGCCACTACCCCCGGAGACGCGACCCCCGCGCCCGGTCTAACTGCCGCGCTGTGCACCGGCGTCGCCGGACTGACCGCGGTGATGATGGTCCGGCAGAGCGACCCGTTCGCCGTGTCGTCCCTGTGGTGGATGGTCGCTCTCGTCGCACTGGCCACCACTCTGGTGGTGGTCTCCGACCGGCTGCCGACGATTCTGGTGTGGGGCGTGTTCCTCGTCACCCTCGCCTATGCGCTTCCCCGGGCCGTTCCCGCCTGGATCGAGACGGACGTCCACCCCGCCATCATGTGGCCGGTACTGCTCGTGACGGCGGCACCGGGCGTCATGGTCCTCAGGCAGTCCCGCGCACTGGGCGCGGCCCGGGAACTGACACTGCTGCTGGCCGCGGTACTCCTGGTTGTGGTGTCGTCGGCCATCCCCCTGATCTTCCTCACGGTCAGTGACACCGACAGTGCGTTCATGGCGGGCCACCTGGTGATGTCGGTCTCGTGGATGAGCCTCGGGGTCACCATGCTTGCCAGGGACAACGGGCCTGCAGGCCTCGTGCTGGCGCTGCTGGCGTCCGCGAAGCTCGTCTTCTACGACCTCTCTGCCCTGGCCGGGCTGATCCAGGTGGCGGCGTTCATCATCTGCGGCGCGATTCTCCTCGTCGCCGCACTGCTGCGGGAGCGCGGACGGAAGGCCCCCGGCCCGTCGTCCGACTCCCTCTGATCACCTGTTCAGAGCAGATCCTGCAGGAACGACCCGGTGTGCGACGACTCCACCGCCGCCACGTCTTCCGGAGTCCCCTCCGCCACGACCATCCCGCCACCGGCGCCCCCCTCGGGACCCATGTCGATCACCCAGTCAGCTGCCTTGATCACGTCGAGATTGTGCTCGATCACCAGGACGGTGTTGCCCTTGTCCACGAGTCCCTGGATGACGAGCATCAGCTTCCGGATGTCCTCGAAGTGCAGGCCGGTCGTGGGTTCGTCCAGAATATAGACGGTTCGACCGTTCGACCGCTTCTGCAGTTCACTGGCCAGCTTGACCCGCTGGGCTTCGCCGCCGGACAGTGTCGTCGCCGCCTGCCCGAGCCGCAGGTAGCCCAACCCCACGTCGACGAGGGTGTCCAGGTAGCGGGCGATCGAGGTGATCGGCGCGAAGAACTCCGCGGCCTCACTGATCGGCATGTCCAGGACCTCGGAGATCGTCCTGCCCTTGTAGTGGACTTCGAGTGTCTCACGGTTGTACCGGGCACCGTCGCACACTTCGCAGGGCACGTAGACGTCCGGCAGGAAGTTCATCTCGATCTTCAATGTGCCGTCGCCACGGCAGGCCTCACAGCGTCCACCCTTGACGTTGAAACTGAAACGGCCGGCCTTGTAGCCCCGGACCTTCGCTTCAGTGGTTTCAGCGAAGAGATTCCGGATCTTGTCGAAGACGCCGGTGTAGGTCGCCGGGTTGGACCGCGGAGTCCGGCCGATCGGACTCTGGTCGACGCGGACGAGCTTGTCGAGTTGGTCGAGGCCGGTGACCTTCCTGTGGTGCCCTGGCACCTGTCGCGCCCCGTTCAGTTCATTGGCCAGCACCTGCGCCAGGATCCCGTTGACGAGACTCGACTTGCCGGACCCGGACACCCCGGTCACGCAGGTCAGGACACCCAGCGGGAAGCTGACGGTGACATTCCGCAGATTGTTCTCCGTCGCACCATGAACCGTGATGGACCGCTCCCGGTCAACGGTCCGGCGCGTGTCCGGAACGGCGAGGAGGCGCCTGCCGGACAGGTACTGACCGGTGAGGGACTCGTCGGCGTCGACGATGCCGCCGGGCTCACCCTCGTAGACGATGCGGCCGCCGTACTCGCCGGCACGCGGCCCGATGTCGACCAGCCAGTCCGCGGTCCGGATCGTCTCTTCGTCGTGTTCGACGACGATCAGGGTGTTCCCGATGTCCCTGAGGTGCTGGAGCGTGCTGATCAAGCGTTTGTTGTCCCGCTGGTGCAGACCGATCGACGGCTCGTCGAGAACGTAGAGAACCCCGGCCAGGCCCGAGCCGATCTGCGTCGCCAGCCGGATGCGTTGGGCTTCGCCACCGGACAAGGTCGCCGCCGCACGTGACAGGTTGAGGTAGTTGAGTCCGACGTCGAGGAGGAAGGTCAGACGCGCCTGGATCTCCTTCAACACCCGCCCCGCGATCATCTCGTCACGGGTCGACAGGCTCAACCGGTCGAGGAAACCGCTCGCGTCCTCGATGCTCATGTCGGAGACGTCGGCGATCGACTTCTCACCGAGTTCCGAGCTGATGGTGACCATGCGGATCTCCGGACGCAGGCGGGTCCCGTCGCACGTCGCGCACGGGACTTCCCGCATGTACCCGAGGAAGCGTTCCTTCTGGTGTTCGCTCTCCGCCTGGTCGATCTTGCGGTGCAGGTAAGGCATCACGCCCTCGAAAGGGGCCGAGTACTGCCGTGACCGGCCGTAGCGGTTCCGGTACCGGACGGTGATCTCCTCGGGATGTCCGTGGAGGACCGCCTTGCGTTCCTTCTTCGTGAGTTCCGACCAGTGCGTCCGTGGATCGACACCGATGTTCTCTGCGAGGGCGGTGAGGAGCTTGTCGAAGTACTTGTGATTCGGGCTGGACGCCCAGGGAGCGATCGCCGACAGCAGCGGGGCGTCGTCGTCGGGAATGATCAGCGTCTCGTCGACCTCCAGCCGGGTACCGAGGCCGTCACACACCGGGCACGCGCCGTAGGGACTGTTGAACGAGAAGCTCCGTGGCTCCAGCTCGTCGATGGCCAGGGGGTGGCCGTTGGGACATGCCATGTGTTCAGAGAAACGACGGTAACGGTTGTCGTCCGCGTCGTCGAGACCGACGAAGTCGATGACGACACGCCCGTCGGCGAGCCGTAGCGCGGTCTCCACCGAGTCGGTCAGCCGTTGTTTCTGGGAGGGCTTGACCTGGAGGCGGTCGACGATCACGTCGATATCGTGCTTGACCTGCTTTTCCAGGGTGGGCGGATCCGACAACCGGTATGTCTCCCCGTCCACCAGGACCCGCGAGTACCCGTCCGACGCCAGGTCCTCGAAGAGATCGACGAACTCGCCCTTCCTGGTCCGCACCACCGGGGCGAGCACCTGGAACTTCAGACCCTCCTCCATGTCCAGGATCTGGTCGACGATCTGCTGGGGGGTCTGTGCCTGGATCCGTTCCCCGCATTCCGGGCAGTGGGCTACGCCTGTCCGCGCGAAAAGCAGGCGCAGGTAGTCGTGGATCTCGGTGATTGTGCCGACCGTCGACCGTGGGTTCCGGTTCGTCGACTTCTGGTCGATCGACACCGCCGGAGACAGTCCCTCGATGAGGTCGACGTCGGGCTTGTCCATCTGCCCGAGAAACTGACGTGCGTAGGACGACAGCGACTCCACGTACCGCCGCTGTCCCTCGGCGAAGATGGTGTCGAAAGCCAGCGATGACTTTCCCGACCCGGACAGTCCGGTAAAAACAATCATCCGCTCACGCGGCAGGTCGATGTCGACGCCCTGCAGATTGTGTTCCCGCGCTCCCCGCACGGTGAGGATCTCAGCCACCAGGTTCTCCTTCATGGAAGTTCGTCACTGCGTCGCCATCGTACGTGAAGGCCCCGGCGCAGTCGAACGGATAGTCGAAAAATGTCGCGCCGTCACGGCGGCGGCGCGGCTATGGTGGGGTCCATGGATCCCACACAAATCACCACGACGACAGTAGGCCCGATGGGCAACAACTGCTACCTGGTCAGCTCCGGAGGCGACGCGCTGCTCATCGATGCCGCGGACGAGGCCCCCCATCTGCTCTCGACGGCCGCCGACGCCGGCGTGCGGATCACCGATGTCCTGACCACCCACCGGCACTGGGACCATGTCCAGGCCCTGACCGAGATTCTCGCCGCCACCGGAGCACGCCACCATGCCTCGGTCCAGGACGCACCGGATCTGCCGGTCCACGTCGACGCTTCCTGGGGACACGACCCCGACCGGGACGCCCCCGAGGACTTCATCACCTCCTCCCCCTCGCTCAACTCGCTGGGTATGCGTCTGATCCTGCTCCGCGGCCATACCGCCGGCGGGCTGGGGGTGATCCTCCCCCGGGACGACGGCCCCGACCACCTCTTCGCCGGTGACAGCCTGTTCCCCGGCGGTGTCGGCAAGACCGAGTCACCGGAGGATTTCGACATGCTGCTCACCGATGTCAGCCGACGCTGCTTCTCTCTGCCGGACGACACCCTGGTCCACCCGGGCCACGGGGACGGCACGACGATCGGCACTGAACGTCCGCACCTGGAGCAGTGGCGGGAACGCGGGTGGTGAACGCGGGTTCTCCGCACCGCCGGACAGCGTAGAATGGTCGTCCTGTTGCGGGAGCGACGGACAACCGGCACGAGATTCAGGAGACCATGAGCGACACCCCTTCCGAGACCCCGGAGATCACGGCGGAGCAGGAGCACCTCGACGCGTTGCTCGCTGTCGTCGACGAGTCCAGGGAACGGCTCACCGAGCGGATGCGTAAGGCACAGCGCCGTCGCGCCGACATAGATCAGCCGCAGACTCTCCTCGAACGCGACCACGAGACCTATGAGGTCGCCGGTCGCCTCGACGAGTACTCTGCGGCGGAGATCGGCCTGTTCTTCGGACGCATCGACGTCGACGACGACGAACCGGAGAACCCGGTCACCGACGTCCCCGGACAACCTGCCCTTGACCGCCGCTACATCGGCAGGATCGGGCTGCACACCACCGATGACGAGATGCGGACGCTGCTGATGGACTGGCGGGCCCCCCTTGCCCGACCGTTCTACCTCGCGACGACGCTCCACCCCGAGGGCGTCCACGTCCGCCGGCACATCAGGACCCGTGGCCGTACCGTGACCGACGTCGCCGATGAACGTCTCTCCGGTGGCCCCGGCGGGGAGGACGGTGTCACGGCCGGCGACAGGGACGGCTCCGTGGCGCAGGAAGGCGCTCTGCTGCATGCGGTCAACCGCGCACGGGACCGGCACATGCACGACATCGTCGACACCATCGTGGCGGAACAGGACCGGATCATCCGGGAGGAGCACCGCGGTGTCACGGTGGTTCAGGGAGGCCCCGGAACCGGTAAGACGGCGGTGGCGCTGCACAGGACGGCCTACCTGCTGTACACCTGGCGTGAGCAGCTGTCGAACACCGGTGTCCTCATCATCGGCCCCAACCGTCGCTTCCTGGACTACATCTCGCAGGTCCTGCCGAGCCTCGGCGAAACCGGGGTCGTCCTGGCGACCCCGGGATCGCTGCTGCCGGGAATCACCGCACGTCCCCTGGGCGCAGAGACTCTGACCACCCAGGAAGTCAAAGGTTCCCTGGAGATGCTCGAGATCCTCGCCGCCGCCGTCCGCGACCTGCAGACCGTGCCTGCGCAGCCGGTGAACTTCGTCATCGACGGTGTGCCGGTGTCGCTGACTCCGGCCATCGCACGGCAGGCACGGACACGCGCCCGGCGGACGCACCGCCCCCACAACCTTGCCCGTGGACGTTTCCGCGATGCGGTGCTCGATCTCATGTGCGACGCCATGGCCGAGTCCATCGGTGCAGACCCCCTCGGCGGGGAGAATCTGCTGACTGCCTCCGACCGCGAGCAGTTGCGGGAGGACCTGGCCGAGGAGCCCGCGGTTGCCGACGCCGTCGATGCGCTGTGGCCCGAACTCACCGCCGAGGAGGTGCTCGCCGGACTGTTCGGCTCCTCGCAGGCCGTTGACTCGGCCGCCGCCGAGTACGATGACCTGACCCGGCACGCCCTGCTGCGCGAGGACAAGCCGGACGACTGGACCGAGGCTGACGCTCCCCTGCTCGACGAGCTGGCCGAAATTCTCGGCATCGCAGGCGCCGAGGAGGCTGAAGCCGAGGAGCGCCGACGGTGGAGAGCCCAGGTCGACGAGGCTCAGGAGGCACTCGACATCCTCAGCGGCTCCGCCTACCAGGACCTCGACGACGGAACTGACGCAGAGATCCTGATGGCCTACGACGTCATCGACGCCGAACAACTTGCTGAACGGCAACGTGTCCGGTCGTCGATGTCCACCGCCGAACGCGCCGCCGCCGACCGGACGTGGGCGTTCGGACATGTGATCGTCGACGAAGCCCAGGAACTCTCGTCGATGGCCTGGCGGATGATCTTCCGACGCTCCCCGAACAGGTGGATGACGCTGGTCGGTGACCCCGCCCAGACGGGCAGTCCGGCCGGGGTCGAGGACTGGGCGTCGGCGCTCCAGCCGTTCGTGAACGACCGGTGGAAACTTCACGAGCTGACGGTGAACTACCGGACACCGTCAGACATCAGCGGGATCGCCACACGCATCCTCGCCGAGATCGCCCCGGACCAGGAGGCCCCGGCCTGCCTGCGGGACACGGGCAGCGGGGTCAGGGGCTTCCCGGTGTCGGAGCTCGCCGCGGCGGTGCACGGGGCCGTCGACGCTGCCGGAGCAGGTCTCGTCGGCGTCATCGCGGCCGCCCCGCATGTCAGCGAACTGGACGAGCGGTTCGGGACTGCCACCGTCGTCGTCTCCGACGTCAACGGGGCCAAAGGCCTCGAGTTCGACGAGGTCGTCCTGGTGGAACCCGGGGAGATCGCGGAGGCGTCGCCCCAGGGGTTGAACGACCTCTATGTCGCCGTCACGCGAGCGACACAGGGCCTCACCCTCGTCCATGACCGGCCGCTGCCCTGGTAGGAATGGGCTCTGTGGGTATATCAGGCAGTGACCGCGACTATCTCCGTCTCGCCGTCGACCGTGCGCGGGAGGCCCTCCATGCCGGTGACGACCCGTTCGGCACCGTTCTGGTCGATGAGGACGGCACGGTCCTCTTCTCCGACCGCAACCGTGTCGTCTCCGACTCCAACCCAATGCGGCACCCGGAGTTCACCGCCGCCGAATGGGCCGTGGCGAACCTCAGCGCCACAGGACGGGCACGGTGCACGGTCTACACGTCGGGCGAGCACTGCCCGATGTGTGCGGCAGCCCACGGATGGGCGGGACTCGGCCGGATCGTCTACGCCACCTCCGCGACCCAGTTCGCGTCCTGGGCGGCCGGGGACGGTCGACCCCCGTCACCGGTCGCACCGGTGCGGATCCGGGAGATTCTCCCCGGTATCGTCGTCGACGGCCCCGACCCCTCCCTGGCCGGTGAGGTCCGGGAATTGCACCGGAGGGCGTGAGATTACACCGTGTGGACGATCATCACGTCGCAGTCGGACTGACGCGCGACGTCCGCCGGTACCGACCCCAGGAGCCGGCCGGTCAGAGAGTTGATGCCGCGGTTTCCGACAATGAGCAGATCCGCCGACTCGTCGGTGACGATCGCCATGAGCGCGTCGACCGGTGCCCCCTCCTTCACCGCGGTGGAGACCTTCGTCGCGCCGACCTCTTCAGCCGCGGCGACTGCAGCAGCCAGATTCTCCTGCGCCGGGTCCCCACCGACCACCGTCTTCGAATCCATCCGGATGGCCTTCACCGCCGATTCAGCGTTCTTGTAGTAGGCGCAACCGATGACGAGCCGGGCATCGAACGCCGCGGCCAGTGCTGCTGCCCGTTTCACCGCCAGAACGGATGACGATGATCCGTCGGTTCCGACGACGATGGTCTCATAGGTGGTGCTATCGCTCACTGCCAGCCCTCTGTGATCGTGGATGGTTTCCACACGAAATCCTACCCCAGTCAGATCCCTGCTTCGATCATGCCGCGGAGTTCCTTCTTGAGGTCGGCGATCTCGTCTCTCAGTCTCCCCGCGAGCTCGAACTTCAGCTCTCTGGCCGCGTCCTGCATCTGTGTCGTGAGATCGGCGATCAACCGCTCGAGTTCCGGCCGTGCCATCGACCCGGCGTCCTGCGCCCCGGCCGCCGCCGAGTCGCCCGCGGCGACGTTGACGTCCGCACCGAAACCGGTGGAGGTGCTGTCTGCGTCGTCACCACGGTTCTCGTACACCTGGTCGAGGATGTCCGCGATCGCCTTGCGCAACGGCTGCGGGTCGATCCCGTGCTCCTCGTTGTAGGCGATCTGCTTGGCACGGCGCCGGTCCGTCTCGTCCATGGCGTGCTGCATGGAGTCCGTGATCTTGTCGGCGTACATGATCACCTCGCCGGAGACATTGCGGGCTGCACGCCCGATGGTCTGCACCAGGGACCGCTCCGACCGCAGGAAGCCCTCCTTGTCCGCGTCGAGAATCGCCACCAACGACACCTCAGGCAGGTCCAGCCCCTCGCGCAGCAGGTTGATCCCGACCAGGACGTCATATTCGCCGAGACGGAGCTGACGCAGCAACTCGACGCGTTTGAGGGTGTCGATGTCGGAGTGCATGTACCTGACCCGGACCCCGTGCTCCAGCAGGTAGTCGGTGAGGTCCTCTGCCATGCGCTTGGTCAGCGTGGTCACCAGGACACGTTCCTGTTTGTCCACCCGTTGACGGATCTGCTCGATGAGGTCGTCGATCTGCCCCTCGGTCGGGCGCACCTCGACCTTCGGGTCGACCAGCCCGGTGGGACGGATGACCTGCTCGACGAACTCTCCCCCCGTCGCAGCCATCTCGTAGTCGCCCGGAGTGGCCGACATGTACACACACTGGCCTTTACGGTCGTCGAACTCCTCCCACGTCAGGGGGCGGTTGTCCAACGCGCTCGGCAGCCGGAAACCGAAGTCGACGAGGTTTCGTTTGCGCGACATGTCGCCCTCGAACATTCCACCGATCTGCGGGACGGTGACATGCGACTCGTCGATGATGGTGAGGTAGTCCTCAGGGAAGTAGTCGATCAACGTCGCAGGTGCCGAACCTGCCTCACGTTGGTCCACGTGGCGCGAGTAGTTCTCGATGCCGGAGCAGTAACCGACCTGCTGGATCATCTCGAGGTCGTACTCGGTACGCATCCGGAGCCGCTGCGCCTCGAGGAGCTTTCCCCGCCCCTCCAAGTCTGCCACGCGCTTCTCGAGTTCGTCCCGGATGTCCTCCATCGCCTTCTCCATCCGTTCCGGCCCCGCCACGTAGTGCGTCGCCGGGAAGATACGGACCTCCTCGACCTCACGGATGACGTCGCCGGTGAGGGGGTGGATGTAGAAGAGGCTGTCGATCTCGTCACCGAAGAACTCCACGCGCACCGCCAGTTCCTCGTAGGCGGGGATGATGTCGACCACATCCCCCTTGACCCGGAATGCCCCACGGGTGAAGGAGACGTCGTTTCGGTCGTACTGGATGTCGACGAGGAGCCGGAGGAACCGGTCCCGCTCGACCTCCTCACCGACCTTGAGGACCACCGACCTGTCGAGATACGACTGCGGCGTTCCCAGACCGTAGATGCAGGACACCGAGGAGACCACTACCACGTCGCGGCGCGACAACAGGTTCGAGGTCGCGGAGTGCCGCAGTCGCTCGACGTCGTCGTTGATGGACGAGTCCTTCTCGATGTAGGTGTCCGTCTGCGCGATGTACGCCTCGGGCTGGTAGTAGTCGTAGTAGCTGACGAAGTATTCGACGGCGTTGTTGGGGAGCAGGCTACGCAGCTCGTTCGCCAGCTGTGCCGCGAGGGTCTTGTTCGGTGCCATCACCAGCGTGGGGCGCTGCTGCTGCTCGATCAGCCAGGCGGCCGTCGCCGACTTACCGGTACCGGTGGCACCCATGAGGACGATGTCACGTTCCCCCCGGCTCAGACGTTCATCGAGCTCCTTGATCGCGGCGGGCTGGTCACCCGCGGGTTCGTACTCGCTGATGACCTCGAAGCGGGCGTCACTGCGTTCGACGTCCCCGACGGGACGGAACTCGGACTCTGAGAGGACGGGATGTTCTGCGGCGAAGGCCATGTGCCCTACACCTCGTCCCAGAACGCGTCGACCTGGGCGATCAGCGAGTCCAGGTCCCCGCTGTTGTCCAGGACGACATCTGCGGCAGAGAGTCTGGTCTCCCGGTCAACCTGAGCGGCCAGCCGACGACGTGCGTCGTCCTCGTCCAGGCCCCGGGACGCCACCAGGCGTGCGATCCGGACGTCGTCAGGGGCGTCGACGACGAGGACGGTGTCGACTGTCTCCGTCTCCCCGTTCTCGATGAGCAGGGGCATGTCGTAGACGACGGTCTCACGACCGTCAGCGGCGGCACGGTCGAAGAGTTCGGTGGTCCGCGCCCGGATGCGTGGATGGGTGATCGCGTTGAGGGTGTCCGTGGCGCCTGTCGATGCGAACGCCTGGCGTGCGAGCGCAGCCCGGTCGAGCCCGCCCTCCGGGGTGATCACCCCGTCGAACGCCTCAGCGAGCTCCGCGAGAGCGGGCTGTCCGGGTTCGACGATTTCGCGGGCGATCTTGTCCGCGTCCACGACGAAAGCACCCTTCTGCCGGAGCCGCTCCGCCACCGTCGTCTTCCCGGAACCGATACCGCCTGTCAGGCCGATGATGCGCATGTCGTCAAGGATACCGCTCCCCGCCGGTGACGTCAGGATCCGATCAGGGAGCCGTTGCCGGACGAGGTCAGCGCGGCGCCCGCCGCGGTCAGGCACTGGAAGTTCGCGGCTTCCGTGTTCGTGAAGAGGATGCGGATCTCGTTGGCCGCCTTCCATGCCTCGCCCTCATCCAGCCCCTCGACAGCGACCGCCCACTGCCCCGCCAAGTCCTCGAGTTTCGCGCCGAAATCAGCACAGAACGCCTGGTCACCTGTGCCGATGTCCCGGTTCAACAGGCTTCCGGTCGAGCCGTCGATCTCACGGACGTCCGGGAGCGCCGGCGCAGCCTCGGTGATGTCGGTCGAATCCGGCTCCGTCGTGTCAGCTGCTACACCGGGCGCGACAAGGATTCCTGCCGCAAGCACCGCAGCCGCCGCACCGGCGGTGGTCAGCGATGCGGGGCGGGTCGTCGTACGACGTTCAGAGGTGAGGGTCATGAGAGTGAACTATAGTCATAATTCTTCACTCATATAACTCTGATGATGTTTCACCTCAGGAGTCCCATGTTCACCTCTTCTCTCCGACGGGTGTCGACGCTGTCACTCACAGCGGTCGTCACTGCGTCCGCGGCCGCGATCCTCGGCAGCGCCTCCGCCAGCGCCGCACCCTGCGACACGTACTCCCCCGGCCTCGTCGACCGGGCGTCCGCCCTGCTGAGCTCCGGGTCAGGTTCGCTCGGAAGCTCCGGTAGCTCGGGTAGCTCGGACACGTCAGGTTCCCTCACCTCCTGGGCCGGGGACACCCCCTGGGACCTGCCGAACCTCGGGGGGACCACCGAGGCGATGTACATGGTGACCGGGCCGAACAGTCCGGATCGGACCAGTGACCTGGGCCTGGCCTCCACCGACCTGGGCTTCATGTGGGACGCCGGGGACGGTCGGACCCTCATCGCCTTCGGCGACAGTTTCGGCTGCGCCGCCTCCGGAGACGGCTGGCACTCGAACGCCTTGTTCACCTCCTCGGACAAGGACCCCTCGGACGGTCTGGTCATCGACGGAACCGCCAACGGAGGACGGTCAGGCGAGTTTCTCCCCACCTCGCTGAAACAACCGGGGATCGAGCACACCAAGATTCCGACGTCGGGAATCGAGGTCGACGGCAGGCAGTACGTGGACTTCATGTCGGTGCGGTCCTGGGGCAGCGCCGGCCAGTGGACCACCAACTACGCGCAGACCGTCGTCTCGGACGACGGCGGCACGACCTTCACCCCGGTCGAGGACTCGACGCGGGTGTCGGGCAACGCCTCGTCGAACTCACGGATCACCGACGTGACTACTGGGCATCCGACGGTCGACACCTTCCAGATGACGGCACTGACCAAACACAGGGAGGACGGCACCGACTACGTCTACGCCTACGGCACCCCCAGCGGGCGTGACGGGAGTGCCAGGCTCGCCCGCATTGCGCAGGACGCGTTCCCGGACTGGTCAGCGGCCGAGTACTGGAACGGCACCGGCTGGTCGACCGACTCCGCGTCCGCGGCGAAAGTCCTCGACGGCCGGGTCTCCGAACTGTCGGTACAGTACAACGAGCACCGTGGGACCTGGCTGGCGATGTACGAATCCACCGAGGGCATCGTCCTGCGCGAGTCCGACACCCCCCAGGGCCCGTGGTCGAGGAAGCACACCGTGGTCTCCCGGTTGCAGGTTCCGGACGCCTACGGGGCGTTCATGCTGCCGATGCAGGCTCCGACGGACCCGTCGCGACTGTACTTCGTCATGACGACGTGGTCCGGATACAACACCGCGATGCTGCGCTCGGACGTCGACACACTCCTGGGGTGACCTCGGTCACCGCAGGGGCGCCCCATGGTCCGCAGACACAGTGGAGCAGGTGAAGCGACTAGCGCTCGATGATGGCGGTGACGCCCTGCCCACCGGCGGCGCAGATCGAGACGAGGGTACGACCGCCGCCGTTCTCCTCGAGGGTCTTGGCTGCGGTGGCGATGATGCGGCCGCCGGTAGCTGCGAAGGGGTGGCCGGCGGCCAGCGACGAGCCCTTGACGTTGAGCTTCGCACGGTCGATGGCGCCCAGGGGTGCGTCCAGGCCGAGGCGGTCACGGCAGTAGTCCTCGGACTCCCAGGCCTGCAGCGTGGCCAGGGTCTGAGAGGCGAAGGCCTCGTGGATCTCGTAGAAGTCGAAATCCTGCAGGGTGAGGCCGTTACGCTCCAGCAGACGCGGAACCGCGTAGGTCGGGGACATCAGCAGTCCGTCCGGAGTGAGGCCGTCACGCCCGTGCAGGAAGTCGACCGAGGCGGTCTCGGAGTCCACGAGGTAGGCCTGAACCGGCAGGTTGTGGGCTTCGGCCCATTCCTCAGACGCGAGCAGCACCGCCGAGGCACCGTCGGTGAGCGGGGTCGAGTTGGCCGCGGTCATGGTCGCCTGGGTGCCGTGGTCTGCCGCATCCTTCTTGCCGAAGACCGGCTTGAGCTTGGCCAACTTCTCCAGCGAGGAGTCCGGGCGAAGGTTCGTGTCGCGCTGGACACCGAGGTACGGGGTCACGAGGTCGTCGAAGAAGCCCGCGTCGTAGGCGGCGGCGAGCTTCTGGTGGGACTCGACGGCCAGCTTGTCCTGGTCCTCCCGGGTCACATTGAGCTCGCGGGCGGTGATTGCGGCATGGTCCCCCATGGACAAGCCGGTACGCGGCTCACCGTTCTGGGGCTGCTCGGGGGCGATCTGGGAGGGCCGCACCGACCCCAGCAACTTGACCATCTCACCGGTGGTCTTGGCGTTGTTCACCTTGATCAGGGTCTTGCGCAGTTCGTCGTTGACCGCCAAGGGTGCGTCGGAGGTCGTGTCGGTGCCACCGGCGATACCTGCGTCGATACGTCCCAGCGCAATGGCGTCGGCGACCTGGATGGCGGCCGCCAGGCCCGTTCCGCAGGCCTGCTGCAGGTCGAACGCGGGCGTCTGGGAGTTCAGTGCAGACCCGAGCACGACCTCGCGGGTCATGTTGAAGTCGCGGGCGTGCTTGAGAACTGCTCCGGCGACGACCATGCCCAACTGCTCATCCTGCAGGCCGTAACGGGCGACCAGTCCATTGATGGCAGCAGTCAGCATGTCCTGGTTGGAGGCATTCGCGTACTCCTTGTTGGAGCGCGCGAAAGGGGTGCGGTTGCCGCCGAGGATGGCGACCTTACGAGGCGAAGTAGTCATCAGGATGTTTCTCCATCGTGTGTTGTCGTGGATCGTGGTGTCGGTCAGACGTGTCCCGGAAGTCTACCGGTGCGGTCCCGTCTGGTCCGGCCCCTGAACTTTTATGTAACCCTCGTCACGGAATCTCGAGACGTGGTTCGGGGTCACATACTAGGGTACAAATGTGAACATACATTGTTCGAGCGGCCGTAGGTACGCTTTCGAATAACGGATCCACTACCAAGGAGTTACGAACGTTGTCTTCCTCCAACAAGGGCCTGCTCGATCAGGTCGTCAATTCCGGTCTCGCAGGCAAGCTCGGCGTCCCCCAGGGAGAGCCGCTGCGCCGCTACAAGAAGGGCGAGCCCGCTCTCGACGGTCCGGTGGTCATCGGCGGCGAAGGCCGCGTCGCAGCCGGCGTGAAGCCGCTGCTCAATGGTGACTACCAGTTCGTCGACGCGGGGACCGACGCCAAGCGCGCCGCCCTTGTCTTCGACGCCACCGGCATCACGACACCGGAAGAACTCCACCAGCTCTTCGACTTCTTCAACCCGCAGATGCGCAAGTTGCTCCCCTGCGCTCGTCTCGTGGTCATCGGCACCACACCCGAACTGGTGAAGGACCGCGACGAGCACATCGTCCAGCGGTCCCTCGAGGGCTTCACCCGGTCGGTGGCCAAGGAGCTGCGCCGCGGAGCAACGGCGCAGCTGGTCTACGTTGCGCCGGAGACCTCCTCCGATCTCACCGGAGTCGAGTCGACCCTGCGCTTCCTGCTGTCCGGCAAGTCCGCCTTCGTCGACGGCCAGGTCATCCGCGTCTCCGCAGACGCCTCCACCGCCCCCGAGTCCTGGGACGCCCCGCTGGCCGGCAAGATCGCCGTCGTGACCGGCGCCGCCCGCGGCATCGGCGCTGACATCGCCAAGGTCCTCGGTCGCGACGGCGCCAAGGTCATCTGCGTGGACATCCCCGCCGCCGGCGAGGGGCTCGCAGAGACCGCCAACGAGGTCAAGGGGTCGTCCCTTCCGCTCGACGTGACCGCACCCGACGCCGCGGAGAAGATCAAGGCCCATGCCGAGGAGCGCCACGGCGGCAAGGTCGACATCATCGTCCACAACGCCGGGGTCACCCGCGACAAGCTGCTCGCCAACATGGACGAGGGCCGTTGGAACATGGTCCAGAACATCAACCTCGTCGCACCGGTCCGCATCACCGAGGGTCTGCTGCGCAACGGTGGCCTCGCTGACGGCGGACGTGTCGTGGGCGTGTCCTCGATGGCCGGCATCTCCGGCAACCGTGGCCAGACCAACTACGCGACCACCAAGGCCGGCGTCGTCGGTCTCGTCGACTCCTTCTCCGAGGAACTCGCCGACAAGGGGATCACCGTCAACGCCGTGGCCCCGGGCTTCATCGAGACCGCCATGACCGACGCAATGCCCTTCGGCACCCGCGAGGTCGGACGTCGCCTCAACTCCCTGGCCCAGGGTGGCCACACCGTCGACGTCGCCGAGACCATCGCCTACTTCGCCGGCAACGCGTCCAACGCCGTGACCGGCAACACCGTACGCGTCTGCGGCCAGAACCTGCTCGGCGCCTAGGAAGGAACCCCACCGTGACTGTCACTTACAAGGAACTCCCCGCCATCCCCGACCTGATGACGGAGTACAAGGGTGCCGCCAAGAACATGGTTCCTGTGGTCGGCGCGAAGCGGTCAGCCACGAAGGACCCGTCGACGGGGTTCGAGGTCAAGGGTGTCACCATCGACATTCCCCACCTCGCCGCGTACGCGGACGCCACCGGGCTCCGCCTCGGCAATGAACTGCCGTACACCTACCCCTACGTGATTTCCTTCGCCCTGGTGATGAAGGTGATGTCGACCGACGACTTCCCTTTCAACGCCGTCGGGGGTGTGCACCTGACCAACGTGATCGAGCAGTCCCGCCCACTGACCGTCGACGATGTCCTGCACATCCGCACGCACGCGGAGAATCTGCGGAAGCACCGTAAGGGACTGCTCATCGACATGGTCACCGAGGTGTTCGTCGAGGGAGAGGACGGCGACGCCCCGGTGTGGAGGCAGACGTCGGGCTTCCTCGCCAAGGGCGCCAAACTGTCGTCGTCCGCCGACGCCACGGTCTCCGGCCGTGACGAGGACACCGGGTCCCTGTTCGACCGTCCCGAGGTCCCGGCGGATCCCACTCCGACGGCCACCTGGCCCGTCGACCAGGCCGGCATCAAGATCTACGCGGACGCTTCCGGCGACAAGAACCCGATCCACGTGTCGGCGTTGGGGGCGAAGGCCTTCGGCTTCCCCGCGACAATCGCCCACGGTATGTGGTCCGCAGCCCGGATCCTCAGTGGTCTGGAGGGCCTCCTGCCGCCCGCCGGGAAGTACTCGGTAGAGTTCGCCAAGCCGATCGTCCTCCCGACGAAGGTCGCCTTCTTCACGGAGAAGGACGGGGAGAGCTGGAAGGTTCAGCTGCGCAAGGCGTCCAAGCTGGAGACGCTCCACGCGATCGCGGAGGTGACGCCGGTCTAATCCCCCGGCGTCACATCGACGGCCCCCACCACCGCCGAGCCCCGTACACCGTTGTCGGTGTACGGGGCTTTCGCTGCGCCACCACGCTCACACGGGGGTACGCACAGGAACGGTGCGTATACTCCCTAGGGGTATACGAGACATCGACCAGAAAGCGGGACCACCCTGATGAAACGCCGATCCACCCTCTCCTCCGTCGCCACTGCAGCGGTCCTCAGCGTCGCGCTGGCACTGACGGCATGCAGCTCCGACCAGAACGACAGCACAGCGACCGACTCCGCCGGCGACGACAGTCACATGGACCACATGGAGCACATGGACCACCCCGCCGACGGAGGCCCCGCCCCCGAAGGCATCAGCGAGGCGGAGGCCCCCGAGTACCCCGTCGGCACAGAAGTCCTGCTCACGGCCGACCACATGTCAGGGATGGAGGGGGCGACCGCCACCATCGCCGGAGCCTTCGACACCTACACCTACTCCGTGTCCTACACACCCACCAACGGTGGTGAGCCTGTGTCCGACCACAGGTGGGTCGTCCAGGAGGAGCTCGCCGACGTCGGCGACGACCGGCTCGACGACGGAGCGACCGCCACCCTGGAGGCCGACCACATGGCGGGGATGAAAGGGGCCGAAGCCACGATCGACAGCTCCACCGACGAGACCGTCTACATGGTCGACTACGAGGCCGACGGCATGACCATGACGAACCACAAGTGGGTCACTGAAAGCGAGATCCGTCCGGCAGAGTAGCCGCGCGACCGGGGCCTGAGGAGGAGAACCGACAGATGCACGACCACCACACCCAGCACGAACACTCCGGGCACGACCACTCCGGGCACGGCGACCACGTCGCCCAGTTCCGGCAACTCTTCTGGGTCATGCTGATCTTCGCCGTGCCGGTGGTGGTGTTCAACGACATGTTCGCCAGCCTGATCGGCTACCCCCTGCCGGATGACGGACTCACCGGCTGGATATCACCCGTCCTCGGGACCGTCATGTACGTATGGGGAGGGCGCCCGTTCCTGACCGGTGGTTGGGAGGAGATCAGGTCCCGGCGACCGGGGATGATGCTGCTCATCGCGCTGGCACTCTCGGTCGCCTTCATCGCCTCCTGGGGTGCCAGCCTCCACCTGCTGAGCCACGAACTCGACTTCTGGTGGGAACTGGCACTCCTGGTGGTGATCATGCTGCTGGGGCACTGGATCGAGATGCGGTCACTGGCCCAGACGTCCTCGGCGCTCGACTCTCTCGCCGCACTACTACCGGACGAGGCGGAGAAGGTGTCGGAGGGCGGCACCGTCACCACGGTCGCCCCCGGTGAGCTTGAGCTGGGCGACATCGTCGTCGTCCAGCCAGGAGCCTCGGTGCCGTCCGACGGGACGATCGTGGACGGTTCGGCGTCGATGGACGAGTCCATGGTGACCGGCGAGTCGGCGACCGTCCGCCGGGAGGTCGGTGACACGGTGGTCGCAGCCACCGTGGCCACGGACTCAGGACTCCTCGTCGAAAGCTCAACGGCTCGCCGACACCGCAGCGGGGTGGCTGTTCTGGTTCGCCCTCGGTGCCGCAGCGTTGACCGCGGTCGTCTGGTCCGCCGCCGGCCGACCGGAGGACGCCGTCGTCCGGACGATCACGGTCCTGGTCATCGCCTGCCCCCATGCCCTCGGCCTCGCTATCCCGCTGGTGGTCTCGATCGCCACTGAGCGGGCCGCCCGTGCAGGCATCCTGATCAAGGACCGGTTCGCCCTGGAGTCCATGCGGTCGGTGGACACCGTACTGTTCGACAAGACCGGGACGCTCACCAGGGGTGAACCCACCGTCACCGGAATCACCCTCGGCGACGCCGGGCTTGACGAGGACGGGGTCCTCTCCGCCGCGGCAGCCGCCGAGGCTGACAGCGAACATCCACTGGCCACGGCCATCACCGACGCGGCCCGGCAGCGGGAACTCACGGTTCCCCACGCGACGGAGTTCTCCTCGTCCCCGGCAGTCGGGGTGAAAGCTACCGTCGATGGTGCCACCGTCGAGGTCGGCGGCCCCCACCTCCTCGAGAACCACGGAATATCCGAACTGGTCGACGTCGACCGCTGGCGCGACGACGGTGCAATCATCCTCCATGTCCTCGTCAACGGTACGGTCGCCGGCGCACTGCGGTTGGCCGACGAGATCCGGCCCGAGTCCAGGGGCGCCGTCGAGGCGCTGCACGCGCGGGGCGTGCAGGTCATGATGATCACCGGTGATGCCCAGGCGGTCGCAGATTCCGTAGCCACCGACCTCGGCATCGACCGGGTGCTCGCGGGAGTACGGCCCGAAGACAAGGCGGCGAAAGTCTCGGAACTCCACGACCGGGGACGCCGGGTCGCCATGGTCGGCGACGGTGTCAATGATGCCCCCGCGTTGGCCGCCGCCGACGTGGGCATCGCCATCGGTGCAGGTACTGACGTCGCCATCGGATCAGCGGGAGTGGTCCTCGCCAGTTCCGACCCCCGCTCCGTCCTGTCCGTCATCGACCTCTCCCGCGCCACCTACCGCAAGATGTCGCAGAACCTCTGGTGGGCGGCGGGCTACAACCTGGTCTCCGTTCCGCTGGCTGCCGGGGTACTGGCCCCGGTCGGATTCGTTCTCCCGATGAGCGTGGGAGCGGTACTGATGTCGGCATCAACGGTGGTGGTCGCCCTGAATGCCCAGGTACTACGCCGCCTGGAACTCAGCCCGCGCTGACGCTGCCGGCGGGCTCCTCGGCAGTCTTCGCGGTGACGGTGATGACGTCGTCACCGAATGCCGCCACCGGTGCCGGCATTCCCTCGACGCTCCCGAACTTCCTGGTGTTGACCACGACGACGGGGGTGACGGCGGAGTAGCCGGCGTCACGGATCCGGAGGGCGTCGAAGCGGATCAACGGGGTACCGGCGGTCACCCTCTGCTTCTTCTCGACCAGGACCTCGAAACCTGCCCCACCCATCTTCACCGTGTCGATACCGATATGGACCAGCAGGTCGACTCCGTTGTCGAGCCGCAGTCCGACGGCGTGACCGGTGTTCTGGACAGTGAGGACCGTTCCGTCCGCCGGTGCCACGACCGTGTCACCGGACGGTTCAACCGCGATTCCCTGCCCGAGTGCCCCGGAGGAGAAGGCCGGGTCGTCCACCTCCGTCAGCGGGACCACTTTCCCCTCCACGGGCGCGGTGATCACGGTGACTGCTCCCGGCCGCAGGGCAGTCTTCCCGACTGACGCGGTGGCCTCTGCCCCGGACGGCCCGATGGCCGCACCTTCTTCCCCGTCCTCCCTCCCCTGTTCAGCGGCGAGGCCGGCGAGAACCTCCGCCTTCTCGTCCTTCCCTCGGTAGTCGAAGAAGACGACCAGCAGCATCGAGGTAGCGAAAGCCGCGGCGATACCGATGAGGTAGCCGCCCCAGGGGTCCATCGCGGGGAAGGTCAGCAGCGAGGTGAACACGAAGGCACTCGCCTTGACGTCGAAGAAGCCGATAATGATACCGCCGACGAGACATCCCGGAAGCAAGCGGACGTAGGTCTTCTTGAACCGCAGGAGGACACCGTAGAGCGAGGGTTCGGAGATCCCTCCGAACAGTCCGGCCATCAGACCGCCCAGGGACACCTGTCGCATCCCCTTGTTCTTCTCGCGGAAGGAGATGAACAGGACGCCGGCGACGACACCGAAGCAGGCGAAGTTCCAGGCACCCATCGGCCCCTGGATGAAGTCGTACCCGAGGGTGGCGATGTTCTGGATCATGATGGCGTTGAGCGGCCAGTGAAGACCCAGCGGGACGAGGAACGGGTACAGCAGCGGGATGATGACCGCGAGGATGAAGGGCGAGACGCCGTTCAGCCACAGCAGGAAGTCCGAGATCCCGTTACCGATGCCGATGCCGAAGGGGCCCAGGAGGAAGGCCGTGGCCGGGATCATGATCAGCAGGGAGAAGAACGGGACGAAGACCATCTGGACCGCGGAAGGAATGACCTTCTTCAGTCCCTTCTCCACCCAGAACAGCCCGATCGCCGCAATTAGCGGCGGGAAGACCTGCGAGGAGTAGTCGTTGAGCACCAGGGGGACACCGAAGATGTGGACTGTCTCCCCGGCCTCGCCGAGGGACAGGAACTCCGGAGTCAGCAGCGCCGCGGGGATCGCGGCGCCGACCCACTCGTTGGCACCCAGTTTCCGGGCCGCCGTCGCGCCGATCATGATCGGGAGGAAGTAGAACACCGACCGCCACATGGCGTGCAACAGGACGTAGCCGTCGGGCTGGTCCGCCATGTCGGCACGGAAGTCCTGCCAGCCGAAGGTGTCTGCCAGGACCAGCATCGTGATGATCAGGGAAGCCCCCAGTAGTGCCCACAGCACGGGCCGGAAGGTGTCCGAGAGGAACTCGAAGCAGTAGTTCACCCAGTCGTACCGGCCACGGACCCCTCCGTACTCCTTTTTCGACGACGAGCGAGACTCCGCGTCCCCCATCCCCGGTTCCTTGACGATGGCGTTGTAGTAGTCGGCGACCCCTCCTCCCATCACCACCTGGAGACCGGTGCTTCCCTGTTCGACGACCCCCAGAACAGCCGGGTCGCTGTCGAGAGCGTCATTGTCGACTTTCGACCGGTCGACGAGGTCGAAGCGGAGTCTGGTCGCGCAGTAGGTCAGGGAGGAGACGTTGTCCGCTCCCCCGATCTCCCGGAGTATGTGCCGGGAGGTGTCTGTGGTTGCCGATGCCATGGTGTGGTTCCGCCTAGGTCAGGTGACAGGGATGAACTGCCGTCGCTGAGTGGGACAGCATTCTCCACATCATAGAACTTCACGATGGAAAAGATAAGGGTCAGGAATACGGAAGACCCGCCCCACCCCGTGACGGGGTGGGGCGGGTCAGACCGGGTACTCAGTAGCGGATCACCGCAGACTGAGCGACGGAGTACTACTCACCGGAGCCGGCGAGCTTCTCGCGCAGAGCGGCGAGCTGCTCGTCGGAGGCCAGCGAGCCGGCGTCGGAGGTGGTCTCCTCGGTGGCGGCGGCAGCGGGCTTGTCCGAGTTGCTGGAGTAGGAGCCGTTGTCGGCAGCCTCGGCGGCCTGGGCGCGGTGGCGCTCGATCTGGGCGGCGTGCGTCTTGTGACGGCGCTCGGACTCTGCGTACCGGGCCTCCCATGCCTCACGCTGCTCGTCGAAGCCTTCCATCCACTCGTTGGTCTCCGAATCGAAGCCCTCCGGGAAGATGTAGTTGCCCTGCTCGTCGTAGGAGTCGGCCATGCCGTACTTGGACGGGTCGAACTCCTCGGCGAAGTCCTCGTCGGCCTGCTTCAGGGACAGGGAGATCCGACGACGCTCGAGGTCGATGTCGATGACCTTGACCATGAGCTCCTGGCCGACGGTGACGATCTGGTCCGGGACATCCACATGGCGCTCGGCCAGCTCGGAGATGTGGACCAGGCCCTCGATGCCCTCTTCGACGCGGACGAAGGCACCGAACGGAACCAGCTTGGTGACCTTGCCCGGGACGATCTGACCGATCGCGTGGGTCCGGGCGAACACGCGCCACGGATCTTCCTGGGTGGCCTTCAGCGACAGGGAGACACGCTCGCGGTCCAGGTCGACGTCCAGGACCTCGACGGTGACCTCGTCACCGACGGTGACGACCTCGGACGGGTGGTCGATGTGCTTCCAGGACAGCTCGGAGACGTGAACCAGACCGTCGACACCGCCGAGGTCGACGAACGCACCGAAGTTGACGATGGAGGACACGACGCCCTTGCGGACCTGGCCCTTCTGCAGCTGGTGCAGGAACTCGGAGCGGACCTCGGACTGGGTCTGCTCGAGCCATGCGCGGCGGGAGAGGACGACGTTGTTGCGCTGCTTGTCGAGCTCGATGATCTTGGCCTCGATCTCCTGGCCGATGTACGGCTGAAGGTCGCGGACGCGACGCATCTCGACGAGGGACGCAGGCAGGAAGCCACGCAGACCGATGTCCAGGATGAGGCCGCCCTTGACGACCTCGATGACGGTACCGATGACCGGCTCGTCCTTCTCCTTGAGCTCCTCGATGGTGCCCCAGGCGCGCTCGTACTGTGCGCGCTTCTTGGACAGGATCAGGCGGCCTTCCTTGTCCTCCTTGGTGAGGACCAGGGCGTCGACCTCGTCGCCGACCTCGACGACCTCGCCGGGATCGACATCGTGCTTGATGGACAGCTCGCGGGAGGGGATGACACCCTCGGTCTTGTATCCGATGTCAAGCAGGACCTCGTCGTGGTCGACCTTGACGACGGTACCTTCGACGATGTCACCGTCGTTGAAGTACTTGATGGTGGCGTCGACTGCGGCGAGGAAATCCTCAGCGGAGCCGATGTCGTTGACGGCTACCTGAGGAACGTTGTTGGTGGGCATATGTGAAGTTGCTCCGAGACGGATTGTTCTTAGTGATGGACAAGGGGCACCGTTCCGCCAGCGTTCAGCGTTGCGGCACCGTCGCGCGTCTGCGGACAGACGGTTAACAGACTGCAGGCTACACGACCCCTCCGAGCTGTGCAAATACGGTCCGGGAGAACTCTTCCGTGCCCGCTCCCCCGGGTCCGGCGAGATCCTGGGTCGGACAGGATGTCAGGGCGTCCCGGACCGCAGTGGCGAGCGCGTCGCCCGCCTCCGGGAAACCGAGGTGCCCCAGCATCATGGCGGCGGAGTTCATCACACCGGCCGGGTTGGCGATGCCCTGCCCGGCGATGTCGGGGGCTGAGCCGTGGGCCGCCTGCGCCATCACGGCGCGGTCGCCGGCGTTGACGCTGCCCGCCGCGCCCAGCGACCCGCCCAGCGCCGCGGTCAGGTCGGAGAGGATGTCGCCGAACATGTTCTCCGCCACGATCGTCCGGTGACGGTCCGAACGGGTCACCAGGTCCGCGCACAGCGCGTCGATGTGCACCGGCCGCAGCTCCACACCGGTGTCGGCCGCCATGGCCTCAGCTTCCTCCAGGTACATCCCCGAGGTGCGTGCCAGGACATTGGCCTTGTGCGCCACGGTGAGCACCCCTCCCCGCTCGGCGGCGAGCTGACCGGCACGTCGGACGATACGGCGTACCCCCTGCCGGGTGAATGTACCGATCGCCAGGGCAACGTCCGGAGTGACCTTCAGGTCCCCGGAGCCGGCGAACATGTTGCGGTCGGCGTACAACCCCTCGGTGTTCTCGCGCACGACGACCAGGTCCATCTCCGGGGCCACCGCCCCCGGCAGGCCGCGGACGGGCCGGATGTTCGCCCAGAGGTCCGCACGCACGCGCAGCGCCGCCGACGGATTCTGCTGCCGCCGCGCGCCCGGCGGGTAGGACGCGTTGTCGTGCGGTCCCAGCACCCAACCGTCGAGCGCCTGCACCGCCGACCACGTCTCGTCCGGCAGGATCTGACCGGTCTCCCCGAAGGCCTCACGACCGAGAAGGAGCGGCACCCACCGCACGGTGTGCCCTCCATGGTGGCGGAGCGCGGTCGTGGTGGCGACCACCGCCGGCTCCACGATCTCCGGACCGATCCCCTCACCGGGCCAGTAGCCCAGCGTCAGTGTCCGTGCCTGAGTCTGTGCCCGTCGTTTGCCTGTCGTCATGCCCACCCGGCCGATCCTAGAGGATCGTCCCGGGCTGCCTCCCTGTTGACCGGACACGCGTCGCGCACGCAGGTTTCACCCTCCCCCGGGAAATCCGGATACGATGACGCCCGTGAAAGACAACTCCCCCAGTCAAGAACAGCCAGACGTCCAGCCACCGACGTTCGGACGTACGCCCCTCAACCCGGGGACGGTCGTCTTCAACCTCGTCCGCGGCGGGATGATCGGTTCCGCTGAGCTCGTCCCCGGTATTTCCGGCGGCACCGTCGCGCTGGTCACCGGCGCCTACGAGCGGGTCCTCTACAACGCCAACCGGCTGCTGGACGCTGTGAAGGCATTCCCCTCGGACCGTGCCGAAGGTGCCCGGCGGTTCAAGGCGGTGGACTGGACCATGCTGCTTCCCATGGCGGTCGGCATGGTCGCCATGGTCTTCGCTCTGGCCGGCATCCTCGGCTCGTTCGTCGAGGACCACCCGATCCCCGCCCGGAGCCTCTTCCTCGGCATGGTCGCCGTCTCGATCGTCGTCCCGTTGCTGATGATCGACTCCGCCGACCTGAAGCGTCGTCTGCCGGTGGCCGTCCCCCTGTTCATCGTCGGTGCACTGTTCACCTTCATCGCGACCGGGTTCTCCTCGTCGACGAATCCCGACCCGAACCTGTTCCTGGTGTTCGTCGCCGCCGCGATCGCCGTGTGCGCGCTGATCCTGCCCGGCGTCTCCGGGTCGTTCTTCCTCTACGCCATCGGTATCTATTCGGCGACGCTCACCGCCGTCAGTGACCTGGACGTGACCTACATCCTCGTCTTCGGCCTCGGCGCACTGACAGGGCTGGTGCTGTTCGTCCGCGTGATGGAGCATCTCCTCACCAAGCACCGGACCCTGACCCTGTTCACCATGACCGGCATGCTGCTGGGGTCACTGCGGGCACTGTGGCCCTGGCAGGACGACGACGCCGCCATCCAGGTTCCCGGGGACCAGGCCGGTCTTGCGCTGGGACTGTTCGTCCTCGGCGCAGCGGTCGTCGCCGCCATGGTCGTCGCCGAACAGGTCACGAAACGCCGTCGGACCCGCGACCACGCGGCACGCCCGACGCACTCCGAGGGCCAGCTCCCCTGACACCACTGAAGCAGCGGTTTAGCATGGAGGGATGATCCCGGTCACCGACCAGTTATGGCCCCAGGTGGGTCTGCTGCTGCTCGCATTCGCGCTGAGCACGGCAGTGGGCGTGGAACGGCGACTGCGCGGTCACAACGGTGGCCCCGGCACACTGGCCATCGTCGGCACGTCATCAGCCCTGTTCGTGATGCTGGGGAAGTACGGTTTCGCCGATGTCGTCTCGGAGCAGACCAGTTACGATCCGTCGCGGGTGGCGGCGTCGGTGGTCTCGGGGATAGGTTTCCTCGGCGCGGGGCTGATCCTCACCCGACGTGGGGCCGTCGTCGGTCTGACCACGGCCGCATCCGTGTGGGAGGTTGCCGCGATCGGCGCCTCGGCCGGAGCCGGTCTCTGGTCACTCGCACTCGCCGTCACCGTCCTGCACATGGTGACCACCTTCGGCCTCCGACGCCTGTCCCGTCTACTTCCCGGCCCGCACAGCCATGTTCTGCTCGACGTATCCTACGACGAGGGGCGTGGTCTGTTGCGCGCGGTCCTGACCTCCATCACCGGGAGTGGCTGGACGATCCGCCAGGTGAACCAGGAGCACAGCGCCACGCCCGGCCGACAGGATGAACGGTCCGCCACGGTCACCCTCGAACTCGTGGGGCGCCACCGGGTCGACACCCTGACGACGTCCTTGTCCGGCATGGACGGAGTCCGCCGGGTCGAGATCATCTCCAGTGGTGATCTCGAGTGAACGTGCTCAGTGCCCTGCCGCCTCCCAGTCCGGGCCGGTGCCGGTCGAGACATCCAGCGGAACCCGGAGTTCGGCGGCGCCGTCCATCTGCTCCTGCAGCAGAGCCGTCATCTCCTCGAGCTCACCATCGACGACCTCGACGACGAGTTCGTCATGGACCTGCAGCAGCACCCGGGACGCCATCCCGCGCCTGGTCATCTCACGGTCGACACGGATCATCGCGCGCTTGATGATGTCGGCCGCCGTGCCCTGGATCGGAGCATTGAGCGCGGCGCGTTCGGCGTTGTCCCGTGCGACCCGGTTGGTGGAGTTGAGCTCGGGCAGGTACCTCCGACGACCGTAGAGCGTCTCGGTGTAACCGTCCTCCTTCGCCTGTTCCACCACGTCGTCGAGGTAGGTCTTCACCCCTCCGAAACGTTCGAAGTAGGTCTCCATGATCTTCTTGGCCTCGCCAGCGGGGATGTTGAGCTGCTGGGACAGCCCGAAGGCACTCAAGCCGTAGACCAGACCGTAGCTCATCGCCTTGACCCGTCGGCGCAGTTCGGGGGTGACCTCGTCGACCGGGACGTCGAAGACCTTCGATCCGACATAGTTGTGGAGGTCCTCGCCCTGCCGGTACGCCTCGATCAGGCCGGGGTCCTGGGAGAGGTGCGCCATGACGCGCATCTCGATCTGGGAGTAGTCGGCGGTCAACAGGGTGGTATAACCGTCACCGACCCGGAAGGCACCACGGATGTGCCGGCCCGCCTCCGTACGCACGGGGATGTTCTGCAGGTTCGGCTCCGCCGAGGACAACCGCCCCGTCGCCGCACCACGCTGGTTGAAGGTTGTGTGGATACGACCGTCGTCCCCCGTGGCCTCGATGAGTCCGTCGATGGTGGTCTTCATCTTCTGGTACTCACGGTGCGCCATCAGGTGGCTGAGGAACGGGTGCCCGGTCTGCACCGTGAGCTTCTCGAGCTCACCGGCTGCGGTGGAGTAGCCTGTCTTGGTCTTCTTGGTGGTCGGCAGACCGAAGTCCTCGAAGAGGACCTTCTGCAGCTGCTTCGGGCTGGACAGGTTGAGCGTGTCGTCACCGGCCAGCTCCCGCGCGGAGGCGACCTCCTCGGCGATACGGTCGGTGTAGTTGTCCGACAGCTCCTGCAGTGCGGGACGGTCGACCGAGATCCCGTGGCTCTCCATCCTGGCGAGGATCGTCGCCAGCGGCACCTCGAGATCCAGGTAGAGCTCCATCGCACCGATCGAGGCGAGTTCCGGGGTCAACGACGTGACCAGTTCAAGGACGGCCTGCGCGCGCATGACCGGTGTCGCACCGTCGGCGAGTTCGTGCCCGACGTGGCGTTGCAGGACGTCGGCGAGACCGGTCGAACGGACGTCCGGACGCAGCAGGTAGGCGGCCAGCGCCGTGTCGTGTTCAACACCGTCGAGCCGGATCCCCGACCCGTTGAGCATGTGCCAGGAGCGCTTGGAGTCATGCAGCCACTTCGCCGCCGACCGGTCGGCGAGATACCCCAGCAGCGCCTTCTCGTCCTTGGGGGCCTGGTCTGCGAGGTCGATCTGCACGGCGTGCAGGACGCCGTCGTCACCGGTCACCGGATCCAGCAGAACGACGCTGTCGGCGTGACCTCCGAACGGCGTCCCCTCACCGTTGACCTCGACGACGATCGGCCGGTTGACCGAGGCGTCACCGTGATTGCGCCCGTCCTTCCAGCCGGCACGGGCGGTGAGCCAGGCGGCGAGCTTCCCGTCGGCCAGGTCGTCGACGGAGAGTTCGACGGCTGCACCGTCCTCGAACTCGATGCCCAGTACCCGGAATGTCCGGTTGCGCAGGTTCGCACCGAACTGCAGGGAGTCGAAGAGGGCGGTGGCCTCCGACGCGTCGACCGCCCTCGGACGCAGAGCCGACAGTGGGCCATTGTCGCCGTCGAGATCCCCGAGGTCGAGGTCGCGGACCATCTCGGTGACCTTGCGGGCGAGGACGACATTGTCGATGTTGTCACGCAGCGATTCCCCGACCTTCCCGCTGAAGTCGTCGAGGTGGTCGATGACGGCATCCAGGCTGCCGTACTTGCTGATCCACTTCTGCGCCGTCTTCGGGCCGACGCCGGGGACGCCGGGCATGTTGTCGGAGGTGTCCCCGCGCAACGACGCGAGGTCCGGGTACTGCGACGGGGTGACCCCGTACTTCTCCTCCACCCGCGCCGGCGTGAACCGGTCGAGCTCGGAGACCCCACGCAGGGTGTAGAGGACGGTGACGTCATCGTTGACGAGCTGCAGACTGTCCCGGTCACCGGTACAGATCACGGTGCGCATGCCGGCGTCGCTGCCCCGGCAGGACAGGGTGGCGATGATGTCGTCCGCCTCGTAGGACTCCTTGGTCAGGGTGGTGACACCCAACGAGCGGAGTGCCTCCTGGATCAGGTCGACCTGGCCCCGGAACTCCTCCGGTGCCGGGGGACGCTGCGCCTTGTACTCCGGCAGGTCCTTCTCCCGGAAGGTCGGACCGGAGAGGTCGAACGCCGCCGCGATGTGCGTGGGCTTCTCTGTGTCGACGAGGCCGAGGAACATGCCCAGGAAGCCGTAGACGGCGTTGGTGTACTGGCCTCCGGTCGTGGAGAAGTTCTGGGCCGGCAGTGCGTAGAACGCCCGGAACGCCAGTGAGTGTCCGTCGAGCAACAACAGGGTGGGACGTGGGTCTCCGGAGTTGTCTGTCATGTGACCTTCCTGCATGTCCGTGACACCTGTCGGTCACATGTCGGACACACTTCTCGTGGTGGCTGCCGCGGTCGGCGTCGTACCCCGGCTATCCTAGTCGCCATGAGTGACCAGACAGAGAGCATCCCGGACGAAGCGACGTCCCCCCGCGACAACGAACGGCAGTCGTCGGCACGTCGGCGGGCGGAGCAGACGAGGGTGAGCATTCTCGAGCGCGCCAGAGTCGCGTTCAACCAGCGTCCCTACAGTGAAGTGTCACTCAAGGACATCGCCGAGGACGTCGGCGTCAGCGCACCGCTGATCATCAAGTACTACGGGACGAAGGAGAACCTGTACGAGGCCCAGCTGGACTTCACCGAGGCGGCCCAACGGCTCGACAACGTCGCGTTCGCGGAGATGGGTACGCATCTGGCGCGGCTGGCCGTGACCTCAGCCGACGACAGCCCCAACTCACTGGTACGCAAGCTCGCCGACGCCGGTGGCAACCGGCACATCGTCGATGCCCTGGGGAAGGTGTTTCGGCAACAGGTCGTCGCCCCGGTGCTCGAGAGGGTCGCCGCGGAGTCCCTCGGTCACTCTCCCACTGACGCGGAGATGCGGGCTGAGGCGGCGATGTCGATGGTCATCGGCCTGGCCCTGATGCGACGGCTGGTGACCCAGGAGTACTTTCACGAGGCCGACGTCGACGCTTTCGTCGAGTACTACGGGGGTCTTATCCAGTGCGTCCTCGACGGTGAGGACGCCCGGGCGTAGCCGTCCGTACGGCGGCCGCCGACCCCGTGTTGTCGGCGGTGACAACTCTGCCGTATGCTTTCCGGGGTCGGCCCTGGTGGCGGAATTGGCAGACGCGCTGCACTCAAAATGCAGTGTCTTCGGGCGTGTGGGTTCGAGTCCCACCCAGGGCACCACTCGACGACCCCGCCGGTCTCCACGGAGACCGGCGGGGTTCTTCGTGTTCCCCGGTTCCGCCGGGTCGCGGTCACTGCGGGTTAATGGTCACTGCCGTACCAGCGCTGCCAGGTCGTCCTTCCTCGCCGGTCTCATCTCCCACGCGTCGAGGCTGACGCAGAGTTGCAGCGTCCCGGCCGCCGAGTAGCTCAGTTTGTCTGTGGAGTGGGTGTGCCCGTGGGTGATCGGTTGACCACAGTCCCGCGGGCGCCACTGCACGTGGCGGTCAGGGCTGGTGTGGTCGCCGTCGTAGGGGAAGTGATTTACCACTGCCCGCTGCCCCTCGATCTTCACGGTCATCGCGGAACCGACCGTGTCGAAGGTCCGGAGGAAGCGTGAGTGGCCGGCCAGTGAACGTGCATGCATCGGATGCACCGCGTCATGGTTGCCCGCCACCAGGTGGAGGCGTGCCCCGGTCGCGTCGCGCACCTGCGCCAACAACCGCAACGCACGGTCCTCCTCGTCGGGCATGCCCGACGAGATGTCACCGAGGACGAAGAGCCGGTCACCGGGCAGGAGACGTCGTGCGAGGTTCTCGACCAGGACCGCGTCATGCTCCGTCGTCGCGTCGAACCCCCGCGCGGTTGCCGGGGTGGGATGGCCGAAATGAGTGTCGGCGGTAAACCAGTCCGTCATCCGTTCCATGGTACTTGCCCCGCCGATGCGCTACATTGGGTGGGCAAACTGTCGGGAGCCACCCGGCGCGCTACGTCCCTCAGGAGAAAACCCGTGGACCTTCCTATCGCCGACGCTGTCGAAACCTCTGGCGCCTACGCGTCCAACGCGCTGTTCATCGCAGGATCCATGCTGTCATCCCCGTTCGGCCTCATCGGCGATCTGGGAGCCTACCTGACGTCGTTCCTGCCGCGCTCCTAGACCACAGACCGGCAGTCCCGCCGCCTACTGGTCGTCGAACTCGGCTGCGGTCGTCGCCACCGGCGTGCCGTCCTCGAACCTCCGCTTGCCGAGGACGTTGTTCGGGTCGACGACGGCGACCTTCTTCCCGTTCTCACGGATCCGCCGGAGCCCCTCCTTGACCATGCGCCGGCCCACGGGGTTGCTTTCGGTGACCTGACGGGCGTCGATGATCACCCGGGGGGTCTTGATCTCCTTGTTCTCCGCGGCGGTCAGGAACTCCTCCGCGCCGGAGAAGTCAAGTCCGCCCTGCAGCCGGAATATCGTGGTCCGGCCACGGGTACGTATCCCCCGCACCGCGCTGCCCTTGCGGGTCACGGCCGACATCAGGTGCAGACCCATGTCCTCGGACAGTGCCCGGAAGATCTTCGCTCCCCGCACACTGTTCCCTGACTCGTCGAGCTGCGGGGAGAAGGTGGCGATCCCCAGCTGTCCCGGCAGCGTGCCCATCAGTCCGCCGGCCACCCCGGACTTCGCCGGGATACCGACGCCGGCCATCCACTTCCCTGCCCCGTCGTACATGCCGGCGGACGCCATCACCGCCTGCACCTGCCGGCACACCAGCGGTTCCAGGATGCGTTCACCGGTGATCGGCTGCACCCCGCCGAGTGCGAGCGTCGCCCCCATTACCGCCAGATCCTTCACCGTGACCCGGATGGCGCACTGCCGCGTGTAGCTGGCGACGGCGTCCTCGGCCGAGTCCACGATGACGTCGTAGCTGCGCAGCATGTGTGCCAACGCCAGGTTGCGGTCGGCGGTACCGGTCTCCGACTCGGTGACGTTCTCGTCCACGGTGAGCTGACGCCCGGCCAGCCGGGAGAAGTAGTCCACGATGACCTCCACCCTGTCCTCGACCGACGAGTCCTCCCCGTTGATGAGCTGGTTCACCGCGATGGCGCCGGCGTTGATCATCGGGTTGACCGGCCGGTGGGTCCTGCCGTCCAGGGAGAGTTCGTTGAACGCCTCCCCGGACGGCTCCATCCCGACGGTCTCGATGACCTTGTCGACCCCGCAGTCCTGCAGTGCAGCGGCGTAGGCGAACGGCTTCGAGATCGACTGCATGGTGAACTCGCGCTCGTCGTCGCCCACGCTGTAGACCCACCCCTGGTTCGTGCACATGGCCAGTGCCAGCGGTGTCGGGTCCGCCTTGGCGAGTTCCGGGATGTAGTCGGCCACGGCACCACCGTCCTCGTCTCGGACCCGGTCCAGGATGTCATTGAGATAGTCTTCGACGAGAGAATCCATGGGGCCCGAGACTAACAGAATCCGCCGCCGATATACTTCCCCCCATGACACCCCATTCCGTTCCCCGACCGGGCCGGACCGCCCGCAGGGTCGGCTCTGTCCTGGGGGCGCTGATGCTTTCGACGTCCCTGGCGGCCTGCGTCACCAACGAGGAGTCCGGGAACCCCGACGGTTGGGTCGACACCCTGCCGGAACCTGTCCCCGCCCTGCAGGACCTGCTCCCCCGGGAGTACCGCGATTCCGGACGCATCTCGGCCTCCACCAACCCGACCTTCCCCCCGAATCAGTTCAAGGACCCGTCCGGCGAGATCATCGGCTTCGAGGTCGATCTCGTGCGTGCCGCCGGTGCGGTCCTGGGCCTGGAGGTGGGCTTCCAGCAGCAGGACTTCAACCTGATCCTGCCGTCGATCAGTGCCGGGACCGTGGACATCGGGACATCGGGGTTCTCCGACACCGAGGAACGGCAGAAGTCCTATGACTTCGTCGACTTCTACACCTCCGGGATCTCGTGGGCGACCACACCGGGCAAGACCGTTGACCCGCAGGACGCCTGCGGGCTCACGGTGGCGGTCCAGAAGGGCACCTACTCGGACACCGACGATGTCCAGGTGAAGTCGGACGAGTGTGTGGCGGCCGGACACCCGGGGATCAACAAACTCGTGTACGAGTCCGCCAATGCGGCGGCGAACGCCACCGCGCTGGAGCGTGCGGACGCGATGAGTTCCGATTCCGCGGTCACCGACTACGCCATCCGGTTGTCCGACGGCAAGCTGATCCCCGCCGGCGACGCCTTCGACACCACCCCCTTCGGATGGGCGTTCAGCAAGAACTCCGATCTCGTCCCGGCGTTCGCCGCCGCCCTCCAGTACCTGATCACCTCCGGACAGTACGAGGACATCCTCGACCCCTGGGGCCTCACCGACGGGGCCGTGGACTCCGTCACCGTCAACACGCAGGACGTCGACCTGCCTGCCGCGGCAACCGCCGGGGCCCCCGCCGACGAAGGAGCATCTTCATGAGCGACCACCCCCGGACCCCGGAACGCACCCGTCCGACCGACAATGACGTCGTCCCCCTGCGCCACCCCGGCCGCATCATCGCCTCCGTGATCCTGCTGGTCGTCGTCGCCCTGTTCATCTGGGACGCCGCCCACAACGAGGCCTACGGCTGGAGCATCTACGCCTCGTACCTCTTCGACACCCGTATCGCCGAAGCCGCCCTGCACACCCTGGCACTGACGGTGCTGGCGATGGTCGTCGGTGTCGTCCTGGGTGCCGTCCTGGCGGTCCTGCGCATGTCCCCCAACCCGGTGACCAGCGGCATCGCCTGGCTCTACCTCTGGATCTTCCGTGGCACGCCGGTGTACGTGCAGCTGGTGTTCTGGGGGCTGCTCTCCGCCATCTACCAGTCGGTCAACGTGGGCTTCACCGAGATCGAGCTCGAACCCCTCCTGAACAACATGTTCTGGCTCGCCGTGATCGGCCTGGGTCTGAACGAGTCCGCCTACATGGCCGAGATCGTCCGCGCCGGAATCCAGGCCGTGCCTGAGGGGCAGTCCGAGGCGTCGAAGGCGCTGGGCATGACCTGGTGGCAGAACATGCGCCGTACCGTGCTGCCCCAGGCCATGCGGATCATCATCCCGCCGACCGGCAATGAGCTGATCAGCCTGCTGAAGACCACGTCACTGGTCATCGCCCTGCCCTACGCCGGGGAACTGTACGGCCGGTCCATGGACATCGCCTACGCCATGTTCGAGCCCGTGCCGATGCTCCTGGTGGCGGCCACCTGGTATCTCGTGATCACCTCGATCCTCATGGTCGGCCAGCACTACCTGGAGCGCTACTACTCCCGTGGGTCCTCGCGGGCGTTGACCAGCCGGCAGCTTGCCGCACTCACCGACGCCGAAGGCCTGCCCCCGTTGAACATCACGGTCGAGGACGCCGGGAACCCCAGCAACAGCACCCCGAAGGAGAACGGCCGATGAGCACCCAGCACAGCACCCCGATGATCGCCGTCAAGGACGTGTGGAAGCGCTACGGCCGACTCGACGTCCTCAAGGGTATCGACCTGGAGGTTCCCGTCGGCAGCGTGACCTGTCTGATCGGCCCCTCCGGTTCCGGCAAGTCCACGCTGCTGCGCTGTGTCAACCACCTGGAGAGCATCGACGCCGGCCGCATCGAGGTCGACGGGGACCTCATCGGTTACCAGGAGCGTCACGGCCGCCTCCACCAGATCTCCGAACGCGAGGCCTCTCGTCAACGTGCGGACATCGGCATGGTCTTCCAGCAGTTCAACCTGTTCACCCACCGCACCGTGCTGGCCAACATTATCGAGGCCCCGGTGAAGGTCAAGGGAGTGCCCAAAGCTGAGGCGGAGGCCACCGCGCGCGAACTCCTGGCCCTGGTCGGTCTCTCCGACAAGGCGGAGGCGTGGCCGGTCCAACTCTCCGGCGGTCAGCAGCAGCGCGTGGCGATCGCCCGTGCCCTGGCCATGAAACCGAAGCTCATGCTCTTCGATGAGCCGACGTCCGCCCTGGACCCTGAACTCGTCGGTGAGGTGCTCAACGTGATGCGCCGTCTCGCCGATGACGGCATGACCATGCTCGTGGTGACCCATGAGATGGGATTCGCCCGGGAGGTCGCCGACGAGGTCGCCTTCATGGACGGCGGGCGCATCGTCGAGCACGGCCCGGCCCGTCAGGTCATCACCGACCCGCAGCAGGAACGTACCCGGTCATTCCTCTCCAGCATCCTCGACTGAGGACCATATAGGAGGTGGAGCCCCGTCACCCCGTCGACTCAGGGCCGGATGTCGACGTGCCACGGCACGCGCGGGCTCCCCGGATCGTCGAGGACCTGCTGGAAGAGCTGCTCGGCGGGCTGCTTGTCCCGCGTCACCAGGACATCGGACATCCGGGCCGTCAGGGCGCTGATACTGCCGTCGTACCTCGTCACGTCCACCGTCAGCGTCGCCGGCTCCGGGGCGTCCCCGGTCCCGGCGACCGCGTCAGCGAAACCGTAGTCCCGCCAGACGTCCTCGAGACTGCCGTCGACGGGGGTCCCCGTGGCCACCTCGAGGCCGGCAGTGAGCACCTCGGAATTGAGGTCCAGCAGGTGGCGGAGATCGGCGACGATACTGTCGCGCTGGTCGGGGGTGGAAAGAATCTTGAACACGATCTGAGGCATGGGGACCAGTAAAGCACTGACTTGCTCCCACGGCCAGGGTCCGAGCGACTAGTGTTGGGTAACTGTGATCGGCCACTCCTCCATCTCCCCAGCACCGGTGCCCCCGTTGACGACGTTGCCGGACGGCACCATCAAACAGGTCAACCCGTTTTCCGGCACGGAGGTGTGGACGGTGCCCAGCCGCGGCCACCGTCCCGTCCGTGAACGTCCGGAGGACGTCTTCGACATCACCGCGGACAACCGGGACAACCAGACGGACTTCGGCATCGCCGACCTGCTACGGACGACGCCGGAGAAAGGCCGGATGGTCATCGACGACAACGGTGACCCCCGCATCCTCCGCGGACTCACCGTCTCCGAGCTGTCGGCGACGGACCCGTTGTTCCGGCGTGTGGCGAACCTCTACGAGATCCTCACCTACGACTACTGGCTGGTGAACTACGGGCACCGGATGGACGCCACGGCGGCACGCCACATGGCCGAGTACCTCTCCGAGCCGGAGGGGCGGGCCCACGTGGAGCAGTTGCTGCGGATCCGGATGGCCGCCGCCGGGCGCCCGGCCGACGAGATCGACGCGCTGTTCACCGAGGAGCGCGCCGTGCAGAGCGTCAACGAGCTCGGCGCACCGTTGTTCGGCGGTGGGCACGACATCATCCTCGCGCGTGACCACTACATCCCCGGTGCCACCCGCAGCGACCAGCTGCTGAGTTCCGGCGAGATGAGCTGGTCGGACCACCGGCTCTACATCGCCTTCACCGTCGACGCGATGGACCGGCTCTACCGTGCCAACCCCTACGTCCGCTACGTCGCGGCATTCCAGAACTGGCTGGAACCCGCCGGCGCGTCGATCGAGCACCTGCACAAGCAGCTCGTGGCCATCGACGAGCACGGTCTGCAGAACGAGACGGAGATCGCCCAGGTCCGGGCGAACCCGAACATGTACAACCAGTGGGCGGTGGACTACGCCGGCCACCACAACCTCATCGTCGCCGAGAACGACCATGCCGTGGTCTTCGCCGGTTTCGGTCACCGGTGGCCCACACTCGAGGTCTTCTCCCGGTCCGGCACCACCGAACCCTGGCTGATCAGCGACGAGGAGCGGGACGCGGTGGCCGACCTCGTCCACGCCTGCCACGTCGCCGCCGGACCGCACATGCCGTCCAACGAGGAGTGGCTGCACCGGCCGTTGGACGTGGACGTCCCCATGCCGTGGCGGATCATGATCAAGTGGCGTGACTCGACCATGGCCGGGTTCGAGGGCGGCACCAAGATCTTCATCAACACACTCAGTCCGGCGGGCCTGAAGACCAAGGTGCTCGCCAGCCTCCGGGACGCCCGCGACCACGGTCGGCTGGCCCCCGGCATCCGGCTCGGCGACGAGATCGAGTTCCAGCGCAACTCCCTGCGGTACAACCCCGCGGTCCAGTAGCTAGAATCGTCGTCCATGAGTACACCTGGGAACCCGACCGGCATCGCGGAGTTCGTCGACAGTCATGGTGTGGACCTGTCCTGGACAGGTGACTTCTACACGTGGATGCACGAGAACCCTGAACTCAGCGAGCACGAAGAACAGACCGCGGCACATGTCCTGCGCCGTCTCGAATCCCTCGGCGCCGAGGTGACCAGCGGCATCGGCGGCCACGGCATCACCGCGGTGTGGCGCAACGGCGACGGCCCCACGGTGCTCTACCGTGCGGATTTCGACGCCCTGCCGGTCACCGAGGACACCGGCGCGCCCTATGCCTCACGGAATCCGGGCGTGATGCACGCCTGCGGACATGACGTGCACACCACCGCCCTGATGGGCCTGTGCGAGATCATGGATGCCCGGCGGGACGCCTGGTCCGGGACCTTCATCGCCCTGTTCCAGCCGGCGGAGGAGGTCACGCGCGGCGCCACGTCCATGATCGGGGACGGCCTGGCGGAGCGCATCCCCGCCCCGGACGTCTGTCTCGGCCAGCACGTGATGCCGGGACCGGTCGGCACCGTGTTCTCCTCCGCCGGCCCCGTCATGGCCGCGTGCGACACCATCACCGTGACCCTGCACGGGGTGTCCTCCCATGCCTCGGCACCCCACAACTCGATCGACCCGACGTTCCTCGCCGCCATGATCGTCGTCCGACTCCAGGGCATCGTGGGCCGTGAGGTCGCCGCCGACGACTTCGCGGTGGTCTCGGTGGGCACGCTCACCGCCGGGCACACGAACAACACCATCCCCGACACCGCGACGCTGGTGCTCAACTGCCGTTTCTACGACACGACGGTGCGGGACAGGACGTATGCGGCGATCGAGCGGGTGATCCAGGCCGAGTGTGTGGCGTCCGGGACCCCGCAGCCCGCCGACATCGTCTACTCGGCCCGCGGGGAGCTCACCGACAACGACAGTGCCGTGCACGAGACCGTCCGCCCGGTCTTCGACGCCGTCTTCGGCGACCGCTCACAGGACGCGACCCGGTGGACCGCCTCGGAGGACTTCTCCGAGATCCCCCGGCACTTCGGCGTGCCCTACGAGTTCTGGCTCACCGGATGCACCGACCGTGACGAGTGGGATGCCGCGGTGACCGCCGACCGGGTCGCCCAGGACATTCCCGGGAACCACTCCCCGCACTTCCTGCCGGCGCCGGGCACCGTTGACGCGGCGACGCGGTCCGCCCTGGCGGGGGTGCTGGCCTACCTCTGGCGCTCCTGACGGTGGCGGCGGGGAACGGAGGCCGTCAGCGGGTCCGCACCGTCGACTGCCCCAGGAACTCGTCCATCGTCGTCCAGTCCCTCCGCGCCTGCACGGTCCCCCGGTGCAGGGAGTCACGCAAGACGTCGACCTTGCGTTCCGTGGAGCTCACCGGGGCGTCGTCCTCCGGGAAGTAGAGGAAGGCCCGTCCCGCGCGTTCCAGGGCGTAGAGACGCGCCATGGTGGCGTTGTACCGGATGTGCCGGGTGATGAGCGCCTCCGCCACCGCCGGGTACCGGCGCAGCAGCGTACGCCACACCTTCGTCCTGCCCATCGGGGGCTTGACGTAGCCCCGGGGGTGGGTGAGTACGGCGAAGAACCGGTCGTAGCCGTCCGCCAGGGCAGCCTCCAGCGGGATGCCCCCGGACGGTCCGAGTGCACCGTCGACGTAGGGCACGCCGTCGATCCGGGGAACCGGCATGGCGAAAGGAATCGTCGACGACGCCCGGACCCGCTCCATCAGCTCACTGCCGGAACTGATGTCGTCCCGCCCCCAGTACACCGGGTCGCCGGTGTCCGCACGCGTGGCGCAGATACGGAACTCGGTGTCCCCCTCGAGCACCCGCGACGCATCGTACGGACGCGGAAGGTCAAGTGTCGGCGCCTGACCGTAGATGTACTCGGCGTTGAAGTAGCCCTTCCCCCGCAGCAGCCACGTCCAGCCCCCGAAGTTCGGGTCAGTGGCGAAGTCGACGAAACTGTGACGGAGCCGGTCCCGTTCGTCGCTGAGATAGCTGACCAGGTGCGATGCGCCGGCCGAGACACCCCCAACCCAGCCGAAGCGGACCTCGTGCTCCATGAGCACGTCCATCGCACCGGCGCTGTACGACGCACGCATACCTCCGCCCTCGAGCAGCAGTGCCGTGTCGCGTGCGTCGATCATCAGTGGTCGGGTCTCCTTGCCTCTGCCCCGGGAACCTTCTCCTAGGCGGTGTCTTCGCCGAGGAGGTGGACGTGGATCATGTTGGTGTTGCCCTCGGTGCCGGGGGGCGACCCAGCGACGATGACGACCGCGTCCTCACGGGTGTACCCGGCCTGGCCCAGCAGGATCGAATCCACCTCCTGCATGATCTCGTCGGTGGTCGACACCTCGTTGGTCAGGTAGGACTCGGCCCCCCAGGTCAGGGCCAGCTGGTTGCGGACCTCCTGGGACGGGGTGAACACCAGCAGGGGCAGGTCGGAGCGCAGCCGGGCGACACGGCGGGCGGTGTCGCCGGACGCCGTGAAGGCGATCAGGGCGCGGGCGTTGAGCCGCTCACCGATGTCCTTGGCCGCGAAGCTGATCACGCCACGCTTGGTGCGCGGGACGTGGGACAGCGGCGGGACCTCGCCGTCGGTCTCGGCGGCGAGGACGATGCGCGACATGGTCTTCACCGTGTCCACCGGGTACTTGCCCACGGAGGTCTCACCGGACAGCATGACGGCGTCGGCGCCGTCGAGCACCGCATTGGCCACGTCGGACGCCTCGGCGCGCGTGGGACGGGAGTTCTCGATCATCGAGTCGAGCATCTGGGTTGCCACGATGACGGGCTTGGCGTTCTCACGGGCGATCTGCACCGCACGCTTCTGCACCAGCGGCACCTCCTCCAGCGGGACCTCGACGCCCAGGTCGCCGCGGGCGACCATGATGGCGTCGAAGGCGAGGATGATCGGCTCGAGGGCGTCGACGGCCTCGGGCTTCTCCAGCTTCGCGATGACCGGGACCCGACGGCCCACCTCGTCCATGATCTCGTGGACGAGCTCGACGTCCGCCGGGGAACGTACGAAGGACAGCGCGATGACGTCGGCACCCATGGTCAGGGCGAACCGGAGATCGGCGATGTCCTTCTCGGAGAGTGCCGGCACGGAGATGTTCATCCCCGGCAGGGACACACCCTTGTTGTTGGAGACGGGGCCGCCCTCGACGACCTCACAGACGACGTCGTTGCCCTCGACGGACTTGCAGACGAGGCCGACCTTCCCGTCGTCGACGAGCAGCCGGTCACCGGGCCGGGCGTCCCGGGCGAGCTGCTTGTAGGTGGTCGAGACACGGTCGTGGGTGCCGGACACGTCGTCGACGGTGATCCGGACCTCCTCACCGGTCTCCCAGTAGGTCTTCTCCTCGGCGAACCGTCCGAGCCGGATCTTGGGTCCCTGCAGGTCGGCGAGCACGCCGACCGAGCGACCGGTCTCCTCGGCCGCCTGCCGGACCCACTCGTAGTTCTGCTGGTGATCCGCGTGCTCACCGTGCGAAAAGTTCAGCCGGGCGACGTTCATGCCGGCCAGAACGAGTTCACGGATGTTGTCCGCGGAGGCCACTGCCGGGCCCAGGGTGCATACGATCTTGGTGCGTCTACTCACCCGTCCGAGGATAACCCCGTACCCCCGTGCCCGCTACCGCCGGGTGTCGTCCCCGGCCGACCCGACCGACACGGGCTCGTCCTGCATCGCAGGCCCCGCGACGTACGCGGGGTCCTCGCGGGTCCTGGACCTCGTGACGATGAACAGGACGAGGGCGCCGACGAAGACCACCGCGGACACGACGCTGTTGATCCGGACGTCGCCGAAGACGGTCGTCGCCGCGTCGGTGCGGATCAGTTCGATGAAGAAGCGGCCGAAGGTGTAGCCGGCCACGTACAGCATGAACACCCGTCCTCCGCCGAGCCGGAAGCGACGGTCGGCGGCGACCAGGAGCACCACCACAAGCAGGCTCCACAGCAGTTCGTAGAGGAACGTGGGTTGCACGGTGGCCAGGACGAACCCGTCCGAGACACCGTTCATCTGGTCGATGTTGCCGTTCTCGTCCACCCGCCGGTAGATCTCCAACGCCCACGGGGCGTCGGACTCGCCGCCGTACAGCTCCTGGTTGAACCAGTTGCCCAGCCGCCCGATGGCCTGGGCGAGCAGGATCGGCGGGGCGACGGCGTCGGCGAAGGGTGCCAGGGGCACCTTCTTGTAGGACAGGACGGCCCATACCGCCAGCCCTCCGCCGACGACCGCACCCCAGATGCCGAGGCCGCCGTTGGTGATCTTGAACGCGTCGACCCAGTCCCGCCCCTCACCGAAGTAGAGGTGGTGGTCGGTGATGACGTGGTAGATCCGTCCACCGATGATGCCGGCGGGCACCGCGGCAATGGCACAGTCGATCACGGTCTCCGCGCGTCCGCCGCGGGCGACGTAACGACGCACGGTCCAGTACACCGCGACGACGATGCCGACGAGGATGCACAGCGCGTAGGCGCGCACCGCCACCGGACCGAGGTACCACACCCCCTGGGGCGGTGACGGGATGGCGGCGAGAATGTCCGTGGTCACCGACGGACCCCCTCATGGAGGTCCGCGGCCAGCCTCTCCAACGCCGCCACCCCGGAGGACGCGGCGGAGATCAGGGCGGATCCGACGATGACGCCGTCGGCGTAGTCGGCGATCGCGGCGGCATGGTCCCCCGTCTTCACCCCCAGCCCGACCGCGACCGGCAGGTCGGTGGCCGCCTGGGTCCGGGCGACGAGGTCCCGGGCGTCGGCGGAGACGTCGTCCTGGGCACCGGTGACACCCATGTGCGACTGTGCGTAGATGAAACCGCCTCCTGCCTTGACGGTGAGGTCCAGGCGTTCGGGGGTGGTGGACGGTGCGACGAGGTAGACGTTGTCCAGCCCGTTGGCCCGGCAGGCCGCGTTCCAGCGTGCGGACTCCTCCGGCAGCAGGTCCGGGATGATCGAACCGAGTCCGCCGGCGGCGGCGAGGTCCTCGGCGAACTTCTCGGGACCGTACTGGAGGATCGGGTTCCAGTAGCTCATGATCACCGCGCTCCCGCCGGCCTCGGTGATCGCGCGGACCACGGTGAAGGTGTCCCGTACCCGGAAGCCTGCCTCGAGGGCGGTCGTCGCGGCCTCCTGGATCGTGGGGCCGTCCATCATCGGGTCGGTGAACGGGATCCCGACCTCGATGAGGTCGGCGTAGCGCGACAGCGCCGTCGCCAGCTCCACGGACTCCTGCAGCGTCGGGTAGCCGGCCGGGAGGTAGCCGACGAGTGCCGCACGTCCCTCGTCCCTGGCGCCGGTGAAGATCTCGGACAGTGTGCTCATCGGTTGCTCTCCTCGTCCCGGCTCTCTTCCGGGTGCATGCCGAACCAGGTTGCGGCGGTGTCGACGTCCTTGTCACCGCGGCCGGAGACGTTGACGATGAACACCGGGCGCTTCCCGCTCGCGGTGGTCCGGGTCCCGTCGGCGTACTGCGCGCCGACCGTCACCGCCAGTGCGACGGCGTGGGCGGACTCGATGGCGGGGATGATGCCCTCGGTCCGCGTCAGCAGCCGGAAGGCGTCCATCGCCTCGGAGTCCGTGACAGGCAGGTACTCGGCCCGTCCTTCGGTGGCCAGGAACGAGTGCTCGGGCCCGACGCCGGGGTAGTCCAGGCCGGCGGAGATGGAGTGCGACTCGGTGATCTGGCCGTCCTCGTTCTGCATCAGCGCGGCGAAGGAACCCTGGAAGACCCCTTCCGAGCCGACGGTGATGGGTGCGGCGTGCCGCCCGGTCTCGACACCGTCGCCGCCGGCCTCACCACCGATGAGCGCGACGCCCTCGTCGTCGATGAAGGGGTGGAACAGGCCGATGGCGTTGGATCCGCCGCCGACGCAGGCCATGACCGCGTCGGGCAGACGTCCTGCCCCGGCGAGAATCTGGGCACGGGCCTCCACACCGATGATGCGCTGCAGGTCACGCACCATCTCGGGGAAGGGGTGCGGGCCGGCGGCGGTGCCGAAGCAGTAGTAGGTGTCGTCGGCGTGGGAGACCCAGTAGCGCATGGCCTCGTTGATGGCGTCCTTCAACGTCGCCGAACCGACGGTGACCTCGATGACCTCGGCACCGAGCAGTCGCATGCGGGCGATGTTGAGCGCCTGGCGACGGGCGTCCACCTGCCCCATGTAGATGCGGCAGTTCAGGCCGAGCAGCGCACAGGCGGTCGCGGTGGCCACACCGTGCTGCCCTGCCCCGGTCTCGGCGATGACGTTCGCCTTGCCCATGCGCTTGGCCAGCAGAACCTGGCCGAGGACGTTGTTGATCTTGTGGGAACCGGTGTGGTTCAGGTCCTCACGCTTGAACCACACGTCGGCCCCCACCGCGTCAGAGAACCGTGCACCGTAGTACAGCGGCGACGGGCGCCCGGTGTAGTTGCGGTGCAGGTCGTCGAGTTCATCGAGGTAGTCCTGGTCGGCCCTGGCCTTCGCCCAGGAATCCTGGATCTCCTCGATGACGGCCATCAGGGCTTCAGGAATGTACCGTCCGCCGTAGTTTCCCCAGTGACCGTTGTCGTCCGCGTCGTGCGCCGTCGGCACGGCGAGGACCTCCCCTGCCGTGGGCAGGTTGAGCGTGTTCTTGAAGTCACTCTTGTCGTTCCCGGATGGTGTACTCACACCCAGGAACTGTACCTTACGTGCTCCCCCGGCTACGTCGGGTCCGGGCGGAAGGCGGGGTGCTGTCCGGCGGCGACGAGCGCGCGGCACGCCTGTCCCGGGTTGGCGGCGGTGACGAGTCCCTCGCCGACCAGGATCGCGTCCGCCCCCGCCGTGGCGTAGGCCTGCATGTCGGTGGTGTTGCGCACCCCGGACTCGGCGATCTTGATGACCGAGTCCGGCAGTCCGGGCACGATCCGGCCGAACACACCGGGGTCGACCTCGAGGGTCTTGAGGTTGCGGGCGTTGACGCCGATCACCGAGGCACCGGCGGCGACGGCACGTTCGGCCTCCTCCTCGGAGTGGACCTCCACGAGTGCGGTCATCCCCAGGGACTCGGTACGGTCCAGCAGGGCGGCGAGCCGGTCCTGCTCCAGTGCGGCGACGATGAGCAGGACCACGTCGGCGCCGTGGGCGCGGGCCTCGTGGACCTGGTACGGGTTGACCGTGAAGTCCTTCCGCAGCAGCGGGACGTCGACCGCGGCACGTACCTTGTCGAAGTCAGCCAGAGAGCCGTGGAACCGGCGCTCCTCGGTGAGGCAGCTGATCACGGTCGCACCGTTGGCGGCGTAGGCCCGGGCCAGGATCTCCGGCTCGGGAATGTCGGCGAGATGGCCCTTCGAGGGGCTGGCCCTCTTGACCTCGGCGATCACACTCACCTCCGGGCCGGCCAGGGCCGCACGGGCGTCGAGGGCGGGCGGTGCGTCCTGCGCCATCGCCTTGATCTCGGCGAACGGGACCGCGGACTCGCGTCGCGAGGTGTCCTCGAGTACTCCGGCGATGATCTCGTCGAGTACGGTTGCCATCATTCCTCCCGGGAGGTCAGGTGTCGTAGAGAACCTTCATGCTATCCCCGCGGTCGCGGGACGGCGACATCGGGGTGATGTCGGCGTCACACCCGGTGTCCGCCGTCGCCTGTGTCACGGTCGGTGCCGTCACGGTCGGTCGGGTCGACGCCGGCGTCGAGGGCGTCCCACAGCACCCGTCCGGAGCCGGGGTTGTCGTCGAGGTCCTTCTCCACGCCGGCACGGCGGGCCTCGGGGGTCTCGTACTTGCTGTGCCCGGAGCGCGCCGCGCCCGGCTTCATGGCCAGCAGGACACCGCCGACGACCCCCAGGGCCGCGGCGACGAGGAACAGGACGACCGGCCCGGCGTGGACGTGCCCGTCCAGGACGGTGGCCCATTCCGAGATCTGCACGGGGTCGGACTCGCGTTGTGTGCCGGCCCCACTCACCAGCAGGGACTGCGCCCGGTTCAGGTCCGGCCCGCCGGAGAGCAGCGTCACCGCGGCGATCCCGGCGCCGGCGGCGAGCAGGGCGGAGATACCGCCCAGGACGCGTCGGGCCAGGGGTTGCAGTGCCATCGACAGGATCATCGCGGCCAGCATCGCCAGCGCCAGCGGTGTCCCGGCGGCGTCCCACACCGACCCGATGATGTTCTTGACCGACTCGCCGCTCTTGTCGTCCTCGACGGTGACGGTCAACCAGGTCATCTGCCCCGCACCCCAGAGCCCGGCGGCGCTGAGGACCGTCAGCAGGAGTGCGAGGCTCCGTCCTCCGAGACGCTTCACCGGTCGGCCCCCGTGTCGGCTGCCGTGGGAGCGACGTTCACCATCGTCTCGGCCGCGGCGACAGCGCGGAGCACGGCGAGGGCCTTGTTCCGGGTCTCCTCGTCCTCCGCGTCGGGGTCGGAGTCGGCGACGATCCCGCCGCCGGCCTGGACGTACACCGTCCCGTCCTTGTAGAGGCCGGTACGGATGGCGATCGCCTGGTCGGCGTTCCCGGAGAAGTCGAAGTAGCCCACGGTCCCACCGTAGACACCTCGGCGCGTGTCCTCCAGTTCGTCGATGATGGTCAACGCCGACGGCTTCGGGGCGCCGGAGAGGGTGCCGGCCGGGAAGGTGCCGACGAAGGCGTCGAGCGCGGTCTTCCCTTCGGCCAGACGACCACTGACCCCGGAGACCAGGTGCATGATGGCGCTGTAGCGTTCCACGTGCCGGAAGTCGTGGACCTCCACCGTGCCGGGCGCACAGACCCGGCCGACGTCGTTACGGCCCAGGTCCACCAGCATCAGGTGTTCCGAGTTCTCCTTCTCGTCGTTGACGAGCTCCTTCTCCATGAGCTCGTCCTCCTCGAACGTCGCGCCACGGGGCCGGGAGCCGGCGATGGGGAAGGTGGTCACCCGGCCGTCGGACACCTGCACCAGCGACTCCGGAGAGGAGCCGATGATCTGGAACGCGGTCTCGGTGAAGGAGTCGTCCGGGACGTTCAGCAGGAACATGTAGGGGCTGGGGTTGGACACCCGCAGCATGCGGTAGACGTCCAGCCCCGGGACGTCGGTGTCGAGCTCGAAGCGCTGTGACAGGACGATCTGGAAGGCGTCGCCGGCCCGGATGTGTTCCTTGCAGGTCTCGATGCGGGCCTTGTGGTCGTCCAGGGCGCGCTGACGACGCGGCTGCGGGGCCGGGGTGGAGAACGTCGCCGAGGGCAGGTGGGCGCCGGAGGCCAGACGCCGCTCCATCTCGTCGACCCGGGCGACGGCGTCGGCGTAGGCGCCCTCGACCCGGTCGTCGGAACCGTCCCAGTTCACCGCGTTGGCGATGAGCCAGATGGTGCCCTCGTGGTGGTCCATGACGGCCAGGGTGTCGGCGAGCAGCTGCACCATGTCGGGAACCTGCAGGTCGTCGGTGCAGGTGTCGGGGATGTCCTCGATGTAGCGGATCATGTCGTGCCCCATGTAGCCGACGAGGCCGGACGTCAGCGTGGGAAGACCGGGCATCGGGTCGGTGTGCAGCAGTGCGAGGCTCTCGCGGATCACGGCGAGCGGGTCGGTGCCTTCCGGCACGCCCGCCGGCGGCGTGCCGATCCAGTGGACGTCGCCGTCCTTCGCGGTCAACGCACACCGCGCACCGGTGCCGATGAAGGAGTGCCGCGACCAGGACTGTCCCGGTGCGGCCGACTCGAAGAGGAACGTGCCGGGGCGGTCCCCGGCAAGTTTGGTGTAGGCGCTCAGCGCGCTCTCCCCGTCGGCGAGGATCTTCCGGGCGACGGGGACGACGCGGTGGCGTGCCGCCAGGCGCCGGAAGGTGTCGAAACTCGTGATCTGGTAGGGGTCGGACGGGTCGTGTCGGTCGTACTGGTCGGTCAGGTCAGTCATGAACTGGTCTTTCAGGCTGGAGCAGCCGGTCGGCGTCGAAGCAGGTGTGGTCCCCGGTGTGGCAGGCACCGCCGGTCTGGTCGACCGTCAGCAGGACGGTGTCGCCGTCACAGTCGAGACGGACCTCGTGGACGTACTGGGTGTGTCCGGAGGTCTCCCCCTTGACCCAGTACTCGTCGCGGGACCGCGACCAGTAGGTCGCTTTACGGGTGGCGAGTGTGTGTGCCAGGGCGTGGTCGTCCATCCACGCGAGCATGAGGACGTCGCCGGTGGACGCCTCCTGCACGACGGCGGCGACGAGGCCGGCGTCGTTGCGGGAGAGCCGCGCCGCGACAGCAGGATCGAGGTCGACGCCGCGGACGTCGTCGTCTGTGGTCAGCGCGCTCATCGCCGGACCTCGATCCCCTGCTCCGCCATCGCGTCCTTGACCTCGGGGATGGCGATCTCACCGAAGTGGAAGACCGAGGCCGCGAGCACCGCGTCGGCCCCCGCCTCCACCGCGGGCGGGAAGTCGGCGACCGTGCCCGCCCCGCCGGAGGCGATGACCGGGATGCTCACGGCGGCACGCACCAGTGCCAGCAGGTCGAGGTCGAAGCCGTCGCGGGTGCCGTCGGCGTCCATGGAGTTCAGCAGAATCTCCCCGACACCGAGTTCCTGGCCACGCACCGCCCATTCCACCGCGTCGATGCCGGCGGACCGGGAGCCACCGTGGGTCGTCACCTCGAAGCCGCTGGGCTGGGGGTCCCCTCCCTCCGGCACCCGACGGGCGTCGACGGACAGCACGATGCACTGGGCACCGAAACGGGCCGAGAGCTCCCGGAGCAGTTCCGGACGGTGGATCGCGGAGGTGTTCACCGAGACCTTGTCGGCACCGGCCCGCAGGAGCTGGTTCACGTCCTCCTCGGAGCGGACCCCGCCGCCGACGGTGAGCGGGATGAACACCTGGTCCGCTGTCCGGCGCACGACGTCGAGCATCGTGCCCCGTCCCGCCTTCGACGCCGAGACGTCGAGGAAGGTCAGTTCGTCGGCGCCGTCGGCGTCGTAGCGCGCGGCGAGCTCGACGGGATCGCCGGCGTCCCTGAGGTTCAGGAAGTTCACCCCCTTGACCACGCGTCCGTCGTCGACGTCGAGACACGGGATGACCCGTACTGCAACACTCATCGGTTGATCACCGTATTCCTCCCCGGTCCATGATTTCCTGGGCGTTTCGTGCGGCGGTGCCGATCGGCACCGAGCGGATGTGGTCCAGCAGGATCGAATGGACCTCAGGCTCCCCGGCGACCAGCCCGGACACGCCGGGACGCCACGGGTCGCCGTTGAAGTCGGTCACCACTCCCCCGGCCTCGCGCACGAGCAGCATGCCGGCGGCGTTGTCCCAGAGGTTCGGGCTGAAGGTCACGGTACCGCCGAAGATCCCGGCGGCGGTGAAGGCCAGGTCGATCCCGCAGGAACCGGTGACCCGCATGCGTGGGTAGGTCCGGCCGATCGCGTTGAGCATGTCCTGACGGTACGAGATCGGCAGGTTACCGCGGCGCTGCGACAGGATGGACCCGAAGCTGATCTGCGTCACGCCGGGGTCCGAGGGCAGCATCGGTCGGGCGGGGTGCCCGTCGACGTAGAGCCCGTGGCCCTTGCGGGCGGTGATGCGCTGGCCCAGCAGGGGCATCTCGGTGACGGCGACGACCGCCTCCCCCTTGTGCACGAGGGAGACGAGGATGCAGCAGAACGGGTTGCCCACGGCGTAGTTCGCCGTGCCGTCGATCGGGTCGACGACCCAGCAGGTCTCCGGAAGTTCGTCGAGTCCGGGGTTCTTGTCGGCGTCGGCACGGTCGAGGGTGTCGGCGTCCGTGGCGTCGGTGGTCCGTGGCCCGGGGTCCGACCGGTCGCGACGCGGCCCGTCGAGGTCGTCGGCCTTGTCGTCGTTGGGGTTGATCTCCACCGGCTCCCCGGGACGCACCACCCCGTACTCCTCGCCGTGGACCGGCAGTCCGGTGTAGCTGGTCAGCAGGTGACGGAGCTGGCGTTCCACGCTGAGGTCGGCCTCGGTGGCGAAGTCACCGGGGCTCTTCATCACCGAGGGCTCGGCGCCGACGGCGGCGGAGAACGTCGTCTCCGCCTCGTCGACGGCAGCCTCGGCGATCGCCAGCAGTGCCCGGGTGTCGATCTCGTCACTCACCGGGCACCGCCTGTGTCTCCCCACGGGCGGCCACCAGTGCCTCTTCCAGCGTGAACTTGCCCGCGTAAAGTGCCTTGCCGACGATGGCCGAGTCCACCCCCTCGTCCACGACGGCCGCCAGGGCGCGGAGGTCGTCGAGGCTGGAGATGCCGCCGGAGGCCACGACCGGTGCCGACGTCGCCGCCGCGACCTCGCGCAGCAGGTCGATGTTCGGGCCGTTGAGCATGCCGTCGCGGGAGACGTCGGTGACCACGAAACGGGAGCAGCCCTGGGAGTCGAGGCGTTCGAGGACCTCCCACAGGTCGCCGCCGTCGGAGACCCAGCCGCGCCCACGCAGGCGCCATTCACCGTCGACCTGACGGGTGTCCAGGCCGATGGCGACACGGTCGCCGTGCTCGGCGATGATCTTCTCGCACCAGTCCGGGTTCTCCAGGGCGGCGGTGCCGATGTTCACCCGACGACAGCCGGTCGACAGGGCACGTTCCAGCGACGCGTCGTCGCGGATGCCCCCGGAGAGTTCGACCTGCACGTCCAGCTGCCCGATGACCTCGTTGAGCAGGTCGAAGTTGCTCCCCGTGCCGAAGGCGGCGTCCAGGTCGACGAGATGCACCCACTCCGCTCCGGCGTTCTGCCAGGCCAGGGCGGCGTCCAGGGGTGCGCCGTAGCTGGTCTCGGTGCCGGCGGCACCCTGGACCAGGCGGACAGCCTGGCCGTCGGCGACGTCAACGGCGGGAAGCAGGGTAAGAGTCATGGGAGGTATCCTATCGCGTGAATCGGGGCGGGACGGTCTTAGAGAGTGGCGAGCCAGTTCCGGAGCAGCCGGGCACCGGCCTCCCCGGACTTCTCCGGGTGGAACTGGGTGGCCCACAGCGGGCCGTTCTCGACGGCGGCGACGAACCGGCAGTCCTCGTGTGTCGCCCACGTCACCGACGGTGCGACCGTGTGCCCGTCGGTCTCCAGCTCCCAGGAGCGGACGCCGTAGGAGTGGACGAAGTAGTAACGCTCGTCGGCGGCGGCACCGGCGAACATCCGGGACTCCTGCGGGGTGTCCACGGTGTTCCACCCCATGTGGGGCAGGACGGAGGCGTCCAGGCGTGCGACGGTCCCGGGCCATTCACCACAGCCCTCGGTGCCTGTGCCGTCGCTGCCGTCGCCACCGCCCGTGCTGCCTTCGACACCACGGTCGAACAGCACCTGCATGCCGACGCAGATGCCGAACACCGCACGTCCGCCGGCGAGCCGCTCCCCGATCAGCCTCGGCCCGTGGACAGCCCGCAGTCCGGTCATGCAGGCCGCGAAGTTGCCGACCCCGGGCACCAGCAGACCGTCGGCGGCCAGGACGGTGTCCGGGTCAGCTGTCACGGTGACGACCGCCCCGGCATGTTCCAGTGCCCGCTGCGCCGAGCGCAGGTTGCCGGAGCCGTAGTCCAGGAGCGCGACCGTCGGGGATGCTTTTTCCACCATGGTCAGTGATCCTACAAGGCCGCGCGTCCTCCCGGACGCTCCGGCCCTACCGCTCCCCGCCGGGGCGCAGGCTCCGCAGCCGGGCCCGGACGTTGCCGTGCTCGGCGACCCGGTTGCGCCCCAGGATCCGGTCGCCGGCGAGTGTGGCGGTGCCCAGCCCCACCAGACCCGCACCGACCAGGAAGGCACCACCGTACCCGCTGGTCGTGGCCGCGACACCCAGCACGGAGGAACCCGCCCCGGTCCCGGAGTCGAAGCCGATGTTCCACATCGCCGAGGCTTCCGAGACCCGTTCCTTCGGCATGCGGGAGAACATCATCAGCAGGGTCTCGGACTGGATCGCCCCGAACCCGAGTCCGAAGACGGCCGCGGCACCGAGGGCGCCGACGACCAGGACGCCCCCGGTCGGCGCCGTGACGATGAGCGTGGACATGGCGAGCATCCCGCCGACGGCGGACAGCGACGCCCAGACGACCAGGCGACCCGGCTCCCCGACGCGGTCGGCCCACCATCCGGAGATCGTCCGGCCCAGGATCTGGCCGCCGCCGATGACCGCCAGCGTCACCCCGGCGAGCGTTGCCGCGGCTGTGGCGTCGATCTCGCCGACCGCGGGAGCGGTGAAGGTGGAGAAGGCCCCGAAGCCCATGGCCCCGGTGCACAGTCCGACGATCGGGACGAGGACGAGCTTCCACAGCGGTGCACGTCGCTGTGTCTGCCGCCGGACTTGCGCGGTGTCCCTCGTCACCTCGGCCGCCTGCAGGGCGGGGATTCCCAGTGCACCGAACCCACCGATCACACCGCACCCCACGGCGACGAGGAACACCAGGTCGCCGGCATGGGTGTAGAGGGGCAGACCGACGGTGAACCCGATGATCTCCCCGACGCCGATCGACGCGCCGAAGAAGGCGTTCGCCCGCCCGAGCTGGTGGACGGGGACGAGTTCGGCGAGCAGTGCCGACTGTGCCACGGTGACCGCGCCGAAGCCGATGCCCCGGATCGCCGAGACGACCAGCACCAGCCAGGACCCGCCGTCGATGAGGTAGAGCGCGGAGGGCACCCCGAGCAGTACCGCCCCGGACACCATCACCGGCACGTACCCCCAGCGCCGCAGCAGCCGGGGGACGAAGATCTGCGTGATCACCGTGGCCGCCATGAAGACTCCGGTGGACAGGCCCGCCAGGGAGTCCCCGTAGCCGGCGTCCAGCATCGCCACCGGAATGACCGGTAGCAGCAACGACCAGCCGAGGAAGGCGCAGAACACGCTCAGCAGCATCAGGGGCACGCCCCTGACCGAGAGAACGGTCACAGGGTCCCCTTCGTCGACGGCACCCCCGTCACCCGCGGGTCCGGCTCCACGGCGGCGCGCAGCGCGCGGGCCACCGCCTTGTACTCGGCCTCGGTGATGTGGTGCGGGTCGCGGCCGTAGAGGCAGCGCACGTGCAGGGCGATCCGGGCGTTGAAGGCGAGCGTCTCGAAGAAGTGCTCGTTGATCACGGTGGCGTAGTGTCCGCCGATCACGGTCGTGAGCATGGTCTCCGGTTCACCGGAACCGACGAAGTACGGGCGCCCGGAGACGTCCACCACAGCCTGCGCCAGGGTCTCGTCCATGGGGATGTGGGAGTCGGCGAACCTGCGGATCCCGGCCTTGTCCCCGAGGGCCTCGCTGATCGCCTGGCCCAGCACGATGGCGGTGTCCTCGACGGTGTGGTGGGCGTCGACGTCGGTGTCACCGTCGGCGTGCACGGTCAGGTCGAAGCAACCGTGGGAGCCGAAGGCGGTGAGCATGTGGTCGAAGAAGGGCAGGCCGGTGGAGATGTCGGTGGACCCGGTCCCGTCGAGGTTGATCTCGACGGTGATCGAGGATTCCTTCGTGGTGCGTTCGATGCGGCTGGTTCTCACGTGTGTTCTCCGATGATCGTTGCGGCGGCGGCGAGGAAGGCGTCGTTCTCCTGCGGGAGCCCGACCGTCATCCGCAGGTGGCCGGGCACGCCGACGTCCCGGATGAGGACGTCGCGGTCGAGGAAGTGCTGCCACATCCGGTGTGCGTCGCCGGGGACGGCGAAGAAGATGAAGTTGGACTCGCTGGGAACCACACCGTAACCCAGTTCCACCAGCCCCGCGACCACCCGGTCGCGTTCGCCGCGCAGGGCGTCGACGGTGGCGAGGGTCTCGTCGCTGTGCCGCAGCGCGATCGTGGCCGCGGCCTGCGACAGCGTCGACAGGTGGTACGGCAGACGGACGAGCATCACGGCCTCGATGAAGGCCGGGTCGGCGACGAAGTAGCCGAGCCGTCCCCCGGCAAAGTCGAAGGCCTTGGACATCGTCCGGGACACCACCAACGACGTGGGGTACTCGGCGATCAGCGCGGTGGCACTGGACTCGGCCGAGAACTCGGCGTAGGCCTCGTCGACGATGACGATGCCACCGGCCGCGCGGGTCGCGTCGAGGATCCGACGCAGGTCCGCCACACCGGTCACCCCACCGGTGGGGTTGTTCGGGGTGGTGACGAAGACGATGTCCGGCGTCTCCTCCCCGATGGTCTGCACCGCGGCGTCGACGTCGATACCGAAGTCCTCGCCCGTACGCGGGACGTCGATGAACGCGGTCTGCGTCCCGGCGGCGAGGATCGGGTGCATGGAGTAGCTCGGGGTGAACCCGAGCACGCTGCGGCCCGGCCCACCGAAGGCCTGCAGCAGCTGCTGCAGGACCTCGTTGGAACCGTTCGCGGCCCAGACGTTGTCCACGCCGACCGGAACCCCGGTCTGTCGGGTCACGTAGGACGCCAGCTCCCCGCGCAGGTCGACGCTGTCGCGTTCCGGGTAGCGGTTCAGCGTGGTCGCCAGACGTGCCACCTCCGCGACGAGGTCCTCCACCAGGCCGTCGCTCGGCGGGTAGGGGTTCTCGTTGGTGTTGAGCTGGTTGGTCACGGTGAGCTGGGGGGCGCCGTAGGCCGATCTTCCGCGCAGCTCAGGACGCAGCGGCAGGTCCGACAGGGTGGTCTGCTCGGTCATCATCGCTCCTGTGTCTCGAAACGGGCACGCACGGCCTCACCGTGTGCCGGCAGCTGCTCGGCGTCGGCGAGGGCGGTGACGGTGTCGGCGACCTCCTTGAGGGCGCCGCGGTCGTAGGAGATGACGTCGACGTGCTTGAGGAAGGTGTGGGTCGACAGTCCGGAGGAGTGCCGGGCGGTTCCGGACGTCGGCAGGACGTGGTTGGACCCGGCGGCGTAGTCCCCGAGCGGCACCGGCGCGTAGTGCCCGACGAAGATGGCCCCGGCGTTGGTGATCCGCGCGGCGACGGCGGCGGAGTCGGCGGTCTGGACCTCGAGGTGTTCGGCGGCGTAGGCGTCGGCGACCCGGACCGATTCGTCGAGGGAGTCGGTGAGGATGATGCCGGACTGCCGCCCGGTCAGGGCCTCGGCGACCCGGTCCGAGTTCAGCGTCACGCCGTAGCGCTCCTCGATCTCACGGTCGACGGCGTCGGCGAACTCGACGGAGTCGGTGATGAGCACCGAGGCGGCCATCACGTCGTGCTCGGCCTGGCTGATCAGGTCGTAGGCGACGGCCACGGGGTCGGCGGTGTCGTCGGCGAGCACGGCGATCTCGGTGGGGCCGGCCTCGGAGTCGATGCCGACGACCGAGCGGCAGAGACGCTTGGCGGCGGTGACGAAGATGTTGCCGGGTCCGGTGATCATGTCGACCGGCTCCAGGTCGGCGGCGCCGGAGTCGCCGTACGCCATGAGTGCGACGGCCTGGCCACCTCCGACGGCCCAGACCTCGTCGACACCGAGCAGGGCGCAGGCCGCGAGGATCGTGGGGTGGGGCCAGCCGCCGAAGTCCGCCTGCGGCGGGGAGGACACCACGAGGCTCCCGACGCCGGCCTCCTGGGCGGGGACGACGTTCATGATCACCGACGAGGGGTAGACCGCGTTGCCACCCGGGACGTAGAGGCCCACGCGGTTGACCGGAATCCAGCGTTCGGAGACCACACCACCGGGAGCGACCTCGACCGAGGCGTCCTGCGGCTTCTGGGAGCCGTGGAAGGCGCGCACCCGACGGATGGCCTCCCGCAGCGCATCGGTGACCGTGGGATCCAGGTCGCGCAGTGCCGCGGCGACGACGTCGTCCGGCACCCGGACGGAGGACGGCCTGACGTGGTCGAACTTCTCGCCGTACTCCAGTGCGGCCTCGGCGCCACGGGCGCGGACGTCCTCCACGACCGGTGTCACCGCCGGGAGAACATGGTCGATGTCGGTGCCGCCGCGCGGCAGGATTCGACGGAGTTCAGCGGTGGAGGGGGTCTGGCCCCTCAGGTCCAGGCGCGAGAGCATGGCGTGGGATCGTCTCCAGGGTCGGTGAACGGGTAACGTGTTGTGATTCTAGCCCGTTACCACACTGAAGAAAGGACGGAGGGTCACCCTGGTGTCACCGCAGTCGTCACAGCCGTCGCTCGAGGACCTGCTGCAGGCGTCCGTCGCCGCAACGTCCGTCGGAGACCACGCCGCGAGCTGGCGTCTCACCAGTCAGTTCGGCACACAGCACTGGCTGTCGGACCCGGACACCGATCTCCCGACGGACGCTCCGGCGCACCTGCGGACCGAGTTCCACGTCCTGCACGCGGCGGTGGCCGACCGTCTCGAGCTCCACGAGGAGGCCGCCGAGGCGGTGTTCGAGTGGCGCCATCTCGCCAGGGACACCGGCGACCATGCCTCGGCGGTCCTCGCCAACTCCGCGCTGTGCCTGGTGGCGATGGTCGTGGAGTCCGACGGGGTCGACCTCGGCGCGCTGCCGCCCGCGGCCCACCTGCTCGAGGACCTGCAGGGCTCGGTCATGTCCTTCCGTCCCGTCCCGGAGGGCCCCACCGTCGCCGAGGACCCGACGATCACCGGCGACAGCCTGCCCCGGCACGAGGCGACGTGCCTGTCGCTCGCGGCGATGGGTGGGCTGACGTGCGCCACCTCGCTCGCCACGCCGGAGACCGCCCCGCTGCGCCCGGTGTTCCGGGAACTGGCGGACAGGTTCACCGTCGGATCGGTCTCCCCCGGTGACCGGGAGCTGACCCGTGCCCAGCAGTTGCACGCCGACGGGGAGGTCGAGGCTGCCGTCGAGGTCGCCTCGGGGATGCTGGCCTCGGAGTCCCCCACCACGCGGTATGAGGCACATGACCTGCTGGGCTACTTCGCGCTCACCTCCGACGACAGTGGCAGTCAGGCCGCGGTGCTGGAGCACTGGCGACAGTGTGCGGAGATCGCCCTGGAGCTCGGTGCGCCCCTGGAGGGGATGCACCGGGCGGAACAGGCGTGCCAGTTGCTCAATGCTGAGGGAGACTACGCCGAGGCCTACGACCTTGCGGTGCGCTTCGACGACGCAGCCGCCGGAGCCCCGGTCTCCCCTGCCGTGCTGAACCTGCGTGCTGTCCGGGCCCGTGCCGCGATCGGTGTCGGCAACCTGGACGAGGGACTGTCACTGGCGGTGGCGACGGCCGACTGGTCGATGTTCACCCCGGACAGCGAACGCACCCTGGCGTGCCTGACGATGGCGTGCGTCGCAGCCTCCACCTCCGGGCAGCATGTGGTGACCGCCGGTCTACTGGAACGCAGTTGTGCTCTGTACCGCGACCTCGACCGGCCGTTGGCTGCCGCGCAGGCGTTGCGTACCGGCGCGCGCGAGCACCTCAACGTCGGCGACACGTCGCGGGCGGTGGAGCTGATGGAACGCTCGCGCCGGATCCTGGAGGAGACGGACGACGACCCGATGCTCTCCTGGCACCTCGGCGACTGGAACGAGGATATGTCTGCGATCTGGGAGGACGCCGGTCGTGAGGATCTCGCGTTGGAGTACGCCACGCGTGCGGCAGAGTCATTCACCGAGGCGCGGGACCACAGCAGCGCCGCGATGAACTGGGTGGCGGCGGCCTCGTTGTACCTGGAGCGTGGGGAGGACTCGTCCTGTGACGTGGCCCTCGACCGCGCACACGGCGAGCTCCTCCTCGTGCCGGAGGAGACGATGCCGGAGGTCGACGACGGATTCGACGGCACCGAGGGACCTGAGGGATCTGTCTGGCAGGCGTACCGGGAACTCCGTCACCTGCGCGGGCAGTGACGGCAGACCGGCTCAGTGCGCGGTCACCGCTCGAAGGCGGTGTCCGGGGCGAAGAGTGAACAGGTCCAGTAGACCACGGCCGCGGCGGCGGGGGCGGCGAGGTAGCCGGCGGCTCCGGTGACCTGGGAGATGATGGTGACGTCCTGGCCGGGGCTGAGGTTGTCCGCCAGTCCGGCGGTGATGTCGGTGCCGTGCAAGGTGTCGGCGATCCAGTTGCCGAACAGCAGGAAGACCGCCGCACCGACGAAAGCCAGGGCGATCACGGCCAGCAGCATCACCGGGCCCCTCAGACGTGGTGAGCGCCAGAAGGACCACCCGGCGAGGATGCCCCCGAGCAGCCCGGTGGCCAGTGCGAAGACCGCGAAGGACAGGAAGGGGGCACCGGAGGTCGCCGGGTCAAGCTGGGCGGCGCCGGTGTCGGTGACCACGGCAGTCACCGCGGGGCGCCACCAGCCCCACAGCAGTCCGGAAATGCTGAAGACAGCCAGGAAGACCGTGAGGGTCTTCGCCGACTGTCCGATCAGTACGCGACGAGATGCCATCAGGCGATGCAGGTCCTCCACTGTCCGTCTTCACGGACGTAGTTCTTCGGCAGAGTCTGGCGGTTCCCGTTCATAGTCTGATCGAGATTAGCAGTTGCGCGGTCACCATTCACACGGATGTCATTGACGCCGTGAATGGTTGGGAGCGTACCCATTACCTCGCTGACCCGCTTCTGCCCCAGTTCACCGTTGGCGTCAGCGTCCTGCATGGCCGCTTCGCGGCCCCCCACGGTCTGGTCAAGATCGGCGTTACAGGTGTGTTCGTAAGTGTACCGGAGGTACTCACTGTAGGTACGATCCTCAGCGAACCCTCTTTCAAGCGCCGTGATCTGCGCAGCGTCATCGCCGACGGCGGGGTTGCCCGCGGGCGCGTTGGCGGGTTCGGGAGCAGGGGCACCCTCAGGGTTCTCGCCCTCGTTTCGGTCACCGTCGGGCTGGTCACCCGGTGCCGGTTCAGCGGACTCACTGGCGTCCGGCCGGGCAGACTCCGAAGCTTCCGAGGCCTCCGTCGACTCCTTCGCACTGGTGGACGCGGCGCCGGAGGAACTGCTCGTCGTGCTGGTGGCGGTACTGTCGCCGTCAGCATCGTCGGAGCCGCAGGCGGCCAGTGCCAGAGTCGTCGCAACGACCCCGGCGAGAACGGCCGTGGTGATTCCCGGCCGGTGGCCTGACACCCGTGGTGACATTCGTGGTTCCCTTCTCACGCTTGTTGTACAGCTACGACCCTACAACGTCGCCCGGACGCGGAACGTTAGCCACGGTCGTCGGCAAGGTGTGCCGGATCACTACACTGGGCGGGGTGCAGCTCAACCGCGACCGTATCCTCACCGCAGCCTTCGACATCCTCGCCGAGTTCGGCCTCGGCGACCTGACGATGCGACGGCTGGCACGCACCCTCGACGTCGCCCCCGGCGCCCTGTACTGGCATTTCCCGAGCAAGCAGGAGCTTCTCGGCGGCATCGCCGAACGCATCCTGGACGCTGTGTCGGCGGACACGGCGACACCGGTGCCCCAGCCTCAGTCCGACGCCTGGCGGGAGCGTACACGTGCCACGGCCTCCGCCCTGCTCGACCAGCTCCTGTCGGTACGCGACGGTGCCGAGGTCGTCGCCGCGGCGCTCGCCGCCGGTACGTCAGCGCACGATCCCGCCGCGACACTCGGCGACGCGTTGTCGGGGTCTCCGGCTCCGGACCGTGAACTGACCGGCTGGGTGTTGTCGCGGTACCTGCTGGGTGCGGCGACGGACGTGCAGACCGCGGAGGCGGCCGGGGCGACCCCCCGCACGGTCCCCCAGGTGCTCTCCGGGGTCGACCTCGTCCTCGACGGCGTCGCGAACTAGGATCGGACGTTATGAGCACCACGGCTGCAGCGCACACGGTCACCGCCCACGGGGCGGACATCACGGTGGACGGCGACGGGGTACGCGTCCGGAGAACCCCGATGGGGCAGACGCTGCTGCCGGCCGAACTCACGGTCGCCCCGGCGGACCTGCGTGGGTGGTACCACCACGCGCCGACCGACACGTCCCCCGGCTGGATCCAGTTCTCGATCACCGAGGCTCCCGACAACGCGGCCCTGCGCCCGGTCCGGGGTTTCCCCGCGACCCGCGGTGCGTCCGACGTCGTCGTCTTCGCTCCCGGTCAGCAGGACGAGTTCGGTGAGGTCCACCAGTTGCTGACCAACCTGCAGGCGGGTTTCCCGTTGGAGACGGCGCCTGCCTCCGCCGAGCCCGAATCTGCACCCGCAGCCTCCCCCACAGCCGGCGAGACGCAGCAGACCGCGGCTCCGTCGGAAAAATCGGCAACGTCGGCACAGTCGGCACCGCAGAAGACCTGGCAGCGCGTCGCGACCCCGGACACGGTTCCGGAGGCCAACACCGGGGCCGACGCGAACGGCCCGGTCTTCGGGCAGAACGTCACTGTCACCGGGGACTTCGCCCCGTACGAGAAGGGCGAGGTGTGGGACATGATCGCCGAGGCGGGGGCGACCGTGGGCAAGAACGTCACCAAGAAGACCACCCTGCTCGTCATCGGCGAGTGGGGGTCGGTGACCAGTAAGGAGAAGCGTGCCCGTGAGCTCAAGGAGAAGGGCCAGGACATCTCGTTGTGGAGTTTCGACGAGTTGCTCTCCGCCCTGGGAAAGTCGCGTCGGCCGGATCTCGACGACGTGAAGGGAACCTCCGCACCCTTCTAGGAGTCTCTCTACCGGTATGAACCGGAAACTCCATCTGCGCACCGTCCCCGTCGCCGACGACCACGACCCCTACGATCCCGGCGCCCTGGTCACCGTGCCTCTGGGAGGAGGGCTCGGCGCCACCGTCCACGACGGTGCGCGGCCGCTCACGGTCGGCGACCTGACGACGGTGGGGGCCAGCGCCTCACTGTTGTGGCAGAACACCGCCACCGGGATGCTCGCCGTTCTCGGGGAGCTCTCCGTCGTCCACGGCACGGCTCTCCGGCACCGTGACGTCGGTGCCGGGGTCAGGGAGATCGCCGTGATCGGCGACCCCTTTCCCGCGGCCGGACTGGTCTCCCACCCGCTGCTCGCGCTGCCCACGTCACGCATCCTCACCGTCGGCCCGTCCCCCACCCCGTTCTTCGTCACACCGGACCAGCGGTTGTTCATCTCCACCGGTGCCGTTCCCCCGGTGGACTGCACCGGACCTCTCGACATCTCGGCCGGCCACTGTCAGACGCTAGAGTCGGTGCCATGAAAGATTCCACCGTCCTGCGCGATTTCGACACGTGGCTCGCCGACCACCCCACCGTGGTCACGGACATCCAGAAGGTCCTCTCCGACGAACTCTCTGACGCCGGTATCGCCTTCGACCAGGTCTCGGTGCGCATCAAGGACCGCGGCAGTTACCTGGCGAAGATCCACGACTCCCTGCATCCCGACTACCGTGACTTCGCTTCCGCCTACGACGTCCTGGGGGTGCGGGTCACGGTCTACACCACCTCGGACATCCTGCTGCTTGTGGGGGTGATGCGCAGTCTCTTCGACGTGGTCTCCGTGACCGACAAGTCCGCCCAGACCGCGGACCGGGGCGAGTTCGGCTACGCGTCCTCCCACGTCATCGCCCGGGTCACCAGTTCCACCATGCCGTCTCTGACGGACCTGGAGGGCAGGCTTGTCGAGATCCAGATCAGGACGGTGCTGCAGCACGCGTGGGCGGAGTTCGAGCACGATGTCCGTTACAAGAACCCGGGCCACGAGATCAGTCCGGAGGTCCACCGCGCCTTCACGCTCGCCGCAGGGCTGATTGAACTCGCTGACCAGCAGTTCGACACGATCGTCCGCGCCACCAGCACCGACGAGAGTGCGACCGATGACACCGAACTCACCGCCACCATGCTGCCCGGTGTGCTGACGATGCTCGTGGGCAACGGGTACCCCATGTCCAAGGCCGACTACTACCGGTTCGCCGTGGACATGCTCGCGGCGAACGGTGTGACGACCATCGGCGAGCTCAGCGCCCTGTGCACACCGGAAGCCCTGGCGCAGCTGCAGGAGACTGTCGGCTACGGCTATCCCCCGGGGCAGGTCCGCCTCATCGACGACCTGCTGTTGTTCACCTACGGTCGCGACCACATCCGCCGGACCGTGCACATCGGCGACCACACGTCGTCGCGCCCGGGCAGGTTGGGGAACCGGTGGCAGAGGATGGGTCAGCGACCGCGCAACTGATCGATCTGGCGGCGTTCACGTTTGGTCGGCCGACCGGCACCCCTGTCCCTGCGTGGAATGGAGGCCAGGACTTCTTTCGGCGGGGGCGGCGGCGAGTGGTCCACGTAGCATTCCCGTGCCCGTGGCGGACCGACCCGTTTCGACACCAGTTCGGTGACTTCGACGACGTGCTCGCGGTGGTTCACCCAGGCGCGCACACGGTCCCCGACCGCGACGGTCTGGGCGGGTTTCACTGAGACGTCGTTGAGTTTCACGTGCCCGGCACGGCAGGCCTCAGCGGCGGCCGACCGGGTCTTGTACAGGCGGACGGCCCACACCCAGGCGTCGATCCGGGTCACCGGTCACCACTGGTCCTTGTGGTTGAGCACCTCACGGACCTTCACCACGTTCCATCCCAGGACCACGAGCGAGACCACGGCGATGGTGAAGAAGAAACCGGAGGCGACCCCCAGGATGCCGAGGATTCCCCCGGCCACCGCGATCCCCCCGGACACCTGGATCGACCGCGACCGTTTACGGACGTCGGCCTTACGACGGGCAACGGGATTGTCGGAGTAGTTGTCCATGGTCATGGGCGCGATTCTACCCCGGTTCACCCCACCGTGACGTCGTCCCAGCGGGACCCGTCCCGTACAACTTCCAGAGTTCCGCCTGAGATCTCCCTGACAACGCCACCGGGGTCCTCTCCGGCCGCCACAGTGAGGGTCAACGTCACCGTCTGTCCGTAGGACGCCTCGACGCCGAATCCGCGTCCCCGGAGTTCCGCCTCGATCTTGCCCGCCTCCCCGTGGCCGACGTCCAGCGTCCAGAGGTCCCGGGGTTCGCGTCGCCTGACCGCGACCTCGTCCAGGACGGCACGGGTGGCGTCCTGGTAGGCACGCACAAGTCCACCGGTACCCAGTTTCACCCCGCCGAAGTAACGCACCACGACCACGGCGACGTCCTGCAGTCCGGAGCCACGCACCACCTCGAGCATCGGCTGGCCGGCGGTGCCTGCCGGCTCGCCGTCGTCACTGGATCGTTCCACGGGGTTGGCCCCGTCGACGTGCAGGATGTAGGCACTGCAGTGGTGGCGGGCGTCGGGGAACTGCGCCCGGATCCCGGCGAGGAACGTCCGGGCGGCGTCCTCGTCGACCACCCGGGCGGCACAGGCGATGAACCGCGACCGCTTGACCTCGGTCTCCGCGACCGGACGATCATCGGCGGGACGCAGGTACGGTCGGCTCACCGGCTCGGTCACCCGAGCACGCCGGCCCAGGTCGACGCCTTGAGGTCACCCATCAACGACGACGTCCGGGAGACCCGGAGGTCCGGCGGCAGCATGTACTGCAGTTCCTCGGTGCCGTCGGTGAGGGTGAGGTAGACGTCGGAGTCACCGCGGTTGTTGTGCAGCACGCCCTTGAGCCGGTCCATGTTGTCCGGGGTGCACTGGTCGAGCCGCATCCGCAGCCGCAACGGCACTCCCGCGCCTGCGCCGACGGAGAGCTCGGCGAGTTTGAGGTCATTGCAGAACAGGCTGGTGCGGTCGTCGCGGATGCTCACCTCAGCCTGGGCGAGAATGATGTTGTCCTCGGCGATCATCGGGGCGACCATCGAGTAGGTGCGGGAGAAGCACAGCAGTTCAATCTGTGCGCCGTGCTGGTCCTCGATCGTGACGATCGCCCACGGGTTTCCCTTCTTGTCGACGCGGCGGTCCACGCTGGAGATGATGCCACCGACCTTGATGGTGCGCTTGTCCGGCAACTCACCGGAGATCACCGTGGTCAAAGGCGTGTCGATCTGCGAGTCCAGTGATGCCTCGAACCCGTCGAGCGGGTGGCCGGAGACATAGAGACCGAGCATCTCGCGCTCCAGGGTGAGCTCGTGCTTGCGTTCCCAGTGCTGGTCGGGGACCTCGACCTTGAAGGCGTCGTCCTCCACTGCGTCGAGCCCGGAGAACAGGTCGTACTGACCGCGGGCGGCGGCCTTCTTGGTGGAGGTGACGGAGTCCACGGCGTCCTCGAAGACCAGCATCAGGCCCTTGCGGGGGTGCCCGAGGGAGTCGAAGGCCCCCGCCTTGATCAACGATTCGGTGACCCGCTTGTTGCAGGCGGTGGCGTCGATCTTGTCGAGGTAGTCGGAGAAGTCGGAGAACGACGTCTTCTCCTTGCGTGTCGCCACGATCGAGTCGACGACGTCCTCGCCGACGTTGCGCACGGCCCCCAGCCCGAAACGGATGTCCTGGCCGACCGGCTTGAAGGTGTAGTCCGACTCGTTGACATCCGGGGACAGGACCTTGATGCCCAGGTGACGGCAGTCGGCGAGGTAGATCGCGGACTTGTCCTTCTTGTCCGCCACCGAGGTCAGCAGGGCCGCCATGTATTCGGCGGTGTAGTGCTCCTTGAGGTAGGCGGTCCAGAAGCTGACCAGACCGTAACCGGCGGCGTGGGACTTGTTGAACGCGTAGCCGGCGAACGGGAGGATCGTGTCCCACAGTGTCTTGATCGCTTCACCGGAGAATCCGTTCTCCTTCATTCCGGCCTCGAAGTTGGCGAACTCCTTGGCCAGCACCTCCGGCTTCTTCTTGCCCATGGCCTTGCGGAACCCGTCGGCCTGGCCGGCGGTGTAGTTCGCGACCTTCTGCGAGATCCTCATGATCTGCTCCTGGTACACGATCAGACCGTAGGTCTCCTCGAGGATCTCCTCGAGCGCGTCGGCGAGTTCCGGGTGGATGGGTTCGATGGGCTTGCGACCGTTCTTACGGTCGGCGTAGTCCCAGTGCGCACCCACGCCCATCGGGCCGGGCCGGTACAGCGCCAGGGCGGCGACGATGTCGTTGAAGCCGGTCGGCTTCATCCGCTTCAGCAGTTCCTGCATACCACCGGAGTCGAGCTGGAAGATGCCGAGTGTGTCACCACGGGCCAGCAGTTCATAGGACTGCGGGTCATCGGTGGTCAGTCCCTCGAGGTCGAGGTCCTCGTCCCGGTTCTTCTTGATGTTCTCGATGCAGTCGCCGATGACGGTGAGGTTGCGTAGCCCCAGGAAATCCATCTTCAGCAGCCCGATGGCCTCGCACGCCGGGTAGGGCCAACCGGTGATGATCGCACCGTCCTGCTGACGCTTCCACATCGGGATGTGGTCGAGCAACGGGACGGATGCCATGATCACCGCACAGGCGTGCACACCGGCCTGGCGGACCACGCCCTCCAGACCGAGGGCGTCGTCGTAGATCTCCTTGACGACGGGGTCCGTCTCGATGAGGGTGCGGATCTCCGCGGCCTCCTGGTACCGGTCGTGGTTGGGGTCCATGATCCCGGAGAGCGGGATGTCCTTGGCCGCCTGCGCCGGCGGCAGGGTCTTGGTGATGCGGTCGGCGATCTGGAAACCGGGCTGACCGTGGTGGGCCCGGGCGGCGTCCTTCAGCGCCTGCTTGGTCTTCACCGTGCCGAAGGTGATCACCTGGGCCACCTTGTCCTGGCCCCAGTTGTCGGCGGCGTAGCGGATCATCTCACCGCGACGCCGGTCGTCGAAGTCGATGTCGATATCCGGTGCCGAGGGGCGCTCCGGGTTGAGGAACCGCTCGAACATCAGACCGTGGTCGATCGGGTCGATGTTGGTGATCGTCAGCGCGTAGGCGACCAGTGCGCCGGCGGCGGAACCACGACCGGGGCCCACACGGATGCCGATGGACCGGGCGTGCTTGATCAGGTCGGCGACGACGAGGAAGTAGGACGGGTAGCCCTTCATGTCGATGACGTCGATCTCGTACTCGGCGCGGTCGAGGTACTCCTTCGGCACCTCTCCCCCGTGGAAGCGCTCCTTGAGTCCGTCGTGGACCTCATGGCGCAGCCAGGTGGTGGGGGTGTGTCCCTCCGGGACGTCGTAGTTCGGCATCCGGTCGTGGGTGTGTTCCTCCCACAGTTCGCCGTAGTCCTGGACCCGCTCGGCGATCCAGAGGGTGTTGTCGCAGCCGTCGGGGACGATCGGGTCCCAGTAGTTGCGCAGTTCCTCGGCGGGCTTGATGTAGTAGCCGTCGCCGGAGAAGGCGAAACGGCGCCCGCCCTCGTCGAGGGTGGGCTCGTCCATGGTGGCACCGGTCTGCACGCACAGCATGACCTCGTGCGGCTTGGCCTGTTTCTGCAGCACGTAGTGGCAGTCGTTGGTGACCAGCGGTGGCAGCTCGAGCTTCTGCCCGATCTCGAGAAGCTGGTCACGCACGCGCTTCTCGATCTCGAGGCCGTGGTCCATGAGCTCGAGGAAGTAGTTGTCCTTGCCGTAGATGTCCTGCCACATCGCGGCGGCCTCGAGAGCCTTGTCGAACTGGCCGAGGCGCAGACGGGTCTGCACGTCGCCCGACGGGCAACCGGTGGTGGCGATGATCCCTTCGGCATGCTCGGCGACGATCTCCGCGTCCATACGCGGGTACTTCGAGACCTGCCCCTCGTAGCTGGCCAGGGAGGACAGCCGGAACAGGTTGCGCAGGCCCGTGGCGTTCTCCGCCATCATTGTCTGGTGCAGGTAGTAGCCACCGCCGGCGACGTCGTCACGCTTCTGCTCGGGCTCACCCCATTTGACGCGGTCCTTGATGAGTCGGGACTCGGGTGCCATGTAGCACTCGATGCCGATGATGGGTTTCACGCCGGCACCGGTCATCGCGCGGTAGAAGGCGTCGGAGCCGAACATGTTGCCGTGGTCGGTCATGCCGACCGCGGGCATCCCCTGGCGCGAGACCTCTTCGGCGAGCAGGTCCACCTTCGCCATCCCGTCGAGCATGGAGTACTCGGTGTGGTTGTGCAGGTGGACGAAGGAGGACTTCTTCATGGGGGTCAGTCTACCGGTGGTGGCAAGTCGGGCTCAGGCGTCTGGGACGCACAGTCCTCCCGGGCGGACGTGGAGGTGCCTCGTGCCGGTGTCGGAGGCGGTGCACTGTCTCCATCTGCGGTCGTGGGTGACGGTGAGGACCGCGCCGTCGTACTCCGCGAGCGCAGCCTCGAGCTGTTCGACGAGCTCGGGTGCGAGGTGGTTGGTCGGCTCGTCGAGGAACAGCACGTCGGTGGGCGCCGCGAGTGCGACGGAGATCTCGTATCGCCTCACCTGGCCGATGGACAGTTCGGACAGCGGCCGGGGTAGATCCTCCCGCTGAAACAGCCCGAACGACACTAGCCGGTCGGACGCGTCGTCGAGGTAGTCCCCCGTCGCCTCCGCGAACGCCTGCTGAAGGGTCTGTGGCTTCCCGGCGAGGAGTTCCTGTCGCAACCAGGCGGACCTCAGCCCGTGCCGGTGTGACACTGTTCCACACCCAGGGACCAGTTCCCCGGCAAGGACCCGGAGCAGGGTCGTCTTCCCTGCTCCGTTGGGACCGGTGATGAGGATCCGGTCTGACGTCCCGACGATCAGCTCATCGAGAACCAGGCGGGGCCCGTCACCGGTGCCGAGCCGTACGCCACGAGCCGCGATAGCCGGCTCGTCTCCACTTTCCGTCCAGCGTCCGACCTCCGACGGTGGTGTGAAGCGGAGCGGCTCGGCTGGCGGCGGCGCGGGGTCGGCGAGCAATCGGGACACCTGCGCCTTCGCCATCCGGATTCTGCCGCTGGCACCGTGGTCGCGCCCCCGCGCGCGGAACGCGCCGTGTCCGAACCCCGACTTCTCCATCCTGCGGGGGATCGCGTCCATCCGGAAGGCGATGGTGGCGATGAGCGCCTCGTTGCGAGCGAGATCCCGCAACCAGACCTCGTGCTCAGCGCGAAGGCGCTTCCGCTGCACCTCCCGAGCGGTGAGGAACCCCTGGTACCCGTCTCCGTACCGGCGCAGCATCCCGTCGTCGACGTGGACGATGTCCGTCGCGAACCGGTCGAGGAAGGCCCGATCGTGCGTCACGACGATCATGGACCCCCGGTGCGCGTCGAGGCGGGCCTCCAGCCATGCGAGCGCATCGTCATCGAGATCATTGGTCGGTTCATCGAGCAGCAGCAGTTCAGCCTCGGCCGACAACGCCGCCGCGAGCGCAAGCCGGGCCCGCTCGCCGCCCGAGAGCGAATGAACCCGCTGAGCACGGTCGACACGTCCGAGCCCGAGCTGCTCCACCGCCTCAGTGACGCGTTGGTCGACGGCGTAACCGTCACGCGCCTCGAACGTGTCCGTCGCCCTGCCGAGTTCAGCCAGCAGAGCAGGCTGTTCTTCATCGCTCGCCCGGCTGAGGCGTGTCGACAGATCACTGATCGCCGACTCCAGGTGCCGCACCTCGACCAGGAGCGTGTCGAGAGCGTCGGCGACGGAGGCGTCCTCGTCGAACCGGGGATGCTGCTCGGCCAGTGCAAGGCCGCCGGGGAGAACGACCGAGCGTTCGCCGGCCGCGAGTGGCACGGATCCGGCGAGCATTCCGAGCAGAGTCGATTTGCCCGCGCCGTTGTCGCCGATGACGGCGATGCGTTCCTTCGGCCCGATGATCAGGTCGACGTCGTCGAGGACGGTGCGTTCCGCGAAGCGGACGGTGCCGCCGCGGATCTCGCAGGTCCTCCGCGGCCCGGACGAGGGGCCGGTGGACATGGGTGATTCAGGGGCATGAGTCATGGAAAAACTCCTCACCGACAGCACGGGTCAACCAGTGCCGTCTGGTGGTGTGCGCGCCGCAAGGCGCGCAGATGAACGGGGTCAACTCACGCCCGGCGCAGTCACGTCCGACGTGCTGAGGACCCACCGCGGAGCCAACTCGACGCGGTGTCCCGTTCTACAAGATCAGTGTTCCCATGGCCCTGAGCGTAGCAGGAGACGAAGGTGGGGTCACCCCCGTTCAGACAGCCGACGGTGCTCTACGGTGCAATACCTGCTCTACCGTGCTATACATCCGATTTTTTGCTATACACGCTATACTTTGCTCTATGCGTGCTCCCTCCGTACGAACCCCGAACCCCTACACTCCAGGATTCAACCAGGCCCCGATGGTATTCGCTGGACGTGGCGAGGTTATCGACGCTGCCGCAGAGGCACTCGAGGTCGCGGCATTCGACGGGAGAACCCCTCGTCCTCTCATCTTGGTGGGCCCCCGTGGCGTCGGAAAAACAGTGACACTCGGTGAGATATCCCACGTCGCCGCCGAACAGCACTCCTGGCCCACTGTGCATGTCGAGGCGAAGTCTGCGGGCATACTCACCGAACTCGTGGACAAGCTCCGCGCCGTCAGAAGCGCCTTCGGCGGCACTGTCCCGCGAGATAAATCTGGAAGGAAGTCGATCACGGGTGCGACGTTCCAGGCGAGCGCCTTCGGCATCGGTGCTGGGGTTGACATCTCGACATCGGACAAACAGCAGGTCACCAGCCTGGCTGAGGAATTTCGCACGACGATGACGATTGCGCATTCCCGGACCAGCGGACTACTTCTCACCCTCGATGAGCTTCAGAACGCCAGCCCCAAAGATCTCCATGAGCTGGGCGGGGCCCTACAGGAGATCGTGCCCGAGAACTGGCCACTTGTCGTCGCGGTGGCGGCGCTCCCGTCCTTGCGTGAGACGCGTGGCAGCCGTCTCCCCACGTACCTGGAACGCGCGGAGTGGCATTCGCTCGATTCATTGCCGGAACCCGATGCACGTGACGCACTCACCGGGCCGGCAGAACAGTCTGGCCGACCGCTTCAGACAGATGCCACCGACACCTTGTTGTCAATGTCCGGCGGATACCCCTACGAGATCCAAGTCGCCGGCCATTTCGCCTGGCGCGCCTCCCACGGCAGCACGACCATCACTGCGGAGCACGTCGCGAAGGCCACGCCGAGAATCCAGGCAGATCTTGAGCAATTGTTCACCAGCCGGTGGGAAGACGCGAGCGGCAGGGAGCGAGAATATCTCGTCGCGCTGGCCACTGCCGAGGTCATTGACGACGAACCCAACGGCGGAGACGTCGCGAAGGTCCTCGGGGAACCGGTACGCTCGGTCAGCTATCTTCGTGAACGGCTGATTAAGAAGGGCACCATCTACCGCAGCCCCACCGGAGGACTGCACTTCATCACCCCGGGAATGGGCGACTGGATCCGTCGCCAGCAGAAGCACTGACGGACACCTACAGGCACAGCCCGCCACTCACACCACGGTGGCACAGCAGGGTCCGCTCGACCTTCCCGACGGCGTAACGTCCGTCGTTCTCCTCGACGGTCACGAACAACCGCTCACCTGCTTGTGCGTCGTCCTTCATCCCGGTGACGTCCACCCGGTAGAACGGTTCACCCGCGTAGTCCGGGGTGGTGAGCAGAATCCACTCCGCCTGGTCCCCTGCCGACTGACCACCGACGGAAGTCACCAGCTCCTGTTCCTCGTCGGCGGCGGGAATGTCCACGTAGTCGCCGGTCACGTCGGTGTTCCCACCGAAGTGGAACAGGTGCCCGCTGAGCATCCAGCCCTGGGCTCCGTCCACGCGGACCTCCGCCCAGTAGCCCTCGTCGGGCAGGTCGGTGTTGTTCCACTCCCGTCCGGCGAGTTCCACCGCGCCGAGCCGGTCGACGTGAGCAACCTCGTCACCGTCCGCGGAGGGGACGTCCCGCACGATCAGCGGCTCCTGATCCGGGCCCAATCCGGCGACGCCGACCTCTTGGCCTTCGGTGGAGAAGTAGGTCTCGACCTCCTCACCGGGCACGGTCGCCTCTCCCGTAGGTGCAGGCATCTCCACCGTGTTGGTGACGGTCCGGGTGTCGGTGACGACCGGACCGTCCTCCGACTCACCGTCCCTGACTGCGAGACAACCGCCGAGGAGCAGCGGTGCCCCCACCCCGATCGCCAGTGCCGGTCTCATGATCCTGTGGTTCCACATCGGTGAAACACCTCAATCTCAATAGAGTTCACCCCCCAATACTAGTTGAGCGTCCGATCACGACACCATCCGCCGAAACGACGGTGAGGGTAAGTCATTGCAGTTCATGGGCATGTCCTACCTCGCCCGACACATTGACCGGGAGCTCGATGACCTCCTTCCGGAGGCGAGCGCTATCGCCATCGACGGTGCCAAAGGTGTGGGCAAGACCGCGACCGCGTCCCGCCGAGCCGACGTCGTCCTCTCGCTCGACTCCCCCCCGACACCCGTCATCTCGTCGAGGCCGACACCGTCCGCCAGGTCGATGACCACGCTCCCACCCGCTTTCTCCTCACCGGAAGTGCGGGTCTTCCCGCCGGGACAGACACCCACTCCGGTGCAGGCCGGATCCTCTCTCTGTGTATGCGCCCACTGTCCCTCGCGGAACGCGGCACCACGGAGCCCTCGGTGTCCCTGTCCGACCTCTTCGACGGCGACGGCGTGGCCCCATCAGAGGACCTACTGAGATGGACCCGCGCAGTTACGCCGAGGCGATCTGCTCCACCGGCTTCCCCGGCATCCGCCGCCTCCGCGGCAGGCTCCGGCGTAGCCAGATCGACGGGTATATCTCCCGTGTCATCGACCGCGACATCGCGGACGCCGGATTCCTCGTCCGCAAACCCGGCGCGCTACGCGCCTGGTGAACGGCCTATGCAGCGGCGACCGCCGGCGATGCCGAGAAGATCTCCAAGGACGCCGCACAGTCCTGCCGGGACCTGCCCACACAGGTGTTGATCCTTGATCCTGTGCCTGCGTGGACACCGACGCTCCTCCCTCTCAAACGCCTCACGACGACGCCGAAGCACCAGGTGGTCGATCCGGGGGTCGCCGCCGCACTGCTCGGCGTGACACCACAGATCCTCACCTCAGGATCTGCCGGCAGCGGGGAGCTGTTCGGCCAGTTCCTGGAGTCTCTGACCACGCTGACCGTCCGCGCGGCAGGACAGGTGGCGGAGGCGAAGACCTACCACCTTCGCACGCGGGGAGGCGAGCACGAGGTCGACCTCGTCATGGAACGGTACGACGGGAAGGTCATCGCCGTAGAGGTGAAGCTCTCCCCCATCGTCCGCGACGACGATGTGCTGACTGACCTACCGGGCCGTCTCGATGATGTCGGCGCACTCCCGAGCCTCCGCCATCTGCGCGAACATCACCGTGATGTTCTCCTGGCCGCCACGTGCCGAGACCGTCAGCGCCGCGGATCCCCCGACGTTGAGCCGTACCCCTCGGCGGGACTCTGTCCGCCCGACCACCGGCCAGTTCAGCAGCCCGGGATTGAGCCCGAAGTCCTTCGTCACCTCAACCGAGCTGACCTCCCGGTACGGGACACGCCGCCGGTAGAACGGTGCACGGAACTCCACCTCGTCCTCATGCAAGCTCACCTGCACCGTCGCGGTGAAGATCGCCCACTCGAACACCACGAGCAGGACAACAACCACGATGCCGGCTGTCCACGACCCCGTCGCGACCAGACCGACGGCACTCGGGGCAAGGACCACCGGCGGAAGAACCCCGAACACGGCGGGCATCTTCATCTCGTAGCTGGCCTGAACGCCCGCCATCTCTACAGGTCCAACCCGATGTCCAACGCCGTCACGGAGTGTGTCAGGGCCCCCACGGCCAGCGAGTCCACCCCGGCCGCGGCGTATTCCCCGGCGACGTCCAGTGTCAACCCACCGGACGATTCCAGCAGCACACCCGGCGCGATCTCGTCGCGCATCCGCACCGCCGTCGCAGTCTCCTCCACCGTGAAGTTGTCCAGCAGCACCTGCTGCGGCGGTTCCCCGACAGACAGCACCACGTGCAGCTGGTCGAGGTCGTCGACCTCGACCTCGCACCACAGTGCCGGGTTGTCGGCCCGGACCGCCAGGTAAGCGGCGACCACTCCCCCTCCGGCGACGACGTGGTTGTCCTTGACCATGGCCTGGTCGGACAGGTTGTAGCGGTGCGGTGTCCCGCCACCGTGCACCACGGCACGTTTCTGCAGCAGTCGCAGTCCGGGCAGTGTCTTCCGTGAGTCCCGCACGACGGTTCCGGGGCGGGCGACGGCGACGGCGTCAGCCCACGCCGCTGTGTGCGTCGCCACCCCGGAGGCGTGCGACAGGACGTTGAGCACACTGCGCTCCAGCTGCAGGATCGCCACGACCGGACCCGCCAGGACGCCGATGACCGTGCCCGGTGAGACCCGGGCGCCGTTGGCGACCGCGTCCTGCAGCTCCACCCGCCCACCGAGGACGGGGTAGGACGCCCCCGCGTCGAGGACCGCCTGTACCGCGTCCACACCGGAGACGACCCCGGCCTGCCGTGCCACCAGGTGCGCCCTCCCGGTCAACTCCTTCGGGACGGTGGCCAGGGTGGTGGCGTCCCCGGAGGCGATGTCCTCCTGCAGCGCGGCCCAGGCCAGCCCGGAGAACAGGGCCGGGTCCCCGTCCAGTGCCCCGAGGTCGGTCTCCGGGAGCACGCCGGTCATTCGCCTCCTCCCGGAGTGCCGATCGAGATCATCCGTTCGACGGCGAGGCGTGCCTTGTCTGCGACGTCCTCGGCCACGTGGACCTCGTCGGTGCCCAGTGCCAGGCAGCGCAGCAGGGCCGCCGGGGTGATCATCTTCATGTAGGGGCAGGACGCTCGTTCGTTGACCGGCGCGAAGTCCACCTCCGGGGCGACACCCTTGAGCTGGTGGAGCATGCCGACCTCGGTGGCGACGAGCACCTTCCCGCGGCCGTTCTCCGCGGCCGTCCGCGCCGAGGTCAGCATCTCGCCGGTGGAGAGCATGTGGACCCGCTCCGGGTCGATCACGCCTTCTCCGGCGAGGTAGATCGCGGAGTTCGCGCAGCCGCACTCCGGGTGGATGAACAGGTCGGCCCCGGGGTTCTCCTCGGCCCGGCGCGCCAGCTCCGGTCCGGAGATCCCCGCGTGCACGTGGCATTCCCCGGCCCACACGTGGATGTTGTCCCGTCCGGTCTGCCGGCGCACGTGGGCCCCGAGGAACTGGTCCGGGCCGAAGAGGATCTCCCGGTCGGCGGGCAGGCCGGCCACGACGTCCACGGCATTGGAGCTGGTGCAGCAGACGTCGGTGAGTCCTTTCACGGCGGCGGTGGTGTTGATGTAGCTGACCACGAGCGCGTCCGGGTGCTCGGCCTTCCATCCGGCGAGTTCCGCTGCGCTGAGGGAGTCGGCCAGCGAGCAGCCGGCGTCCTCGTCGGGGATGAGGACGGTCTTGTCCGGGGAGAGGATCTTGGCGGTCTCCGCCATGAAGTGCACCCCGCAGAAGACGATGACGTCGGCGTCGGTCTCGGCGGCGATCCGGGAGAGCGCGAGCGAGTCGCCGGTGTGGTCGGCGATGTCCTGGATCTCCGGCAGCTCGTAGTTGTGCGCCAGGATGACCGCATTGCGCAGTTCCTTGAGTCGTCGGATCTCCGCGGCCCACTCCCCGTCCCCGGCGACCCCCTCCCAGCGGCCGATGTCGCCCTCGGGCCCGGTGTGGCCCGGAGCACGGAACACCCCCTCCAACAGGGGACTCCCGAATTGTTCAACAGTCGTCACAGTCATGTCCGGTGATGATATCCGAAACTGCCCCACTCCGGACGGTTTCCCGACGTATCCTCAACCTCGTGAGTACACCACGACTGGCGGTGCGTGAGGCGGTAGCGCACCTCGACGCCCCGTTTTCGGTCCTTGACCTGGACAGTGCACTGGCCAACGCCGGTGACATGGTCCGGCGTGCCGCCGGCACCCCCATCCGGTTGGCGACGAAGTCGGTCCGCATCCGCCCGTTGATCCGGCGGTTGCTGACCCTGGACGGGATCGACGGGCTCCTCGCCTACTCGCTGGCCGAGGCACTGTGGCTGGCCGACGACGGGGTCTGCGACGACATCCTCGTCGCCTACCCCAGCGCCGACCGTCAGCTGCTCCACCAGCTGATGTGCGGTGACACCTACCTTCGCTCGATCACGGTGATGGTCGACTCGGTGGAACACCTCGACCTCATCGACGCCGTCGTCCCTCCCGCCGAGCGCGGCGACCTTCGGGTGTGCGTCGACGTCGACGCCTCGCTGACCGTCGGGCCGGTGCACCTGGGCGCGCGCCGGTCGCCGGTGCACACCGTGGAACAGGCCCGTGCCCTGGCCGAGGCGATCCGTGACCGTGACGGGTTCGCCCTGGTCGGGCTGATGGCCTACGAGGGCCAGATCGCCGGCACCACGGACTCCTCCCCGCTCGTCGCGGCGGTGAAGAAGATGTCCGTGCGGGAGCTGGCGGGTCGTCGCGCCGCGGTCGTCGCCGCGGTCAGGGAGGTCGTCGGTGACCTCGCGTTCGTCAACGGTGGCGGCACCGGATCGATCGAGTCGACCACGGCGGAGCAGGCCGTCACCGAGATCGGCGCCGGTTCAGGCGTCGTCGGCCCGGCACTGTTCGACAACTACTCGTCCTTCCACCCGCTGGCGGCGGAGTGGTTCGTGCTGCCGGTCGTCCGCCGTCCGGCACCCGGGTTCGTCACCGTCGCCGGTGGAGGACGGATCGCCTCGGGACCCCCCGGGGCCGACCGTGTCCCGGTGGTCGACTACCCCCGGGGGCTCTCGTTGACCTCCACCGAGGGCGCCGGGGAGGTCCAGACCCCGCTGCACGGTGCGGTCGCCGCGGCGCTGGAGCTCGGTGACCATGTGTGGTTCCGGCACGCCAAGGCCGGCGAACAGGCCGAGTTCACCGACTCCGTCCTCGTCGTCAGCGACGGCGACATCATCGACGAATGGCCGACCTACCGTGGCGAGGGAAGGATCTTCACATGAGATGGCACAACTGGTCGGGCGGACAGACCGCGCAACCGACCCGGTTCGTCCGACCGTCCACCGAGGCCGAGGTGGTCGAGGTCGTCCGGCGCGCCGCCGAGGACGGGCTACGGGTCAAGGCCGTCGGCGCCGGTCACTCCTTCACCCCGGTCGCGGTGACGGACGGGGTCCTGGTCAACCTGGACAACCTCAGCGGCCTGGTCGCGGTCGACACCGCCGCGATGGAGGTCACGTTCCTGGCCGGCACCCGGCTCCGTGACGTGCCGGCGCTCCTGCGTCCGCACGGTCTCGCGCTGGCGAACCAGGGCGACGTGGACCCCCAGTCCCTCGCCGGTGCGGTGAGCACCGGCACCCACGGCACCGGCGTCGGGTTGACCGGCTTCGCCGGCATGGTCCGCAGACTGCGCACCGTCACCGCTGACGGCACCGTGCACGACGTCGGCCCCGGCGACGCCCTGTTCGACGTCGGGAGGGTGTCACTCGGCGCGCTGGGGGTCACCACACGGATCACGATGTCGGTGGTCGACTCCTTCGTCCTGTCCGCGGTGGAGAAGGCGGAGCCGTTGGCGCCCCTGGTCGGGGAGTTCCCCGCACGCGCCGCCGCCGTGGACCACCTGGAGTACTACTGGTTCCCCGGTACCGACCGCGCCCACGTCAAGACCAACACCCGGTTTTCGCTGCAGGACGCCGCCGCGGCGCAGCTCCCCGGACCGGTCCCCCGTTGGCGGTCGGTGGTCGACGACGAACTCGTCAGCAACGCCGCCTTCGGGGCGATGTGCACCCTGATGCACCTCGTCCCCCGCACGACCGGGGCGATGAACCGTCTCGCCGCCGCGACACTGGCGCAACGGGAGTACTCGGACGTCGCCCACGACGTCTTCGTGTCGGCACGCCGCGTGCGGTTCAACGAGATGGAGTACGCCGTCCCCCTCGCCGACGCCCCCGAGGTCCTCACCGAGGTGCACCGGCGGATCGACTCGTCGGGTCTGCCCGTCGGGTTCCCCATCGAGGTGCGCTGCACCGCCGCCGACGATGTGCCGCTCTCGACGGCGAAGGGACGCGAGTCCTGTTACGTCGCGGTGCACCGCTACCACCGTGACGACTACCGTGAACTCTTCGCCGTGGTCGAGCCCGTGCTCACCGCCGCCGGTGGACGTCCGCACTGGGGAAAACTGCACACCCTCGACCACGACGCGTTGGCGGCCGTCCACCCCGACCTGGGTGAGGTCGCGGACCTGAGGTCGCGCGTCGACCCGGACGGGATGTTCCGCAACCCGATGGTCGACCGGATCTTCGGTCTCTGAGATCTCTCCCGGCGGGCTTCCCGCTAACTGACGCGCGTCAGCCGATTGGCCCGGCGGGCGTTGAGCAGCGTGTCGGTGATGAAGACCAGCAGGGCGACCCAGATGATCGCGAAGCCAATCCACCGGGCGGGCTCGATGTGCTCACCGACGACCAGCACGGCCCATAGCATCTGCATCACCGGTGTCAGGTACTGCAGCATCCCCAGGCTCGTCAGCGACAGTTCGTGGGCTGCCCGGGCGAAGCACAGCAGCGGCAGCGCCGTGATCGCACCCGCGGTGATCAGCAACAGGACGTGGCCCACGCCGTGCCCGCCCTGGACCATCGTGTTCTCCCCCTGGGACTGCAGCCAGACCAGGAAAAGTACGCCCACCGGCGCGAGGACGGCGGTCTCGGCGGTCAGCGACTGCAACGGTGTCAGCGGCACCCGCTTCTTCAGCAGCCCGTAGCCGGCGAAGGACACCGCCAGGCCCAGGGACACCACCGGCGGTGACCCCAGTGCCACGGTGAGGATGACCACCGCCACCCCCGCGATCCCGACCGAGACCCACTGCAGGGGCCGCAGCCGCTCCCGCAGCACCAGCACCGCCAGGAGCACGCTGACCAGAGGGTTGATGAAGTACCCGAGGGCGGCGTCGGCGACATGGTCGTTGTTGACCGCGTAGATGTAGAGGCCCCAGTTGCCCGCGATGAGTACCGCCGCGGCCGTGATGCGCAGCCACAGGCCCCGCGGAATGCCGCGCATCCACCGGAAACCGGTGGTGCAGGCCATCACGACGACGACGAAGGCCAACGTCCACACGAACCGGTGTGCCAGGATCTCCATCGGCACGGCCGGGCGCAGCAGCGGGAAGAACGCGGGGAAGAACCCCCACATCAGGTAGGCCAGGACTCCCCAGATCATCGGTGCTCCTCCCGTTCCTCGACGGTGACCGGGCGCACCCCGAACCGCCCGTACGCCGCGTCGGCGGGCAACGCCTCGACCGCGAGGACGCCGGGCCGGTCCGCGAGGTCCGCCAGATCGTCGGGCGTGCCGTGGACGAGGACGCCGAGCGCGTCGAGGGCGGGGTCGTCCTGCGCCGTACCGGCGCTGACCGCCACCTGGTCACGGGCGGTGGTGAAGACGTCGGCGCGCCGGTGCCCGTCCGCGGGTTCCGGGATCTCCCACCGGGAGTTTCCGAACAGCAGCGTCGAGACCCGCAGGTCGGACATCCCACCGAAGATCTCCGCCAGCGCGTCGGGGCCGGAGGGGGCGACCGGGGTCACCAACGCCCACCGGCCGGCACCGTGGCCGTCACCGGTGTCGTCGACTGCGTCCTGCACCGATGCAGCGGCGCGGTCGAGGTAGCCGTCCAGCGTCTCACTGTTGTCCGGCCCCAGGGCGTCACCGTTGATCGCCTGCGGCCGGGACATCCGCTCGGACCCCGCCAGCGCGACCACCGTCACCGCGAGACACACCAGACACGCCACCGACAGCCACATCACCCAGGCGGGACGCCGCGTGTCCTCCCATTCACGCCGCCGCCGCACCTTGCGGTCCGGGGCGATCCGGCGGGAGGGACGGGCCCCGGAGGCCGCCATCAGTTGACCTCCCGGAGCCGGTCCAGCGCCATACGCAGGTCCGCCGGATACGGCGACTCGATGTCCATCCACCGGCCGTCCGGGTGCGTGAATCCCAGGTGTACGGCGTGGAGCCACTGGCGTTCCAGCCCCAGGAACTCCGTGAGGGCCGGATCGGAACCGTACATCGGGTCACCGCAGCACGGATGGTGCAGCGCAGAGAAATGGACCCTGATCTGGTGGGTCCGCCCGGTCTCCAGGTGCACCTTCACCAGGGTCGCCTGCCGGAACGCCTCGAGGGTCTCGTAGTGGGTCACCGCATGGCGGCCATCGTCGCGCACCGCGAACTTCCACCCGGCACCGGGGTGACGGGCGATCGGTGCGTCGATGGTGCCCGTCGTCGGGTCCGGGTGCCCCTGGACCAGGGCGTGGTAGGTCTTGTCGACCGTCCGGTCGCGGAACGCCCGCTTGAGCACCGTGTAGGCGCGTTCGCTGGCGGCGACGACCATCACCCCGGACGTGCCGACGTCCAGCCGGTGCACGATCCCCTTGCGCTCCGGCGGGCCGGAGGTGGAGATCCGGAAACCGTCGGCCGCCAGCCCCGAGGTCACCGTCGGCCCCTCCCACCCGATCGTCGGGTGCGCCGCGACACCGACGGGCTTGTTCACGGCGATGATGTCGTCGTCGGAGTAGAGGATCTCCATGCCCTCGACGTGCTCGGCCGGTTCATCGGCGAGATCGCGCTCCGGTTCAGGCAGGGTGACGTCCAGCCATGCGCCGCCGACGAGCCTGTCCGACTTCCCGGCGGGACGGCCGTCCTGGGTTACGTCGCCCGCTTCCGCGAGCTCGGCGACGACGGTGCGGGACAGGCCGAGCAGTTTCGACAGACCGGCGTCCACCCGCATTCCCGCCAGTCCGTCCGGCACCGGCATCATGCGTGACTCCCTGGGGCTTGCACTCACGACGCCTGCACCCCGTTCTCCCCGTCCGTCTCCTTCTCCTGCCGCTTCTCCTGCCTCGGTTCGATGAGCAGGGCGTACACCAGGTACACCACCACACCGACGCTGATCGCGGCGTCCGCCACGTTGAAGATCGCGAAGCTGCCGACCGAGACGAAGTCGACGACGTGGCCGTGCAGTGCGCCGGGATCCCGGAGAATCCGGTCGATGAGGTTCCCGGCCGCACCGCCACCGATCAGGCCGACCGCCGCCACCGCCCACGGGTTACGCACACGGAAAGCCAGGACGACGCAGAGCGCCACGGCGATCATCTGGATCACCGAGAAGACCACTGTGGCGCCCTCGCCCATGGAGAACGCCGCACCGGAGTTGCGGATCAGGTAGAGCCGCGCGACGTCTCCGATCACCGGGTACGCCGTCACCGGTTCGAGATTCTCCACGACGAGCCACTTCGTGAGCTGGTCGACGGCGACGATACCGGTCAACGGGATGAGCGCCCAGGGTCGGACATTGAAAACAGTCACGGCGACGATCTTAACGCCTCCCGGCCCACGGACCTCAGTCGGTGCACCGGCAGTTGGTATTCTGACAGGCGTGCGCTTCCAACCACGTGTGCCCCTGCGGCGGGCACTTCTGCCGACACTGATGACCACCGTGCTGACGGCCTCGGTGCTCACCGCCTGCTCCTCCGGTGACGAGACCGCCGAAGACCCCGTCGACGCCCCGGTGTCCGGGGTCTCCGTCACCGTCGGCGACACCGGCGACGCCCCGCGTGAACCGCTGGTCTGGTTCAGCGACCCCGGGGAGAAGGAGACGGTGTTCCGGGCGACACGCGGACTCGAACAACGTACCGAGGGAGGTGCCGACGCGGACGACCTGCCCTACGAGGACGTCACGATGGAGGTACCGCTGACCGTGTCGACGTCCACCGACGGCGAAGAGCTGGAGGCCACCGTCGTCGCCGGGCGCCCGACCGGCGACAACTCCGACCGCAACGACGACATCTCCTCGGCGGAGGGGTTCACCATGAACCAGCGCTACAACCAGGACGGGCGGGTCATCTCCCGGGGATTCTCCGCACCTGAGCAGGCGTCCGACTCGGCGCGTGCCAGCGTGGAGCAGTCGTTCAGCCAGATGGCGGACATCCCGGTCGTCTTCCCCACCGACGACCTGGGCACCGGCGCGACCTGGACGGTCACCGGGCAGGTCGACGACACCGTGTCGATGCGGCAGGCGGTGACCTACACCCTGGTGGCCAGGGAGGGCTCGCGTATCGAGCTGGACGTCGAGGTCGAGCGCACCCCGTCGGTACGGCAGCTTCCCGGCACCAACCTGCAGGTCATGGACTCGGAGAGTGAGTCCTCCGGCAACATCACCGTCGACCTGCGCCGTCCGGTCCCGGTCTCGGGGATGATCGAGACCTCGACCAGTGTGACCTACGGGGAGACGGATTCACCGGTGACGGTGGTCCAGGTCTCCCGGACGAAGTCCAGCTGGGAGCCTGCCTAAGCGGCAGGCTGCTCGGCCGGCTGCTCGGCAGGCGCGTCCTCGGCGGGCGCCTCGGGTGCGCCGCCCTCAGGGGCGGGGGCGTCCTCGAGGAACGGGGCACAGCTCTCCGGCACCTGGTCCGGGGCGACATTGCTGACCAGGGTGCAGGCCCACTCCTGGGACAGCTTCCACTGGCCGTTGTCGTCGACGAACTTCACGCCCTGGATGAGCTGCGGCTCCTGGTCGGGAAGAGTCATGTTGATCTGGGTCTCCACCGTGTTCTCGACGAGTCCGGGCATCACCGGGTCAATGACCTCGAACGTCGCGCCGGACTCTTCCTTGGACGCTGTCATCACGTCGAAGAGTTCCACGGCCTGGTCGCCGTTCTCCACGGTGTCCGCCTTCTCCTCGGCGGGGACGCCCGGGGCGACGGCGCGGTCGAGGATCTCACCGAGCTCCTGGGCCGTCGGCAACGGTGCCTGCTCGGTCGTCTGCTCAGCGGTGGTCTCCGTGGCCGAGCTGTCGGCGGCGTCGTCGTCCGAGGAACAGGCGGTCACGGACAGCCCTGCGGTGATGGCGACGGCTGCGGCGATGGCGCGGGTTCGCTTCAATGATCTCACAGTGACGGGGCTCCTTCTTGCGTGCGGATGTACAACGGATGACGAGAGTCTACCGCCGTTCAACCGGTAGCCTAGTAATCCGTGACCGACACATCCGCTGACTTCCCCACCGTGCTCGCCACCGGCGGGACGATCTCCTGCACCGCCGACGCCCGCGGTGACCTCGTCCCCACCCTCAACATCGACGCACTTCTCGAGGACGCCGGGCTGGACCGCTCCTCAGTCACCGCCCGGGACATCCTCCGCCTCGACTCCTCCACCATGAGCCTCCGCGATCTCGACGCGCTGCTCGCCGAGATCCACGAGGCAGGTCGACGCGGCCCCGTCGTCGTGACCCACGGCACAGACTCGATGGAGGAGACCGCAATGGCGGTGGACCGGCTCATCGGCGGTCCGGTGGTCCTCACCGGTGCCCAACGTCCCGCCGACGACGACGCGCCCGACGGCCCGGGGAACCTCCGGGACGCCGTGGCCGCCGCAGCGCATGTCGACGCCCCGTGTGTGGTTTTCGGCGGACGGACTCTGCCGGCCTACGGTGTGCGCAAGATCCACACCTCCGCCGACGCCGCCTTCGACACCCCGCCCCTGCCCCGTCCGGCTGTCCCCGGTACGCACGGCACACACCCGGCACCGTTGGACGGTCTCCGGGTCGACATCGTCGCCGCCTGCCAGGGGTCGGAGCCCACCCTCGTCGAGTCGGCGGTGCGCACCGGCGCCGACGGGATCGTGGTCGCCGCCTTCGGTTCGGGAAACGTCGGTGTGCACGCCGAAGGGATCAGCGTCGCACTGGCTGAGGGGATCCCCGTGGTCGTCGCCAGTCGGGTCGCCGCCGGTGGGGTCCAGCTGGTGTACGGCGGCGCCGGTGGCGGCCGTAGCCTGGCGCGGGCCGGGGTGCGGTCCGCCGGACAGCTCACCGCCGCCCAGGCGCGGATGGAACTGCTGTGTGAACTGGCGGTGCACCGCGCAGGACAAGCTACCGGAGGCTGTCCAGGGGGTCCGCAGGGCTGAGATCCGGGTCGTCGACGTCCAGCGACCGTGCCTTCCCCGGGCCAGTGGACCGGGTCTCGAAGCGCACACTGACGACCCCGGCGCCGGTGCCCTGCACCCAGCCGTGCCCGTAGTCGGCGTGGTGGACGTCCACGGTCGGGCGCCAGGATGCACGGGGCGGGCCCTCCGGCGACTCCACCGCCGCCGCTTCCGGCTCAGGGGCATGTTCAGGGGCATGTACAGGGCCGGGCACCTCCACGGACTGGCCGTCGGACAGGCCAGGCTCGGGGAAGAGGACCGCCTGACGCTCCTCGGTGAGCCCAGACAGGCTCACCCCGACCAGCCGCACCGCGCCCGACACCTCCGGCCGGGGGACGACGGACCGCGCCGCGGCGATGATCTCGTCGAGGTCATCGGTCGGGGTGGCCAGGGTCGTCGACCGGGTGTGGGCCTTGAAATCGGCGGTGCGGGTCTTCACCGTGACTGTCCGCGCCGCACGTCCGTCCCCGAGCAGACGGCGCCGTGCAGCGGTGGCCGCCCGGACCAGGACGGGGTCCACGTCGACCGTCGTCGCCGCATCCTTGTCGAGCGTGTGCTCCGCAGACACCTGCTTCGCACGGGCTCGGGGCGCGACAGGACGTGAGTCCTGCCCGCGGGCGAACGCCTGGACCTGCAGGCCGACAGAGCCGAGGAGCCCTTTGACGTCGACGTCGTCCATCTCCACGAAGGCACCGATCGTCGTGACGCCCACCTCGGCGAGTTTGTTCTGGGCCACCGGACCGATGCCCCACAACTCACCGACCGGCCGTGGCGCGAAGACCTCGAGCCGACGGGCCCTGTCGACCACCGTCACGCCGTGCGGTTTAGCAAGGTCGGACGCCATCTTCGCGTCAAGTTTCGTGGAGGCCACGCCGATGGAACACGGCAGGCCGACCTCGTCGTCGACGAGCGTCTGCAGATCACGTGCCCACTGCCGGACCTCCGCGCTACTCCGTCCGACCAGGGACTCCGGTTCAACGAACCCTTCGTCCACGCTCAACTGCTCGATGGTGTCCCCCTCCCGGCCGAGCAGGTCGAAAACCTGCGTGGACACGGCGGAGTACACCGCGAACCTGGGGGTCACCACGACCGCCCTACCCCGGCACAACCGGACCGCCTGCTGCATCGGCATGGCGGACCGGGCTCCGTACACCCGGGACTCGTACGACGCCCCCGCCACCACGCCGCGTCCGGACGCACCCCCGACCAGTACCGGTCGTCCGGCGAGCGTGGGCCTGGTGAGCTGCTCGACCGAGGCGTAGAACGCATCCATGTCGAGGTGGACCACCCAACGCTGCGTGGTGTTCATGTCCCTGATTCTAGGCAGGATGAGATCCGGTGCCCTCAAAAAGGCACCAGCTCGTCCGCCGCACTCTGCGCCGCATCCCTGATATCGCCGAGCCACCGCAGCCTTGCTTCGTTGTGGCTGGCCAGGGTCCTGACCTTCCGGTGCAGACGGGTATCGAAGTCCAGGACGGCGTCCGCCAACGGACCGGTGGGGGTCGAGACGTAGAGGTGCCCGTCCTCGACGCTGGACCACCAGTCGGAACCGTCGGGATTCAGCGTGACGTCGTGCAGTCCCCGCGTCTTCATCCCGTGGCAACCGGGGCACAACGAGTGCATCGCCCAGGTCGCCGTCTTACCGCCTGCCTCCTCACCGTCCTCACCGGCGTCAACCCACCGCGCGACGTGGTCGACCTGCGCCGTCGCGGCGGAGCGGTCACAGCCGGGGAACCGGCAGGTGCCGTCCCTGCCCGCGACGGTGGCCCGTTGATGCTCCGACGGTGAGTACCCCGACACCTCACTGTGGCCGGCCACACACAATTCTGTGACCCGTGCCATCCACCGCTCCGTGGCCACCTCGTGCAACCATGTGCTTTCCAGGTGCATGCGACCGCTGTCGAGGTTGCGGTAGCAGTTCAACGTCACCGACACATCCCCCGCCCGCCCGTGCACCAGGTCGACGAGAGCCCTGGTCCGGCTACAGTTCCGGGCAGCCGCGACCGCGTCGATGATGCGGACCAGTCCAAGCCCCTCGTCGACCGGCAACGTGACATGCAGGGTCGTCGCCGCGTCCGCCCTGGTGTCCACCGAGAAGTCGAGCTGGTGGTGCGGAGGCGGCGGCTCACCCCGGCCTTCAGGGTCAAGCGGCCTCGCCGACGGTTGAATCTCTGCGACCACCTGCTGCGCCATTCGGCGGAGAGTGACCACACCGGGGACCGCCTGACGAGGCATCGTCGGTGTCAGCAGATCCACCAGGCCCCGTTCCACCGCCTCCAGGTGCTGGTCGTCGACGGCGGCGACAGCATCCGCGAGTGCGCGCAGGTGTTCGAAGGAGAAGGCCCCGCCCTGCAGACACCGACGTAGTCCGACCATCCGCCCGGCCATCGTGCCGATGTCGCAGTAGGCCAACGCCCGGCCCTTCGAGACCCCCAGCCCCACCGACAACGCCCTCACGTGCCTGGCCACCTCCATGCCGGGCAGTGGGGCAGCTTCTCTCGCGATATCGAGTTCGAGGAGGTTGATCTCACGTTTTGCGCTGAACATAACCTCCTGGGCACTGACCGCCCAGCACGGCTCGTCCAGGTTCTCCTCGACGTACTCGACATCACACTCGAAACACAGCTCCTCGTAGTCACGTTCGATCACGCTGAGATCCGCTCCACCCTGCACCATGCCACGCCCCTCGCTCGCCCGGATGTCACCCTGTCCATGCACGATGTTACCGAACTTCTGTTCGATTATCAAGGGCTGGGAAAGCCCCGGGTGACACGGTCACCCGGGGCGGCGGAACCTCCGGTGAGCGGCTACACCTGCGCGAGGTCCGCCGTCACCCCGTCCCCGACATCATGGGTCAGAGTCTCACCGACGACCACCGACACCGACGTCGCCAGCACTTCACCGGCGATCGTCCCGGCGTGTTCCTCGGCCCAGGCCTTCCTGGCTTCAGGCACCGACAGGGTCAGCGAGATACGGTCCGAGACATCGAAACCGGAGGCCTTCCTCGCGTCCTGTACGCCCCGGACACGGTCCGCCGCCCAGCCCTCGGCCTCGAGTTCCGGGGTCACGGTGGTGTCGAGGACCACGAGTCCGTCCCCGCCGGGGATTTCGGCGGTGTTCTCCGGGTCGACCGCCACGAGCTTCCGGTTGTACTCCCCGTCGATCAGTCCGATCCCGCCGGCAGTGACCGTCCCGTCCTCGGCCACGGTGTAGTCACCCGTCTTGACCGCCTTGATCACCTTCTGGACGTCCCTGCCCAGACGCGGGCCTGCCGCGCGGGCGTTGACCACCACGTCAAAGCGTCCCACGGACGACACGTCGTCAGTCAGTGTCACGTCCTTGACGTTGACCTCGTCCCGGATGATCGACGCGAAGTCCTCCAGCGTCCCGGAATCGGGCAGCGCCACCGTGAGGCCGGGCAACGGCAGACGGTTACGCAGCTTATGGGACTTGCGCAACGACGACGTCGCCGAGCACACCCCGCGCACCGCGTCCATCGACGCGACCAGGGCATCGTCCGCGGGGAGGTCGTCCGCCGAGGGCCAGTCGGTGAGGTGCACCGAGCGCTCCCCGGTCAGACCCCGCCAGATCACCTCGGTCGTCATCGGCAGCAACGGGGCCGCGATCCGGCACAACGTCTCCAGGACGGTGTACAGCGTGTTGAAGGCCTCCGGGTGCCCGTTCTCGCCGGAGTCACCCGCCCAGAACCGGTCACGGGACCGCCGGACGTACCAGTTGGTCAGCACGTCGCAGAACTGCCGGATCTCGTCGGTGGCGGTGGCGATGTCGGTGGCGTCCAGCGCCCCGGTCACCGCGGACACCGTGTCGTGCAGCTTGGCCAGGATGTACCGGTCCAGGACATTCGTCGACGTGGTGTCCCGCCGGGCCGGGGTGTGGGCGTACAGGCGCAGGAACGAGTAGGCGTTCCACATCGGCAGCATCGCCTGGCGCACACCCTCACGGATACCCTGCTCCGTGACGATGAGGTTGCCGCCCCGCAGGATCGGCGAACTCATGAGGAACCACCGCATCGCGTCCGACCCGTCACGGTCGAAGACCTCGTTGACGTCCGGATAGTTCCCCTTGGACTTCGACATCTTCAGTCCGTCGTCGCCGAGGACGATGCCGTGGGAGACGACCTTGGTGAACGCCGGGCGGTCGAACAGGGCGGTGGACAGCACGTGCAGCAGGTAGAACCAGCCGCGGGTCTGACCGATGTACTCCACGATGAAGTCCGCCGGGGAATGGGTGTCGAACCACTCCTTGTTCTCGAACGGGTAGTGCACCTGCGCGAACGGCATCGAACCGGAATCGAACCACACGTCCAGCACATCCGGCACGCGCCGCATCGTGGACTTCCCCGTCGGATCGTCCGGGTTCGGGCGGGTCAGCTCGTCGATGTAGGGACGGTGCAGCGACTCCGGACGCACGCCGAAGTCCGCCTCCAGCTCATCCAGGGAACCGTAGACGTCGACCCGGGGGTACGCGTCGTCATCGGAGACCCACACCGGGATCGGCGAGCCCCAGTACCGCGAGCGGGAGATGTTCCAGTCACGGGCACCCTCGAGCCACTTGCCGAACTGACCGTCGCGGATGTGCTCCGGGATCCACTCGATCTGCTCGTGGTTGAGCTCCACCATCCGGTCACGGAACGTCTGCACGGAGACGAACCAGCTGGGCAACGCCATGTAGATCAACGGCTCACCGGAGCGCCAGGAGTGCGGGTACGAGTGCTCGATCGTCTGGTGGCGCACGACACGCCCGGCGGCCTTGAGGTCGCGGATGATGTCCTTGTTCGCGTCGAAGACCAGCTGCCCCTCGTAGTCGGGCACCAGGGAGGTGAACGTGCCGTCCATGTCCACCGGCACCACGGTGTCGATGCCTGCCGCATTGCAGGTCGCCATGTCGTCCTCACCGAAGGCCGGGGCCTGGTGGACGACGCCGGTGCCGTCCTCGGTGGTGACGTAGTCGGCGGCAAGGACACGGAACGGCCGCTTCTCCCCCAGCCCGACGCGGTCGGCGAAGTAGTCGAACACCGGCTCATAGGTCAGCCCGACCAGCTGGTCACCGGTGAACTCCGCCACGATCTCCGCAGCGTCGCCCAATTCGGTGGAGTAGGCGGACATCAGGTCCTTGGCAAGCAGGACGCTCTGCCCGGCGACCGCCGCCGCTCCGTCGACGCCGACCGCGACAAGGACGTACACGACCGACGGATTGACCGCCAGCGCGAGGTTGGACGGCAGGGTCCAGGGCGTCGTCGTCCACGCGAGCGCCGACGCACCGGCGAGTTCCGGGTGGGCCGCGAGCGTGTCCACCGCGGCAGTGCCGGGGTGCGCGCCGGTCACCGGGAACGTCACCGTCAGGGTGGGGTCCTGACGCATCTTGTAGGAGTCGTCCAGGCGGGTCTCCTGGTTCGACAGCGGAGTGTGCTCCGCCCAGGAGTACGGCAGCACACGGAAACCCTGGTAGATCAGGCCCTTGTCGTACAGGGTCTTGAACGCCCAGATCACCGACTCCATGTACGACAGGTCCATCGTCTTGTAACCGTTGTCGAAGTCGACCCAGCGCGCCTGCCGGGTGACGTACTCCTTCCATTCGTCGGTGTAGCGCAGCACCGACGTCGCGCAGTACTCGTTGAACGACGCGAGACCCATCTTCTCGATGTCGCCCTTGTCCGTGATGCCGAGCTGCTTCTCCGCCTCGAGCTCCGCGGGCAGACCGTGGGTGTCCCAGCCGAAGACGCGGGGCACGCGGTAGCCGCGCATGGTCTTGTAGCGCGGGACGATGTCCTTGACGTACCCGGTCAGCAGGTGCCCGTAGTGCGGGAGACCGTTGGCGAACGGCGGGCCGTCGTAGAAGATGTACTCCGGTGCCCCCTCACGGTTGTCGAGGGACGCCTGGAAGGTGTCGTCCTGCTTCCAGTAGTCGAGGACGGAACGTTCCATCGTCGGGAACGAACTGGTGCCGTCCGACATGTCGGTGTGCGGGTACGCTCCGCCGGCGGGGGTGGTCATCGCGGACTCCTCGTAAGGTCGTGTGCTTGTCTCACGGTCCGCGGGGACGTCGCCTCTGCCGGCGACGCGGTACCACCCCGCTTGGATCCCCGGGGGAATCCCGCTCGTTCCTACGGCTGTGACGTGCCGCGACCACGTCCGGTTCTACTCAGACGCCCCGGGAAGGGACGGCCTTTCTTCCGGATCGCTCCCCGGTGATGGCCGGATCGGTGCGATATGAAAAACCCCGCACGGCAGTGCGGGGCCGGTCAGTGGTGAAGTATACGCCTCACCGTCTCCGGTGGAGAAACAGGTCGACGAGGAAGACGACGATCCCGACAGCAGCGACACCGATGCAGATCCATGCCCACAGCACCGAACCCACGTACAGGGCCACGAGCAGGGCCAGGAAGCCCAGCAGGGACATCAGGAGAGACAGTGCGAGCATCGTTACCGCCGTCGGTCATCCATGTCGTCGACCGTCGACCTACTTCTCGCCGAAGTCGATGTTGGAGTTCGGTGCCGCGGTGCTGCGACTGTTGAGCTCCTCCAGCTGGGACTCCAGGAAGGTCTTCAGGCGGGTACGGTACTCCCGCTCGTAGGTGCGCAGTTCCTCGATGCGGCTCTCCAGGGCAGTCTGCTGCTTCTTCACCGTGGTCATGATCTCGGTGTGCTTGCGCTCGGCGTCCTGCTGCAGGGCGTCGGCCTTCTCCTGGGCGGCACGGACCTGGGCCTCGGACTGGGCCGTCGCATCGGAGATCAGGGTCTCGGACTTCTGCGTCGCGTCGGCGACCAGCGTGTCCGCCTTCTGCTGTGCCTCGGCGACGGTCTTCCGCGCCTTCTGGTCAGCCTCGGCCAGCTGCTTCTCGGAGCGCTTCTGGGCGTCCGCCAGCTGCGAGGTCGCCGTGGCGTTCGCGTCGTCGACGGTCTTGTTCGCCTCGGTGCGTGCCTCGTCCAGCATGGCCTGGGACTCGCTCTTGGCGTCGCCGGTGAGCCGGTCCGCCATCTCCTGGGCCATGCTCAGGACACGCGCGGCCTGCATGTGGGTGTCGGCGTTCGCCGAGCCGGACTCCGCGGCCGGCTCGGCGGCGGGAGCCTGAGCGGCAGCGGCGGCCGGAGCCTGCTGGGCCTGCTTCTGGGCGGCGTCGGCACGCTTCTCGGCGGCGGCTGCCTTGTCCTCTGCCGCGGCCGCACGCTTCTCGGCGGCGGCGGTCGCGTCCTTGGCCTCGGCCAGCTCGGCCTCGAGCTCGGAGACCCGCGCACGGGCGTCGGCGAGTTCGGCGGTGGCCGCGGAGTCGTCGGACGTGGTCGCGGCGACCGGAGCCGCGGCGGGGGCACCGGAACCCACCTGGCCACGCAGGTCGTCATTCTCGTCCTGAAGCTCGGCCAGCGTGTCTTCGACGAGATCGAGGAACTGGTCAACCTCGTCCTCGTTGTAGCCACGCTTGCCGATCGGCGGCTTGCTGAATGCCACGTTATGAACGTCAGCGGGAGTCAACGGCATCGGTAGTTCCCTTCACAGTCGATATGTTCCGCCGGCCGAGTGGGCCGGACAGTGAGTCGGTCACGATCTTATCAGCGACCACGTCCACGAGGCTTCAGGTTCAACCTCATGTGCAGTCTTTCAGGTCAGTTATACAGCAGGGCTTTTCCCACCTGCAAGAATGTCGGGACAGAAGTACACCCGCACAGTCGGTCATACCTGGGCGGCGATACCCGTCAGGATCGTGATGAGGATCGAGATCCCGAAGAACAGCACCAGCACCGACACGTCCAGTGCCACCCCGCCCAGACGCAACGGCGGGATCACCCGGCGCAGCGGGCGGACCACCACGTCGGTGAGGACGAAGATCGGCTCCGCGATGACGGCGAAGCGCCGGGACGGGCGCCACTGGCGCGAGAACGAGCGGATCATCTCGATGATGACCCGGGCCAGCAGGATGAACCAGTAGACCCGCAGGAGCAGGGCGAGGATGTAGAGAGTGGTAGCCACGATTGTTTACTGGTCCTCCACCAACTGGTCGAGCTGGCTCTGGTCAAGGGTCACGGACGCCGGAATCAACGCGAAGTTCCGGATGCCACCGAGTTTCTTCAGCGTGCCGTCCAACCCTTTCGCGAGTCCGACGGAGAAGTCCAGCACCCGGCTGGCCTCCGCCTTCTCCATACCCGAGAGGTTCAGGACGACGATGTCCCCGGCCTTGAACTCGGTGGCCAGTTCACCGGACTGCTGGAACGAGCTCAGGGCGAGCCGGACGACCTGCGGCTCCCTGGCGGGAGACGCCGGCACCGGAGCGGCAGGAGCCGCCCCCGCGTCGGCGCGTCGTGACGGCCGGGCCGACCGGTAGTCGTACTCGGACCGGCCGCCACGCTCACCGCGCTCCGACCGCTCGGCACGTTCCGTACGCTCAAGGCGGTCGGACCGGTCGCGCTCAGGACGGTCCCGGTCGTAGTCGCGGTCCCGTCCCTCCTCCCGGTCCGGGTAGCGGTCCGACTGACGGTAACCGCCACGGTCCTCGTCGAACTCGTCACGGTAGTAGGGGTCATCGAAACTGTCGACCTCGCCGAAGCCGAAGAATCGCTTGATGTTCTCACCCAAACCGTCTGCCATGGTCTGTCTCGCTTTCTCTGGGAAGTGTCCTGCGGGGTCATCTGCTGTCAAAAATACCGGGAACTCCGCTCAGGCGTCGGGGATCCAGACCACCGACGCCTGTCGGCCGGTCCGTCCTTCCCTCCGGTAGGAGAAGAAGTTGTCCTCGCTGACCGTACTCCGGGGGTCCGCGTCCACCGACCGGACACCCGCACCGAGCAGCTGTCGGGTGATTCCGGCCCGGATGTCCAGACCAGGTGTCCCCCGGCCGGTCGTGGTGCGGGAACCGGGCAGCCGCTCCTCGACGTCCCTGGCCATCTCCTCGGGCACCTCGTAGTCCTCACCCGCGGCCGCGGCGCCGAGCAGCGCATGCATCCGTGCGGGGACGGCCCCGAGTTCCACCATCGCGGCGACGGTGGCCGGGACGATACCGTTGCGTGCACCCATCCGTCCGGCATGCACCGCGGCGACGACCCCCGCCTCCTCGTCGGAGAGCAGGACCGGCACGCAGTCGGCGGTGAGCACGACGAGTGCCACCCCCGGCTGCGTGGTCACCAAGGCGTCGGTGAACTCGACCGGACCGCCGTCGAGCGCGTCGAGCAACTCGGCGGTGACCTCGGTGACGTTCGGCGAGTGGATCTGCTCCATGTAGACCATCCGCCCGGGTGCCACGCCGATCAGCTCCGCGAGCCGCACACGGTTGGCGGCCACGTCGGAGGCGTCGTCGCCGACGTGGTCGGCGAGGTTGAAGGACGAGAAGTCGCCGGACGAGGTCCCACCGTTCCGGTCGGTCACGACCTTACGGACGCGACGCGCGGTGTGGTCGACGGTCTCAGAGGAAGGTCGGGACATCGAGGTCGTCATCCCCCTCGTCACGCCGGTCGTCACGGCGGGAGTCGCGCCGGTCACCGTTGGAGGTGAACAGTCCGGCGGAGTTGGTGTTCTCGGACGAACCCGGCACCCCGGAGCGGGTACGACGGGTGAAGCTGGTCGACGACGCCGGTTCCTGTGCCGCCGGGGCCGCCGGGGCCTCGTCGCCGTTGAAGATCCCGGACGAGGTCTGCTGCGGCTGCTGCGGCTGCTGTGCCGGGGCCGAACCGGTCTCCGGCGCGCGGTGCTGACCACGACGCGGCGTCGCGACGACGTTCGGCGAATCGTCGAAACCGGTGGCGATGACGGTCACCCGGACCTCGTCGCCGAGCTGGTCGTCGATGATGGTGCCGAAGATGATGTTGGCGTCCTCGTCGGCGAGGTCCTGCACGATGGTCGCCGCCTCGTTGACCTCGAACAGGCCCAGGTCCGAGCCACCGGCGAAGGACAGCAGCACACCCTTGGCGCCCTGCATGGTGGTCTCCAGCAGCGGCGAGTTGATCGCCAGCTCGGTGGCCTTGCGGGCGCGGTCGTCGCCACGGGAGCTGCCGATGCCCATCAGTGCCGAACCCGCGTCGGTCATCACCGAACGGACGTCGGCGAAGTCCACGTTGATCACACCGGGAGTGGTGATCAGACGGGTGATGCCCTCGACACCCGAGTGCAGGACCTCGTCGGCCTTACGGAAGGCGTCCATCAGCTGCAGGTCGGCGTCGCCCATCTTCAGCAGGCTGTCGTTCGGGATGACGATGAGGGTGTCGCAGACGTCCCGGAGGGCTTCGATGCCCTCCAGCGCCTGCTTGGACCGACGCTGCCCCTCGAAGGTGAAGGGACGCGTGACGACGCCGACGGTCAACGCCCCCTTCTTCTTGGCGATGTTCGCGACCACCGGGGCGGCGCCGGTGCCGGTGCCGCCACCCTCACCACAGGTCACGAAGACCATGTCCGAGCCTTCGATGACCTCCTCGATCTGCTCCTTGTGGTCCTCGGCGGACTTCCGCCCGACCTCGGGGTTGGCGCCGGCCCCGAGCCCCCGGGTCTCGGCCTGGCCGATGTCCAGCTTGGTGTCCGCGTCGGTGAGCAGGAGTGCCTGCGCGTCAGTGTTGATCGCGACGAACTCCACACCCTGCAGGTTCGCGTCGATCATCCTGTTCACGGCGTTGACACCACCGCCACCGACACCGACGACGGTGATCTTGGCGAGGTGGTTGTCATAGAGGGTCATGGTGTGCGCTCTCTTTCCCGGTGTGCCTGTTGTGCGGTCGCTGATGACTCTGCGACCAATTGTGTGCGACACGACGGTAATTTCCGCGCACATTTTTTGTGCGTGTCGTATCCCTCAATGTCGGGTTGAGAGTTGCGGGTACCCGGTCAGTCCCTCACGGACGGCAGCGCCGGGTTCGAGACATTCCACCGCTGTCCCTCACGGGTGAGGACCACCCGCGTGGCCTCGGCCTTCTCCTCGGCCCGGTCCGCCGAACCCCAGTAGACCTCGCGCCCTTCAGCGAACCTCAGCGTGACCTCCTGGGAGGAGGGGACCTCGACCTCCTCCACCGTCGCGCGAAGTTCCGCGGGGAGTGCGCCGAGTGTCTCCCCGGCAGCGGTGAGGGCGCCGGCGTCGTCGGCGGACGCCCGGACCGCGACCGCGCCCTCCGGACTCTCCCCGCGCAGGAACACCTTGCCGCGTTCGTTGATCACCAGCGGACCGCCGTCACCACCGTCGCCACCGTCGAGGACGCCGACGGCGTCGTACTCGGTGACGCTCACCCGCACTCCCGCGGGCCAGTCCCGCGACACGGTGACCTTCTCGACCCAGGGCAGTTCCGAGACCGACCGCGCGGCCCCGGCAGTGTCGGCGAAGAGCAGGTTCTGCCCCTCCACCGGAGACGCCGCGGCGATCACCTGTTCGTCAGTGAGGTGTCCGTTGCCCTCGACCTCGATGTCACGCACCTGGAACAACGGGCTGAACGCCGCCACGGCAGCCAGGACGACCAGGACGCCGAGCACGCCGAGGGCCACGACGAGCCGGCGGCGTCGGCGGGGGTCCCGCTGTCTGCGACGACGCCCGTCGCCCCGACGCCGACGGCCCGGTGACTTCTCAGTGCTCGCCATCTGTGGTCACTCCCCGAGCGCCCGCAGGATCTCGTCGGCGAGCATGGTGACCGTGCCTGCGCCCACGGTCAACACCACGTCACCGTCCGCAGCCAGCTCCGCGACACGTGCCGGGGCGTCGGCGAACCGGGGTTCGTAGTGGACGTCGGTGGTGGACCGGTCAACCAGGTCGGTGATCACCCGGCTGTCCACCCCCTCGACCGGGTCCTCGCGGGCCCCGAAGATGTCCAGCACGACCACGACGTCGGCCAGGGACAGGGCCGCGGCGAACTCCGCGGCGAAGGCGAGGGTGCGCGAGTACAGGTGCGGCTGGAAGACCGCCACGACCCGGCCGGGCTGCCCGGTGTCCGCGGCGCGGGCGGCGACCTTCTCCCGGGCCGCCGTCACGACGGCACGCACCTCCGTCGGATGGTGGGCGTAGTCGTCGTAGACCTCGACCCCCCGGGCGCGCCCGTGGTACTCGAAACGGCGGCGAACCCCGTCGAACGAGGCCACGCCGGCGGCCATGCCGTCGACCGGCGCCCCGACCAGGATGCCCGCCACCAGTGACGCCACCCCGTTGAGCAGCATGTGCTGACCGGGTGTGCGCACCGTCACGTGCACCGGAGTTGCCGTGCCACCGGGCACCGTGCCGGACCCCAGCATGACCTGGGCGTCCGTCCCTCCGTCGGACAGGGTCCCGGTCGACAGGATCTCCGCCGCCACCGGGACGTCGGGATGTGCCGCGACCGCCGCGGACGTGCCGTAACCGAGCACACGCACCCCGTCGGCGACGTCGACGTCACCGGCGACGACCGACTCCGCCAACCGGGCGCTGCCCTCGTCGTCCAGGCAGAGCACGAGCGCGCCGCCGGGCACGACGCGTCCGGCGAACGTCCCGAACACCTCTCGGTAGGCCGCTTCGGTGCCGAAGTAGTCGAGGTGGTCGGGCTCGATGTTGGTGATCACGGCGACCTCCGGCGAGTAGGACAGGAAGGACCCGTCCGACTCGTCGGCCTCGGCGACGAAGACGTCGCCGGTCCCGTGGTGGGCGTTGGTGCCGGCCCGGTTGAGCTGACCCCCGATCGCGAACGACGGGTCCATCCCGGCGTGCTGGAGCGCGACGACGGCCATCGACGTCGTGGACGTCTTGCCGTGGGTACCGGCCATGAGCACCGCCCGCCGGTCCTCCATGAGCAGTGCGAGGACGTCCGAGCGACGCAGCAGCGGGATCCCCGCCTCACGGGCGGCGACCAGCTCGGGGTTGTCCTGCGGGATGGCGGCGAAGGACGTCACCACCGCATCCGGCAGCGCTCCGTCGTGCCCGGAGGCTGTGACGTTCTCGGCGCGGTGACCGACGGCGACGTCCGCGCCGGCGGCGCGCAGGGCCAGGACGACCCGCGACTCCTTCATGTCCGATCCGCTCACCGCGACCCCACGGTCCAGGAGGATACGGGCGATACCGGACATGCCGGCCCCGCCGATACCGACCATGTGGACGTGCCGCAGATCGTCCACCGAACTCACCGTCGTACTCATTTCCGCTTCCCTGCCTCACTGATGACGATCTCTGCGATCCGGGCCGCCGCGTCACGGTGACCCGCCGCAGCGGCGGCGTCTCCGGCCCGCTGCAACCTCTCCCTGTCCCGCAGCAGCGGGACGACCTCACGGGCGACACGGCCGGCGTCCAGCTCGGCGTCCGGCACGACCACCCCGCCACCGGCGGCGACGACGGGCCGCGCGTTGAGCTCCTGTTCACCGTTGCCGTGCGGCAACGGGACGTACACGGCCGGCAGTCCGCACGCCGAGATCTCCGCCACGGTCATCGCGCCCGACCGGCACAGCACCATGTCCGCCGCGGCGAGCGCGAGGTCCATCCGGTCGATGTAGGGCACCGCGACATAGGCCGGGGCACCGTCCACCGGGGGCACCGTGGGAGCCTCGTTCTTCCGGCCGTAGGCGTGGAGGACGCCGATGCCGGCGTCGGCGAGCGTGCCCGCCGCCCCCTCGACCGCCGTGTTGATCGAGGCGGCCCCCTGGCTTCCTCCGGTGACGAGCAGGACCGGCCGGTCGCGGTCGAGACCGAAGAAGTCACGGGCCTCGTCACGCAACGCGGAGCGGTCCAGGCTCAGCAGGGAGTCCCGGACCGGGATCCCCACGACCTCGGCGTCGAGCCCGGAATCGGCGGTCGCGGCGAGGGCCCGGCCACCGAGCCGCACCCCGAGTTTGTTCGAGATGCCGGCCCGGGCGTTGGCCTCGTGCACGACGACCGGCACACCCAGTGACTTCGCCGCCAGGTACGCCGGGGCGGAGACGTAACCGCCGAAGCCCACGAGCACGTCCGCGCGGAGGTCCCGGAGCGTGCGCCGGGTCCGCCGCAGGGCACCGATCAACCGGAACGGCAGTGTGACCAGGTCCTTGTTGACCTTCCGCGGCACCGGGACCGCGGGAATCAGCTCCAGGTCGACGCCACGGGCGGGGACGAGGGTGGTCTCGAGGCCACGGGTGGTCCCCAACGCGGTCACCCGGGTGTCCGGGCGCGCGCGTCGGACAGCGTCCGCCACGGCGAGTGCCGGCTCGATGTGGCCGGCCGTTCCGCCGCCGGCGAGGACGACAGACAACGGACGGGATGATGGTGACACGGCTCAACGCCTCCTGCGGTTGGAATGCTGACTGGTACGGTGCCGGGGTTCCGGGAGTGGCTCCCTGGCTCCACGGTGGCGGGTGTCCCCGGGCGGGTCGAACCTGCCGGCCCGCTGGCGGGGCTCCCCCGGCGGCGGCTGACGCCGTCGGGTCACCGGTTCACCGTACCGCCTCGGCTGCTCGCGGACGCGTTCGCGACGCTCCTGGCCCGGTGTGTACGGCTCCGGCTCGGGCAGGAACAGGATGCGGTCGATCAGAGGTCGTCCCTCGTGCTGCATGGACGAGACCGTGGCCGGCTCATGCCGGGCGATGTTCGCCAGGAGGCCGAGGGAGGCCAGGGTCACCACCGCCGAGGATCCACCGGCCGAGATCAACGGGAGCTGGACACCGGTCATCGGGAACAGCCCGACGACGTAGCCCATGTTGTAGAAGGCCTGCACCGTGATACCCATCGTCAGCGCCGCGGCGAGCAGGCGCAGGAAGGGGTCGTTCTGCGCCATGGCGGTGCGGATGCCGAACCAGGCGAGCACCCCGAAGAGGACGACGACCAGACCCGCACCCAGCAGGCCCAGTTCCTCACCGAGGATGGCGAAGACGAAGTCGTTGGCCGCCTCGGGGAGATACAGCCACTTCGCCCGCGACTGGCCGAGTCCCTGCCCCAGGAGGCCGCCGTCCGAGAGTGACAGGATGCCCTGCCGGGACTGGAAGGTGGCCCCCCGCGACGTCGCCTCGTCGAAACTCAGGGTGAACGTCTCGGTCCACGAGCTGAACCGCGCGCTACGGAACGCGTGCTGCAGGCTGAAGATCACACCGGCGACACCGGCGACAGCGAGCACCGCCAACAGGGCGGTGGTGCTGACGCCGGCGAAGAACAGCATCGCCGCCACCACGGCGGCCAGCGACAGCATCATGCCCAGGTCGTCCTGCAGCAGCACCAGTCCCAGGATCACCGCGGCGACGATGAGGAACGGGTTCAGCACGAAGCGGGCCGCGCTGCTGACGCGCGACCGCGCGGCGACGACGGCCGCACCCCAGACCGCCAGGGAGAACTTGGCGACCTCGGAGGGCTGGATGCCGATACCGGCGAAGCGAATCCACGAGTTCGACCCCACCTCGGTGCCACCGACACCGATGCCGGGGATCAGGACCAGGATCAGCAGCACCACCGAGATGCCGAGGAAGACCAACGACAGGTTCCGCACGGTGTTCGGTGTGATCCGGAGGAAGAACCACATGCCGACGAGACCGGCGGCCACGACGACCGCCTGCTTCATGAACTCACCGAAGACACCGGTGTCGCTGTCGATCGAGGAGACCATCGACGAGGACAGCACCATCGTCAGACCGATGACGACGAGGATGGCGGTCACGCTCATGATGACCTTGTAGTTGAACTGCGGGGTGTCCAGCACGCGGCGGAACTTCTCACCGAGTCCGCGCCACGGGGAGTCCGTGCGTCCGGCTCCCTCCTGCACCGTCATCGGTCGGCGTCCTCTCCCGCGAACTGCGCGAATAGGTCACCGCGCCGCGACATCCCCGGGTACATGTCCAGCGAGGCCGCCGCCGGCGCCAGGACGACGGTGTCGCCCGGTGCCGCGACCGCGCGTGCCGCCGCGACGACCGCCGCCATGGCGGCGACCGGCTCCGTCTCGTCGACGACGGTCACCGGAAGGTCCGGGACCCGGGCCGCCAGTGCTGCGGCGAGGACATGCCGGTCCACGCCCAGCAGCACCGCGGCACGCAGGCCCGGGGCCACGTCGTCGACGAGCTCGTCGACGGCGGCTCCCTTGAGCTGACCTCCGGCGACCCAGACGACCCGCTCCAGTCCGCGCAGGGCGGCGGAGGCCGCGTGGGGGTTCGTGGCCTTGGAGTTGTCCACCCACCGCACGCCGCCGGTGTCCGCCACGACCTGACCGCGGTGCGCCTGCACCCGGAAGCCCGCCAACGCGTCGGCCACGGCCGACGCGGACACCCCGATGCTGCGGGCGAGGGCGGCAGCGGCGGCGGCGTCGGCCACCCCGGCCGGGCCGGGCGGGGACAACCCCTCCGTCACGGCGAGCACGGTGGTCTGACCGGTGATCGTGTCCACCTCGATGATCCTGCCTTCGCGCACACCGGTGACGACGTCGCCCGCCAGTCCGGCGGGGTCGCCGGTGGTGAACGCCCGTCGCCGTCCGGTGACGCCCGCCGCACGCGCGCTGACCACCGGGTCATCCGCGGCGATCACCGCGACCTGTCCGGTCAAGGCACGCATCTTGTCTGCGACGTAGTTGTCAAAGTTGCCGTGCCAGTCCAGGTGGTCCTCCGCGAGGTTGAGCACGCACCCGGCGTCCGGCGCGAAGGACGGCGCCCAGTGGAGCTGGAAACTCGACACCTCCGCCGCCAGGACGTCCACCCGCGGTTCGGCACGCAGCGCGTCGCCGGGAGGTGTGCCGATGTTGCCGACGGCCAGGGACCGCCGCCCGTCCGCCTGCAGGATCGCATCGAGCATGGCGGTCGTCGTGGTCTTGCCGTTCGTCCCGGTGACTGCCAGCCACTGCCTCGGAGCACCGAACAACTCCGCACGGTCGGCCAGCCACGCGGCCTCGACGTCACCGATGACGGGGACCCCGGCGGCGACGGCCGCGGCGGGGACGGGGCCGTCCGGACGCCACCCCGGGGAGACGACGACGAGGTCGACGCGTCCGTCCCCGAGCTGTGTCAGCGCCCCGGCGACGTCCACGGCGCGTGCGCCGGTCTCTGCCCCGAGCGCGGTACCGGCGGCGACGTTGTCGTCGGCGACCGTCACCGTGCACTCCAGGTCACCCAACATTCGGGCGACCCCTGCACCGGCCACACCGGCGCCTGCGACGAGGACGTTCCCGCCTCGCATCGCGTCGATGACCTGGTTCACCATGTGATCGCTCTCCTGTCGTGGGGTTAGTGGAGGGGTTGGTCGGGCTGTCTCGGTCAGAGCGGCGAGTTACTCAGCCACTCGGAGTAGAACACCGCCACGCCGACGACGGCGAACAGCGCCGACAGCAGCCAGAACCGGACGGTGACCGTGGTCTCCGCCCAGCCTCCCGCCTCGAAGTGGTGGTGGAACGGTGCCATGCGGAAGACACGGCGCCCGGTGGACTTGAAGGACACGACCTGGATGACCACGCTGGCGGCCTCCATGACGAACAGCAGGCCGACGATGATCATCAGCAGCTCGGTCCGCGAGGCGATCGACAGGCCGGCGACGAGACCGCCGAGGGCCAGCGACCCGGTGTCACCCATGAAGATCTTCGCCGGAGCGGCGTTCCACCACAGGAACCCGACACACCCGCCCAGACCGGCGGCGGCGAGCATCGAGAGGTCCAGCGGATCGCGCACCGCGTAGCACCCCGCTTCAGCGGCACCGGAGCAGGAGTTGCGGAACTGCCAGAAGGTGATGACGACGTACGCCGACAGCACCATCGCGGTGACCCCGGAGGCCAGGCCGTCGAGGCCGTCGGTGAGGTTGACCGCGTTCGACCAGGCGGAGATCACCAGGTAGATGAAGATGAGGAAGAGGACCGTGCCGATGACCGCGCCGCCGACCGCCAGGTCGAGTGTGTTGATGTCGCGGGTGAACGACAGCTTCGTGGAGGCGGGCTTCAGCCCGTCGGCGTTGGGGAACTGCAGCACCAGGACACCGAAGACCAGTGCCGTGACCAGCTGCCCGGCGAGCTTCGCCTTGGCGTTGAGTCCCAGGTTCCGGCCCTTGACGACCTTGATGTAGTCGTCGGCGAACCCGAGGCCGCCGAGTGCGAGCGTCAGCCCGAGGACGAGCCAGCCCGAGACACCCGGACCCGTGCCGTTGGTGATCAGGCCCACCAGGACGGCGACCACGTAACCGGCGGTGATGCCGGCGAGGATCGCGATACCGCCCATGGTGGGTGTGCCGCGTTTACGCAGGTGGGACTTCAGTCCCTCCTCCCGGATCTCCTGACCGATACCTTCCGCCGAAAAGCGCCTGATCAGCACCGGGGTCAGGAAGATCGAGACGAAGAACGCCACGAGGGCGGCGACGATGATCTGGGTCATGGCTTCAGTTACCTGCTCTCTTCTTCGCCGACGAACAGACCCTCGGCGACACTCCACAGGCCGTCGGCGTAGGACGCCTTGACCAGGACGACATCATTGGGCTCGACGCTGAGGTCGAGGTAGTTGACGGCGGCGTCGGCGTTCTCGACCTGACGCACGGAGACGCCGTGGGCCTCAGCGGCCTCCGCCAGGGCACTCTGGTTGACACCGTTGCCGACGATGACGGCGTTACCGATACGCCGCTGGGCGAGGACCTCCCCCAGGCGGGCGTGTTCGTCACGGGCCCCGTCACCCAGTTCGCCCATCTGTCCGAGCACGGCCCAGCTCTGCACGTCGGGCCGACCGGACGCGGTGTAGGCCAGCGCGTCGATACCGGCACGCATCGAGTCCGGGTTCGCGTTGTAGGTGTCGTTGATCACGGTGACGCCGTCCGCGCGGGTCCGCACGTCCATCCGGTTCTCACTGGCGGCGACATGACTGTTGAGGGCCCCGGCGACGGTGGCTGCGTCGAGACCGCACTCCATGCCGACGGCCGCCGCCGCCAGCGCGTTGGACACCTGGTGGGCCCCGAAGACCCCGAGCGTGACCTGCACCGGCTCTCCGTGGGGGTGGTGCATCGTGAACGTGGCACGGGCCACCTCGTCGAGGGTGATGTCCGTGGCGTGGTAGTCGGCCGTCGCACGCCCGGCCTCCGTCACCGCGAAGCGCACGACACGCGCGTCGGTGCGTGACTGCATCGCCGCGACGAAGTCGTCGTCGGCGTTGAGGACCGCGACGCCTCCGTCCTCCGCGGACGGGAGCGACTCGACGAGTTCGCCCTTGGCCCGGGCGATCGCCTCCCGGGACCCGAACTCCCCCAGGTGGGCGGTACCGACGTTGAGCACGACACCGACCCGTGGCGGGGCGATACGGGCCAGGTGGGCGATGTGCCCCTGGCCGCGGGCCGACATCTCGGCGACGAGGAACCGGGTGCTGCGCCCGGCCTTGAGGGCGGTGTAGGGGTGGCCGATCTCGTTGTTGAAACTGCCGGGGGGCGCCACCGTCTCCCCCGCCCGGGTGAGGACGGCGCCGAGGAGGTCCTTGGTGGAGGTCTTTCCCGCCGAACCGGTCACACCGACCACGGTGAGTTCCTCCTCGGCGACCAGGGTGTCGGTGTTGTAGCGGGCCAGACGTCCGACGGCGGTGAGCACCCGCTCACCGACGCCGTCGGGATCGTGGTCGAGGTAGGCGGCGTTGCGTTGCGCAGCTCCGGCGTCGGTGTCGGCCGGTTCAGCGACGGCCCCGCACAGCAGGGAGGGTTCGCCGACGGGACGTCCGACCATGGCCAGCGCGGCGCCGTCACGCAGTGCCCCGGGGACGAAGTCGTGCCCGTCGACGCGTTCACCGGGCAGCGCCATGAAGACGCTGCCCGGGGTGATCCGTCGCGAGTCGAACTCGACGGGCCCGGTCACGACCGTCTCCGCCGTGGCACCGTCGACGAGGTGCCCGCCGGTGACCTCGGCGATGGTGCCGCTTGTCATCTCAATCATCGTGTCGGTTCCTGTCCGTCCTGTCGGTCCCTGAGTGCTTGTTCCAGTACTGCCACGTCATCGAACTCGAGGACGGTGTCCCCGACGATCTGCCCGGTCTCGTGGCCCTTGCCGGCGACTATGACGATATCTCCCCGGCGGGCCCAGGCGACTGAAGCCCTGATCGCGTCGGCCCTGTCACCGATCTCGCGCAGGTCGACGCCGCGGGTGTCCGCGATGTCCCGGGCGCCGGCGAGGACCTCGGCCCGGATGGTGGCCGGGTCCTCGTCCCTCGGGTTGTCGTCGGTGACGATCACGAGGTCGGCGACCTTGGCCGCCTCGGCGCCCATCAACGGGCGCTTCTCGTGGTCGCGGTTGCCCCCGGCCCCGAGCACCACACCGACGCGTCCGCCGTGGCCGGCACGCTCCAGCTGGTCGACCAGCGTCGACAGTGCGGCGGCGACGGCGCCCGGCTTGTGGGCGTAGTCGACCAGCGCGAGGAACTCCTGCGAGGGGCGCGACGCCCCGTCCCCGACGGTCACCGTCTGCATCCGTCCGGGGACGTGGACGTCTCCGAGCCTGGGTGCCACGGCGTCCACCCCGGTGCCCGCCGCCCGGACGCAGGCCAGCGCCACAACGGCGTTGGCGACGTTGAACACGCCCGGCAGGGAGAGAGGGAAGCTGACCGGCTGTCGGGTCCCCCCCGGTTGCGTCACCGTCACGTGCTGCATCCCGTCGGTGCCGATCTCGACGGCGTCGACCGACCAGGACGCCGGGGTGACGCCGGTGGTCGTCACCGTCGTGGCGTCGCCCACTGTCGCGGCGAGTGTGCGGCCCCAGCCGTCGTCGACGCACACGACGGCGGCGGGGAGGTCGCTGCCGGGGTCCTGCGGCACGGTGAAGAGGAGTGACTTCGCCTCGAAGTAGTCCTCCATCGTCGGATGGAAGTCGAGGTGGTCCTGGCTGAGGTTCGTGAATCCGGCGACGTCGAAGTCGACGCCGCGTACCCGCCCCATCACCAGTGCGTGCGAGGAGACCTCCATCACCACGTGTGTCACGCCCTCGTCGCGCATGCGGGCGAACAGCCGCTGCAGCGTCGGGGCCTCCGGTGTCGTGAGGGAGGTCGGGACCGACCGGCCGTTGATCCTCGTCCCGGTGGTACCGATCAGCCCGACACTGTGGTCGTCGAGCAGCATGCGCTCGACCATGTAGGACGTCGTCGTCTTCCCGCTGGTGCCGGTGATCCCGATCACCGTCATCGCGCGGGACGGGTGTCCGTGGATCTCGGCCGCGACCGGGCCGAGCCAGGCACGGCAGTCGTCGACGACGAGCACGACGGTGGACACCGCTGCGTCGCGGAGCACGGTCAGCCCGTCCTCGTCGGTGAGCACGCAGCTGCCCGCCGACTGCCCGGCGAACGACGCGCCGTGCGCCCGCGTCCCGGGCACCGCCATGAACATGCCGCCGTCGGCCACCGACCGTGCGTCGATCGAGGCGTCAGGCACGCGCAGGTGTCCCGCCGCCTCGGGGTCGGACGACTCGCCGACGGTGACGAGGCGTCCTCCGGTCAGGTCCGCGAGTGCGGCCAGGGTGGGTGGGTTCACGCTCACTGCGCCTCCAGCGTCAGTCGGGGTGCGGCCTCCGGGGAGAGCGGCACATTGTAGTGGTCGAGCAGCCAGGACGTGATGTCCCGGAACAACGGGGCGGCGGACTGCCCGCCGCTGCCGTCGGTCCCGCGCTCCGGGTCGTCGAGCATGATCGCGACGACGAAGCGTGGGTCGTCCGCCGGCGCTATACCGGCGTAGGTGATCCAGTAGTCGGAGTTCGAGTACGCCCTGGTCTCCGGGTCGATCTGCTGGGCGGTGCCGGTCTTTCCACTGGTCTGGTAGCCCTCGATGCCCGCCGTGGGGGCGGTCCCCTGCTGGACGCCCGTCGGGTCGGACTGGTTGACCGCCCGGAACATGTCCACCACGGTCCGTGCCGTCTCCGGGGAGACCACCTCCACCTCCTCCGGGGCGTCCTGGGGGACGTCGTTGCCGGCGGCGTCGGTCACGGACTTGATGATGCTCGGAGTGACCCGGACGCCGTCATTGGCCAGAGCCTGGTAGATGCTGGCCATCTGCAGCAGGCTCATCGACATCCCCTGCCCGATCGGCAGGTTGGCGAACGTACCGCCGGACCACTGCGAGAGGTCCGGGACATAACCGCTGGTCTCGCTGGGCAGGCCCAGGTCCGTCGCCTGACCGATGCCGAACTTCTGCACGTAGTCCCAGAAGCTCTCCTCACCGACCCGGTCCGCCAGCATCAGGGTGCCGACGTTGGACGACTTCCCGAAGATTCCCGTGGTGGTGTACGGGACCACACCGTGGTCCCACGCGTCCTTGACGGTGACCCCGGACATGTCGATGCTGCCCGGGACCTGCAGCACCTCGTCCGGTGTGGTCCTGCCGTCCTCGATGGCGGCCGCGGCCGTGATGACCTTGGCCACGGATCCCGGTTCGTAGGCGTCCTGCACCACCCGGTTGCCGAAGACCTTGCCGTCCTCGAGCTGCCGGTCGATGTTGCCCTGCGGGTTGATGGTGTCCGACGTCGCCATCGACACCACCTCCCCACTCGTCGCGTCAAGGACGACGGCGGAGGCGGACTCCGCGCCGGACCTGTCCTTGGCCTGCTGCACCAGCTGCTGGATGTACGTCTGCGCCTCCAGGTCCAGGGTCAGCTCGTAGGCGTCGCCGTCGACGGCCGGGTGCCGGTCGCGGGTCGACCCGGGGATGGCCAGACCGTTGGCGCCGACGTCGACGGTGCGTGACCCGTTCGTCCCCTGCAGACGGGAGTCCTGGGACAGCTCCAGCCCGAACTGGCCTTCGTTGTCCCGGCTGATCTTGCCGATGACGTTCTGGGCTACGGCTCCGTTGGGGTACTGGCGGATGTCCTGGCGCTCCACGGTGATCTCCGGGAACTCCTCCGACACCTTCTCGGCGACGTCCGGGTCGACGTCGCGGACCAGCACCTCGTAGGTCGAGTCCGAGGTGAGCTTGTCCCGGATGTCGTCGGCCTTCACCCCGTCGGAGCTGTCGTCGTTGTCGTCGGACTCGTTGAGCAGCTCGGGCAGCCCCTCGGCGATCTCGTCGATCCGCTCCTCGGGTGCCGCGACGCCGTCCGGGTCGAGGTCGTGACGGTCCTCCATGAAGGACTCCAGCAGGTGGGGGTTCACCGACAGCGACCGCGCCTCCATCGTGTACGAGAGCCGCTGACCGTTCCGGTCGACGATGCTGCCGCGGTGGGCTGGTTCGGTGATCACCGCGGTGCGCTGTTCACTGGCCATCGCGGACAGTTCCGGCCCCTTGACCAGCTGCACCCAGGTCAACCGGAGCAGCAGCGCCAACACGAGGACGACGACGATGACGAGGACAGCCGCTCCCCGCCTGCCGAAACTGGTGGCACCGATGTCGAGGGTCTGCCAGGAGTTGCCCGGGACCCCCGAGCGCGAAGGACGGGACGACGGTCGCGACGGGCGCGAGGGTCGCTGAGGTCCGGGGTCACGTCCGGCGTCCCGCCTTCGGTCCCTGTCCTCGGCCAATGTGACCTCTCCCTTCCACGATAGTCACCGCATGGTCTGTACCCCTCCGGCATGGGCCGACCGGGTCATCCCGTCCATTGTCGTCGCACGGGCACCACACCCGGGGCATTGGACGGGGGCGTGTCTCGGTGGAACCGTGTCCTCAGTACGGGAGTTCGCCGGTCGAGTCGGCCCCGCCGGACGCGCCCGCCCGGTCGTCCCCGGTGCGACCTGCGGTGTCACGGTCACCGTTGTCGAGGGCCTGCGGGGCCAGTCCCGGCACCTGCCCGGTCGCCTCGGGGTCGCTGGTCGGGCGCTGCGACCTGACTTCGCCGTTGATGTCGGTGACCGGCAGTGTCGACCCGGGGTCCGCCGCGCGGACCTCGTTGACGTCGTCACCGTTGACGTCGAGCACGCCCGCCTGGCCGGGCACGACCATGCCTAGTCGCGACGCCTCTGCGGCGATACGCTGCGTGGAGGACGCATCCGCGACATCACGGTGCAGCGACTCGAGCTCATTCGAGAGGGTCGTGCTCGTCGACTCCGCCTCGGAGAGCTGGAACGACTGTTCGGTCGTCTTCCCCGAGAGGAACATCGCGAACGCCACACCGGCGACGAAGAGGGCGAGCAGGACGACCCACGTCCGTACGACGGAGCGTTCCGCCGCCGTCGGCACGGCGATACGGCGGCCCCGCACGGTGACCTGCTGACGCGATCCCCTGCGTCGGGCCGGGCTGGCGTGGGTCCGCTGACGTTCCCGGACCCGGGGGGCCGGTCCGGCGGCGCCCGCCGCCCGACCGTCGTGTCCGGTCGCCCCGGCGATCTGTCGGTCTCGCTGGCGGGTGCGCTGACGGGCTGCGGTGGCGGTGCTCATCTGGTTCCTCGCTGTGCGTCTCGGTGTCTCTGCTGGATACGGCGGATGGCCCGGACCCGGACCGGTGCCGCCCGGGAGTTCTGCTCGATCTCCGTCTCGGAGGCCTTCTCCGAACCCCGGGTGACGAGGTCGAAGTCCGGCGCGTACTCGGGCAACGCGACCGGCAGTCCCGGTGGGGTGTGGTCCGCCGTCAGGTCGGTGAGTGCCTTCTTGACGATGCGGTCCTCCAGGGACTGGTAGCTCATGAACACCGCCACCCCTCCGACGTGCAGGCGTGCGGTCGCCTCGGGGATGACGGCGGCCAGGGAGTCCAGTTCCGCGTTGACCTCCACGCGTAGCGCCTGGAAGGTACGCTTCGCCGGGTGGCCGCCGGTGCGTCGCGAGGCTGCCGGGATCGTCCGGTAGAGCAGTTCCACGAGACGTCCCGAGGTGGTGAACGGCTCGGACTCCCGCTCGCGCAGAACCGCCGAGGCGATCTTCCCGGCGAACCGCTCGTCGCCGTAGGTCTTGAGGATCCGGGCGAGGTCTCCGTGGGCGTAGTTGTTGAGGATGTCCGCCGCCGTGGTCGGCAGGTCCGGGTCCATCCTCATGTCCAACGGCGCGTCCTGGGAATAGGCGAACCCGCGGTCCGCCTGGTCGAGCTGCATCGACGACACGCCGAGGTCGAAGAGGTACCCGGAGACGCCGGTCTCACGGACGGAGTCCGGGAGCGCCCCCTGGTCCACCAGGCCGTCGAGCGCGGCTCCGAGTCCGTCGAAGCGGGTGCGGTGGGCGAGGAAACGGTCACCGAAACGGGCGAGCCGCTCCTGGGCCTGGGCCAGGGCGGCGGGGTCCCGGTCGAGTCCGACGACCACTGCCTGGGGGAAGCTCTCGAGGAAGACCTCGGTGTGCCCGCCCGCTCCCAGCGTCCCGTCGACGATGACGGGGGTCGGCGGCGCTCCGGGTGAGTTCACTCCCTCACCGACGAGCTCCACCATCCGGTCACGCATGACCGGAACGTGTCCGTGCTCGCCAGCGACGCGTGCGTTCCTGTCGTCATCGGCGACGGTCATCGGGGTGGTCCTTTCCTCAGGGGCGGTTGTCCGGTCCTGTTCACTTCACGTGGTCATCGCAACGCCGCCGGGACTGTACACGGGGCCTCACCTGCACGGGCCCGGTTTGATGTCGGGGAAGTACATCAAAGCAAGGTCGTCCGCGCAGATGAGGGCCGGCACACAGTCCCACCGGCGTCACGGGGCATACGGCTGGTCACGGCAGCGGTCAGAGGATCCCCTCGAGAGAGGCGTCGTCACCGTCGGCGAACGTCGACTCGTGCTCGTTCAGGTACGACTCCCAGGCCGCAGCGTCCCAGATCTCGATGAAGTCGACGGAGCCGATGACGACGCAGTCCTTGTTCAGGCCTGCGTAGCCGCGGTGCCCGGCGGAGAGGGTGATCCTCCCCTGCTTGTCGAGCTCCTGCTCGTCGGCACTCGCCGCCAGGTTTCTGACGTATGCCCTCGCCTGCGGGTTCGCCCGCGACGCGGCCGCCGCCTTTGCCGCCCTCACCTGGAACTCCGCCCGGGTGTGGACAGCGAGGCTGTGGTCCTGGCCGTTGACGACGACGAGCCCGTCCGCCAACTGCTCGCGGAACTTGGCGGGCAAGGTCAACCGACCCTTGTCGTCGAGCTTCGGGGTGAAGGTGCCGAAGAACATGCTCGGCCCCTTTCCCCGGTCGCCCGGTCAGCTGAGACGTTGTTGCCGTATGCGTTCTCTGTGAAGTTGTCCCGGGACCAGTCTGCCCCAGTGCGCCCCACAGTACCCCACTTTCAACCACAGTGACTAGCCCATCCGTCACATAAGGCGACATAAGCCGCATTGCGTTGCAGCACCACGCAGGAGGAGCGCCGACAAAAACACTCTGACCTGTAAATATGCGAATTGGATCACGGTGGGGGAAGGTGGGGGTCCATAATCGCAGACATCGCCCCGGGACAGCGATCCGCCCCCTGACACGACGTCTCCCGAGGGACGGGAGGGCAAGGTGGGGCGTTGTGGGGCATACGAAAACGGGCGGGCACCGATCAGTGATCGGTGCCCGCCCGTGGGGCCGTGACGCTGTCACCGACGGGTGACAGCGACCGGGGAACTATTCGAAACGCTTGCGGAAGCTGTCTTCCATACGGTCGGCGACGCCGCCGCCCTTCGGGTCAGTTCCGGGCTTGCCGGAGGCGGACCCGGCCTTGCGCGCCCCGGAACCGGACGATCCGCCACCTCGGAACGCCAGTAGTCCCCCACCGAACATCACGAGGAATCCGACGACCCCGAGGGCGACGAACCAGAGGCTGTTCTGCGACAGTGCGATCCCGGCGATGAGGAGGCACACACCGAGGAGAAACACCGCCACCGAGCGGATTCCGATGCTGAAGCCACCGCCGACCGGGCCGTCTCCGGCGGCCTGCCTGGCAAGGTTGGGGTCGTCGGCAATCAGCGCCTGCTCGATCTCCTGCAGCATGCGCCGTTCCTGTTCCGAAAGTGCCACGATCGTCCTCCCCTGAGGTGTCGGGTGTCGATATTTACCGGATGTTCCGTCTCTACCGTGTCAACGCACGACGGACGGAGAAAGTTCCGTGCTGATGCCCCGAGTCTACCCCAGCGCAGCACCGCCCCGTCACGCCACCTCGGGCAGGTAACCGACCCGTCCCCTCACGGCGTCCAGGAAGTCACAGGCATCCTGGTAAACCTCACTCACCTTCTCCTCCCGCAGGTCCGGGACCAGCCCCATCTCCACCTGGGCCACGAGCCGGGCATGGGGAGCGAAGCGTCCGCACCACCCCTGCATCTCGTCGTCCGCCGCGAGGGCGCGCACCTTCTCCCACGCACTTCCCGGCGGCAACCTCCGGCGCTTCTTCCTCGCGAACTGGATGACCGCCCCGGCAGCCCGCAGCGCCGCACGGTACGCCCACGTCAACCGCTCCTCACGGAGGAGGTCCGTGCGGCTGAGCTCAAGCAGCCGCTCCGCCTCGATCACGAAGGTCTCCGGCGGAACGGCGCCGCCCCTGCGCGACCTGCTCATCCCGGTGACACTCCCGGTGACTCCCTGCACCATGACCACCTCCTCCATCGTCCTGTCCCCGGTTCGTCCCGGGCGATGCCCTCAACCTACGGGCGACTCCGGACACGGTATACCCCTGGTGCCAAATCATCGAACATACATTCGAGTTTGATCATTCGGGCGAGGACCGCCGTCCCGTTTGGGACAATGGGCGGCGTGACCGACGACCACCACATCAGCGTGTGCAGCATCTCCGTCCGGGACTACGTGCGCCGCATCGACCAGCTTGTCGACATCCATCTGCGGGCGATGGGCTATCCGCCGGAGACCTTCCTCCCCCGCCGGCAGCTGTGGCTCTCCAACGCCGGAAAGGAGGGGTTCAGCTGTGTGGTCGCCTTGACACACCCCCCACGGTCGACGCCGGACCCCGGCAGTTCGCTGCACCATGCCGTCGGCGTCGCCTACGGATTCCCCGGCGACCGTGACAGCTGGTGGTACCGGGAGGTCCGTCGTGGCCTGCTTTCCTCGGGCCTCACCGCAGACGCCGCCGACGCCCGGCTCGCCGACTACGACGAGATCTCCGAGGTCCACGTCCACCCCGACTACCAGGGGCACGGCATCGGCCGACACATGCTGAGTGCCCTGCTGCCCCACCTCCACCGGCCCGTCGCAATGCTCTCCACACCGGAGGTCGCCGGCGAGTCGAACGCCGCATGGTCCCTCTACCGCGCCAGTGGGTTCCAGGACGTCCTACGCGGTTTCCGGTTCGGGTCCGACCCCCGCCCGTTCGGAATCCTGGCGCTCGACCGTCAACGCACCATGTCCTGACCCAACTCGGGCCCCCACGCCGGTGCCATCCCGAGATTGTGGAGCACCTCCTGGGTCGCACGCACATTGTTCATCGTCATGAAGTGCAGGTCGGGAGCACCTTCGGCGATGAGACGCTCCGCCATCGCCGAGGTCACCTCGATACCCGCCTCTCGGATCGACGCGGCATTCTTCACCTCGTCCCCGTCCGCGACGCGGGTCAACAGGGCGTCGAGATCCCCCGGCAGCGAGGCGCCCGAGAGTTCGAGCTGGCGGCGCACCGACTTCAACGACGTGATCGGCATCAGCCCGGGGATGATCGGCTTCGCACCGTGCACCGGGTCTGCGGCGGCCAACCGGTCACGCAGACGGAGGTAGTGCTCGACGTCGAAGAACATCTGGGTGATCGAGTAACTGGCACCCGCCCGCAGCTTCTGCAGGGTGTACCGGGTGTCGTCCTCCAGACTCCCGGCGCGGTAGTGCCCCTCCGGGAACGACGCGATACCGATGTCGAAGTCGGCGCATTCCGGCATCGACCGGGCGAGGTCGATCAACTCGTGGGCGAAGTTCAGCCCGCCGTCGACCGGGGCCCAGTCCCCCATCGGGTCCCCCGGGGGGTCGCCCCGCAGAGCCAGCAGGTTGGTCAGTCCCAGCGCGGCGAACTCCCGGAGGATGTCGCGGAGTTCCTCCTCCCGGTGGTCCACGAGTGTCAGGTGGAGCAGCGTGGTCAGTGGCTTCACCGCCAGCCGTGACGCCACCCGCTCCGTCCGTTCCCTGCTCGACCCGCCGGCCCCGTAGGTCACGGACACGAAGCTCGCGCCGAGGTCGTGGAAAGCCTCGGCCGCCGACCAGAGCCGCTGCTCTGCCGCATCGTTGCGCGGGGGCATGAACTCCACCGAGAAGGGGACGCGTCCGGGCGTCCCCCACTTGAGGGTGTCGGCGACGGCGACCTGCAGGCTCGCCGGAGCGGGGCGGTGGATGTCGCGGTGAATTTCATTGACCATAGGACACCATCCTAGAAGACCTCCCCGGGCCTCGGGCAGGTCGAGGTCCGCATTCCCGTCACCGGTCCCTACTATTGGGGTGAACCGGAGGCGTCCCACCGCTTCCCCCCCACCCAGCAACGGAGGACCCCACGATGGCCGATGCCGCCCCGACGACGACCTGGCAGGTCGATGCTCCGCTGACTGCCGTCCCCCCCGTCGTCGACGCCGCACTCACCGAATTCCTCACGGCACGGCACGCGGAGTTCGACGGCATCGACCCGGTCATCGCGCAGGGAATCACCGAGCTCGCCGGGTTCGTCGTCGGCGGGAAGAGGCTCCGCCCCCTCTTCGCCTGGGCCGGTGTCCGTGCCGCCCTGGAGGGCGGGGGCGGGGCCCTCGACAGCGCGACAGACGCAGAGAGCCTCGTCACCGCCGTCAGCTCCCTGGAGTTCATCCAGGCCTGCGCCCTGATCCACGACGACATCATCGACCACTCCGACACCCGTCGTGGTCGCCCCACCGTCCACCGCTCCTTCGAGGCCCGCCACCGGCGGGACCGGTGGCGTGGCGACGCCGGGGACTACGGGGTCAGCCAGGCGATCCTCGTCGGTGACCTGGCCTTCGCCTGGGCCGACGACATGCTCGCCGACTCCGGGGTGTCCGCCGAGGCGCTCCGTCGGTCGCGTGCGCCGTGGCGCGCCATGCGTACCGAGGTCATCGCCGGACAGATGCTCGACATCTCGGTCGAGGCCAGCGGGTCCGAGGACCCCGAGGCCTCCGCCAAGGTCAACACCTACAAGACCGCCGCCTACACGGTCGAGCGGCCACTGCATCTCGGTGCCGTCCTCGCCGACGCGCCCGAGAAGACGGTACGGATGCTGCGTACCGCCGGCCGGGACATCGGCGTCGCGTTCCAGTTGGAGGACGACTACCTCGGGGTGTTCGGTGATCCCGTCGTCACCGGCAAGGCCTCCGGTGACGACCTGCGTTCCGGGAAACGGACCTACCTGGCGGCGACCGCGCTACGCGCGGCCGACGCCTCCGACCCGGCCGCCGCAGCCCGGCTGCGGGCGGGCATCGGCACGGTGACCTCCGAGTCCGAGGTCGACGCACTCCGGGCCGTCATCGTGGACTCCGGGGCCGCCGCCGACACCACCGCCCGCATCCGCGCCCTGACCGACCGGGCGGTCGACACCCTGCGCAGCGGCGGCCTCGGCCCCTCCGTGACCGACGAGCTGGTCGCCGTCGCCGAACAACTCACCGAGCGGAGGAGCTGAGCCGTGCTGACCACTCTCGCCACCCGGGTACGCGACATGCCACGCCGGCGCGCCGTCCTGCTCGGCCTCCTCGGCTCCGTACTGCTGGCGCTGTGCTCCCATTCGGTGGGGGCGACACGTAACCGCGGTGGTGTGCTCCAGGCACTGGGGTGGTCGAACCTGGGGTTCGGCCACCTCTACGGCATCATCGTCGTGGTCATGTGGATCGCCATCCTGCTGATGATCCTGTCGTGGATCGTGGTCGGCGGACGTGTCGTGCGACTCGGCGAATCTCTCGGACTACGACCGGTCCTCGCCTGGGTCGCCCCCCTCTTCTTCGCCGGCCCCCTGATGAGCAGGGACATCTACTCGTACCTGATGCAGGGCACACTGGCCCGCGACGGCTTCAACGCCTACGAGGTCGGCGCCTCCGCCAACCCCGGAAGAATGTTCTTCGAGGTCAGTGGGGACTGGCGGAACACCACCACCCCCTACGGACCACTCCACCTGTGGATCGGCGAGGGTGTCACCCGTCTCACCGGAGACAACATCACCGCCGGGATCATCCTCTACAAGATCCTGTCGTTGGCCAGCCTCGCCGTCCTGATGTGGGCCGTGGCAGGGCTGGCCCGGAAGCTCGGCGGCTCCCCCGACACCGCCGTCTGGATCGGGGTCGTCAACCCGCTGGCTGTCATCCACTTCATCGGTGGCATGCACAACGAGGTCACCATGATGGCCCTGGTGTGCACCGGACTCCTGCTGGGGCTGCGTGGCACCCCTGTCCGGGGACTCGTCTACGGCTCGGCGCTGATCGGCGCCGGCGTCGCGTTGAAGGCCACCGCCCTGTTCGCGCTGCCGTTCCTGGTGTGGATGTTCGTGGCCCGCCGTGCCGGTACCCTGCCGGGCGAGGACGGCCCCCGCCGCGGAGCCCGGGCGGTGCTGCGGGACATGCGTCAGTTCAGCCCGGCCCGCCTGGTGACGATGGTCGTCGGTGGACCCGGTGCCGCCGCGGTGATGCTGGCCTCCGTCGCCGTGATCACCTGGGCCAGCGGCCAGACGTGGGGCTGGGTCGCCGAGATCAGCGGCAACACCAAGGTCATCAACCCCCTGTCGCTGGCGTCGTTGCTGGCCGGGCTCCTCGTCCGCCCGCTGAGCCTGTTCACCGAGGAGATCTACTTCAACGAGATCGTCGCGGTGCTGCGCCCGGTCACCATGGCGCTGATGCTGCTCGGACTGGTCGTCTGCTGGCTGATCTGGCGCCGTGGCCCCCGGGACGCCGTGGTCGGCGCCACGGCCGCCTACGCCGTGACCTGCGTGCTCAACGCTGTCGTCCTGCCGTGGTACTACATGGCACCGCTGGCGCTCTTCGGGGTCTGGGTCCGCGACCGTCGGGCGCTGATCGTCGTCGCCTGGGTGTCGATGGTGCTGTCGATGACCTTCGACGGCGGCGGGAACAACCGCCTGTACTCGGTGTGGTGGCTCGTCGTCGTCGGCGTGGCGATGTGGTGGGTCGCCACGGCCTGCCTGCGGAACTCAGCCGATGGCCATGGCCTGGGCCCGTCGCATGACCTCCCGGGCGAGGTGCCCGTGGAGCGCGTCGACGGGGCGCCCCGGCAGTGACCCGTCCTCGGTGAAGAGGAACTCCAGGATCTCGACGTCGGAGTACCCGCCGTCCGCCAGGAGCGCGACCAGTCCGGGGACGAAACGGTTGATCTCACCGGCCTCGGTGAAGAACCGCGCGGGAATCTGACGGACCCCGTCGACCTGCACCGCCACCAGTCGGTGACTGTTGAGGTCGTCCATCACCCGGGTCACCAGGACGCCGAGCAGATCTGCGGTCTCCGGGACGTTGAGGACCCGCTCGCCGGCGGGGAGGCCCGCCACCGCTGCCGTCAGTGCACGGCCGACGGCACCGGGGGAGCCGTCGGAGATGTCGGTTGTGTCGTTGTCGTTTCGCGTACTCACGGCACCCATTCTATCCCGTCGTCGCCGGATCCCCGGACCGCCCCGTATACTGCCCCGGAAGCCGAAAGATGAAAGGAGGCGGGTCGCGCATCATGGAATCCCAGCTGCGACCGGGTGACCTGCTGGACAACCGGTACCGCATCGGTGAGACGATCGCCCGCGGAGGAATGTCGGTGGTCTACCACTGTGTGGACACCCGGCTGGACCGCGATCTCGCCGCCAAGGTCCTCGATCCCGGTTTCGCCCGGGAGCCCGCCTTCCGGGCCCGTTTCGAGCGCGAGGCCAGGGCCGTCGCCCGACTGAACCACCCCTGCCTGGTCAACGTCTTCGACCAGGGCGTCGACCACCGGCCCGACGGAGACCACGTCTTCCTGGTCATGGAACTCGTCCCCGGCGGGACGCTGCGCGAACTTCTCCGCGAACGAGGCCCCATGCCGCCCCATGCCGCGCTGGCCGTGATGGGTCCCGTCCTCGAGGCGCTCGCCCTCGCACACGACGAGGGCATGGTGCACCGGGACGTCAAACCCGACAACGTCCTCATCCGCGACGACCACCAGGTCAAGCTCGCGGACTTCGGCCTGGTCCGGGCGTCCCGCCGGGACGTCACCTCCGGCGGTCCGGTCATCGGCACGGCCGCCTACCTCTCCCCAGAGCAGGTCAGGGGCGGGCACGTCGGCCCCGGCGGGGACGTCTACTCCGCCGGTGTCCTGCTGTTCGAGCTGCTCACCGGACGTACCCCATTCCGCGGGAGCACACCGGAGGAGACCGCCCTGATGCGCCTGGACAACGATGTGCCGGCGCCGTCGTCGCTCATCGCCGGTGTCCCCCCGGAACTCGACGACCTGGTGCTCCGCGCCACCCGGCACCACCCCACGGAGCGCTTCGCCGACGGTGCCGGCTTCCTGGCCGCCGTCCGTGACACCCGACGCAACCTCGACCTCCCCGACTTCCAGGTCCCCGCCCCGACCGTCAGCGCCGTCCACCGTGCGCTGGAAGACTCCGTCGTCTCCGACCGGCTCAGCTGGGACGACGACGCCATGGCCACCAGCATGTTCGCCGCCGGGACATCCGACACCCGGGCAGACCTCCCGGCGGCACACACCGCCGAGACGAACCTGGTCCCCCCGGCCCCGGCCCCGGAGACCGCCCGGCCCGCACCGGAGCAGGAGCCGCCCCCGGTGCCGCGACGCTCCCGTCCGCTGACGAACCGTGGGGGCGCCGCCACGCTGGTCTGGGGTGTCCTGCTGGCCGTCCTGGTCGTCGCCGTCGCCGTCGCCGGTTGGTGGGTGGCGTCGGGACGCTACGGTGAGATTCCGCAGGTGGTCGGTCAGGACGTGTCGAGTGCACGGGCCGCGGTCGAAGCCGCGGGGTTCACCGCCACCGTCAGTGAGATCTACTCCGACGACGAGCCCGAGGAGACCGTCACCGGGACGGACCCCGACGCCGGTCGGCGGGTGGTGCGCGGCGACGACGTCGCCGTGCTGGTGTCCCAGGGGCGCCCCACCGTTCCCGCACCGGGGGCGACCGACACCCTCAACGCCTACCAGGCCAAACTCTCCGACCGGACGCTGACCTGGACGGTCGGTGAATCCGTCTACTCCGACGACGTGGACTCCGGGATCGTCGCCGAGGTGTCGCCACGGGCGGGCCAGACCGTGGACACGGGCACCGAGGTGACCGTGAAGGTCAGCAAGGGCGCGCGTCCGGTCAGGGTGCCGGACGTCGCGGGCATGTCCGAGAAGCAGGCCCGCCGGGCCATCGAGTCCGCCGGACTCGAGGTCGGTGACGTCGAGCGCCGGTTCGACGAGGACGTCGACGGCGGCGACGCCATCGGCACCGACGTCGACGCCGGTGAGGAGATCCCGGGGTCCTCGTCGGTCACGCTGGTCCTGTCCAACGCGATCACCGTGCCCGACCTGGAGGGGATGGGCGCCGACGAGGCCGCCGCGGAACTGCGCGAGCTGGGCCTGTCCCCCACCACGGGTGACGGTGTCTCCGACACCTCGGTGTCCCGCGGTGACATCGCCGCGCAGCAGCCGTCGGCAGGAACCCGGGTCGACCCCTCCGCCTCCACCACCGTCACACTGCAGGAGTCGACGATGGTGCGGGTGCCGTTCGTCATCGGACGGTCGGTGGACAGCGCACGACAGGCCCTCGAGGACGAGGGCCTGGACGTCACGGTCGACGGGAGGGACGACGGACGGGTCATCACCCAGTCCCCGGGGCCCACCAGCCGTGCCGCCGTCGGGGACACGGTGACGCTCCGGACCCTGTGACCCCGCACGGGGGCACCGGGGGCGGCTGCTACTTCCGCAGCATCTCCGCCACCAGGAAGGACAGCTCGAGTGCCTGCTGGGTGTTCAGGCGGGGATCGACGACCGTGGCGTAGCGCGACGGCAGATCCAGGTCGGTGATGTCCTGGGCACCACCGACGACCTCGGTGACATCCTCACCGGTGAACTCGATGTGCACGCCACCGGGGTGCGACCCTGCGGCCCGGTGCACCTCGAAGAAGCCCTGGACCTCGTCGATGATGCGGTCGAAGTCACGGGTCTTGTACCCGTTCGACGACGTGTAGGTGTTGCCGTGCATCGGGTCGCACTGCCAGATGACCTTGTGGCCGGTGGCCTCCACGGCTGCGACGATCGGGGGCAGGACCTCCCGGATCTTGTCGTAGCCCATCCGCGTGATCAGGGTCAGCGCCCCGGGCTCGTTGTGCGGGTCGAGTTTCTTGACGTAGGCGACGGCCTCCTCCGGAGTCGTCGTGGGGCCGATCTTCACCCCGACCGGGTTGCCGACCATCGCGGCGAAGGCGATGTGGAAGTCTTCGAGGCCACGGGTACGCTCCCCGATCCAGATCTGGTGGGCGGAGAGGTTGTAGAGCACGTCCTCTCCGTCCTCCCCGTGCGCCAGGCGCAGCATCGCGCGCTCGTAGTCGCGCACCAGCGCCTCATGCGAGCAGTAGATGTTCGCCGTCTGCAGTGTCGAGTCGGAGACGCCGCAGGCGCTCATGAACTCCAGACCACGTTCGATCTCCCCTGCCAGGGCCTCGTAACGGGCACCGGCGCGGGAGTTCGCGACGAATTCACGGTTCCATTCGTGGAGCTTGGCCAGGTCAGCGGTGCCCGAACTGGTCAGGGCACGCACCAGGTTCATCGCGGCACCGGAGTTGGCGTAGGCGCGCACCATGCGCGACGGATCGTGCCGCCGTTCCTCTTCGGTCGCGCCGATCCCGTTGACGAGATCACCGCGGTAGTTCAGCAGACCGTTGGAGTCGCGGTCGGCCGACCGCGGCTTGGAGTACTGGCCGGCGATACGTGCCATCTTCACCACGGGTGTCGAGGCACCGTAGGTCAGGACGACCGCCATCTGCAGGAGGGTCTTGATGTTGCCACGGATGTGCGGCTCGGTGTTGGACTCGAAGGTCTCCGCACAGTCACCGCCCTGCAGCAGGAACGCCTTGCCCTGAGCGACGTCGGCGAGCTGTGCCTTCAGCCGGCGGATCTCCGGCGCCACGACGATCGGCGGCACGGACTCCAGGATCTTGCGCACGCGGTCGGCATGCCCCTGGTCCCACGACGGCTGCTGCTGCGCATCGCGTGCAATGGTGTCCTGAAAGACCCGTTCAAGGTCGCCGGGCAGCGGCGGCAGATCAGGAAGTTCTTCGAGAGGTGCGTCAATTGTCCAACCCATGCGTGTCATCTTACGAGACGCCCTGCCCGAATGGTGAACTGCCCTGGAACTGCCCTAGCGTGACAGGCGGTACTTCACCAGATTGGCCCTGGCGTCCTCGAGCGCGTCATGGGCCCGCTCCGGAGGCTCGGGGAGCTGCGGGCGTCCCGCCGACTCCCACAGCTGCTTGAGTTCACGGGTGAACCGGGGCAGTTCCTGGGGCAACTGCGTCATGTCCCCCCACAGCTGAGCGAGCGCCACGTGGTCGTAGGCCCCGACCCAGGCCCAGAGCTCGGGACGCCGTGACGGCGGCAGCCGGTCCCCCTGCCGGTGGCCCGGGAGGAGGAACGTGAACAGACGCGCGCGGATCTCGGCCCGCGACATCCACGCCGGATCACTGCGCGGCGGCAGTAGCGGCAACACGTTACGTCGCACCCAGTCACCGGCCTTACGCTCCTTGAACTCGGTGGAGACCGCGTAGAACTCCCGGCCGTCCTCGGCCACCACACCGATCGACACCAGGTCGATGGTGGTGCCGTCTTCAATGAACTCGGTGTCGTAGAAATATCGCACGGGTGACCAGTCTAGACCCGGGTGGCCACACGGTCGCCGTCGCGGTCACGGTCGACGTTCCCCCTGCGGGCCGACCGTCGGGGCAGAGCCGGAGGATGCAGGACCCAGCCGATCACGGGTGTCTTCCCCACGAGGTAGAAGACGAAGCCGGTCACCGCACAGGTCAGCAGGCCCGTGACGATCATAGCGTTGGTCCCGTCCAGGAAACCCCACACCGTCGGGTCGGCGTTGATGAGGGCAGGCACGACGACATTGGTCATGACGTGCAGGGCGGCATGGTGCGAGACGTAGATCGGCAACGTGTTTCGGCCGATCGCCGCCAGCACCCCGGACACACCCGGCGTCCGCGACAGCCACGTCGCCACGAGGATCCCCATCGGGACGGCGGTGAGGATCCGCACCAGGGCGAGCAGGCTCATCACCGAGGCCTCACCCGTGGACCAGCCGTCCGGCCGGACGTAGTCGGCGGCCATCGAGTAGATCCACTCCCACCCGAGGAACACCGCCACCGAGCCGGCGACGACGACGAGGTTGCCGGCGTAGGCGGAGAGACGGAAGAACAGGTGCCGGAAATGCAGCCCCAGGAAGAACGCCGGGGCGTACTGCGTGATGTGGGTGATCTCCGGGTACGCCGTCCACCCCACGGCGGCGACGACGAGTGCCGGCACGAACGACACTGCGACCGCTCCGCCCGGGGGAAGTCTGCGCAGGAGGCAGGCCAGGACGTTGAAGACCATCAGCGCGTAGAGGAACCAGATCCCCGGATCCCCCAGCAGGACCGCGCGTCCGAGCGACAACCAGCTCAGGTCGTCCGCCATGTCCAGACGGATCGCCGCCTGCACCGGGGTGAAGACCAGGTAGGGGACCAGCAGGAACCAGATCCGGCGGTACCAGAGATCGCCCAGCGTCCGTTCGATCACCCGGTGGGCGAACAGCCCCGAGATCACGAAGAACAGCGGCATCCGGATCGGGTCCATGAACTCGTTGAACCAGTTCCAGGACGTGGAGGTGCCCCCGGGGACACCGGTGACCACGTGCATGTAGCAGACACCGATGATGGACAGGCCCTTGGCGCAGTCCGCCCACAGCAGCCGACCCGGCGTCGGACGCACTGACGCTCCCGCGTCGCCGGGCGGATTCGTCTCGTCGGCGGCGCGGGTGTCGACGGGTGGGGTGCGGGAAGTGTCAGACACGGCACTCCAGCGTGCCCCATCGGCACGGAAGAATCAATTGAGTGTGCCCTGATATAGAGTCAACGACTGTGGAAGAATGCAGCACACCCTCACACCGCCGGCGTACCGCCACCCTCTGGTACATCGGTGCCGTCATCGCCGTCACCGCTGTCGGCGTCCTCCGGTTCGTCGTCAGTGACAACACCTTCACCTACCATTTCGACTACGACATCTACCGGGCGGGTGGCCGGGCGGTCCTCGACGGGGCCAGCCTGTACACCCAGGCTTTCCCGGCACAGGGCATCACCCTGCCCTTCACCTACCCCCCGCTCTCGGCGATAGTCTTCGCACCACTCGCCCTGGCCTCGAGCCCCGTCGGCTACGCGGTGTTCACCGTCCTGAGCCTGCTGTGCCTGGCGCTCACGGTGATGATCGCCGTGTCCTCGCTCGCCGCCGAGCGACCCGGCGCCGGACGGCCGGGGCCGGACCGACGGCAGCTCGTCCTCGCCGCCCTCCTCGTCCTCCCCCTGGCGGTCTGGCTCTGGCCGGTCACCCACACGCTGGAGTTCGGCCAGATCAACATCGTGCTCATGCTCATGGTCGCCGCCGACCTTCTCCTGCCGCGCACCCCCTGGCCCCGTGGCACGCTCGTCGGTATCGCCGCCGCGCTCAAGCTGACCCCTGCCGTGTTCGGCCTGTACTTCCTTCTCCGTCGGCAGTGGGGGCCTGCCGCCACCAGCGTGGTCTCCGGGCTCGGCGCCACCGCGGTCGCGTGGCTGGTCCTTCCCGGTGACTCACGCCAGTACTGGACCGACACCATCGGGGACCCGTCCCGGATCGGGGGACTCGCGTACTCCGCCAACCAGTCGCTGCGTGGCTTCCTGGCACGGTTCACCGGCGACCCGCTGCAGACCACCGTGTGGTACCTCCTGGCTGCGGTGACCGTCGTCGTGGTCGCCGTGGTCATGCTGCGGCTCATCGCCGCCGGAGCGTTCACGGCCGCGGTCTGCACCAACGCACTGCTGGCGCTGCTGGTGTCACCGGTGTCCTGGGCACACCACTGGGTCTGGCTCCTGCCGATGCTGATGGTCGTCGGAGTGTCCCTGTGGACCCGGCGGTCGGTGCCCCTGTCTGTGCTGGCCCTTCTCCTCGTCCTGACGGCGACCGCATTCCCGGTGCACGTCTACCTCCCCTCCGCGCACGGCGCCGAGATGGACTGGGCCTGGTGGATGAAGATCCTGGGCTCCGAGTACGTCGTCGTCGCCGTCGTCTGGCTCGGGGTCGCCGCCGTCCTCCCCGCGGCATTCAGGCCGGCCGGCCGGAATGCCCTCAGAGACGGAAACGGAGGAAGCGGGGACGCGGTTTCGTCCCCAACGTCCTCCCCGTCCCCGGAGCCGTCCCCTCCGGGTACCCCCGGCCGGCGGCGAGCGACTCCTTGACGTCAGCGGCGTAGGCGCTGTCGACGTACTCCTGGCCGGACAGCTCCGCCAACCGTTCCATCGTGTGGTCGGTCAGCGCCCGCGCACGGGCGTAGTCGTCCTCGATATGACTGAAGTCGGCGGGGTCGATCGGGTCGCCGACGACCACACCGACCCGGTGCGGGCGCAGGAGCCAGGAGTTCGCGACGTTCGCCTTCTCCGTGTCGATCATCACGACCGGGTACACGGGAACCCCGGATGCCAGCGCAATACGCGCCATCCCGGTCTTGCCCCGGTACATGCGCCCGTCAGGGGACCGCGTGCCCTCGGGGTACATGCCCAACGGGTCGCCCTTCTCCAGGACACGGAGTGCTGTCTCGAGTGCCGCGTCCTGGGAGTCCTTGTCCTTGCGGTCGATGGGGACCTGCCCCACCGAGGAGAAGAACCACTTCTGGATGCCGCCCGCGAATCCCGGGGTGGTGAAGTACTCCTTCTTCGCGAGGAACGTCAGCTGCCGTTTCGACAGCAGGGGAAAATACAGCGAGTCCATCACCGAGAGGTGGTTCGACGCCAGGATCACCGGCCCCTCGGCGGGGATCTTGTCCAGGCCACGGGCGTACGGCCGGTTGTAGAGCCACAACCACGGTCCGATGACCACATTCTTCAACCACCAGTAGGTGCGGTTCTGCACTGATCTGTCCCTTTCACGAGCCGGTCGAGGACGGACTCAACTGAGCCTGCCCGGCAAGAAGCGCCACGCCGATCATACCCGCCTCCGAGCCGAGGGAGGCCGGTTCGACGCGGGCGAGCGGACGGAAACCGGCACCCACCACCGACGCCTCCATCTCGGCGACGGCACCTGGCAGATACAGGTCCGCGTCGGCGGAGACACCGCCCCCCAGGACGATGAGCTCAGGATCGAGGATCTCCTGCACCGCGGAGAGACCTCGACCGAGCCACAGGGCGAAGTCATCGATGACCTCCCTCGCCAGGGGGTCGCCGTCCCTGGCGAGCCTGACGACGCTGCGTCCCGTGATCTCCTCCGGCCGGGAATGGAAGATTCCGGCGAGCATACTGTCCGGGTGCCGGCCGGTCGCGATGTACTCCAGGGCCGTGGTCTCCAGCGCGCTGCCCGAACAGTAGCGCTCAAGACAGCCACGCTTGCCACACGGACAGGCCCGTCCCCCGGGGACGACGGTCAGGTGGCCGAACTCGGGGGCCGTACCGTAGGCCCCCCGGTACAGAGAGCCGCCGTGGACGAGCGCACCACCGATGCCGGTGCCGACCGCGAAGAGGACCCAGGTGGAGGCGTCCCGCCCCGGACCCAGGATCTGCTCGCCCCAGGCGGCGGCGTTGGCGTCGTGCTCCAGCACCACGGGCAGCCCCAGCCGTCGGGAGAGCCGGTCACGGACATCGCGGTCGCGCCACGGGAGATGGGGGGCGAACCTGACCCGCTGCTGGTCCGCGGTGATGAAGCCGGCGACAGCGAGGCCGACGGCGGCGACGGGGTGACGCCGCCGGAGGACGCCGACGGCATGGGCGATCGCCGTCTCGAGCGAGTCGACCGTGGACGGGGTCGGAAGCTGTTCCGTGTCGAGCACGCGCCCCTGCGGATCGACCACCGCGGCACGGAGATTCGTTCCCCCGATATCGATGCCGATGGTCAGTTGGGTCACCTGGTCCTCCTGTACGTCACGCACCGGCGTCCCGGCACAACCTGTCCAGGCTATCTGTCAGGCGCGCCAGTTCCAACTGTGGCGCCCGGGGCGTTCCGCACCACCGTCGAGCACCGACACCAGCTGCGCACCCAGGACCTCCCAGTTCCATGCGTCACGGACGTAGGCACGCCCGGCGGCGCTGTACCTGAGCGCACGTTCCGTGTCGGTCAGCAGGTCCGCCACGGAGGCGGCGACGGCCGCGGTGTCCTCACCGTCGACGACGTCGCCGGTCACCCCGTCCTGCACCGTCTCCGGCGCCCCGCCCCCGGTACCGGCGATGGTGGGCACCCCGCACGCCTGCGACTCGAGGAAGACGATACCGAGCCCCTCCACACTGAATCCGCCGCCCTGGGTGCGGACCGGCATCGCGAAGACGTCGCCCGCACAGTAGTGCGCGACCAGGTCCCCGTACTCCACGGGACCGGTGACGGTCACCCGGTCCGCGACCCCGAGATCCCGGGCGCGGCCGGCGAGCGTGCGGGCGTACTCGCCGGGGCCGACGATCAGCAGGTGGGCGTCAGGAACCCGGGCGAGGATCTCGGGCATCGCCTCGACCAGGGTGTCCTGACCCTTCCTGGGGACGACACGGGAGACGCAGACCACGACACGTCGGTCGTCGACACCGAGACGATGACGTACCCGCGCACGCCCCACGTCGTCCGGACGGAACACCGACGTCCCGACACCGCCCGGCATCGGCTCCCACGCCACGTCCGGTCCGAACGCGGAGGCGAACCTGTTCCGCGCGTAGCGGGAGACGTAGGTCAGGCAGTCGGTGCGTCGACCGATCATCCGGAGCACCGTGCGGCCGCCCGGCAGCATGGACCAGCCCACCTCGTGACCGTGGGTCGAGGCGACGACCCGGCGTGCACCGGCCTTCCTCGCCACACCCCCCAGCAGTCCCAGCGGCGTCGAGGAACCGAACCACACGGTGTCGATGCCTTGCTCCCGGATCACCTGCGCCATCCGACGGGCCGTGGCCGGGGTCGGGAGCATCACCGACCTGTGCCACCGCACGACGTCGTACGGGAGCTCGGCGTCATGGGACGCCGCGGAGGCCGCGTCCTGGGTTGAGGCGAAGACGGTCAACCGACCGGGCTGCCGACGCTCGAGTTCGGCGCAGTAGTCGCGCAGGTAGCTCTGGATCCCACCGACGGTCGGCGGGAAGTCGTTGGTGACCAGGAGGACGCGGGAGCCCACGGGGGTTGCTGTCACGGCGACGTGGGACCTGCGTCAGTAACGGGCGGCGCCGGCGAACGGCATACTGTCGACGCTGACCACCTGCACCGGGATGCCGTAGTCGGAGGCGTGCACGATCTTCCCGTCGCCGATGTACATGCCCACGTGCGTCACACCGGGGTAGAAACCGACGATGTCACCGGGCTGCAGCGCATCGCGGGAAACCGAGGTCCCGCCGGCGACCTGGGCGGACGAGGTCCGCGGAACGGACTTGCCGATCTGCTGGTACGCCCAGAACATCAGACCCGAGCAGTCGAAGGCGTCAGGCCCGGTCGCGCCCCACGAGTAGGGGGACCCGAGCTTGCTCATCGCGGCACCGACGGCGCCACCCGCCGTGCTGACCGCGTCGCCCGCCGCACCGGCGACCGAGCCGAGGAACTCCTCGACGTCGACGTCGATGGGACCGTTGCGGTCGACCCAGCGCTGCTTCTGCTCGGGGCTGAGGCCGTCCACTGCGGTGGAGATGTCCTTCTTGAGGCCGTCGAGCTCACGGACACGGCCGTCCAACTCGCCCTGCCGGATTTCGAGCTGGTTGAGCTGGAAATCGGCGGACGCCTTGGAGCGGTTCGCCTTCGACTCCAGGTCTGCGGCGTTCCTCAGCCCCTCCTGGAACGTGGAGAGGGTGTTCGTACGGTCGGCGTTGAGTGCACTGGCGAAGGCGCGCCGGTCGATCGCGTCCTGCGGATTCGCCGACCCGGCCAGCGCCGACACCGGGTCGATGACTGCACCGCGGTAGAGGGACTGCGAGAGTTCGGTGACCGGGCCACGGTTGGCGTCGACGTCCTCCCGTGCCTTCCGGGCCGCACCCGCGTAGTGGTCCGCCGCCCGGTTCGCCCGGTCGAGCTGGCCGCGCAGCTCGTCGAGGGACTGACTGTTCTCCTGGACGGCGTCGCTGGTCTCCTGGGCCTGGCGGGACACCTCCGCGAGACGGTCAAGCAGACCGTCCGCGCTGTCCGGCAGTGGTGAGGTGTCGACGTTGTCGGCCGGCGCCCGGGGGCCGACGGGGTCCGCGGCGACAACAGAGGTGGACGCCACCGTCAGCGCGACGGCGGTGCCGATCCCGACGACAAGACGGGTCGACGTGCCGACGCGGGCGGGGCGGTGCCCGGACGGGCGGATCATGCTCACTGTCTCTGAAACCTTTTCACTCGTAACACTGGCTAACGTCGATATACTGCCACATCAGTGTCGTGCGACCGTAGTCAGACACACGACGCGCCCCGGGGAGGGGGTACCGGCGTGCGGTACCCCCTCCCCGGGGCGCGGCGGCGGGCATGACGACCCTGACGATCCTAGAAGCGGACCGCGTTGTTGATCGGCATGTAGTTGAGGTCGTTGACCTGAACCGGGGAGCCCTCGTTGAGGGAATGGACGATCTTGCCGTCGCCGATGTAGATCGCGACGTGAGAGGCGCCGGAGTAGTAGGAGACCACGTCGCCGGGCTGCAGCGCGTCGATGGACACCGGGGTGCCGGACGCGGCCTGGTCACCGGAGGTGCGCGGGATCGACTTACCGACCTGCTGGTGGGCCCAGCTGGTCAGGCCGGAGCAGTCGAAGGCGTTGGGGCCGGCCGCACCCCAGGAGTACGGTGCGCCCTGCTTCGACATCGCGGCGTCAGCGATCTTCTGGCCGACGCTACTGGCGGCCGCGGGGGCGTCGCTGCCGCCCGCGGCCGGTGCAGCGGCCTGGCCGGCTGCGGCGAGGAAGGGCTCCACGTCCACGTGCTGCTTGGCGATGTCCACGGCCTCGTTCGGGACCTCGACGCTGATGTCGGAGTTCGGAACCTGGACGGTGACTGCCTGTGCGGTGGCAGGCAGGGCGATGACGGCGCCCATACCCACGGCGGCAACTGCGACTGCGTTGCGGCGGGAGTGGTCCTTCTTCATACGGTGCTTGCCCATGAGGGATGTTGCCTTTCGTGATTGCTGTCGGGGGCGACCGGATACGTCACGGCGTCGCCCCTTAAGGTCACGAGAAGATTACGAAACGTGGCCGACCTTGTCCAACCACCGCACCGTGACCAACCCGTGAGCACTTCGTTATTTAACCGTTACCGAAACGCGACCAAAGCTTGATCAGCCGACGCGAACCGCGCTCCCCCTCTGCCATTCGCGCCCCTCACCTGCACTTACGACCGAACACCCGACAGTCACCCCTCCGGCCCGGAATGCCGCCCGATCGCCCGCAAAATCGCTACTGTGACTCTCGTCACACTTACACGAAAGGCGCCGTGTCGGACCTCAGCAATCACAGCAGCACCATCGCCGTCCGTGTCCGGTGCACGCCGTAGACTCACTGAGTGTGAGTACCACTCTCCGTGAAAGTCTGGACGCCGCCCTCGCGGACTGCGTCGTGATCGACTGCGAGACCACCGGCCTGAACCCGGCAGACGCGCGCATCATCGAGATCGCCGCGTTGCGGGTCCACGACGGGGTGCCGGTCGAGACATTCCACACGCTCGTCGACCCCGGGGTTCCGCTGCCCCGGGAAATCACCGCACTCACCGGCATCTCCCCGCAGCAGCTTGTGGGCAAACCCTCCTTCGCGGACATCATCGGCGACGTCACCGGCTTCCTCGGGGAACGGACTGTCGTCGGCCACAACGTGGAGTTCGACATCTCCTTCATCAACGCCGAGGTACGCCGGTCGGGGTCCTCTACCCCACCGGTCGTCCCCACGGTCGTCTGCACCGCGGAATCCGCCCGCCGCCTGATCCCACGGGACAGGGTCGGCCGGTACCGGCTGGCGACCCTCGCCGACGTCCTCGGACTCGCCCACAGGCCGTCCCACCGCGCCGTCGACGACGTCCTCGCGACGGCGGATCTGCTGGCCTTCCTCGGGTCGCTGTCCCGCTGAGTACGGGAGGCTGCCACAGGAAAACCCCGCCCACCCACCGCGATGATGCGGGGATGGACGGGGAGTCCGTGTGACCGGGGAGGAGGTCAGGGGTTGGCGTGTCCCTCGCCGTCGAGCTTGCGACGGTTCTCCTCCTGGAGACGCAGCAGCATCTCCTTGTGCTCGTGCTCGTTGGCTTCCTCGATCTTCTCGATCTGGGACACGATCTCCTCCGGATCCGGGGAGAACAGTGAGCCACGGCCCGGCTGGCCGGCGAAGCCGAGCTGGTTGAGGCGCTTCGGCACCTGTGCGCCTGCGTAGTCGAGCGGGATCGGGTGGCCGTGGTCGTCGACCGGGCCGAGAGGCTGGTGCACCTCGATGAACCCGCCGGACGGCAGCTGCTTGATCGTGCCGGTCTCGATGCCGTGCTCCAGCACCTCACGGTCGGACCGCTGGAGCCCCAGGCAGATCCGGTAGGTGACGAAGTAGGCGATCGGGGGCAGCATGATGAAGCCGATACGGCCGATCCACGTCATCGCGTTCAGCGAGATGTGGAAGAACACCGCGACATGGTCGTTACCGCCGGAGATCGTGAGGATGGCGTAGGCGACCAGGGCCATGACACCCAGGGACGTACGCACCGGGACGTCGCGCGGACGCTGCAGCAGGTTGTGGTGCGCGGTGTCCTTGGTGAGACGCTGTTCGATCCAGGGGTAGGCGAACAGGAGCATCACCAGGATACCGAGCAGGATGGCCACCCACACCACGGCCGGAACCGTGTAACTGCCGAGGTAGAGCTCCCAGGCAGGCATGATACGGGCGGCACCGTCCGTCCAGAGCATGTAGATGTCGGGCTGCGAACCGGCGGACACCTGCGACGGGTTGTACGGTCCCAGGTTCCAGATCGCGTTGATCTGGAAGACCCCGGCCAGCAGGGCGATGAAGCCGAAGGTGATCAGACCGAAGGCCATCGAGTGCACGGCGAACACCGGGATGACGCGGGCACCGACGACATTGCGCTCGGTACGTCCCGGTCCGGGGAACTGGGTGTGCTTCTGGTACCAGACGAGTGCGAGGTGGGCGGCGATCAGTGCGAGCAGGATCGCCGGAATCAGCAGCACGTGCGCGATGTACAGCCGCGGGATGATGATGTCTCCCGGGAAGTCACCGGCGAACATGATCCAGTGCAGCCAGGTGCCGATGATCGGCAGGCCGATGATGATGGCGGACATGATGCGCAGGCCGACACCGGACAGCAGGTCGTCCGGCAGGGAGTAGCCCATGAAGCCCTCGGCGATGGACAGCAGCAGCAGGACGCAGCCGATGATCCAGTTCGCCTCGCGCGGCTTACGGAACGCACCGGTGAAGAAGATGCGCATCATGTGGACCATGATCGACACGGCGAAGAGCAGTGCCGCCCAGTGGTGCACCTGACGGATGAACAGGCCGCCGCGCACCTCGAAGGAGATGTTCAGCGCCGTCTCGTAGGCGCGCGACATCTCGACGCCGTTGAGCGGTGCGTACGCACCCTGGTAGATGACCTTCGACAGGGAGGGGTCGAAGAACAGTGTCAGGTAGACACCCGACAGCAGCAGGATGATGAAGGAGTAGAGGGCGATCTCACCGAGCATGAACGACCAGTGGCTCGGGAAGACCTTGTTCATCTGCTTCCGGAGGCCACCTGCTGCGGTGTAGCGCTCGTCGAAGTTGTTGGCCGCCTGGGCCAGGTGGGAAGGCTTTGTGGTTGTGCTCATGACTGACGCTCCCAGAAGGCAGGGCCGACGGGCTCGACGAAGTTCTTGTCGGCGTACAGGAACCCGTCCTCATCGACGTTGATGGACAGCTCGGGCAGGGCGCGTGCGGCCGGACCGAACACCGGCTTACCCCAGTGCAGTGCATCGAACTGCGACTGGTGGCACGGGCACAGGATTCGGTTGGTCTGCTGCTCGTAGAGCGAGGTCGGGCAACCGATGTGGGTGCAGATCTTGGAGTACGCGTAGTAGTCGCCGTAGTGGAAGTCCTCCTGCCCCTCACGCTGGACGGCCTTGACGGCGTCGGCGTGGCGCAGACGGATCAGCATGACGGCGTTACGGGAACCGTGGATCGAGTGCATCTGCTCCTCGTACACGTCGCGTTCCGGGTTGAAGTCGTCGTGGTCGTTGACCATGTCCTGGGTCATCGGGAAGACGGTCTCCATCGCGCCGGCGTCCAGGTCCTCGGGACGCACGCGGATCAGACGGTTCACGCCCTCGGTGCTCCAGTGGCCGTTGTGCTCCTCGGCGATCGCGCCGGTGTCCCGACCGAGGTAGACCTTCTCCCCGTCGTTGACGAGGGTCCAGCCGGTGGTCCACAGGGTGCCGTCGCCGTCGATGCCCATCGCACGGGGCTTCCACGGGTTCTTGACGATGCCGCCCAGCGGCAGGGCAATCGCCACGCCGGCCAGCGCGACGCCCGCGCCACCGAGTCCCATCAGGACCTTGCGCCGACCCAGGGTGGAGGTCTTCCACGCGTCGTTCAGGAGGGCGGTCATGGTGCGGCGGTCGACCTCGTCGGAGGGGCCGTCGTGCCGCTTCTGGACCGCGATCTCCTCGGGGATGAACTTCTTCGAGAACTGGACCGCGCCGATTCCCAGGGTGATGATCGACAGACCGGAGGTCACGCCGAGCATCGGGGTGTACAGGGAGTACACCCACAGGCCGTCCTCCGCGAGGTGCTTGTACTCCCACGGCCAGAACAGGTAGACGGCGACGAAGGCGAGGCCGAAGACGACGGACAACGCCCACCAGAAACCGATGCCACGGGCCGCCCGCTTCTCGGCGGGGTCACCCTCGACCGGGAAACGCTCCTTACGGAAGGCGACGGTGACGTCGTCCATCTCGGTACCGAGGCGGGCGAGCTCCTCGTCGCTCATGCCCTTGATCTCTTCTTCGGAGTAGGTGCTCTTGATCTCACTCATGACCGGGTTCCAATCCACATGGCCGCGCCGATGAGCACGACGATCCCGACGATCCACATCAACATGCCCTCAGTGACCGGGCCGATCCCGCCGAGACCGAGTCCACCGGGGTTCGGGGTCTCCTTGGACGACTTGATGAAGGCGATGATGTCCTTCTTCTCGTCGGCGGTGAGCTGGCGGTCGGAGAACTTCGGCATGTTCTGCGGGCCGGTGAGCATGGCCTGGTAGATCTCCTGCTCGTTGGCCGCGTCAAGGTTCGGGGCGTACTTGCCGCCGGACAGGGCACCGCCGCGACCGGTGAAGTTGTGGCACGAGGCACAGTTCAACCGGAAGAGGTCGGAACCCCGGGAGACGTCGGAGGGGTCGATCTCGCCGTCGTTGTTGTGGGAACCGCGGAGCGACTCCATCGCGATGGTCCCGTCCTCGTCCTTGACGATGCCGGGGCCGCCGCCGTTGGCGTTGACGTACGCCGCGAGAGCCAGGGTCTGGGCCTCGTTGAAACGCGCGTCCTTACGGTCGGCCTGCGCCTCGTTGCGCTTCATCGGCATACGGCCGGAGTGCACCTGGAAGTACACCGCGCCCTCGCCGACACCGACCAGGGACGGACCACGGTCCTCGACACCCTGGAGGTTCGCACCGTGACAGGTGATGCAGGCGACCTCGTAGATCTCCTGCCCCTGGGTGATCATCGACTGCGCGTCCTGCTGCGCGGTCGCGGACTGCGGATCCGGGGTGAAGGCCTGGGCGACCAGGCCGGCGCCGGTCAGACCGAGCACGAGCGCGAGCGCTCCAGCCATGGTCCGGCGCAGTTTACGTCGGGTACGACGCTTCTTGCCTGTTGTGGATGCCGGGGCGGAGTCCACCACCGGGTTCTCCCCCTCGGGAGTTGGATTGTTCGTATCCATCTTGTTCCCTTAACTCGTCATTTGGAAGGCGATGGGCTTAACGGCCGAGCGTCACACATCGGCCCGTCCGGCCTACTGGATGAAGTAAATGGTGATCCACAGTCCGATCCACACGACGTCGACGAAGTGCCAGTAGTACGACACGACGACGGCGGCGGTGGCCTGGGCCGGTGTGAACTTCGACTTCACCGTGCGGAGCAGCACGACCACGAATGCGAGCACGCCGGCGAGGACGTGTGCGCCGTGGAAGCCGGTGGTGATGAAGAACACCGACCCGTAGACGCTGCCCGAGATCGTGGTGCCGTGCTGCACGAGGTGGATGTACTCGTACGTCTGACCGGCGAGGAAGATCGCGCCGAGGACGATGGTGAGTGCATACCACTTCCGCAGACCGAACACGTCGCCGCGCTCCGCAGCGAACACACCCCACTGGGCGGTGAACGACGACGACACCAGAATCACGGTGATCGCCAGAGCGAACGGCACGTTCAGCTCGGTCGGCTCGGAGGGCCAGTTTCCGTTCGAGTTCGCCTTCGAGACGAAGTACATCGCGAACAGGCCCGCGAAGAACATCAATTCCTGGGACAGGAACACAATCGTGCCGACGCTGACCATGTTCGGTCGGTTCAGCGTCACGGCACGCTGTGGTGCTGCCATGCTTTGGTTTCCAACTGCGCTCGTCACGCGTACAAGTATGACCGACCCCGGCCCCCTAGTCGATTCGCAACCCCGGCATGTTTCACGCTTTCTGCAAAACCCCTGGTAGTCGCTTCACGTTTCCTGGCAACTCACCACAAACGGGGTTAGCCGGGAACTCTTCGCCCTGATTTACGACGTGGCGGCGTCTGCACTGGTCGACCGCCTGCAGGCCTTCCCCACGCGCCACCGCCCGGCGGCCCGTCCCCCGCCCCGTCCACCCCCGTTCGCGGGGGCTGCCGGTGCCCCGGGAACCGTACCCGTCGCCTCACCCCGCGACCTCCATCAGACTGTACCCGGCCCCGGGGACGTGCACCGAATCAGCGCACCACAGAGGGGCTGCCAGGGAGGGGCTGCCAGGTCGGCCCGAACCGTCCGTAATAGGATGGGACAACCACGACCGACATACTTCGAGAGGACGATTCCGATGCCGGACGATCTGAGTCTGACCACCCCGGACCACATCACTCCACTGGGGTCTGACCGACTGCCGGAAAGCTACTTCACCTGGCCGGGGGTGCTCGACCGCATCGGCCGTCATGAAGAGCTCAGCGAATCGCAGATCACCTGGGCCATCAGCCGGATCATGGAGGGGTCCGCCACCGACGCGCAGCTCGCCGCCTTCGCCTTCGGACTCCGCGTCAAAGGCATCACGGCCGCGGAACTCTCCGCCGCCGCCTCGGCGATGCGTGCGTACGCCACCCCGGTGGACTTCAGCGACATCCCGGACGCCGTCGACATCGTCGGCACCGGCGGGGACGGCCACCACACCGTGAACATCTCCACCATGGCCTCCTTCGTCGTCGCCGCCACGGGGGTGCCTGTCGTCAAGCACGGCAACCGCGCGGCGTCGTCCCGGTGCGGCGGGGCGGACGTTCTGGAGGTGCTGGGCCTCGACATCGACCGCTCCCCCGACACGATCCACGACGACGCCCTGAGAACCGGCTTCGCGTTCATGTTCGCCAAGACCTACCACCCCGCGATGCGGTTCGCCGGCCGGGTCCGCTCGGAACTGGCGGTTCCGACACTGTTCAACCTCCTGGGGCCCATGACCAACCCCGCAGGACCGAAGTTCGGACTGATCGGCTGCGCCTTCCGCGACATGATGCCGATCATGGGCGGCGCCTTCGCCCACCAGGGGGTGCGGGCACTCATCGTGCGGGGGCTGGACGGCATGGACGAGATCAGTGTCTGCGCCCCCACGGAGGTCGTCACCGTCGACGAGCACGGTCGGACCGGTGAGTTCACGATCAACCCGCGGACGTTCGGACTCGACGTCTACGACGACGACGCCCTCACCGGTGGAGACCCCGAGTACAACGCCGACATCGCACGACGCCTCATGTCAGGGGACCTCACCGGTGCAATCAAGGACGCTGTCTTGATCAACGCCGCTGCCGCCCTCGTCGCCGTGCACGGCTGGGACGGCGACGACCTCAAGTCCGCACTGGTCACGCAGTTGGCCGCCGCACGCGAGGCACTGGAGTCCGGCGCCGCACTACGGAAGATGAACGACATCATCAACCTCTGACCCCTGCCGGCCCCGGAGAACACGACAAAAGGAGCACCCGCGAGGAAGATGCGGGTGCTCCTTGTCGTCTCTTTGTCGTCTCTTTGTCGTCGAGAGAGACGCTACTCCTTCTCCGGCGGGAGGCCGTACTGGAGGTTGAGCATCGTGGTCGACCAGATGAGTATCGCTGCGCCCAGCAGGATGACCCAGATGAGGAAGAAGGCGATGCCGTAGCCCATGATCACGATGGCCATCGACATGATGAACGGCCACCCGGAGTGGGGCGAGAAGAAGCCGAGCACTCCGGCCCCGTCCTCGATCTCCGCCTCTTCCCAGTCCTTCGGCTCGATGTCCGCCTTGGAGTTGGTGAGATGGAAGTACACACCGAGGAACAGCGTCAGCAGCGTCGCCAGGACAAGTCCGGTCCCACCTGCCCACTCGATACCCTGCTGGTTCGCACCGTCGTTCAGCTGCGACGTCGCGTAGAAGTACACGACCGTCATCACCGTGAGGAACAGTGCGAGTCCGTACATCAACTTGGCTGTCTGCCGCATTGTTGTCTCCTAGTGTCTCGTCGCCCGCTTAGGCGGAACGGTCGATGTAGTTGTCGCCCTCGACTCCCCGGGTGGCTTCACGGCCGGGAAGGAAAGGCTGGGTCGAGGTGGCGTAGGGATCCTCACCGATCTCCGCCAGCGCCTCGGCGTTGGTGGCCTCCGGGTTGGCCTCACGGTAGGCGATGTACGCCGCGAAGTTCTCCGGGCTCACCGCACGGACCTCGAAGTTCATCATCGCGTGGTAGGTGCCGCACATCTCCGCGCAGCGTCCGACGAAGGCGCCCTCACTGTCGATGCCCTCGATCTGGAACCGGCGCTCAGACTGGTTCGCCTCGGGGTGCGGGAAGACGTCGCGCTTGAAGAGGAACTCCGGGACCCAGAAGGAGTGGATCACGTCGGAGGACGCCAGGTTGAACTCGATCGGCGTACCGGTCGGCAGGACGAGCACCGGAACCTCCTCCGAGGTGCCGAGGGTCTCGATCTGGTTGTAGTTCAGGTAGGTGAAGTCCTCCTTGGACTTGCCGTGGATCGGACCGACGGCCTGGCCGTGCTCGTCACGGTCGTCCTCCGGGACGGCGGCGTTCGCCTCGGCGGCCTCGGCGCGGTCGGCGTCCTCGCCGTCGTACTCCTGGCCGTCCTCGGTCAGGTCGCCGCTGATGCTGCCGTAACCGAACTTCCAGTTCCACTGGTAGGCGGTGACGTCGACGGTGACCTGGGGGTCCTTGTCCAGTGCGGTGACCTTGTCCTGGGTCTGCACGGTGAAGAAGAACAGGCCCATGACGATCAGCACGGGAATGACGGTCAACGTCAACTCGAGCGGCACGTTGTAGGCCGTCTGCCTCGGGAACTCCGGCTTGCCCTTCTTCGTGGCCCGCTTGTCGCTGTCGCGGAAGATCACCACGAACATGAGGGCCCACATGATGATGCCGATGATCCAGGCGACGACCCAGGTCCACACCCAGAAGTTACCCATGGACTGGGACTCCGGGGTGATTCCGTCGGGCCAGCCCATGCGCAGGGCATGGAAGAAACCGTTGTCGGGGGGTGCGACATCGCAGCCGACCAGGGCAAGGGAGCCGAGTCCCAGCACTCCGGCGAGGCCGAGCTTGCGACCTCTTCCGTGAACTTTTCGCTGTTCCACGCGAGTATGCCTTCCTCAATCACACGTCGTGTTCATCGGGGCCACCGGATCCGTCACCTGCAGAGGACGGACACCGGCCCCGTGTCATCTCCCGACAATAGTGCATGGAGGGGGATGCCCCTGCATCATGCACACCATTGTGATTCTCTGTCGGCCCTATTCGGGGTTGCTGGACGGGAGCTGGACGACCGCGCCGCGGCTCGGCATGTCCCGTCTGTGTCAGCCGGACCTCGACGGGTAGTCTAGTGTGCTTACGCACGCGCACGCGGCCGGTGCCCATCCGCCCCGTCCCCCTCATCCCGGAGGCCGGCACGCCGGCTCCCGACGACACTTACGGAGATGACCCCAGAGCTCATGTGTGGACTTCTTGGAATTCTGACGGCACACGGTGACGCCCCCCGTTTCGTGGACACGACCGCCCGGGCACTCCCCTGCATGCGGCACCGTGGTCCGGACGAGGACGGCACCTGGAACGACGACGACGTGGTCTTCGGCTTCAACCGGCTGTCGATCATCGACCTCGAGCACTCGCACCAGCCGCTGCAGTGGGGTCCGGCCGACCAGCCCGACCGCTACTCGATGACGTTCAACGGCGAGATCTACAACTACGTCGAACTGCGCGAGGAACTGCAGGCCGAAGGATACGAGTTCGCCACCTCCGGCGACTCCGAGACCATCGTCGTCGGGTTCCACCACTGGGGCGCCGACGTCGTCAACCACCTGCGCGGCATGTTCGCGTTCTCCGTCTGGGACGCCGCGGAACGGACGATGTTCCTGGCCCGCGACCCCTTCGGCATCAAGCCGATGTTCTACGCCACGACCGACGCCGGCACCGTGTTCAGCAGCGAGAAGAAGTCCGTCCTGGCCATGTCGGAGGATATCGGTCTAGAGCTGGACCTTGACGACAGGGCGATCGCCCACTACACCGACCTGCAGTACGTCCCGGAGCCGGAGACCCTGCATGCCGGGGTCCGACGCCTGGAGTCGGGATGCCACGCGACTCTGCGTCCCGGTGGCCGGGTCACCGCCGTCCGTTACTTCGAGCCGACGTTCCCCGTCGCCCCGGTACCGTCCGGGCAGGAGCACGCCCTGTTCACCCGGATCGCCGACGCCCTCCAGGATTCCGTCGCCAAGCACATGCGTGCCGACGTCACCGTCGGGTCGTTCCTGTCGGGAGGCATCGACTCCACGGCCATCGCGTCCCTGGCCAAACAGCACAACCCGGACCTGGTGACCTTCACCACCGGTTTCGAACGTGAGGGCTACTCGGAGGTCGACGTGGCCGCGGAGTCCGCCGCCGCCATCGGCGTGGAGCACGTGGTGAAGGTCGTCTCCCCCGAGGAGTTCGCCGCCGCCGTCCCGAAGATCATCTGGTACCTCGACGACCCGGTCGCCGACCCGGCCCTGGTGCCCCTGTACTTCGTCGCCGCCGAAGCCCGTAAACACGTCAAGGTGGTGCTGTCCGGCGAGGGTGCCGACGAACTCTTCGGCGGGTACACCATCTACAAGGAACCGTTGTCTCTGGCACCGTTCGACAAGGTACCCTCCCCCATCAAGAAGGTCCTCCGCACCGTCGGCGACGCCCTGCCCGACGGCATGCGGGGCAAGTCGCTCCTCCAACGCGGTACGACCCCGATGGAGGAGCGCTACTACGGCAACGCGCGGTCCTTCAACTACGAGCAGCTTGAACGCGTCCTGCGCATCGCCCGACCCGAGTGGGACCACCGGGAGGTCACCGCGCCGATCTACGCCAGGTCGGTCGACATGGACCCGGTCTCCCGGATGCAGCACCTCGACATGTTCACCTGGCTCCGCGGCGACATCCTGGTCAAGGCCGACAAGATCACCATGGCCAACTCACTGGAGTTGCGCGTGCCCTTCCTGGACCGGGTCGTCTTCGACGTCGCCCGGACCATCCCCCACGAGCTCAAGGTCGGCCACGGAACCACCAAGTACGCGCTGCGTCGTGCACTCGAGCTCATCGTCCCGGAGCACGTCATCAACCGGAAGAAGCTCGGCTTCCCGGTGCCGCTGCGGCACTGGCTCGCCGGTGACGAGCTGTACGACTGGGCGAAGAAGAACATCGAGGACTCCGCCACCGACCACATCTTCGACAAGGCCCAGGTCCTGGCGATGCTGGACGAGCACCGCGTGTCGATGACCACCGGTTCCGGCCCGGACCACTCGCGGCGCCTGTGGACGGTCATCGCCTTCATGATCTGGCACGGGATTTTCGTCGAGCACCGGATCCGTCCGGAGATCGACGAGCAGGACTACCCCGTCCACCTCTGACACACCGCACCCCGACAGAAGAACTCCCCGTCCTCACTACGAGGACGGGGAGTTCGGGTCTAGCGGACGGCCACGTCAGCTGAAGGAGTCACCGCAGGCGCAGGATCCCCCGGCGTTCGGGTTGTCGATCGTGAAACCCTGGGACTCGATCGTGTCGGAGAAATCGATCTTGGCCCCCGTCAGGTACGGGGCGGACATCTTGTCCACGACAAGCCGGACGCCCTCGACATCGTCGACGAGGTCACCGTCGAGCGTACGGTCGTCGAAAAAGAGCTGGTAACGCAGGCCAGCACAGCCACCGGGCTGCACGGCGATGCGCAGAGCCAGGTCGTCCCGTCCCTCCTGTGCGAGCAGTCCGGCGGCCTTGCCGGCGGCAGCGCTGGTCAGTTCCACGCCGGTGGACGCCTCGGCGGTCTTCTCGGGAGCAGTCATCATTTCCTCCTCAGTAATGCGGATATGCCCAAACTACTCGTCCACAACCATGAAATCCAGTGATCTATTCCCGTGCCCGGTCCTCCGGCAGCCTCACCCGCGTTGGTCCCCGCAACCACCCGTGCTCTAGCCTGTGAGGTGTGAAACTCCCGTGGAAGAAAGACGATGACACCGACGCCGCCGACAGCGACGTCACCTCGGCAGGTACCCCGTCCATCGACGAGGACGCTCCCCTGACACCGAAGGGCTACACCCCCAAGAAAGGCCGCCCGACCCCCAAGCGCAACGAGGTCGAACGGTCCACCGGTGTCCGGCGGACACATTTCGACGCTCCGATGACGCCGAAAGAGGCCCGCCAGCGCAAGAAGGACTACAAGAACTCCATGTCCAAGGAGGAGTTCAAGGAGGTCAAGCGCAAGCAGCGCGACGAGGCCGCAGAGTCCCGTCGCAAGGCCAATGAACGCATGATGGCGGGCGACCCGAACTACCTGCTGGCCCGGGACCAGGGCAAGGAGAAGCTCTTCGTCCGGAACTACGTGGACGCCCACCGGTACCTGATGAACTACTTCCTGCCGATCGCGCTGGTCGTGGTCGTGGTGATGATCCTGGGCACCCGCATGCCGGTCATCGCCAACTACATCAGCCTGTTCATGCTGGTCATCATCCTCATCCTCGTCGTCGAGGGCCTGTTCCTCGCACGGAAGGTCAACCGGCTGGTCAACGACCGCTTCCCCGACAACTCGTTCGGGAAGTGGGCCCTCGGCTTCTACGCCTTCACCCGTGCCACCATGATCCGCAAGATGCGTACCCCGGCACCACAGGTGAACGTCGGCGACGCGGTCTGATGGCGGCCCGTCCGGTCCTCACCCGCCTCGGCGACTGGGCACGCGCCACCGGCTACCACGGGGAGACGGGAGATCCCGGGACCGGTGACCCGCGCCCCGAGCTCCTCGTGGCCGCCGCAGACCACGCCGTCGCGGCACCCGCTGCCGGGGACATGAGCCCGGTCTCCACGCTGCCCTGGGGGCATGCCGGCACAGTGGCCGCGGCGATCACCACCGGGGAATCACCGCTCTGCCACGATGCAGCCCGCCTGGGCGTCGACGTGTCCGTCCATGAGTTCCCCGCCGACGCCCCGCCGTCCGGGACGTCGCCGGTGGCACCGCACTCGCCCGCACAGTGGATCGACGTCGGACGCGAGACGATGGACGCACGGGCGGACGCCGCCGTCCCGCTCGTGCTCACCGGAACCGTCGGCACCGGCGCGACGACGACCGCGGCCGCACTCGTCGGTGTGCTCTGCAATGTCGAGCCGGTGAAGGTCGTGGGGCGCGGCGGCGGTCCGACGGCGATCACCGACGAGATGTGGAAGCACAAGACGGTCGCCATCCGCGACCTGATGTTCCGTGTGCGCGCCCACCGACGGAGGCCCGTCGACGCCGCTGCCGTCCGTGACATCCTCGACACGGTGGGGACCCCGGACATCGCGTTCCTCGCCGGCCTGCTGGCACAGTCGGCCGCCCGTCGGACCCCGGTCATCCTCGACGGAGTCACCGGCCTCGCGGCAGGACTGCTCGCCGACGCCCTCACCCCCGGCGCCTCCCGGTGGTGGCTGGTGCCGGACACGTCAGGTGAACCGTCCGGCACCGCAGCCCGCCAACGGTTGTCGCTGACCCCCGTGGTCGGGGAGAGCCTCGGCGCACCGGAAGCGTCGTCGGGACTGCTCGTCCTCCCCCTCCTCGACGCCGCCGCGTCCCGGGTCAGGCAGTGACCAGGGTGTGATTCCAGGAGTGGGTGTCCTCGCCGGTACCCCGCTGGATGCCGGTCAACCGCTCCCGCAACCGCATGGTGATCTCGCCGGGCGTGCCACCGTTGATCTGGAACTCACCGTTCCGGTCCTTCACGGTACCCACCGGCGTGATCACGGCGGCGGTTCCGCAGGCGAAGGCCTCCGTCATCTCGCCCGAGGCGGCGGCGGAACGCCATTCGTCGACCGTGAACAGGCGCTCAGTCACCGTCAACCCCTCGTCCGCCGCCAACTGCAGCAGCGAGTCGCGGGTGACACCGGGCAGCAGCGACCCGGACAGTTCCGGGGTCACCAGTTCAGCGTTGCCCCCGTCCCGACCCTCCAGGATGAAGGCGAGGTTCATCCCGCCCATCTCCTCGACGTTGGTGTGCGTCGCCGCGTCCAGCCACACCACCTGGTCGCAGCCCTTCGTTTCCGCGTAGGACTGGGCGGCGAGGGAGGCCGCGTAGTTCCCGGCGAACTTCGCCGCGCCGGTGCCTCCGGGGGCGGCGCGCACGTACTCCGTGGACAGCCACACGCTCACCGGGGTGACGCCACCCTTGAAGTACGCACCGGCCGGCGACGCGATGACGTAGTAGCTGTAGCTGGTGGAGGGATGGACACCCAGGCCGATCTCGGTGGAGACGATGAAGGGCCGCAGGTACAGCGCCTCCTCACCACCGGAGGCGGGCACCCAGTCCTTGTCGACCTCGACGAGCTGGCTCAGGGACTCGAGGAAGAGGTCCTCCGGAACCTCCGGCATGGCGATACGCCGGGCAGACGACCGGATCCGCTCGGCGTTCTTGTCCGGCCGGAAGGTGGCGATCGAGCCGTCCGGCTGGCGGTACGCCTTGAGTCCCTCGAAGATGGCCTGGCCGTAGTGCAGCACCGAGGTCGCCGGGTCCATCGCGATCGGTGCGTAAGGGACGACCCGCGCATCGTGCCATCCCGCCTCTTCCGTCCAGTCGACAACCACCATGTGGTCCGTGAAGTAGCGGCCGAATCCCGGATTGGCGAGAATTTCGGCGATCGCCCCGGGCGGAGTGGGATTCTCCGCCAGCGTGCGGGAGAAGGCGACGGGCGTGGAGTTGGCGGGCGCGGAATCAGACATGGCCTGTATCTTAGACCCGTCGGCGCCGGTCCGGCACACGTGCCCGGCAACTCCGACGGTGATGACCCCGAACAGTATTGAGGTGAACGATGACTTCCGCCGGACTCCCCCGCGGCACCATGCCGTCACTGGAGTTGCTCAGGGCCGCCTCGGCGATCGCCGACGTGTCCGTGGACGTGCTGGTGATCCCCACCTTCTCCGGGGAGAACGGGATCGAGCTGTCCCTGGGTTCCGCCCCCGGTCCACCGTCGGCCTCCCCGTCCCTGGTCGACCGGTCGACCCAGGTCGCCTTGTGGAAGTCCCTCGTCGACATCGGCGCCCGAGGGCACGCCGGTGAAACCCACTACCTTCCGTCGGTGCCCGGGGTCGCTGCGACGCGCATCCTGGCCGTCGGTCTCGGCGACGCGGACGCGCTGACCGACGAGGGGCTGCGCTCGGCCGCGGGTACCGCGTCCCGCCAGCTCGGACGCACCGCCGCCGACACCGGCAGCGACCTCACCGTGCTCAGCCTCCTCGGCACACTCGGGATCATCCCGGCCACCGAAGGGCACGGCCTCGGCAGCTACAGCTACCACGGCTTCCGGCATGATGACCTCCGCGCCGGACGGGTGGGGCGAATCATCGTCGCGCCCCCGACCTCCCCCAGCGCGGCCGAGACCGCCGACACCGACTTCTCACGGGCCTGCGTCGTCATCGAGGCGGTGGCCTGCGCCCGCGACCTGGTCAATGCGCCGGCGAATGCCCTCTACCCGGAAAGCTACGCCACCGTCATCGGCGAGCTGTCGACGCAGGCAGGGCTGGAGGTGGAGATCCTGGACGAACGCGATCTCGCCGAGGCGGGGTTCGGCGCACTCGTCGGAGTCGGGCAGGGGTCGACCCGTCCGCCGCGGCTCGTCCGCGTGAGTTACCGACCCGAGGTCGCCGGTCACAGGACCGTTCCCCGGGTTGCCCTCGTCGGCAAAGGCGTGACCTTCGACACCGGCGGAATCTCCCTGAAGACGCCGGCCACCATGGGAAACATGATCTCCGACATGGGCGGGTCCGCGGCGGTCGTCGCCGCCGTGATCGCCGCGTCCGAGCTCGACCTCCCGGTGTCGGTGACCGCGACGGTACCGCTCGCCGAGAACATGCCGGACGGTGCCGCGGTACGCCCGGGCGACGTGCTGCGGCACTACGGGGGTCTCACCACGGAGGTCCTCAACACCGACGCCGAGGGCCGGCTCATCCTGGGCGACGCGATCGCCCGGGCGTGCGAGGACGACCCCGACTACCTCATCGAGACCGCCACGCTGACCGGTGCCCAGGTCCGCGCGCTCGGCGACCGGACACCGGCCGTGATGGGCACTCCCCGACTGCGTGACCGGGTCGCGGAGGTGTCCCGTGAGACCGGGGAGGGGGCGTGGCCCATGCCACTCCCTGCGGAAATCGCCACCGACATCCGCTCCGACGTGGCCGATCTGCGCAACATCGCCTCGACAGGGTGGGGAGGCATGGCCGCGGCCGGGCACTATCTCGCCGCCTTCGTGCCGGAGGGTGTGCCCTGGGTCCACCTGGACGTGGCGGGCCCGGCCTACAACACTGCAGCACCACACGGCTACACACCGGCCAGAGGCACCGGCGTCCCGGTGCGGACGATCATCGCCGTGCTCGACGACATCGCCGCCGGCGGGGCGTCGACACCGGGCAGCGACGACGCGGAACCCGTGTAAACCCCCGTCAGTCCCGTTCCCCGCGGCGTTGCTCGAATCTGGCCCGACGTTCCTGCTGTTCCTGACGTTTGCGGAGGATCCGGTCCCGCTCGATCAGGTCCCTCATCCGCTGGGGGTAACCGGTCTTCTCCGCGTCGAACAACTGCGCCCCGGTGACGGTCGCCACCTCGTCGACGCCCCGTGGCCCGCCGATACGCCGGCGGGTCCACTCCCCTGTACCGTCGACGAGGACCACCGACATCTCGTTGACCAGCGTCTCCGGCTCGACGAACCCCTCCACCCCCGACCGCTGCGCCGCCCAGTGGCGCAGGTAGTCGAGGTCGGCGGGCCGTGCCCGGCCACCGGGGGTCCGCGGCGGGCGGGGGCCGGAACGACGGGGACGACCGAATAGATTGAACACACCAGAGATTCTAAGGGATTCCGTGACACCGCACCGGAGCCGTACCATGGGCCGACCCCTTCCGGCACGAGAATGCCGACAGCGGTACCATATGTAGTATTCGGTCAGAGACCACTTCTCTGCTATCTCTGCGTACTGCGGACCGATCCACGTACTCCACATCTGTACCCCGTCGTTTAATAGGAGCTTCAACACCATGGCGCACTCCGTCGAAATGCCCGAGCTGGGCGAATCCGTCACAGAAGGCACTGTCACCCAGTGGCTGAAGAAGGTCGGCGACACCGTGGAGGTCGACGAACCCTTGCTCGAGGTTTCCACGGACAAGGTCGACACGGAGATCCCCTCCCCCGTCGCCGGCACCCTGCTGAAGATCATCGCCGACGAGGACGACACCGTTGACGTCGGTGCCGTCATCGCCGAAATCGGTGACGAGGGCGAAGCGGGCGACGACTCGTCCTCCGACGAGGCCCCGGCCGAGGACGAGAACGAGGACGACACCTCCGACGAGGAGCAGGACGACGCGCAGGACGAGTCCGCCGACGACGACACGTCGGGCTCCCCGTCCGCCTCCACCGGCGGTGGTGCCGGCACCGACGTGACGATGCCCGAGCTCGGCGAATCCGTCACCGAGGGAACCATCACGCAGTGGCTGAAGAAGGTCGGCGACGAGGTCGAGGTCGACGAGCCGCTGCTCGAGGTCTCCACCGACAAGGTCGACACCGAGGTCCCCTCGCCTGTCGCCGGTACGCTGCTGGAGATCCTCGCCGACGAGGACGACACCATCGACGTCGGTGGTGTGATCGCCCGGGTCGGCGACGCCGGCGCCGCCGAGGCCTCCCCCGCCGAGGAGGAGCCGAAGGAAGAGAAGAAGAAGGACGAGCCGAAGGCAGAGGAGAAGCCGGAGAAGAAGGCAGAGCCGAAGCAGGAGGCCCCGACGGAGCAGAAGGCACCCGCCGCCTCCTCTGACGCCGGCGAGCCTGCCGACGGCAACCTGCCCTACGTCACCCCCCTGGTGCGTAAGCTCGCCGAGAAGCACGGCGTGGATCTCTCCACCGTCGAGGGCACCGGCGTGGGCGGGCGTATCCGCAAGCAGGACGTCCTCGCGGCCGCGGAGGGCGGCAGCGCCAAGGACTCCGCTCCGGCGCCGGCCAAGGGGGTCGACCCGGAGAAGGCGTCGCTGCGTGGTACCACGCAGAAGGTCAACCGGATCCGTGCCATCACCGCCAAGACCACCCTGGAGTCCCTGCACGGCGCAGCGCAGCTCACCCAGGTCCACGAGGTCGACATGACCCACGTGGCGGACCTGCGCAAGGCGTCCAAGGCCGCCTTCCAGGACAAGCACGGACTGAACCTCACCTTCCTGCCGTTCTTCGCGAAGGCGATCGTCGAGGCACTGGTGGCGCACCCGAACGTCAACGCCTCCTACAACGCCGACACCCAGGAGATGACCTACCACGGCAAGGTCAACCTCGGTATCGCCGTCGACACCAAGGACGGCCTGCTGTCCCCGGTCATCCACGACGCCCAGGACATGTCGCTGCCGGAGCTGGCCAAGGCCATCGCCGACATCGCTGACCGCGCACGGAACAAGAAGCTCAAGCCGAACGACGTCAGCGGCGGCACCTTCACCATCACCAACATCGGCTCCGAGGGCGCACTCACCGACACCCCGATCCTCGTCCCGCCGCAGGCCGCGATGATCGGCACCGGTGCGATCCGCAAGCGCCCGGTCGTGATCACCGAGGACGCGTCCGACAGCATCGCGATCCGCAGCATGGTCTACCTGCCGATGACCTACGACCACCAGATCGTCGACGGCGCCGACGCCGGTCGCTTCCTGACCACCGTCAGGGACCGCCTGGAGAACAGCGACTTCACCGCCGACCTCGAGCTCTAGGTCCCCCGACCCCGCTACCCCGCCCCCGCATCAGCGCGGAGGCGGGGTAGAGTCGTTAGGCATGGGATATCAACACGGATCCATCCGCATGGCGGACACCCCCGTCACCGTCGACAACATCGGCACGGTGGACTACCTCACCACCTGGGACAGACAGGCCGACCTGGCACGCCGGCGTGCCGAGGACCTCATCGACGACACCGTGCTGCTGCTGGAACATCCGCCGACCTACACCGCCGGGAAGCGCACGCAGCCCGAGGACCTGCCCACCAACGGTCTGCCGGTCGTTGACGTCGACCGGGGAGGCCGCATCACCTGGCACGGCCCCGGCCAACTCGTCGCCTACCCGATCATCAGGCTCGACGACCCGATCGACGTCGTCGACTACGTCCGTCGGATCGAGGAGGCGGTGCTGGCGACCTGCCGTGAGATCGGGCTCGACAACGTCGGCCGGGTCCCCGGCCGCTCCGGGGTCTGGCTCCCCGCAGGACTGCGTCGCGGCGAGCTCGTCCCCGCACGGAAGGTCGCTGCCGTCGGGATCCGTGTGACCCGCGGCGTCACCATGCACGGGGTTGCGCTGAACTGCGACAACACCCTGGAGTACTACGACCACATCGTGCCCTGCGGTCTCGCCGACACCGGCGTGACCACCCTGTCCGAGGAGCTGGGGCGTCCGGTGGGCGTCGCCGAGGTCACCGGGGTCTTCACCGGCCATCTGCTGGCGGCGCTCGACGGCGACCTGGCGATGTCGGAGACGGACGTCCCCGACGAGCTCGCCCACGGGGTCGTACCGTCCTGAACTGGCCTTTTGCCACGGTCATCGCGGGTGAAGTCAGTTAGCGTCACTGAACGATGCAGCGTAGGGTGGGGGCCGTGACTGTTACATCAGACGGACGACGACTTCTCCGCATCGAGGCGAAGAACTCCCAGACCCCCATCGAACAGAAACCGCGGTGGATCCGCACCCAGGCCAAGATGGGGCCGGAATACCGTGACATGAAGAACCGCGTCGCCGGCGCCGGACTTCACACGGTGTGCCAGGAGGCAGGTTGCCCCAACATCCACGAGTGCTGGGAAGAACGCGAGGCGTCCTTCCTCATCGGGGGCGACACGTGCTCCCGGCGGTGCGACTTCTGTCAGATCAAGTCCGGCAAGCCGTCCCCTCTGGACCGTGACGAGCCCCGCCGGGTCGCCGAGAACATCCGGGAGATGGACCTTCGTTACGCCACCATCACCGGCGTGACCCGTGACGACCTCGACGACGAAGGTGCATGGCTGTACGCCGAGATCGTCCGTAAGGTCCACGAGCTCAACCCGAACACCGGCGTCGAGAACCTCACCCCGGACTTCTCCGCCAAGCCCGACCTGCTCGCCGAGGTCTTCGAGGCACGTCCCGAGGTCTTCGCCCACAACCTCGAGACCGTGCCCCGGATCTTCAAGCGGATCCGCCCGGCGTTCCGCTACGACCGCTCGCTGGAGGTCATCCGCGCCGCCCGTGACTTCGGTCTGGTGACCAAGTCGAACCTCATCCTCGGCATGGGCGAGACCGCCGAGGAGGTGCAGTCGTCCCTGACGGACCTCAAGGACGCCGGCTGCGACATCATCACGATCACCCAGTACCTGCGTCCGACCTCGATGCACCACCCGATCGAGCGGTGGGTGAAGCCGGAGGAGTTCATGGAGCACTCCGACTTCGCCAAGGAACTCGGTTTCGGTGCGGTCATGTCCGGCCCGTTGGTCCGGTCGTCCTACCGGTCCGGCCGGCTCTACGCCGAGGCCAAGGCCGCCCGTGGCGAGGCCCTGCCCGAGAACCTCACCCACCTCGGCGACACCCTGGGCTCGACCACCAGCCAGGAAGCCAGCACCCTGCTGGACAAGTACGGCCCCTCAGCCGAGACCCCGGTCTCGTCGGCACGATAGTTGTCCCCCGCCCCGGGGCGGATGCCGTTGCCGGCCCTGGGGCCCCGATGTTCTAAGGTAGGCGGTATGGCGAAGGATCCCCGGGAGAAAGAAAACAAGCGGCTCGAGAAGGCCGCCAAGAAGTCACGTCGCAAGCAGACGCGAGGCCAGATGTGGCAGGCCTTCCAGATGCAGCGCAAGAAGGACAAGAAGCTCATCCCCTACATGCTGCTGGGCCTGCTCGGCCCGGTCGTGGTCATGTTGGCGCTGAGCCTGGTGCTCGGCTGGTGGTGGCTGAACCTCATCGTCGGTATCGCCGTCGGTGTGATGGTCGCCTTCTGGATCTTCTCCCGCCGCCTGCAGTCCGGCGTCTACGACCAGATCGAGGGCGAGGCCGGCGCCGCCGGCTGGGCCCTGCAGAACCTCCGTGACGGTGTCGGTGTCAAGTGGATCACCGAGACCGCGGTCGCCTCCAACACCCACATGGACGCAGTCCACCGCGTCGTCGGCGTGCCCGGTGTCGTCCTCGTCGGTGAGGGCAGCCGTCACCGCCTGAAGCCGATGATGGCGCAGGAGCGCAAGCGTCTCGCCCGTATCCTCGGCAACACCCCGATCTACGACGTGTACGTCGGCGAGGGCGAGGACGAAGTCCAGATCCGCAAGCTGCAGAACCACCTGGTCCGTCTGCCCCGCAACATCAAGAAGAACGAGGTCGACGCCCTCAACAGCAAGGTGGAGTCAATCGCCCGCCTGCACTCGCGGGAGTCGATGCTCCCGAAGGGGCCGATGCCCCGCAACGCCTCGAACCCGGCCGGCGTCAACCGCCGTGCCCGTCGGGCCGCGCAGCGCAACAAGAAGGGCTGAACCTGCCCCTGTGACACCCCGGGGCTCCGCCGACCGCACCGGTCAGCGGAGCCCCGGGGCAGTTCCACCTAGCGGGTCCGGATGACGGCCGTCCCCGTGGCCCGGTCATGCATACCCCGGCTGTCGGTGTCCTGGATCAGCGGCGGGAACAGGAAGATCGTGAGAACCGTCCTGACCACGGCGCGGACAAGGCCCACGCGCTGGTCGGGATCGTCCACCCGGGCGACACCGATGCCCATCGCCGCATGCCCGGGCGACTGGCCGAACAACCACACCGTGACGATGCGCCAGAGGACCCAGACCATGAGCACCACCGTCGACGTCCCCCCCAGCGCGGTCGTCATCTGGGTGACGAAGAAGGCGATCCCGTAGCAGATCAGCCAGTCGACCAGCAGGGCAAGGACCCGCGGGAATATCGAGGCGATCGACCCCGGCCCCGTGGGCGGCAGTCCCAGGAGCTTGCCGGGGTAGGAACTCAGGTCGTGGGGATCCTCGTACTGTCCCGGGACCTGCGGTCCCTCCAGCCAGCTCGGCTGCCGGGCGCGTTCCTCGCGGAGTCCCTTCCGCCGTTGACGGCGGTCATCCCCTGTGCCGGTGTTCTTCTGCCGTTTCGCCATGATTCCCAAGGGTACCGGCCCCGTGACCGACCCCCAATTTCCCACGGGTCGCCCCGGCACCCCACCCCAACTGTGCACACCCGGTGACCGCAGTCCGTATCCTAGAGGTCAAGCCCCGACCGGGGATCACCGGCATCGACCGTGGTACCGGCAGTTACACGCCGGTAACATTGGATTGACACTAGGGCAACAACCCCAGATTATGGTTGTTCACGACGCACCCGGGAGGGTGAATCCCCTCGTGAAAGACAACGGCACAACGAGTTGGGTCGAACATGACTGCAAGGAGTCCAGAAGTGGCATTTAAGACGGCCGAAGAGGTCACCAAGTACATCGCGGACAACGACATCGAGTTTGTCGACGTCCGGTTCACGGACGTACCCGGCGTGGAGCAGCACTTCACCATCCCCGCCTCCGCCTTCGACGAAGATGCCATCGAGACCGGCCTCGCCTTCGACGGATCGTCGGTGCGTGGGTTCACCACCATCGACGAGTCGGACATGAACCTGCTGCCCGACCTCGCGACCGCCAAGGTCGACCCGTTCCGCAAGACCAAGACGCTGAACGTGAAGTTCTTCGTCCACGATCCGTTCACCCGCGAGCCCTTCTCCCGCGACCCCCGCAACGTCGCGCGTAAGGCGGAGGAGTACCTCGCCTCCACCGGTATCGCCGACACCTGCAACTTCGGCCTGGAGGCCGAGTTCTACCTCTTCGACAAGGTCCGTTACTCCGCCGACCAGAACTCCGCCTTCTACGAGGTCGACTCCAACGAGGGGTGGTGGAACCGCGGCAAGGAGACCAACACCGACGGAACCCCCAACACCGGGTACAAGACCCGTGTCAAGGGCGGTTACTTCCCGGTCCCCCCGTACGACCAGACCGTCGACGTCCGCGACGAGATGGTGAAGAACCTCGCCGCCTCGGGCTACGATCTCGAGCGTTTCCACCACGAGGTGGGTACCGGTGGCCAGCAGGAGATCAACTACAAGTTCAACACCCTGCTGCACGCCGCCGATGACCTGCAGTCCTTCAAGTACATCATCAAGAACACCGCCGCCGCCCACGGCAAGTCCGCGACGTTCATGCCGAAGCCGCTCGCCGGCGACAACGGCTCGGGCATGCACGCCCACCAGTCGCTGTGGAAGGACGGCAAGCCGCTGTTCCACGACGAGGCCGGCTACGCGGGCCTGTCCGACCTGGCCCGCTACTACATCGGCGGCATCCTGCACCACGCCGGTGCAGTCCTGGCGTTCACCAACCCGACGCTGAACTCCTACCACCGCCTGGTCCCCGGCTTCGAGGCCCCCATCAACCTGGTGTACTCGCAGCGCAACCGCTCCGCCGCCGTCCGCATCCCGATCACCGGGTCCAACCCGAAGGCCAAGCGCCTCGAGTTCCGTGCCCCGGACCCCTCGGGCAACCCCTACTTCGGTATGGCCGCCATGATGCTCGCCGGCCTCGACGGCATCAAGAACCGCATCGAACCGCACGCCCCGGTCGACAAGGACCTCTACGAGCTTCCCCCGGAGGAGGCCGCGAGCATCCCGACGGCACCGACCTCCCTGGAGGCTGCGCTGCAGGCGCTGGAGGACGACAACGAATTCCTCACCGAGGGTGGCGTCTTCACCGACGACCTGCTGGAGACCTACGTCGCCTACAAGTACGACAACGAGATCTCCCCGTCGCGTCTGCGCCCGACTCCCCACGAGTTCGAGCTCTACTACGACTGCTAGTTCCCGCTCTCCGGCTCCGCGCACGAACGACCCCCGCCACCTCGTCGGTGACGGGGGTCGTTCGTGTGCAGAGTCTCAGCCGTAGACGTGGAGTTCGTTGTTCAGCAACGCACTCGGGGTCTCCAGCAGCGCGTCTGAGGCGACACCGGCTCCCCGCGCCTCCAGCACGCCTCCGTAGAGCTGTTGAAAACCGGTCAGCGCCGCAGCGTAGTGGCTCACGGCGGTCTCGTAGGTGACACCGATCCCGCCATGGAGCTGGACGGCCTCCTCCGCCACCACCCGTGCCTGACGTGCCAGGAAGACGAAGGAGTCGAGGGACGCCGCCTCCAATTCCTCCAGCACCAGGTCCGGGGACTGCGCCATGGCCGCGGCCCACAGCGCCGTCGACCGGGCGAGCTCGACATCGGCGTAGAGCTGCGACGCCCGGTGGGTCAGTACCTGGAAGGTGTTCAGGGTGACGCCGAACTGCTTACGGACCTTGAGGTAGTCCACGGTCTTGTTCAGGGCGCTGTCCATCAGCCCGACGGCCCTGCCGCCCTGCACCACCCGCGCCAGCGCCACGGCCCGACGCAGTGCGCGGTCGGTGTCGTCGGTGCTCCCTCCGAGTCGCTCCGCCGGGGCCTCACGGAAGGAGACCCGCCCGGTCGGCGACCACTCCGCATCCCGGTGCACCGTCACCTCGACCCCGTCGCCCGGGGTGACGAGGTAGACGCCGGGGGTACCGTCCTCCACGGCAGTGACGAGGAAGGCGTCGATGTCGGCGGGGGCGACCACGGCACATTTGTCGCCGGTGAGTCGACCGTCGGTGACGGTCGCGGCCCTGCCGTCAGCCCAGCCCGTCCCCTGTTCGGCGTGCGCGAGCGTCAGCAGCCGTTCGCCCGACGCCAGCTGCGGCAGCCAGGTCGACTTCTGTTCGCCGGAGCCGAGGTCCCCGAGCAACCAGGCGGGGACGTAGGCGAGGTCGGTGAGCTGTTCAGGTGCCGCCAGTCCCCCCAGCGCCTCCGCGGCCGCGTACGCCTCCCCGATGCCTGCACCGGCGCCGTCGTACTCCTCGTCGACGACCAGTGCCGTCACACCGAGGTCGGCCGCCTGTCGCCAGAGGTCGCGCCGGAACTCCAGGGCGGTGTCCGGTGCATCCGTCCCGGCGGTCGGGTCTCCGTCGGCACCCGCGAACACGCTCCGGACGGAGTCGGCGAGCATGCGCTGTTCGTCTGTCAGGGAAAGATCCATGTCGTGATGCTCCTAGAGTCCGAGAATGGCCTTGGCGATGACATTCGCCTGGACCTCGTTGGTGCCTCCGTAGATGGAGACCTTGCGGTTGTTCAGGTACTCGACGACAGGATCGCCGTAGACGCCGGAGCTCTCCCCCAGGATCTCCGCCGCGTCGCTGCCCAGCGCTTCGACAGCCAGGGCGTTGATCTCCTGGAGAAGCCTGCTGCCCTCGATCTTCAGCATCGAGGACACCGGGCTGGGCTTACCGTCCGCGCTGGAGGCGGTGACCCGCAGCTGAGTCGCCTCGACCGCCTTGAGCCGTAGCTTCACGTCGTAGAGACGGTTGCGGAAGATCGGGTCGTCGATCACCCGGCGCCCACCCGTGCTGCGCGTGGCCGCCATCTCCACCAGGTCGGCGTAGTGCCGCTGACTGGTGCCGACCTGGGTGATGCCGTTGCGCTCGTTGCCCAGGAGGAACTTGGCGTAGGTCCATCCCTTGTTCTCTTCACCGACGAGGTTCTCCACCGGAATCCTGACGTCGGTGAAGAAGAACTCGTTGACTTCGACGGACCCGTCGATGAGCCGGATCGGGCGTCGCTCGATCCCCGGGGTGTCCAGGTCCACCAGCAGGAAGGAGATACCCTGCTGGGGCTTGGGGGCGTCCGGGGCCGTGCGGGCGAGCAGGAACATCCACTCCCCGTACTGGCCGAGGGTCGTCCAGGTCTTCTGACCGTTGACCACGTAGTGGTCCCCGTCCCGCACCGCGGTGGTCTTCAGGCCGGCCAGGTCCGACCCCGCACCCGGTTCCGAGAACCCCTGCGACCACCAGATGTCGAGATTCGCGGTCTTCGCCAGGAAACGGTCCTTGATCTCGTCGCTGCCGAAGGCGGCGATGACGGGCCCCACCATACTGGTGTTGAACGCCAGCGGCTCCGGGACACCGGCCCGCTGGATCTCATTGGTGTAGATGTGGCGTTGAATGGGCGTCCAGTCCCGTCCGCCGTACTCCACCGGCCAGTGCGGCACCGCCACCCCGTGGCCGTTGAGGATGCGCTGGGAGGCGACGATGTCGTCACGGGTGACGTGTCCTGCCCGCATACGCGCGCGGATATCCGCTGGTACGTCGGCGAAAATAGTGCGGAGTTCGTCACGGAAGGCGACGTCCTCCCCGGAAAGCTCGAGATCCACGGGCACTGCTCCTCAACTATGTCTTGAATCACCATTCAGTTCTGACATGACACAGGTTACTACGTTTCTCCACACTCCGGGGAATAGACGGAGCGGTCCGCCCGTTGTTCCGGACAGACAGCGGCTGAGAGCCGACCTTCACCCACTCCCCCAGGAGGACGAGACCATGACGGACATTCTCATCATCGGAGGACACGGCAAAGTGGGGCTCCTCGCAGCCCCGAAACTGGTGTCCGGAGGCTTCACTGTCACCTCCCTCATCCGGAACCCCGACCAGGTCGCCGACATCGAGTCCCTCGGCGCCACCGCGCTGGTGAGGGACGTCACCCAGCTCACCCCCGGCGAGTGGGACGATCTCCTCGCCGGATACGACGTCGTCGTGTGGACCGCGGGCAACGGTGGCCGCGCCGGCGCCGACGTCACCTACGCCGTCGACCGCGACGCGGCCCTCGCCGTCATCGACTCCCTCGAGAGACTGCGCGACGCCGGTACCACGCCCCGCTACCTCAACGTGTCCTACGCCGGCGCACGCCACCACACCGTCCCCGAGTCCGACAGTTTCTTCGCCTACGCCGACGCGAAGAAGACCGTCGACGACCGTCTCGACGCCACCGCCGGGCTGGACTACCTCATCCTCGGGCCGGCGACGCTCACCGATGAGCCCGCCGAAGGAGCGGCCCCCGTCGCCGACGACCTCGACAGGTCGGACGCACACACCTCCCGTGAGCTCGTCGCCGACGTGATCGTCGAGTTCGCCGGCCGGGGGGACCTGGGCGGGCAGCGCACCGTTGAATTCGTGGACGGTTCCTCACCGGTCGACGAACTCTGACACGATGGGCTCATGCCCCAGGACGCTGAGCTCACCACGGCGCTGAGCCGGTTCGATGCACTGCCCGCGGTCACCACCGATGAGCTGGTGGGTCGGTGGCGCGGCTCCGAGGTCGCGACGGGACATCCTCTCGACGGCGTACTCGCCGCCGTGGGCTGGCACGGCAAGCGGTTCGACAGCGTCGACGACGGTCATCCGCTGATATTCGGCTCAGAAACGTCACTTTTCGCCGCGAACCCCGCGCTGGTGCCGATGTCCACCGGGATACGGCTCCGCTCCCTGGCCACGTTCGGACCCTTTCCTGCACTCCTGCGGGGTTATCTCCGGGCGACGGCGACGAAGCGTCCCCGGGCCCGTCTCCGGATGATGGAGTACCGCGGGGTGGTCAGCGCGACGATGGTCTACGACGACCTCCCCATCAACGACCACTTCCGGCGCGTCGACCCCAGGACGCTACTCGGTGTGATGGACTTCCGGCACACCCCGCGCCCGTATGTTTTCCTGCTGCACAGGGAAGACTGAACCAGTCCCCCGTGCACGACACTCACGTCCGGTCCGGAAGGGACGTCAGCTGCGTTCTCAGCTCTGAGGCGGCGTCGCGCGGGCTCCGCGCCTCGGTGACCGCCCGGACGACGACCGCACGCCGGGCGCCGGCGGCGAGGACGTCCGGCAGGGTGTCCCGGTTGACCCCGCCGATCGCGAACCACGGCTTCCCACCGGACTTCCCCCCTGCCCCGTCGCCCACCATGTCGGCGGTCCGGGACACAAACCCCAGCCCCGTCGCCGCACGACCCGGCTTCGTCGGCGTCTCCCACACCGGTCCCGTGCAGAAGTAGTCGAGATCGGTGTCGCGGGCCGCGGCCTCCGCCTGGTCGGAGGTGTGGGTCGACAACCCCAGGAGGACGTCCGGGCCCAGGAGCTCCCGGGCCTGCGCGATACCCAGATCATCCTGCCCGACATGGAGAATGTCGGCACCGACCAACGCGGCGATGTCCGCCCGGTCATTCACCGCGAACAGTGCGCCGTGCTCGGCCGCCACCTCCGCCAGCACCTCGATCGCGGCGATCTCGCCCGCGGTGTCCAGCGTCTTGTCACGCAGCTGGATGATGTCCACGCCCCCGTCGTAGGCGGCGTGGAGGAACTCCCGCAGGTCACCCTGCTCCCGGCGCGCCGGAGTGCAGAGGTAGAGCCGCGCAGCCCGGAGCTGTCGCCGGCGTCGGTCCCCGGGGGAGGTGCCCGATGCGCCAGGGGTGTGCATGAGAGGGGTGTGCGTGCGTTGATGTAGGTCCATGTGGTGTGATGGTAGCTGTTACGCGAACTACGGGAGCCCCTGATGCCGGGGCTGAGAGGACCGGAGCCACCGGTCGACCGTCGACACCTGATGCGGGTCATGCCGCCGGAGGAAAGAACGCACATGCCCGAGACTCTTGTCGTCGGTGCCGGGGTCACCGGGCTCAGTACAGCCTGGTACCTGCGGCGGGCCGGCCACGCCGTCACCGTCGTCGACCCGTCCCCGGGTGACGGGGCGAGTCACGCCGCCGCCGGGATGATCGCACCCGTCAGTGAAGTCGTCCACCGGCACGACGCGATCCGCCCGCTGATGCTCGCCTCAGCTGCGGCGTACCCGCGGTTCATCGCCGACCTCGAGCGGACCGTCGGGTATCCCGCCGGTTACCGGCCCACCGCCACGCTGGGTGTGGGGTCCACCCCCGGGGACATGGCGACGTTCCGGGACCTCGCCGAGGTCCAGCGCGCGTCCGGCATGACGGTGGAGCCCCTGGGTGTACGCCAGGCGCGCCGGAGGGAACCGTCCCTGGCACCCGGTATCTCGGGCGCCGTCCTCGTCGCCGACGACCACCAGGTCAATCCGCGCATGCTGATGGAGGCGCTCACCGCGGCCGTGTGCGCTCCCGCCGGTCCGGACGGGCCGCGGGGCAGGGTGGTCACCCGGCGTGTCCTCGGCGTCGTACGCGAGGGTGCCACGGTGACGGGCGTGCGGCTGGACGACGGCGGTGAGCTGCGTGCGGAGACCACCGTCCTGTGCCCGGGCCTCACGTTGGCTGATATCGACGGGCTCCCGGAAGCGCGATGCGTGCGACTGCGCCCGGTACACGGCGACATCCTGCGCGCGCGGGTGAGACCGGGACATCCCGGCCTGCTGGAGCACACGGTGCGTGGCCTGGTTGACGGTCGGCCGGTGTACCTCGTTCCCCGTGATGACGGAGAGATCGTCATCGGCGCCACGGAACGTGAGGACGGCTTCGACGGCGTCTCCCTCGACGGGGTGCACCAGCTCCTCCGGGACGCCCGGATCCTGGTCCCGGGGATAGCAGACCTCGAGCTCACCGAGATCCTGGCGCGGGCCCGCCCGGGGACGCCGGACGACCTGCCGTACCTCGGCGGCGTACCGGGTGTGGACGGTGTCGTCGTCTCGACGGGGTACTCCCGCCACGGGGTCCTGCTCGCTCCCCTGTGCGCCAGGCTCGCCACACTGCTGGTCACGGGGTCTCCCCCGGGCTGCCACGCAGCCGACCGCACGCCCGATGCCGCCCTGCTCGCCGCCACCTCCCTGGAAAGGACATCATGACCATCACCGTCAACGGAGAAGAACGCCGCCTCGATACCGCGGCGACGCTCGGTGACATCATCTCCGACCTCACCGGACAGAATCCGGACTCCGAGGAACTGGGCCTGGCCGTGGCGGTCGACGCAGCGATCGTCCCGCGCAGCCGGTGGTCCACCACCGACGTCCACGACGGTGCGGAGATCGAGATCATCACCGCCATGCAGGGAGGGTAGACACCGTGCCGACCCCACAGGACATGCTCACCGTCGGGACGTCCACGCTCACCTCGCGCCTGATCACCGGCACCGGCGGAGCAACGTCGCTGGAAGTACTGGAACAGGCGCTCACCGCGTCGGGGACGTCGATGACGACGGTCGCACTGCGCCGCTACAACCCCGCCACCGGGACGTCGCTGTTCGGTCTTCTCGACCGTCTCGGTATCGACGTCCTCCCCAACACCGCAGGCTGCTACACCGCCCGCGACGCGCTGCTCACCGCCCGACTGGGACGGGAGGCGCTCGGCACGACCCGGGTGAAACTGGAGATCCTCGCCGACGACCGGACGCTGCTGCCGGACGTCGTCGAACTCGTCGACGCCACCGAGACCCTCACCGCCGACGGGTTCGAGGTCTACGCCTACACCTCCGACGACCCCACCGTCGCCCGACACCTCGAGGCCGCCGGGGCGGTTGCGGTGATGCCGCTGGGGTCGCCCATCGGCACGGGCCTGGGAATCCTCAACCCCCACAACATCGAGATGATCTGCGACCGGGCAACCGTCCCGGTGATCCTGGATGCCGGCATCGGGACGGCGTCCGACGCGGCACAGGCGATGGAACTCGGCTGCGACGGGGTACTGCTGGCCAGTGCGGTCACCCGCGCCCAGGATCCCGCAGCCATGGCCGCCGCGATGCGGCACGCCGTCGAGGCGGGCCGCCTGGCACGACGTGCCGGACGGATCCCCCGGCGGCCGTGGACGCAGGGTGCCGTGGCGTCGTCGACCCCGGACGGGATGATCGGTCGCGCGGACCCGGCGGGGGCGGCGTGGTGAGCGCCGGGGTGAGCGGTCGGGTGACCGGCCCGCTCAGACTCCCCCTGGTCGAGCCGGCAACCGAACTCACCCCCGAGGAGTTGTCCCGGTACGCCCGGCACCTCACGCTCGACCGGATCGGCGTCGTCGGTCAGCGCCGGTTGAAGAATGCGCGCGTCCTCGTCGTCGGTGCGGGAGGATTGGGGTCGCCGGCGCTGCAGTACCTCGCCGCCGCCGGGGTCGGCACGCTCGGCATCGTCGACGACGACGTCGTGGAGGTGACGAACCTGCAGCGTCAGGTCATCCACGGTGTCGACTCGCTCGGCACGAGGAAGGTCGACTCCGCCGCCGCTGCCGTCGCCCGGATCAACCCCCTGGTCACCGTCGAACGCCACCCCGTGCGACTGGCCGCCGGCAACGTCACCGGACTCGTCGCCGGCTACGATCTCGTACTGGACGGGGCCGACAACTTCGCCACACGCTACCTCGTCTCCGACGCCTGCACCTTGACCTCCACGCCCTGTGTCTGGGGGTCGATCCTCCGCTTCGACGGACGGGTGTCGGTGTTCTGCTCGGGGCCCGCCCACGACGGCGTCACCTACCGGGACCTGCATCCGGACCTCCCGCCACCGGGTTCCGTCCCCAGCTGCGCCGCCGGTGGTGTCATCGGCTCGCTACCGGGAACCATCGGCTCCCTGATGAGCACGGAGGCGATCAAGCTGATCACCGGGTGCGGCAGGCCGTTGTACGGACGGCTCCTCCTCCACGACGGGTTGTCGATGACCTTCCGTGAACTGGGTATCACCATCGATACCGATGCTCCACCGGTGACGGCCGTGGAGGACATGGCCGACAGGGACCAGGTCTGCACGACCACCCCCCACCCGACGGTCTCTCCCGAGGAGCTTGACGCGCGCATGCGGGCGGGGGCTGTCCTCGTGGACGTCCGCGACGCCTGGGAACGCGAGATCGTCAGCATCCCCGGGTCCGTCGCCGTCCACCTGTCCGCGGTGGAGGAACTCGGCGTCGCAGCCCTCCCCCCGGCGCTGCGCAACCGCGACATCATCTTCCACTGCAAGTCGGGCGCCCGGTCAGCCCGTGCGATGGACGCCGTGGCATCCCATTTCGCCCGACGGGAGGATAACGTCGCTCATCTGGAAGGTGGGATTCTGGCCTGGGCGCATCAGATGCGGCCGGGGCTACCGACCTACTGACCGCGCGACGAGGTCCCGCACCGGGATGTTGAGCACCGCCCCCTGCGCGCCCACCGACAGGATCGAGAACGACGAGCCGACCGACGCCAGGGACATGAACGACCCCAGTGACACCGCCGACATCGACGACCCCGCACTGGCGAAGGAGGCGAACGAGGCCGCCGAGAACGCAGACAACGCGGAGAATGCCGAGCGCCGGCTCAGTGCGCTCAACAGGGAACGGTCAGAACGAAAACTCGCGATAGAGGATGCCACAGCGTTCTCCTACGTCACAGGTCGGCCCGGTTGTCCTCGACCATACGCCACCGCTGCATTGTCACCCTGCTGACCAACAGCCCGATGAACCCGACGACCCAGACCACGCCGAGCGCGCACCACGCGACCCGGAAATCGGCCCAGGTGTAGTCGCCACCGTCCGAGACGGCGTCGAGCACGAAACCGGCCGCCTGCGCAGCGACCATCGCTGCCAGGAATCCCCCCATGTTCGACAGGCCCGTCGCCGTGGCCGTGAAGCGACGGTCGACCTCCTCACGGACCGTGTCGAACCCGTAGTTCGCGGCAGGGGCCAGCGCCGGCACAATGACGTTGATGACCGCGACAGCGACGAAACTGCGCGGATCCGGCGACAGGAAGAACACGACCCACGATGCCGCGACGACCAGTGTCGCCACCATGACCACCTCGGGACGCCGACGGCCCGCCCGCGCCGAGATGACCCCCATCACCGGGCCGACGAGAACGCTGACGACCATGTTCACCACCAGGATCCCGGAGGCCTGTGACTCGCTCAGCCCCATTCCCAGGGTCATGAGCGGGACTCCCCAGAGCAGGGTGAACACCACCTGACTCATCAAGGTGAAGTGGATGAAGAAGCCGAGCCAGCAGGCGGGCTGGCGGACGACGAACGCCAGGGTGGCCCAGATGCCGGTCCGGTCGACGCGCCGCCCCGCGGCCGCTGCCGGCGTCGGCTCCGGTGAATCCGCGACGACGACCCAGGTGAGCAGCGCGACGAGCACACTGCCCGCCCCCAGCGACACGAACGCCGTCGACCATCCCTGGGCATGCAGCAGCATCGAGAACGGGACGGCCGACATGAACTGCCCGACATAGCCCAGTCCACCGGTGAGCTGGGTGAACACCGGTGTCTTCCGGATCGGGATCCAGGCCGGCAGGATCCGCATGACCGAGAGGAACGCCGTGGCGTCCGCGGTACCGACGATCACCCGCGCGAGAATCGCCACCGGGTAGGACGACGTCGCGCCGAGGACGACCTGGCCGACCCCCATCATCAGGGCACCGACGACGAGCATCCGGCGTGCCCCGAAGCGGTCGATGAGCATCCCCATCGGGATCTGGGCACAGGCGTACACCCCGACCTGGACCGACGTGAACACCGCAAGCCGGGAGGCGTCGATCTGGAAGTGGTCCAGCGCCTCGACTCCGGCGACCCCCATCGACGTACGCCCGGTGATCGCCAGGATGTAGGCGACGACACCGGCCGACCAGACCGTCAACGCCCGTCGGCTGAGACGGTCGGAAGGTACAGTTGCTTTTGCGGTGGAGGCGGGCACGTGTGCCCACCCTAGTCCCCGGCCGCCGACCGGCCCGTCCCTGCCCCGGTCAGAGCAGGGCCGCCACGCCCCGTACCAGAACGGTCACACCGCCGAGGCTGGCCATGGCCACGGCGAGCTTCCTGGCCCTCTCCCGGTCGATCCGTCGGCTGAACACCATGCCGAGGGCGATCCCGATGACCATCGCGACCACGGCGACCGGCCAGATCCCCCAGGGTTCGCTGGAGATGTCCCCGGCACCGGTGAGGTACTTGATGGCGAAACTGACGACGCCGGAGACGATGAACAACGGCTGCAGCGTCGCCGCGAAAGTCCGCTGGTCCCACCGGGACGCCTGGGCGTACACCGTGATGACCGGCCCGGCGACGCCGGCGAGGGTGTTGCTGAAACCACCGAGGACGCCGGCCGTGGCCGCCGGGAGTCTGCCGGAGACGGTGGGGATGAACCGCTTGCCGAAGGTCGTCACCCCCAACGCGACCAGCAGCAGTGCACCGACCACGATCTGCAGTACCGCCGGTGGCATCACGTGGATCAGCCACGTGCCCGGGACTGCCCCGAGCACCATCACGGAGCCGATCAGGGCGAACTTCCCCCAGTCGATGTCCCGGCGCACCGTCACGGTGGACATCGCCGCGTTGATCGCCGCCAGCGCATTGATCACCATGATGCCTTCGACCGGGCCGATGGCGATGCTGAGCACCGGGCCGCCGATCAGTCCGACCCCCATCCCGGAGACCCGCTGCATGCAGGACCCGATGAGGATCGTGACGAAGACCAGCACCATAAGTTCCATTCACAACAACCTATACGTTCCGGTGCCGTCGGCGGACGGGTGGGGCCACTGCGGCCTGGGGTCCGGGGGACGGAGCGTCTCCGATAGAATCCCTGGCTGTGACACCCCCGACGCCTCCCGCCCGCCCCACCCGTGCCGCCCGTCGTCGGCGCGCGTGGTCCCACCCTGTCGTCGTCGCGGTGGGGTGGGTCATCGCCCACCTGGCGCCTGTCTCCTGGATCGCCGCAGCGGGGACGTCGACCGGTGACGTCCGGTACTACTTCCAGGGACTCGCCGGCCTCGACCCGTCGGCGATGACCGAGTACCCGGAGGTCGGGACGTGGCCTGCACGCCTCGTCGAACGGATCGCCACGGTGGGCGGGCAGCGGACCGACGCCGCCTCCGAAGACGCGTTCGTCGTCGGTTTCGTCGCGTTGTCCGTCCTGGTGTCGGGGATCTTCACCTGGTACCTGTGGCGTGCTGCCCGCCACGGCGGCCCGTGGCCGGTGTGGTTCTGGATCCTGTTCGCCGGCCTCTCCGGACCGATCTTCCTCACCCGGCTGGACATCTTCCCCGGCCTGCTCGTGGCAGGATTCGCCGCCCTGTTGCTGGGCGGGTCCCGGTGGGCCCGGGTGGCGACGGCGTTACTGGCGGTGGCGACGATGATGAAGCTGTGGCCGGGTGTCCTGGGAGCCACGCTCGTCGGTGGAGCGCGTCGCACGGCGACATGGGTGCGGGTCTGCTGGTTCTTCGCCTCGCTGGTGGTGTTGTGCCTGGTCGTCGTCCTGGCCGGTGGCATGGACCGTCTTCTCTCCCCGCTGACCTACCAGGGGGACCGCGGTCTCCAGGTCGAGTCCATCGCGGCGACACCCTGGGTGTTCGCCGCCGCCCTCCACGCCGCTGTCGCTGGCGGGGCACCGGGCGCGGACGGCACCCCCTGGTCGATCAGCTACGCGAGCTCCAAGAGTTACGAGATCGTAGGCCCCGGTGTCGACGTCACGCTCACGGTGACGACGGTGCTGACGGCGGCGGCCATCGTCGCCGCCGTGGTCTGGGCCGTACGTCGGCTCCTCAGGGACGACTGGACCCCCGTGGGTGCGGTGGCGTTCAGTATGGCGCTGATCATGCTGGTGATCGTGACGAACAAGGTGTTCTCCCCGCAGTACCTCGCGTGGATCGCCCCCGTGACCGCCGTTGCCCTGCTGGTGTCACACGACCGGACGGTCCGCGTGATCGCGGCGTTGGTCCTGACAGCCGCAGCGCTGACCACGCTGGTGTACCCCGTCTTCTACGACTGGCTCGTCGTCACCCCGCCCTACCTGGTCGCCGCCGTCGCACTGGTCCTGCGCAATGTCACGGTGGTCGTCCTGGCCGTCACCTGTGTGAGGTGGGCCCGGGAAGCCGGCGCCCGCGCAACCGGGTCACCAGGTCGACCGCGTCGTCGGTGCTGAGGTCGCGCCCGGCCATGGACACCGGACCGGGGACCAGGTCGAACCGCACGCCCGCCACCCCGAGCATCCGTTGCGCCGGGCCGCGGTGATAGCTGAGTTCCTGGATGTGCGCCGGGGAGATCACCGCGACCACCCGACGGAACCGCCCACGACGGGAGACCACGGCCGTCACCTGTCCGTCACCGCCGGCGCGCGTCACCAGCGTGGTCCCCTGGCGGGTGCGGTCGACCGGTGACACCCACCGGGCACTCCGGGGGCTCAGGTACTGCCGGTTCCCCGGGACCGACCCGACCTCATGCCCCTGCGGGTGCGCCACCGCCTCGATCTCCGGAACAGTCAACGGGGTGAGGATCCCGAGGACATGCAGTGCGGTGGTCAGGTCACCGACCGGCAGGACGGTCGTCGTCGAGCCTGCCGAGTCGGACTCTGCACCGTAGCCGGCGACGTCAACCCGGACACGCCACCAGCCGAGGAGTCGCCAGGCCACCGGCTGGGAGACCTCGACGGCGTGGACGCGCTCCAGGGGCACTGACTGCCGTCGACGTTCAGTCAGCCCGAAGGTGATACCCAGGACGTCCCCGCTGAGATTCGCGGTGAAGCGCCAGCTGGTGTTCAGCACGCCCCAGACCCACGGCACGGCGCCGGCGACGACGGGCAGCAGAACCGCGAGGCCTGCCGGTGTCGCCGCTGCGACGGTGACGCCGGCGACCACCAGACCGGTGGCCCCGGAGAGCGCGGCGGCCACCAGGGACCGGGTGATCGGAATGGTGGGTACCACGATTCCGGCGGCGGTACCGATTCCGGCGGAGGCGGGTTCCCGGTCGGACTGGTCGTCGGCCTGCTCCGGGGTTCCCCGTACCAGGGCGAGCAGCCGACCCCGCAGGGCTTCGGCGTCCCGTCGCGTCAGGTACTCGACCCGGACCGAGCTGCCTGACCCGCCGGCGGTCTCGACCTTGACCCCGGCCAACCGGAAGAGGCGTGGCGCCAACGGTTCAACCAGGTCGACGGCCTGGACGCGGTCGAAGCGGGCGGTCCGCAGTTGGCGGGAGACCACGCCTCGTCGCACGGCGATCTCCTCGTCGTCGATCCGGTACCCGGTCGCCTTCCACCACGGCAGGGAGACGACCCAGCCGAGGAGAAAGACGACGGGGATCGCCACCAGGACGATCACGACGATCAGTCCGGTCGGCAGCGGCGAGTCGTCCAGCAGGTCACGCAATCTGCCCAGCGTCTCCGCCTGCTGCGCGGCCAGGACGGCGGCGAGGCCCACGAGAACCGCCCACATGCGCAGCAGCGGGCTCAGCGGATGGACCCGGTGCCAGGCGGCCCCGGCACTGTCGGGGGTCACGGGGGTCACGGGGGTCACAGGACTCACAGCCCGCTCATCCTCTCCCGGGCGGCGACGGCGAGCCGGTCGCGGAGGGCATCGGCATCGGCGGCGTCGAGCCCCACCACCGTCGAATCGCTGGTGGAGGAGGCGGTGTGCAGTTTGACCTGCTTCAGCCCGAAGGCACGTTCGACGGGTCCGGCGGTGACGTCGACGTACTGGATACGACCGTAGGGCACCACGGTGAATGTCCACCAGAGCCGCCCTTTGGCGATCAGCAGTTCATCCTCGGTCTCCACCCACCGCTTCCTCGCAGCCTGGGCAGGGATGAGCCAGACCTCCCACAGCAGCAGAACCAGGAGTACCGCGGCCACAGCCCAGAGCACCGCCGACAGTGTGCCTGCGGTGAGCACCGCCGCGACAACGGACCCGACCGCCGGGACAACCGTCCACGGCAGGTCAGACACGTAGCGGGCGGCGACATAGCGCGCAGACACCCGGTTCATGGAGTCGAGGACGGCCTGTGGTGACGTCTGGGGTGTGGGTCCCTCGGCGAACTGATCGGTCATGGCCCCAGTGTCGCACACTGCTACAGCGCGAGAACCTGCCGGACGGTGGCCGCGGTCTCGTCGACGTACCCGCCGCCGAAGACCGCGGCGTGGAGGTAGAGCACATGCAGCCGGTGCAGGGGCAGCAGCTCGCGCCACCCGTCCTGCAGCTGTGCCGCCTCAGCGTAGGCGTCGAGGATCCTGTCGAGGTGCGGGGCACCGAACATCGTCAGGAACCCCAGGTCAGTCAGTCCGTGACCACCGTGCGCGGAGGGGTCGATGAGCACAGCCCCGTCGGCGGCCCACATCAGGTTGCCGGACCACAGGTCGCCGTGCAGGCGTGCCGGGGGCCGGCCGTCGTCGAAGTCTCCGGCGGTGAGCCGCTCGAGCAACCGGTCCGTGCCCGGGATACCGCCCGGCACACCGTCGCGCACACGGCGTGCCAGCGGCGCGATGACGACGGCGGCGTAGTAGTCACCCCAGCTCGGCGTCGGTGCCAGCGGCAGGTCCAGCAGGCTGTCATTCGGTCCCTGGTACCCGCTGCCCTGCCAGCCGTCGGGTCCGGAACCGAAAGCGGGGGCTCCGCAGCGATGGGTGACCGCGAGCCGGCGTCCGAAGTCCTCGGCGGCCCGCACGTCCGGGGCGACCGGGGTCACCCGACGCAGGAGCAGGTCGCCCCTGCCCCGCCCCGATTCGGCAGGCATCCGGGCACGGACCCCGGCCACGGGGACCCCACCGGCCGCCGCGGCGGCGTCCAGCCAGTCCAGTCCGGCCTGCTCCCAGTCTCCGGGGCGCCCCGGATTGTGCTTTCGGTAGGACGCGGCGGGGACCGCGTCAGCCAACCGCGGGAACGTGGCGTGCATCAGCGGGGCCAGCGGGTACTCCGGATCATCGGGTGTGCGGTGAGGTGTGCCGACCGGCAGCCAGCGGGCGTCGGCGATCTCGGCCGCCGCCACCGGCTCCCCGGCCATGTCCCCCACGTGCAGGAACAGGTCGGCGGTGACGGTGTGTCCGGCCTCGTTGGCCGCCGGCGCCGTGAATGTTCCGGCGAAGCCCAGGGAGGAGCCGACGACGTGCACCCCGGTCTCCTCGGCAACCTCACGCACGGCGGCGTCACGGGCATGTTCGCCGGGGTCGGGCTTGCCACCGGGGAACTGGTAGAGGCGGGTACCGTGTTTGCGCACGGTCAGGACCTCCACGCCGCCAGGAACCTCCGGTGCGTCACGGAGGAAGGCGACGGCGCTGACCCGGATATCGTCGCCGACGGCCCCACTCACCGCAGGGCACGCCGGATCGTCGAGACCGTGACCGCGCAGCCGCTGTCCGCGTCCCGCTCGTGGTAGCCACGACAGACGTCCGCCCCGTGCTGCATCAACAGCAGCAGTGCCACGCTGAGTTCCTCCGAGAGCTGTTCAAGTGTTTCCTCGTCCTGCACGACCGCGGCCACTGCACCGTAGAGTGCACGTGGCTCCCCGCCCTGGGCCGCCGGCGCGGGACACGCACGGGACACCAGCAGCCGCAGGTAGGTGTGCGCGACCAGGCCGACGGTGTCACCCTTGTCCTGCAGTTCGGCGATGTGGCGGCGGAACTGCAGCATCGATGGCATGGTGACGTGGCGTTCGCGCCACCGGGCGGTGGCGTGGGCGCGGTCCAGTGCCCCGGAGAACTGGTCGGTGGCCGCGGCGAGCGCGGACAGCAGGGACGCCGCGGCCGCGGGGTCGATGTCCAGGCCGGGTGTGGCCAGTGCCGACCGCAGGATCCTCAGCCCCTCCCAGTGCTGTTCGAGGTAGGCCGCCCGTCCGGCGAACGGCAGCGTCCCGCCCGCCATCCGACGGAAGACGGTGGAACGGCGGACGCACTCCAGGGCGGAGTCTCCCGCGACGGTGAGCAGGCTGACGACCTCGGTGGTCCCGGGGCGTGACGCCCCGCCCTCGCGCCGGTCGTGAACGCCGGCGTGGGCGCTGGAGGTCTGCCGTTGCATGTCCGTCACCGTCCTTCGCTGCCGGGGTTGCGGGGTTTCCGCGGGAAAGAGGATCCTCCGAGGATCCACACGATCTGTGAGCCTACCCTAATTAAGCTGCGCAGGCCAGCGCGGTTCCAGTGCCCTGCGCAGTCCGTCGAAGACCCCGGAGTTGTAGGCGAACGCCTCCCGGGCCGCCAGCAGAAGTCGACGCCTCTCCCCGCCGTCCAGCTCCATCGCATCCAGGGCGCCACGGTAGGAGTCCCGGTAACGCTTGGGTTTGTCGATGTGAGGGAAGCGGTAGAAGGCCGTGGCCGACTCATCCACGCCGTAGTGACGCGTCATGAGTCGGCCGATGACCTGACCGCCCGCCAGATCACCCAGGTAGCGGGTGTAGTGGTGGGCGACGAGTGCCGGGACGTCACGTTCCCGGCCGATGCGCTGCAGTTCGGCGACATACGCGGCCGTCTCCGGCAGCGGAGCGGCGTCCACGGTGCCTCCGAGCGCCCGGAGGTCCTGCCGCAGGACCTCACGGCGGTCCAGCAGCCGGTCCGCGACCGCGCCCAGCCGGGAGTCACCCGCGCAGGCGTCGACCGCATCCTCCAGAGCCGAGTAGAACAGGTAGGCCTGCTCCTGGAACGCCACGAAAGCCGACACATCCAGACTTCCGTCCAGCAGCCGCTCCATGAACACGGAGTGCTCCGCGTCCTCATGGGCCTGCCGTGTCTCCTCGCGGAGTTGCTCGGAGAGCAGGGTGGTCGTTGTCGCCATCGTCTGCCTTCCCGTTCCTGTCCTCGGATGTTCGCGTTCGGTCAACATCGTGTACAGGTCATGCTAACAATGGAGACCCTTACTTCGGATCATCCGAAAGATTGATCGGCGTCGGGCGGATCCACAACTCCTCGCCGACACCGTCGACGCTCACCGGCCATCCGTAGACCCCCGACAACCGTTCCGCGGTGCACACCTGCGCCGGGGTCCCGACCGCCTGGATGCGTCCGTCTCCGAGCAACGCCAGCCGGTCGCAGTACCGGGCCGCCAGATTCAGGTCGTGGAGAACCACGATGACCCCCACTCCCCCGGCGGCGGTACGTCGCACCGAGCACATCGTGCGTTCCTGATGCCCGATGTCCATAGCCGCGGTCGGTTCATCCAGCAGCATGCACCGGGCCTGCTGCGCCATCACCCGGGCGAACGCCACCCGGGCCCGTTCGCCGCCGGACAGCGTCGTCACGTCACGGTCCTGCATCTCCAGCATGCCGACGTCGCGCAGGCAGTCGTCGACGAGCGCACGGTCGGTCCCGCGGTCCTCACGTTCATTCGTCCCGCGTCGGCCCGTCCACGCTGACCGGCCCATCTCCACGACATCGCGGACCAGGTGGGCGAAGGACACCCGGGAGTCCTGCAGCATCACCGAGCGCACCCGGGCAGCCTCGCGTACCGCGTAGTCCCTGTAGGCGCGCCCCGCCAGCAGCACCTCACCGGCCACCGGGTCCGTGTCCCCGGACAGGGCCGCCAACAGCGTCGACTTGCCGGCGCCGTTCGGCCCGATCAGACCGAGCACCTCTCCGGCGTGCACCTCGAGGTCCACACCGTGGAGGATCTCGGTCCCGGGCCCGAGGTGCCGGGCACCACCGACGGCGACAACCACGCCCCGCGCAGAGAGAATCACCTCAGCGGTCATCCCACGACACCGCCCCTCTTCAGCATGCGACGCAGCAGGATGAAGAACGTCGGCCCACCGACCAGCGCGGTGAAGATCCCGATCGGCAGGTCGGCGAACGCGATCATCGTGCGCGACGCCAGGTCGGCGAGCAGCAGCAGCACCGCCCCTCCCAGCGCCGACAGCGGCACCAGCCACCGGTTCGCCGGCCCGGTGACCTGGCGCAGGATGTGCGGGACGATCAGGCCGACGAAGCCGATGATGCCGGCGAAACTCACCGCCAACGCCGCGAGTGCCGTCGACAACCCGATGATCACCACCCGCATCACGGCCACGTTCACCCCGGCATGCCCCGCGGCCCGCTCGCCGAGGCTGAGGACGTCCAGGCGTCCCGCGATGAGCAGTGCCCCGAGCAGACACAGGACGACCGGCAGCGCCACCACGGCGACCTGGTTCCACTGGGCGCCGTTGAGCGACCCCATCTGCCAGAAGATCACCTGTTCGCGTGACGACGTCGGGGCCAGGAAGACCAGGAAGGAGATCGCCGCACCGGCCACCGCGTTCACCGCGATCCCGGTGAGGATCAGTGTCAGGACACGGACCTCCCCGTTGATCGACGCCAGCCGGTACACCGCCACGGTGGTGACCACCCCGGCGGCAAACGCGAGCACCGGCACCGTAGCGGCCCCCAGCACCGAGATGTTCAGCACGATCGCCGCCGCTGCACCGACACCGGCACCGGAGGTGACCCCGATGACGCTGGGCTCGGCCAGCGGATTGCCGAACAACCCCTGCAGCAGGGTGCCGGCGACGGCGAGCGCGGCCCCCACCAACAGGCACAGCACGATCCGCGGCAGGCGGATCTGCCACAGGACGTTCGCGGCGCGTACCGCCTCACCGGCGCTGTCCACGTCGCCGGGGCCACGTCCGCCCAGCCCTCGCATCAACGCCGACCAGACCTCGCCCGGGGTCAGGGTGAACTGCCCGAGGACGAGATTGACCCCGACCGCCGCGACAAGCAGCACCACCAGGACCGTCAGGGTGGTCAGTCGTGTTGCACGACGACGTGTGAGGGTGTCGGTCATCCCTCCGGTCCCCCTAATCGCCGAACTCCGCGTCCGTGACTTCCTCGCCCCAGAACACCCGGTCGACCACCCGTCGCGCCCGCCGGGTCGACTTCAGGTAGTCGTCGAGGAAGCCCTGGGAATCCTCGGGGTCCCAGTTCGCCGCCGCGGCGATGTTGGCCAGCTGCGGTCCCGGACCCGGGAGCTGGTCACGTCGTTTGGCGTCGGCGAGGATGATCGCGTTACGGGCACGGGTGGCCACGATCCAGGCGTCCCGCAGGGTGTCCACGTCCGCCTCCGACAGCAGACCGGCGACCCGGATCTCCTCGAGGACCTGCAGCGTGGAGGTGTTGTGCAGGTTGTCGATCCGGTGGCAGTTCTGCATGGTCAGCAGCTGGACGGTCCACTCGATGTCGGCGAGTCCACCGCGGCCGAGTTTGGTGTGGGTGTAGCGGTCGGCGCCGCGTGGCAGCCTCTCCCCGTCGACCCGGGCCTTCATCCGACGCACCTGCTGAACCGTGGTCCGGTCCACGCCGCCCTCCGGGTAGCGGAACGTGTCGATCGTGCGCAGGAAACGGATGCCGAGGTCCTTGTCCCCGGCGATCCACGTCGCGCGCAGCAGGGCCTGGAACTCCCAGGTCTCCCCCCAACGTTCGTAGTAGGCGCGGTACGACTCCAGCGTCCGCACCGTCGGACCGCTGCGCCCCTCCGGTCGCAGATTCAGGTCGACCTCCAGGGGAGGGTCCTGCGACGGACGCGACAGCCGGGTCCGGAGCCGCTTGGCGATACCGCTGGCCCAGGTCACCGCATCCTGGTCGGTGCCACCCTCACCGTCCCCGTCCGCGTCGAACGGCTCGGCAGCGTCGGTGCCGTCGGTGCCGTCGGTGCCGTCGGCTGCCTCCGGCACGGGTTCGCACACGAACATCACGTCGGCGTCCGAGCCGTAGCTGAGCTCGGCCCCGCCGAGCCGCCCCATACCGATGACGCTGATCAGGGCGGGGGCGTTGCGGTGGTTCTCGTCCTCCCAGGCCCGGATCTCCGCACGCAGGGCCGCCTCGAGCACCGCGTCCCAGATCATCGACAACGACCGGCACACCTCAGGGGTGTCGATCATTCCCAGCAGGTCGGCAGACGCGATCTTCGCCAGTTCCGTCCGACGCAGCGAGCGTGCGACGGCGATCGCCGCGTCCGGGTCACGGTGGCGTCCGGCGGCAGCGACGAGCGAATGACTGATGACCGCGGCGTCCTTCTCCAGCAGCTTCGGGCCGTTCGCCCCGTCGGAGAGCATGCGCACCGCGTCTGGCGAGGCGATGAACAGGTTGGCGATGTACGGCGATGTCCCCAGGATGCGCATCAGACGCTTGCCCACGATGTTCTCGTCGCGCAGCAGGCGCAGGAACCAGGACCGGTCGAACGCCGCCTCCGACAGCTTCCGGTAGGCCAGCAGCCCCGCGTCGGGGTCGACGGTGTCGGACAACCACTCCATCAGCGACGGCAGGATCATCGCCTGGATACGGTCCTTGCGGGTCGTCCCCGACGCCAGCGCCGACAGGTGGTCCATCGCCCGCGACGGGTGCAGGTAGCCCAGGGCGGCCAGCTGGCGCTCCGCCGCCTCCGGGGTGAGCCGCAGTGCGTCGACGGGCATGGTGACCACCGAGGACAGCAGCGGACGGTAGAACAGCTTGTTGTGCAGCTGGCGGATCTGGGTACTGACCTTGCGGACCTTCGCCGACAGGGCGGCGTCCGCGCCTTCCTGGCCGTCGCTCCGCACCCCGGCGGTCCGTGCCAGGCGGAGACGCCCCGCCTCGTCGTCCAGCGCCGGCAGCGCATGGGTACGCCGCAGGTGCTGGAGCTGCAGACGGTGCTCGAGCAGACGCATGTACTCGTAGCAGGCGATGAGGATCTGCCCGTCCTCCCGGCCGACGTATCCGCCGTCGACCAGTGCGTTGAGCGCCTTGACGGTGGAACGGACCCGCAGCGACTCGTCGACGCGTCCGTGCACCATCTGCAGCAGCTGGATGGCGAACTCCACGTCGCGCAGGCCGCCGGGACCCAGCTTCAGCTCCAGGGGAAGCAGGTTGTCCGGGACGTTGTCGATCACCCGGCGACGCATCGCCTGGACGTCCGGGACGAAGTCCTCCCGCTCCGCGGCGCTCCACACCATGGGCGCGAGTTGCTCGACGTACTCACGCCCGAGGTCAAGGTCACCGGTCATCGGGCGTGCCTTCAACAGCGCCTGGAACTCCCAGGTCGACGCCCACCGACGGTAGTAGGTCAGGTGCGACTCCAGTGTGCGTACCAGTGCACCGTGTCGCCCCTCCGGCCGCAGGGCCGCGTCAACCTCGAAGAACACCCGACACCCGATGTTGATGAACTCCCCGGCCAGACGCGTCGTCTGGGCGTCGGCGGGTTCGGCGACGAAGATGACGTCGACGTCCGAGATGTAGTTGAGCTCGCGTGCCCCGCACTTGCCCATCGCCACCACCGACAGTTTCGCCGGCACCGGCCCGGAGGGGTACACCGTCGCCGTGGCCACCGCGAGCGCCGCGGTGAGCGCGGCGTCGGCGGCGTCGGCCAGTCGCTCGGTGAGGACCTCGAAGGCCAACGGGTCGCCGGGGGACTCACGCCCGCTGAACGTGTCCGCCAGGTCGATGGCGGCGATCCGCGCGAGGATCGTCCGGTAGGCCGTGCGCATCGCCCGGTCGGCGTCCACCCCGGTCACCGTGGCACGGTACAGCAGTGAATCCCCGTCGTGACCGTCCACTCTCTCGGCGCCGACGGCCCCGGTGAGCGCCCCCATGATCTCGTCCCTGCCGGGCAGCTCCCCGGCGAGCGCCGGCCAGATCCCCGGGTTGGCGACCACATGGTCCCCCAGCAGCGTCGACCCTCCCAGCAGCGCGAGCAGACGCGTCCGGAAGTCGGCGTCGGCGTCGATCATGGCCAGCAGCGAGGCCGACGACGCCTCGCCGTCCACACCGTCGCGGTCGAGGGTCTCGACGAGGCGGACGACCGCATTCAACGCACGGTCAGGATCCCCCGTCGACGCCAGCACCGACAGCACCTCACGGTGGTCCTCGTCGTCCCACCCGAGTGTCGCGAGGTCCTCCCCCGCCGTCGGCCTGGTCAGCCCCAGCGACACCGGGGAAGGAACTCGACGACGGGTGGTTCGCGGCTGATTCACCGGGGACTCAACTCCTGGGACTGTGGCATCGTGGTGCGGCACCGTGTCGGGGCCGTGTGACTCCGTCCCATCGTAGTGGATGCCGGGGAGGGCGACACCGGGGTGTCAGAACTCCAGGTTGTGCGCCAACTCCCACGGTGTGACCTCTGCCTGATAGGACTTCCACTCCTCCCACTTGTTGCGCAGGAAGTACTCGAAGACGTGCTCGCCGAGCGCGTCGGCGACAAGTTCGGACTTCTCCATCTCGCGCAGTGCGAGGTCCAGGTCCGTGGGCAGGTCCTTGTAGCCCATGGCCATGCGTTCGCGCCGGGTCATACCCGCCACGTCCTCCTCCACCGGCGGGTGGAGCTCATATCCTTCGCGGATGCCCTTGAGGCCGGCGGCGATCAGCACGGCGTAGGTCAGGTACGGGTTCGCCCCGGAATCAGGCGTGCGGATCTCCACCCGCCGCGACGACGGCTTGTGCACGGTGTACATCGGGACACGGATCATCGCCGAGCGGTTGGACGCTCCCCACGTCGCCGCCGTGGGCGCTTCAGCCCCACTGGTCAGACGCTTGTAGGAGTTGACCCACTGGTTGGTCACCGCAGAGATCTCCGGGGCGTGCTCCAGGATCCCGGCGATGAAGGACTTCGCGGTGCCGGACAGGTAGAACTGGTCGTCGGGATCGTGGAAGGCGTTGTTCTCCCCCTCGAACAGCGACATGTGGGTGTGCATCGCCGAGCCGGGGTACTCCTGGAACGGCTTGGGCATGAAGGTCGCCCGCACGTTGTTCCGGGTGGCGACCTGCTTGACCATGTAGCGGAAACTCATCACGTTGTCCGCCATCGACAGGGCGTCGGCGAACCGCAGGTCGATCTCCTGCTGGCCGGGGCCCGCCTCGTGGTGGGAGAACTCCACCGAGATACCCATCGACTCCAGCGCCGAGATCGCGTCCTGGCGGAACAACGGTGCGGCGTCGGTGACCGCCTGGTCGAAGTATCCGCCGGTGTCCGCGGGAACCGGACGCCCGTCCGGGCCGGTGCCGTTCTTGAGCAGGAAGAACTCGATCTCCGGGTGGACATAGCACGAGAAACCCTCGTCGGCGGCGCTGTTGAGCTGGCGGCGCAGCACCTGACGCGGATCCGCCCAGCTCGGCTCGCCGTCGGGCATGGCGATGTCGCAGAACATCCGCGCGGTGAGCACCTGGTTGTCACCACCGGCGGTGTCCAGCGGAAGGATCTGGAACGTCGACGGGTCCGGCTTGGCGATCGTGTCGGACTCCACGACACGGGAGAAGCCCTCGATCGAGGAGCCGTCGAATCCGATCCCCTCGGCAAACGCCCCCTCAAGTTCGGCCGGGGCGACGGCGACCGACTTCAGGTACCCCTGGATGTCCGTGAACCAGAGACGGACGAAGCGAATGTCCCGTTCCTCAAGGGTGCGGAGGACGTATTCCTGTTGGCGACTCATGGCCCCCATCGTAACGCCCGTCCCGGACCGCAGCCCCTTTTTCCCGGCCCGACGGACGGGTTGTTACACATCGTTAACACCTGCCCGTCTGACGTGGCACAATGTCGTGACATGGCTGACAAGACAGAGACCACCGGATACCTCGCCCCGACCCGCCAGGTCCGCATCGGCGACCTGCGCAAGCGCAAGGGATCAGGCGACAAGTGGGCGATGCTCACCGCCTACGACTACTCCACCGCCCGGGCGTTCTCCGACGCCGGCGTCGAATGCCTGCTGGTGGGCGACTCCGCCGCCAACGTGGTCTTCGGGTACCCCCAGACCCAGCAGATCAGCCTGGACGAGATGGTCTACATCGCCGCCGCCGTGGTCCGTGGCGCAGGCAACGCGCTGGTCGTCGCGGACCTGCCCTTCGGCACCTACGAGGCCTCCGACGAACAGGCCGTCCACTCCGCGGCGGAGATGATGCGGCGTTCGGGTGCCGCCATGGTCAAGATCGAGGGTGGGGTGCGCATCGCCCCGCGGATCCGGGCGCTGGTGGCCGCAGGTATCCCGGTCTGCGCACACATCGGGTTCACCCCGCAGTCCGTCAACGCCCTGTCCGGTTTCAAGGTCCAGGGGCGCGGAGACGCCGCCGGGCAACTGCTCGCCGACGTCCGTGCCGTCGCCGACGCCGGTGCGGACTTCGTCGTCCTGGAAATGGTGCCGGCGGAGGTCGCCGCCCGTGCCACCGAGTCCGTCGACATTCCCACCGTGGGCATCGGCGCCGGTCCGGACACTGATGCGCAGGTGCTGGTCTGGCACGACATGGCCGCGCTGCCCGCCGACGGGCACCGCCCGAAGTTCGCCAAGCACTGGGCGCAGGTCGGCGAGGACCTCACCGCCGCCGCAGCCGCCTACAAGCGTGAGGTGGCGGAGGGGACGTTCCCCGCCGCCGAACACTGCTTCTAACCGGTGCCCTCTAGTCCTCGTCCCACTCGTCGGCGGCCTTGCTTCGTTCTCTGGCGATCTGGAGGGCGTGCTCCGCTTCTTCGCGCGAGGCGTACGGACCCATCCGGTTGTCCCATCCGGAAGACTTGCCCTGCGTGACTTCTCCACTGGAGGTGTCGTAGTACCACTGTTGATCGCTCATGACTCCACAGTCTAGCCACGGAGGCGTCGAGAGGGCCTGTGAGCCGGATTCTGTTCCACGCCCCGGTGCGCAGTGCACACCGCAGGTGGTGGCGATCATCCATCTGGGTCAGCCGTCACCGACTGCCTCAAGCGGTCTACCTGCCCCTTCACCGGCGAGCAGCCGACGGGGCACGGCCGCACCGTGGTCCTCACGACGAGGAACGGTCGCGGCCACTTGACCTTGCTCCCGGTGGGGTTTACCCAGCTGCGCCGGTTACCCGACGCACTGGTGCGCTCTTACCGCACCGTTTCACCCTTACCCCGGTACACCGGCGGACCGGACGTTCCGGGGCGGTCTGTTTTCTGTGGCACTAGCCCGCGGGTCACCCCGGGTTGCCGTTAACAACCACCGTGCTCTGCGGAGTCCGGACTTTCCTCGACACCGGGCGGACGCCGCCACACGGGCAGACGCTGTCCCCGGCACCGCGATCACCCGGCCCTCTCGACGGCTACGATCCTAGCACCCCCGAGTCCGCGACCGTCACCTCCAGGTGACGGGTCTCAGGCAGAGTGTCTCAGGTAGTGGGTGTCATTGACCTCCCGCACCATCGAGTGGCCCGGGTAGAACTCGACCGAGGACAGCCCCGCCAGGTCCAGGTGGAGGGTGGAGTACATCGTGGCCGGCACCTGCAGTGCATCGCGCAGGATCGCCTTGATCGGCGAGACATGGCTGACCAGCAGAACCGTCCCACTGTCGGGAGAACTGCCGGGGGAGCCTCCCGTCAGCCCTCCCACCAGTTCGCTGCACCGTCGCTCCACCTGGCTCATGCTCTCGCCACCGAGCGTGGGTACCCGGGAGTCGGCGACCCAGGCGGCGTGCTCGTCAGGCCACCGGCGGTGGACCTCGTCGAAGGTCAGCCCCTCCCACCGTCCGAAGTCCGTCTCGATGAGGTTGTCGTCGTACTCGACCCCGAGCCCCAGCGCATCCGCGGCCGCGGCGGCGGTTTGCCGGGTCCGTTCCAACGGCGAGCAGATGATACGGCCGATCCCCTCCCCCGCCTCCTGCCGGGACGCCAGATAGGACGCCGCCCGGCGCGCCTGGTCCTGCCCCAGCTCGGTCAGCGACGGGTCGCTGCGCCCCGAGAACACACCGGCGGCGGACATGGCCGTCTGGCCGTGACGCAGGAGAAGGAGACGGACCGGGGTGCCCCGGTCACCGATCCACCCGGGTGTGGCGCGACTTCCCACGACGCTCACCCCGCCGGTCGACCACGGTCGACGAAGTCGGTGTAGGACTCCGTGTCGGGCAGCAGCATCGTCCCGCACTCCGGACAGGTGGCGGGGAGATCCGGCGGTGCAGAGAGAATCTCCGCCAGCGACGACCGGTCCAACGACATGAAGCACGCCCGGCAGGCCGAGCCGGTCAGCGTCGCGGCGCCGACACCGTTCTCCTGTTCTCCTCGCTCGTACCTGCGCAGCAACGGCGGTGGAAGCTCGGCACGCAACGTCGCCGAATGGTCTGCGAGCGAGTCCCGCTGACCGCTGAGTTCGCGGTCACCCGCACGCTGCCGCCGGCGGGCCTCGTCAAGGGCGCGGACCGCCTCGTCCAACGCCCGCTCCCGGTCGGCGCCCGCGTCAGCCCGGGCGGGACGCTCCGCCTCCTCGATGGCCGCCTCCACCTCGGCGAGTCGACGTTCAGCGACGGCCAGGTCGTGGGCCAGGTCGCGGCGTTTCTCGACGTCCACCGCCGCCCCCAGCCCCTTGACGTCGTCGCGACGTCGGGCCCGTAACTTCGCCGCGTCCTGCCGCATGCGTCGGATCCTCGCCTGGTCGTCTCCGGCCGCCTGGTCTGCGGCGACCTTGGCCCGGCGTTCTTCCGCCACCACCTGCTCGAGGCGTCGGATCTCCCCGGAGTCGCGAAGCCCGGAGATTTCAGCCGTCACCGCGCGCAGTCTGGCGTCCACGGTCATCAGGTCGCGCAACACGGTGCGTGCGGGTCGTCCAGGGCGCTGTGCGGCGCCACTCCCGGTCGGTGTGCCGGTCATGCGTGATCTCCTCCGGGCTGTGACGGACCACCCTGCGGCGAGGCTGCGTGAACGGTCCACGGGTCCGTCCGCACCCCGATGACCTCGGTGGTGACCTGCGGCTGTGCGGCGGCGATGACGTCGGCGGCCTGCGAGCACCAGGGAAACTCACTGGCCCAGTGCGCCGTGTCGATGACCGGGCATCCCCCGGCGCGCAGATGTTCGTCGACCGGGTGGTGCCGCAGATCGGAGGTCACGAAGCAGTCGACGTCCAGTCCTGCCACCGTGTCCAGGAAACTGTCACCGGCACCCGAGGAGACCGCCACCCGGTGGATGACGCGGTCCGGGTCACCCGCCGCACGCACGCCCCACCGGGTCGCCGGCAGGCGGTCGGCGACCCTGGCGGTGAACTCCCGCAGTGTCATCGGGGTGTCCAGCTCTCCCACACGGCCGATGCCGAAGGCGGTGTCCGGTGCCCGGTCGACCCCGACGACCTCAGTGACGTCATAGGCCGGCTCTTCATACGGATGGGCGGTGAGCAGCGCAGCGAGCACGTCCGCGCGCCGGGAGCGCGGTGCGACGAACTCGACGCGCCGCTCCCCGACCTGTTCCAGCTCCCCGACGTGCCCGATGTACGGGGAGGCGTCGGCGGCAGGACGGAACTGCCCGGCGACGGGGAAATCGTACGAACACTCGGTGTACCGTCCGTCGGTCGTGCCGGCACCCGCGCCGAAGACGGCCGCCTTGACCTGCGCCGCGTCACCTTCAGGCACCGTGACACCCCACGAGTCCAGCGCGGGCGGCCCGGACTCCCCACGCGCCGCCCGTGCGGCAGTGGTCGCCGCAGCCGATGACGCCCGCAACGGTGTGCCAGGCCTGACACCGAGGAGCTCCGCAAGGCGGTCGTTGACTCCGGGACGGGCGGCGTCGGCACTGGTGTGCGCCGCGTACAGTGCGATTCCCGCCCGGATCAGCCGGTGCACGATCCGGCCCTTCGGATGGTCCGCCGGCACGCCGGTCACCCCCCGCATCAGCAGCGGATGATGCACCAGCAGGACGTCCACCCCGCGGGCGACCGCGTCGTCGACGACCGCGTCCGTGCAGTCCAGGGCGACAGCCACCCGACGGGCCGGGGCCTGGGGGTCACCGCAGACCAGACCACAGGCGTCCCAGGATTCCGCCAGCTGGGGCGGGTAGGCGTGTTCGATGGTCGCCACGACATCGGCGACAGTGACCGTGCCGTCGGACGGCCCAGGTACCGTGTCTGATTGATGTTCACTCACACCGACAACGATACGTGGCCGACGGGGACCGGCACAGGGACCAGGGATCCGGCAGACACGCCGGGAGGTAATCGGCCCCGGTCGTGGCCTGCGGCGCGTGATTCTGGCACCCTGGGGTCCGTGACGGACGCACATGAGCACGCAGGAAACGGCAGCAGGACTCTACTGGTCGACGTTGACGGGACCCTCGTCGACTCCTATCCGGGCATCCGGTCGAGTTTCCTGCGCGCCCTCGAGGACAACGACGTCCCGGTCCCCGGGGAGGACCTGCTCCGCCTCATCGCGGGCCCACCGATGGTCGACACGCTGCGCAACCTGGGGCTCGAGGGCGACCAGCTCGACGCCACCGTGGCCAGCTACCGGAAGCACTACGACGGGGGCGGCTGGCTCGAGGCCGCGCCGTTCGCCGGCGTCGCGGACCTGCTGCGTTCCTGGAAGGACCAGGGCTACACCCTGGCCACGGCGACGTCGAAATCCCTCAGCTCGGCGACGCGGCTGCTGAAGCACTTCGATCTCTACGACTACTTCGACGTCATCGCCACCGCCTCCGACGACGGCACCCGACGTGCCAAAGACGCCGTCGTCGCCCACGCCCTCGAGCAGCTCGGCGCCCCCGGTGGACCGGTGACCCCCGCGTCCGACGGAGGCCCGTCCCACCGCGACGGTCTGCTGATGGTCGGTGACCGGATCCATGACGTGGAGGGCGCACACACCTTCGGTATCCGTACCGTGCTGGTCGACTGGGGCTACGGCATCCGCGACGAACACCGGAAAGCCGACTACTCCGTCGCCGACGCCGCCGAACTGGGTCGGTTGGTGGACGACTGGTCGGACGAACGCCCGCACATCTGTGTGGTGTGCACCGGAAACATCTGCCGCTCGCCGATGGGTGAGATCATGCTGCGCACCGCGCTCGAGGACGCCGGCCTCTCCGGTGACATCCGGTTGAACTCCTGCGGCACCGACGGCTGGCATGTCGGGGAAGCAGCGGACCCGCGGGCCGTCTCACGGTTGCGGCAGGACGGGTTCAACGGATCCGGGCACCGGGCTGCCCAGTTCGGCCCGGAGCACCGGGACGCCGACCTCTTTCTGGTGATGACCGGCGCCCACCGTAAAGCACTGGTCAAACAGGGGGTCCCCGAGGACCGGATCGCCCTGTTCCGCAGTTTCGGTCCCGCCGGGGAGAAAGAGGTCGAAGACCCCTACTACGGCGGGAAGGACGGATTCGGTGAGGTCTCCCGGCAGCTCGCCGAGGCGATCCCCGGGGTCGTGGAATGGGCGCGCGGACAGGTCGCCGCCCGGAGCTGACTCCGCATCCTCACCCCGCCCCGCGCTCCACCAGACGGCGCGGGGCCACTCAGCGCAGATCGAACTCCACCGAATCGGTCGTGCCGTGGCGGGAGCAGGTCGCCGTCCACCCGTGAGGGGTGACCTGCGCGACGGTCCGACGTCCGCAGGCAGCACAGTAGCGGGGGACGTCGAGCCCGGCCTTCTGCGCCGGGGAGTAGGCGATGACCTCGCCACGTCCGAGGTCGGCACCGGTGAAGGGGTCGAAAGGTCCGGTGCGCCGGTCAGAAACAGGGTCAGACACTGCGGCTCAACACCTTGATCGGCAGGTTGAGCCTCCCGACCATGTCCATGTCCGCCTCGGCCGGACGCCCGAGCGTGGTGAGGTAGTTGCCGACGATCAGCCCGTTGATGCCACCGGTCAGTCCCTGTTCAACGCCGAAGTCGCCGAGAGTGAGTTCCCGTCCACCGGCGAAGCGGAGTGTCGTCGCCGGCATGGCCAGGCGGAACATGCCGACCGCACGCAGAGCGTCCTTACCGTCCATGACGGGCATGTCGGAGAACGGGGTCCCGGGCCGGGGGTCGAGGAAGTTCAACGGGACTTCGTGCGGGTCGAGTTCGGCGAGTTGGACGGCGAACTCGGCACGCTGTTCCGCCGACTCCCCCATCCCGATGATGCCTCCGCAACAGACCTCGATTCCGGCGTCCTTGATGATCAGCATGGTGTCGCGGCGCTCCTCCCAGGTGTGGGTGGTCACGACGTTCGGGAAGTAGCTGCGTGCGGTCTCGAGATTGTGGTTGTAGCGGTGGACACCGACCGCCTTGAGCCGGTCGACCTGTTCCGGGGTCAGCAGCCCCACCGAGACGGCGACGTCGACCCCCTCGACGTTGGCGTAGATCTCCTCGACGGCCTGCTCCAGTTGGGCCATGAGACGCTCGTCCGGCCCCTTGACGGCGGCGACGATGCAGAACTCGGTGGCACCGGTCTTCACCGTCTGGCGTGCCTGCTCGATGAGCTGGGCGACGTCCAGTTTCGCCGACCGCACCGGAGACTCGAAGAGCCCGGACTGGGAACAGAAGTGGCAGTCCTCCGGGCATCCGCCGGTCTTCAGGCTGACGATGCCCTCCATCTCGATCTCCTCGCCGCACCACCGCACCCGGACTTCATGGGCGAGGGCCAGGAGGTCGGGGATGCGGTCGTCGGGGAGCCTGAGGATGCGGAGGAGGTCGTCGTAGTCAAGCCCGAGGCCCTCGTCGAGGACCCGGGCACGTGCAGTTGTGAGGATGTCGTCCATGGACACATCCTAACTTGAACACCGTACAAGTTCTACCGGAAAACTAGAATCTCTCTTCATCCCGGCTGTTGCGCTTCTCGTGGAAGCGGGTCCGGGTCCCGCCGTAGCGGTCCTCCAGCTTGCCGGCCCGGGACTGCGACGGAACACGCGGCTCCGACGCGGCGGCACCGTCGTCACCTGCCGCAGGGGTGCCCCCCGCGGCGACCTCCTCCCGCCGACGCCGACGCTCACGGATCTCCGCCCAGACGAAGTACGCCAGGCCCAGCGGCACCATCACACCGAAGGCGATCCACTGGAGCCCGTAGGACAGGTAGGGGCCCGAATCGAGGTTGGGGAGTTCCAGCGCCGACATCTCACCGCCGGGATCAGCCACCTGAACGGACTCGTCGTCAAGCTGGACGTAGTCCGCCGCCAGGTCGAGACCGACCGCCTCCCCGACCATCGCCGTGTTCATGCTGTAGACCTGCAGCCGACCGTCCGACGTCATCGGTGCATTGCCCGGGGGGGCCTCGGACATCCGCAGGAAACCGGTGACCGTCACCGGTGTCGAGGTCGCCGGAGGGACATCCGGTGCCGCCGTCCCGTCGGCAGGTCGTGCCCAACCGCGGTTGACCAGGACCGTCAGACCGTTCTCCAGCCGGAACGGCGTCAGCGCATGGTAGGCAGGGCGGCCGTCGACCGGCCGGTTACGCAACAGGACCTCGTCGTCGTCGAAGAACCGCCCCTGCATCTCGACGCGGGTCCACTCGTGCTCGACCCCGGCACTGGATCCGTCCCCGGGCACTACCGTGGACGCCGGCACAGGATCCGCCTCCAGCCCCGCCCGGAGCCGGTCGTTGAACTCGTTGGTGTCCCGGTTCTTGCCCAGCTGCCACGGCGCCAGGACAGTGAACGCGACATAGGCGAAGACCACGGCGACCACCGCGGTGATGACCCACCCTGGAGTCAGGAACGACCGCCAGCCCGTCCGCCGCCGTTTCCCGGCAGCGACCGGTGGACCGGACGACGAGGCAGAATCACGCTCAGCTACGGGCTCAGACACGCCCCCGAGTCTAGTACCGCCGGCAGGCGCTGCGACAGTTGCCGACTCCCGGCCTCACCGTCCTCGACGCCGATGCCGCACCCCGAACCAGGCCCCCACGACCAGTACCAGTGCAACCAGTGCGGTCGGCACGACCGTCGCAGGGGTCGTCAGGAACGTCACGACGGGATTCTCACCGTCCTGCGCGTCCTGCGTGTCCTGTCCGTCAGCGGAATCACCACCGTTGGCGCGGACCGTCACCTCTCCGTCACCGTCGGAGGAGCCGTCCCCCTCGTCCCGGGGCATGGGCCCGAGCGCCGAAGCGCCGGTTCCGCAGCCGTCACCCAGCACAGCCTGGAAGGACAACGGATCCATCTCCGCACCTGCCTCGTAGAACTGCCCCATCGCCTCCGACCCCTCCGGGGTGAGCGTGACATCGGCACGCCCGTCGAGGACGCCGTCCTCGCCGTCCTCGCCGTCCTCGCCGTCCTCGCCGTCTTCGCCATCCAGGTTCAGCGAGAGGGAGGCGACGTCGATGCGCCCGAAGTCATGGGGACGCCCGTCCGTGTCATTCGAAGTGACCTCGGCGACGAGTGCCCCCTCGTCACCGGATATCCGGATCTCCGGATTCGCGACGGTCAGGTCCAGAACGCCGTCATGACCGGTGAACGTGACCGAGCCGCCGAACGACAGGGTCGCCTCGTTCATCTCCGTCGCCTCCCCACCAGCGCCGGACACGATGCCGCCGTCCCCGGGGAAGTAGAACGTGCCGTCGTTGAAGACCGCACCGTCGCCCGACGTCCAGCCACCGTTGGCGATGCTGGAGGTGATGTAGCTCCTGAACGATTCCCGCACCCCCCACCCCATCCTGGCGTCGACGACGGTGGGCCCGGCGGGGTCCCCGACGCCACAGGACGTGTCGGCCGCATTGTCCTGTGGCTGCTGCGCAGCGGCTGTCGGCGCCACGACCGTCGCGACGCCGACGAGCGGGACCAGGGCAGCCACGGTCATGACGCGGAAGCGTCCCACGGCGGGGCGGAAAAACGGGGAGGAACCCACGGGTATCTCATTCCTCAGGATGTCGGAGAGCAGCTGGACGCAGTTAGGCTAGGCTACAACTCCGGGACGAGCACCACCAAGCCCACCGCCGGCACCCGCCCCCGGGGTGTCAGGCCACCGTCAGAATCTCCCCACCCCCGGGACGGACGACCACGGTGTGCTCCGAGTGCGCGGCACGTGACCCGTCGACCGTGACGACGGTCCAGCCGTCGTCACCGACCTCCACCAGGTGGGTACCGGCGAACCATGGTTCGATGGCGAACGTCATACCCTCGCGGAGCGTCAGACCACGATGAGCCCTACCGACGTTGGGGATAACCAGGTCACCGTGCATGTGGCGCCCGATATCATGGCCGCCGTACTCGGCGTTCGGCCGTATTCCGTAGTCTTCCGCGACCGTACCGATGGCGTGGGAGATGTCGCCGAGCCGGTTTCCGGCCTTCGCGGCGCTGATACCGGCGTCCAGTGCCACGAGGGTCGCCTCGATGAGCCGCTCATCGTCCTCCCGCGGCGTGCCGGCGATGACAGACACAGCACTGTCCCCGCACCAACCGTCGAGGCTGAGCGCAAGATCGATACTCAGCAGGTCACCGTCGGCGAGCACGGTGGGGTGCGGCAGGCCATGGAGGGCACCGTCATTGAGGGACAGGCAGACGGTGTTGCGGAAAGGCCCGTCACCGAAGTCGGGGTCGTAGTCCCAGTAGCAGGACTCCGCCCCGGATTCCCTGATCATCTCCCGGCAGCGGTACTCCAGCTCCATGAGGTTGACACCCGGCTCCACCATGCCGCTGAGGTCCTCGAGGATCGTGGCGACGAGGCGCCCCGCCTCCCGCATCTTCGCTATCTCCGACACCGTCTTGATTTCCACCATGGACGGTACAATAATACCGGTAGACGAAAGGGGCAACCGTGGTCAGAAACCCACTCACCGCATCGGAGATCGAAGCAGGACGGCGCATCGGCCAGATTCTGCGGGACGCGAGGAACTCCGCCGACCGGACGCTCGCCACAGTCGCCGACGAGGCCGGCGTCTCCGCCGAAACGCTGCGCAAGATCGAGACCGGGAGGCTCCCCTCCCCCGCCTTCGGTACGGTGGTGCGCCTCTGCGGTGCCCTCAAGCTGGACGTCCGCTCGGTGGCCGATGCCTGGGAGCACTGCACGGCGACCGACGTACCGGTTTCCTGATCCCGAGGCTCACCAGGTAGCCGAGAAGCAGGTGGAAACGACGAAACCAGCGGCCCCGACACTCCGGAGAGTGGCGAAATCGCTGGCCAGTAGTGGTGCGCACTGACGGGCTCGAACCGCCGACCTGCTGGGTGTAAACCAGCTGCTCTTCCAACTGAGCTAAATGCGCGTCATTCCCGTGCAAGTCACGACAGGACCGTGCGCAGGGAACCTTCCGAAGACTCTAGCGCTTCGTGCCGCCGGGGACCAGACAGGCCCCCTGCCAGCTGCCGAGCCGCGTCGAGGTCGTCTGCACGAGACCCGCCACCTGTGCAGACTCGGCGATCTCACCGGGTTCCACGGTTCCAGGGGTGCCCGCCGCCGGGGTCAGCAGCCAGATCCGTCCCGATTCCCCGAGGTTCCTGGTCGCGTCGACGAGTCCGTCGACAAGGTCACCGTCGTCGTGACGCCACCACAGCAGGACGACGTCGACCATCTCGTCGGTCTCCTCGTCGAGCAGGGCTTCGCCGATGATCTCTTCGAGGCCCTCACTGATGGAACTGTCGGCGTCTTCGTCCCAACCGAGCTCCTGCACGATCTGGCCGTTGGTCACATCCAACAACTCTGCCCAGTCCTGTCCTTCGTGCACTGCTGCGCCGGAGGCGTCTCCCACTTGCGGTTCCCTGACCTTTCCTCTGATATTTCTGGTGCCATTACTTGTTGCGCCCTCTGTGAGGGTACTTCTCGTAGATCTTCCGAGTGGCATATTTCACCATTCGTGCGGCACCTCGGCACTGCATCTGACGCGACGGACGCGACACCCGCAGTTCAAGGCACCGATCTCCCCTGCATAGTAGGGGAAGTATCTGGTCATGGCTAGACGACGACCCAACTTCGACACCGCGGCACTGGAATTACCCACCCCTGTCTTCCGTAGTATCGGACAGTGACAGACCGTCGACAGACGCCGCAGTCGTAATCCTGGACTGCGCGTCACGTCCTTTCCCGTACCCAGGAGGAGCGCTATGACCACTGCGTCCAGCAGGTCACCCCAGTCCGACTCGTCGGACAGCAATTTCAGCAGTATCCGCGACGGTGTCGCATCGTATCTCCGGGACTCCGACCCCGAGGAGACCAGGGAGTGGATGGATTCCCTCGACGGCCTTCTCGGCGACGCCGGCCCCGACCGTGCCCGGTACCTGATGCTGCGCCTGCTGGAGCGAGCCTCCGCCAAGCGCGTCCCGATGCCGCCGCTGCTGTCGACGGACTACGTGAACACGATCCCCACCACCATGGAGCCCGAGTTCCCCGGCGACGAGGACATGGAGAAGCGCTACCGTCGCTGGATCCGGTGGAACGCGGCGGTCATGGTCCACCGCGCCCAGCGCCCGGGCATCGGTGTCGGCGGCCACATCTCGTCCTACGCCTCCGCCGCCGCACTCTACGAGGTCGGCTTCAACCACTTCTTCCGCGGTAAGGACCACCCCGGTGGCGGCGACCACGTGTTCTTCCAGGGCCACGCCTCCCCCGGCGTCTACGCACGTGCCTTCCTCGAGGGACGTCTTTCCGAGGAGGAGATGGACGCCTTCCGTCAGGAGAAGAGCAAGCCCGGCATCGGCATGCCCAGCTACCCTCACCCGCACGGCATGCCCGACTTCTGGGAGCACCCCACCGTGTCGATGGGCCTTGGCCCGATGAACGCCATCTACCAGGCACGCTTCGACCGCTACCTGCACGACCGTGGCATCAAGGACACCTCCGACCAGCACACCTGGGCCTTCCTCGGCGACGGCGAGATGGATGAACCGGAATCCCGCGGCCTGATCCAGCAGGCGGCACTGTACAACCTGGACAACCTGACCTTCGTCGTCAACTGCAACCTCCAGCGTCTCGACGGCCCGGTGCGCGGCAACACGAAGATCATCCAGGAGCTCGAGAGCTTCTTCCGCGGTGCCGGCTGGAACGTCATCAAGGTCGTGTGGGCCCGTGAGTGGGACGACCTGCTCGCCAAGGACAAGGACGGCGACCTCGTCAACGTCATGAACACGACCCCGGACGGCGACTACCAGACCTTCAAGGCCAAGGACGGCGCCTACGTCCGCAAGTACTTCTTCGAGAAGAACCCGGAGACCGCCAAACTCGTCGAGGACATGACCGACGAAGAGATCTTCGCCCTGCGCCGCGGCGGCCACGACTACCGCAAGATCTACGCGGCCTACCAGCGCGCCCTGGAGACCAAGGACCAGCCCACCGTAATCCTCGCCCACACCATCAAGGGCTACGGTCTCGGCCACAACTTCGAGGGCCGCAACGCCACCCACCAGATGAAGAAGCTGGCACTGGAGGACCTCAAGCAGTTCCGTGACAAGCAGGAGATCCCGATCTCCGACGAGGAACTGGAGAAGGACCCCTACCTGCCGCCGTACTTCAACCCGGGTCCGGACTCCCCCGAGGTCCGCTACATGCTCGAGCGTCGCGAGGAGCTCGGCGGTGCCGTGCCGGAGCGCCGCAACTCCTACACACCGCTGAAGGTCCCCGAGGTCAAGGACGGCGTCCGTAGCGTCCTGAAGGGCTCCGGCAAGCAGGAGGTCGCCACGACCATGGCGCTCGTCCGCGCACTCAAGGACCTGATGCGTGACCCGGAGATCAAGAAACGCCTCGTGCCGATCATCCCGGACGAGGCCCGCACCTTCGGCATGGACTCCTGGTTCCCGACGCTGAAGATCTACAACAACCACGGCCAGAACTACACGCCGGTGGACGCCGACCTGATGCTGTCCTACAAGGAGGCCACCTCCGGCCAGATCCTGCACGAGGGCATCAACGAGGCCGGTTCCATCGCCTCGTTCACCGCCGCGGCCACGTCCTACGCGACCCACGGCGAGCCGATGATCCCGCTGTACATCTTCTACGCGATGTTCGGCTTCCAGCGCACCGGCGACGGCATCTGGGCCGCCGCCGACCAGATGGCGCGCGGCTTCCTTATCGGCGCCACCGCAGGACGCACCACGCTGACCGGCGAGGGCCTGCAGCACATGGACGGCCACTCCCTGCTGCTCGCGGCGACGAACCCGGCCGTCGTGGCCTGGGACCCCGCCTTCGGCTTCGAGATCGGCTACATCCTGCGCGACGGCATCCAGCGCATGTACGGCGAAGGTGCCGGCGAGAACGGCCAGGGTGAGAACGTCATCTACTACCTCACGGCCTACAACGAGCCGGTCCACCAGCCGGCCGTACCGGAGAACCTGGACGTCGACGGCCTGCTCAAGGGCATCTACCTCTACTCCCCGGCAGACCGTCTGATCGGCACCGGTGAGCAGTCCGCCGGCGACGTCGGAGCCGCTCCCCAGACCGACCTGGTCGCCAACATCCTGGCGTCCGGCGTGGGCGTGACCGAGGCGATCCGCGCCAAGGAGATGCTGCGCGAGAAGTTCGACGTCAACGTGTCCCTGTACTCGGTGACGTCCTGGACCGAGCTGGCGCGTGAGGGTGCCGCACTGTCGCGCGAGGCCCTGCGCCACCCGTCGGCGGAGACCACGAAGCCGTTCGTCACCGAGGTGCTGGACGAGGCCACCGGCCCGTTCATCGGTGTCTCCGACTTCGCCACCGACCTGCCCGAGCAGATCCGCGCCTACGTCCCCGGCGACTACACCACCCTGGGTTGCGACGGGTTCGGCTTCTCCGACACCCGCGCCGCGGCACGCCGCTTCTTCAACTCGGACGCCGAGTCCATCGTGGTGGCAGTGCTCTCCGCACTCGCCCGCGACGGCAAGGTCAGCTGGGACGACGTCAACGACGCCGCCGAGGAGCTGAACCTGACGGACCCGACGAAGGCGTAGGTCAGTCGGCGCCTCAACTGTTGGTAGTGTGGTCCCCGACAGTGACGGGACCACCGAACCCAGAAAGGCTGATGTCCGTGGAGATCTCACCGGATGCCCGAGACAAGCTCGCCGAGAAACTCGGCGGAGACCCCGCCGCGGCAGAGAGCGGGGCAGCCAAGGGGACGCGTCCGTCCCGCAACGCCCGCAGCGCCTCCGTCGACCCGGTGACACGAATCTCGATGATCATCGAGGACGCCACCGGTGTCGACGTCGAGGAAATCAGCGCAGACAGTGACCTGACCGACGACCTCCACATCGACTCGGTCTCCCGGATCGACATCGCGATCCGGATCGAGGACGCCTTCGGCGTCCGCGTCGAGGAAGAGGACCTGGATTCCGCGCAGACCGTCCAGGACATTGCGCGGTTGGTGGAGTCCCGCTTCCCCGCCACCGGGCAGAACATGCCGTCCGGGAGCAACTGACCTCATGTCGGTGCAGGACGTCCTGCGTACCACCGCGCAGTGGCCGGTGGACACCGTGGTTGCCGGCGCACTCAGTGAGGCCGGCGACGTGACCGTCGGCGACGCTGGGCGGGTGTTCCCGCTGGCCAGTGTCAGCAAACTGATCACCGCCTACAGCGTGCTCATCGCGGTGGAGGAAGGCGCCTTCGACCTCGACGACACCGTGGCCACGGTCAGCCGGGAGTACGGCGTCCCTGTCGAGGCCCCGGACGACGCGACGGTACGGGAGCTGCTCAGCCACTCCTCCGGGGTCGGGATGCAGTCACGGCAACGTGAGAAGCCTGCCCGCACGCGCAGAATCTACTCCTCGGCCGGCTACGAGATCCTCGCCGACCTGGTCTCTGCCACCGGCATCCCGTTCACCGAATACACACGGGCGGCCGTGTGCGAGCCGTTGGGACTGTCCGTCGACGCCCTGGACCTCTCCGGCTCGGCCGGTCACGGCTTCAGCGCCTCCGTGTCCGCTCTCCTGGTGCTCGCGGCCGAGTTCCTCTCCCCCACGCTCGTGTCCGAGCAGACCTGGGAGGACGCCCTGTCGCCGCAGTACGGCGACCTCGACGGCATCGTCCCCGGCTACGGGCGTCAGTCCCCGTGCCCCTGGGGGCTGGGTCCGGAGATCCGCGGCGCCAAGGCCCCGCACTGGGTCGGGTCGTCAATGCCGCGCGACGTCGTCGGCCACTTCGGGCAGTCCGGGACGTTCCTGTGGTTCCACCGGCCGACGGGTCGCGCCGGCGTGGCGCTGACAGACCGGGCGTTCGGCACCTGGGCGAAAGACCGCTGGGCGGGATTCAACGACGACCTGTGGAACGCTCTTCAGCCCAGCAACTGATCGAGACGGGCGTAGCTCATCTCCATACCGTCGACCATGCCGGTGCCGAGGATCATGTCACGTACCGCGACCCCGGGGTAGGTGACGATCAGCGTCGCCAATGTGCCGTCCGCCACCGGAGTGAAGGTCAGTTCGTTGCGGGTCTCCGGACCGTCCGGCACGGGGGTCCCATCACCGTCGGTCATCATCTCCGTGGTGACGATGCGGTACGGTTCCTCGGACTCGAGAACGGTACCGGTGAAGCCGAATGCTTCCGCGTCCTGGCCGTCAGCCACGTCGTCTTTCACCCAACCGAAGCGGTACGTCTCGCCGACGGTGGTGGTCACCTCACACACCGGCATCGACCAGCCGTCCGGCCCCAGTTGCCACTGTCGCAGGAGGTCGGCGTCGTGGTGGGCGCGCCACACCTGGTCGACGCTGCCGGGGAAGACCCTGCTGATCCGCACGAGGGTGTCTCCGAGGATCACCGGCCGTGTTCCGGTACCGACGGCCGCCGGGTCCGGCTCGGCGAGGACGGCGTCGAGTTGACTCAGTGCAGCCTCGATCCCCTCCGCCATCCCCATGTCGACCATCTTGTCCATCTCCCTGGGCCCGGCGAAAGACGTCAGCATGGTCATCGTGGCGCCCTGGCCAGCGTCCTCGAACCGGAAGGTCATGGTCACCTCGGGCGCCCGGGTGTTCGGTTCCCCGGCGTCGTCGGCGAATCCGTCCTTCACGGTAAACGTGGACGGCGCTGCAACATCGGTGAAGTGCCAGTACCCGGCGGAGCGGTCCCCGTCCGGACCGGTCATGACGTAGTTCGAGCGGCCACCGACGGCGACATCATGGCGGGCGAACGTGGCGGGGTAGGTCGGTGGCCCCCAGAAACGTTCCAGCTGGGACGGGTCGGCGTAGGCGTTCCAGAGCCTGTCCGCAGAGACGGGGTAGTCGGCGACGACCTCGATGGTCGATTCTGCCGTGTTCTTGGTGACGGTCCGGACAGGCATGGCGGGCGCTCCTTCAACGGGAGATCCAGTATATGCACAGCGCACGGCGTCAGGGTAGGGGTTTTCTCTGCATGGAGCGCACTGCACTGCGTCGCGTGGGCGACGCGGTGAGTGCACCCGTACCCAAATCGCTGTCCCACTGCCACAATTCGACCGATCCCGGTACGCTTGCATGACTACTAAGCCGACCAGACATCGCCCACAGCAAAACCGCCGACCACGGTGTGGTCGGCGGTGATGTTCTGCTCCTCCAGCTGGACTCGAACCAGCAACCCTTCGTAGTCTGAACCCCGTGATGCACAGGTACCCACAGTCAATCAGCGTAAGAATCCATCGAGGTCAGCGGCACTCCAAGAGCCAATGGTGTCCATATAGTCACGCCTGAGTTCGCCCACTAAATGGACACTAAGTGGACACCGGGTGGCACCACAGACCCGGGTGGCACCACAGACCCGGGTGGCACCACAGACCCGGGTGGCACCACAGACCCGGGGGTCACCACAGCCCCCCCGGGGTCAGGGGTGACACCTAGCGCAGTGCGTAGAGAGCTCCACCGAGCGACTCAGCAACCTCTACAGCCTTATCATCGTTCCCTGCCCCATTGACCCATATGATCCAGTTCCCGCCGACCATGACGTGTGAAGTTCCGTCGTCACCCGCTCGGTTCAGCATCGTTACGACTGCAACGTCGGGATTGTCAGACTCTCCGAAGTAGAGAGAACCGAGCTCATCAACGTCAAGCGTGCCACTACCGGAATCTTCGCTGGTGTCTTCAACATCCCCGTAGGCGATATCGTCACGGTCAAGGATGCGGGAAACAGCAGCGAACTCGGTCATCGTGCTGGGGTTAGTGCGCTCGACCAGTAGCTCCGCTGATGGATTCTGGGCCGGAACTCCGGCCTCCGAATTCGTTGTCGCCGCGCTGTCGGTGTCCCCGCTGCTGCAGGCAACCATGGTCATGAGGGCCACGGTTGCCACCGCGGCGGCCGCCATCATCTTCTTGAACGTCATTTCCCCAGCATAACCAGCGCTACCCGGCCGGATCTCAACACCCCGCCGGCTGCCCTACTGTGTGCACCGAGCCGAACGCTTCGATGAGGTCGCCGAGGTTCACTGTGGTGAGAAGCCCCCAGGACACCCCTGTTCCCGGGGGCTTTTCTGCTGCCCTGAACACCGCCCGACCTGTGCAAATATCCCGGCACAACCACCACAGCACCACAGGGAGAACCACATGTCACTCGACCTCGGCACCCTCTTTGCCACCATCGACGTCGACGACGGCCCGTTCAGGTCCAAGATCAAAGGCGCGAAGACCGACCTCGTCGACCTACAGCGGACAGCCGACGCCACCGCGAACACGAAGCTCGACGTCACGCCAACTGGCACCGGCGCGGTCACCACGGCCGCCCAGGAAGCACAGAACCTCGACACGAACCTCCAGAAGGCATCGAAGTCCGGCACCGGCCTCAAGGTCAGTTCACAGCCCGCCGCGGAGCTGGGCCGCGCTGACAACGCCGCCGGCAAGCTCGTGGACAGCATCGGCAAGGTCACCTCCGGCGCCCTCACCAAGACGATCAAGTGGGGCGCCATCACCTCCGCTACCGCGGCCATCGGTGGAATGGGAGTCGCCCTCACCAAGGGATTCTCCCGGCTCAACGACATCGACCAGGCGGAAGCCAAGCTGACCGGCCTCGGCCACAGCACCGCCAACGTCTCCGCCATCATGGACGATGCCCTCGCCAGCGTGAAGGGCACCGCGTTCGGCATGGGCGACGCCGCCACCATCGCCGCCTCGGCCGTCGCCGCCGGCATCGAACCGGGCGAGGCACTACAGCGCACCCTCAAGCTGACTGGCGACGCCGCGACGATCGCCGGCACTGAACTCGGCGAGATGGGTTCGATCATCAACAAGGTCGCCACGTCCGACATGATGCAGATGGACGTCGCCAACCAGCTGATGGACGCTGGTATCCCGATCCTGCAGCTCGTCGCCAAGGAGATGGGTGTCACCGCGGATGAAGCACGGAAGATGGCCTCGGATGGTGAGGTCTCGTTCGAGACGTTCCAGAACGCTCTCGAAGAGGGTATGGGCGGCGCCGCGCTGGCCGCCGGCGACACGTTCCAGGGCGCAATGAACAACGCCGGTGCCGCAGTCGGACGTCTCGGCGAGAAGATCCTGCAGCCTGCATTCGACGCGGCGCCCGGCGTCATCGGGAACATCACCGACAGCATCGATGAACTCGGTGACCGGGCTGGCCCCATGGCCGAGAAGCTGACCGTGGGGCTCTCTGACTTCGCCCAGGGTGCTATCCCCCAGGTCAAGGCCGCTCTCGGCACACTGAAGGACACCGCGCAGGCCGTGTGGCCCGTCGTCGAGAAGATCGGCACCGTCATGACCGCCATCCCCATGGAGGCCTACGTCGGCCTGCTGGGCATGGCGGTAGCGAAACACAAGGGCCTGACCGGCGCAATGTCGAAGGGAATGGGCTCGTTCGACTCGTTCCTCGACAACGTGACCGAGTCCCAGTCCGCGCTCAAGGGCCAGGGCCGGGAGATCGGCGTCGTGTCCACTGCCATGATGACCCTCGGCCAGCGGGTGCCCGCCATCGGTCGCATGGGCGACGCGTACCGCAAGGCCGGCGACGGTCTCCGCCTGGCCGGCATGGAGTCCAGGGCCATGGGCCGCGAACTCGGCGGCCTGAACCGGGTTGCCGGTACAGCGAAGGGCACACTGCAGTCGTTCGGCGGCGTCGTCGGCGGATCGGTGGCCGGTGGGCTGTCGCTCGCCAAGACCGCCGGGCAGGGCCTACTGACCGCGGTAGGCGGTCTGCCCGGCCTCATCTTCGGTGGCGTTACCGCCGCGATCATGGCGTTGATCAAGCAGCACCAGGACGCCGCCGCGGAGGTCGAGAGGCACAAGCAGAAGCAGAATGAGCTGCGCGACTCCCTCGACGAGACCACCGGCAAGATCACCGAGCAAACTGAACAGATCCAGCTCAAGAGCCTCGAGGAGTCCGGCGTCCGGGACACCGCTCGCAAGCTCGGCATGTCAGACGACATGCTCATCGGCGCCACAACCGGCGATGCTCAGGCCACACGCGACTTCACCGCGAAGGCTGATGCTGACATCGACCAGAAGCGCATCAAGAACATCGAGGGGTCCGACTACTGGCAGAACTACGGCGAGTACTGGCAAGGCCAGGGCTACGAGGCCGGCGACGTAGCCGACGCCATCGCCGCCGATGAAGCCTCCGGGGGCACCGCGGAGATCCAGTCGATGCTGAACGACGTGAAGAGCGCCAACCCCGACAAAATGGGCCGCGGCAACGAGTGGAGTGAGTACTTCCGCGAGTTCCGCGACGGCGCCCGGGAGGCTGCGGGAGCCACCGGCGAGCTGAAGAACGAAGTCCTCGGAATGGGCGAGATGACCACCGACGTCGTCTCCGCGGAGGCAGAGCAGAAGCTCAACAACTATGCCGAATCCGCCAAGAAGGCGAAAGATGCCACCGAGCTTCTGTCGGACGAGACGACCCGTCTTGAATCCCCCGACGAACTCCGTATCGAGGTGGACGAGGACACCCGCATGGCGACGAAGGAAGCCCTCGAGGACATTGGGTACACGGTTGAGGATCTGCCCGAATCCAACGAGTTGAGCATCTCGATGCCGGACGGTACCGGCGTGCTGATGCAGCTCGAGCAGATGGGCGACGCCGTAAAATACATGGAAGATGGCCAGATCAACGTGAAGGCGATGACCGACGAAGCGCAGCAGGAACTCGTCGAGCTTGGCCTTGCGGCTGAGATCGACGGCGAGGTGCGGATCAAGGACGACATCGGGAGCACCATCGCCCGCCTGCACGAGATGGGTGTCCTCTCAGTTGTCGATGGAAAGCTGGTCATCGACAACGACCTTGATTCCCTGCTCGGTCAGCTCCGGGAAACCGAACTCACGCGGACCGCGCTGCACGAGATCCACCACGAGCTTCCGGGCCTGTTGGATCAGTTGCGGGAGTCGGAGAACCCGCGGTCGGCTGACCACAAGGTCATCAGCAACATCGCTCAGATCGCAGCGCAGATGGACGCGCAGGATCGTCGACAGTTGTACGCGACGTTGACGATTGAGGAGCGTCGGGTTGTGTCGAATCAGGTGATGCGTCAGGGGGCGGCGCAGATGGGGCAGGCTATGCGCCAGTCGATCGAGGCGCAGAACAACGCTGATGGTGGCCGGCTGCCCCGGAACGCCCGGGGTTCACGGCTTCCCCGGAACGCATCGGGCGCCCGTCACGGCGGGTATCGTCTCCCCACTACCGGACCGGGCACCGGGGTGGTTGATGGCATCCTCGGCGTAGACGGCAACGGCGCCCCGTCGTCATGGGTTGATGCTGGCGAGTGGATCGTCAACAGGGATTCGTCCGAGACGTGGGATGGCACCCTCGCCGCCGTCAACGGTGGCAACGTCTCACAGGTCGTGCAGGCGTTCCTGACCGACTTGGAGCAGTTCGCGAACGGCGGCCGTACTTCTGACCGGGTGAAGTCGGAGTTGTCGCCCTACAACGGCACGCCGTATGTGTTCGGAGGGTGGGGGCCGGGCGGCACGGACTGCTCCGGCGCCGTGTCCATGGGCGTCAACTCCTACTTGGGCCGGGATCCGTTGGAGTCCCGCACCGGCACCGGCAACATGGCCGGGTGGCTGGCCGAGCGCGGCTTCCAGCAGGGCCGCGGTGGTCCGGGCGATGTCGTGGTCGGCTGGTACAACGGTGGCCCCGGCGGTGGGCATACGGCGATGGTTCTGCCGGACGGCACGTTCATCGAGTCCGGCGGCAACACTGGCGGCGGCCTGACGATCGGCGGCGCGGCTGGGCCATTGGATGGCCGCGGCTTCACCGACTGGGCTTACCTGCCGGGCGATGGAGGGGAGGTTGAGGACGGCTACGACGAGATGGGCTCGTACTCCGCGTACTCGTCGTCGGCGGGCGGCTCGTCTGGCGGCGGCGGGTCGAGCGTGTCGAAGTCCGTGAACGGCGGCGCGGGGCCGCTGTTGAAGGACGGGTCCGTACTGGAAGCTGCGGCTGCGGCATGGGCCCTGCACAACAACACCCCGATGGCAGACGACGTCGTGTCCTGGGGCAACGTCCTCGGGCTGGGTACCACCTTTGAGGGCGAGAACCTCGAAACCGAGCAGCGCCGCCACGAGCGTGAGATGCGCGCCCACGACCGCAACATCCAGTCCACCGAACGCGACCTCGCGCAGGCGAAGAAGGACATCGGCGAGAAAGAGAAGGCGCTGGCGGAGGCGAAGCCGGAGGACAAGGAGCAGGCCCAGTGGGAGCTGGATGATGCCCGGGATAAGGTCGCTGACCTGTCCGACAAGCTCATCGACATGCGTGATGAGACTGAGGAGCTGCGCAAGACCAACGAACAGCTCAAGGTGGCGGTAGAGAAGCAGAAGGCGGCACCGACCTCGGCGGGTCAGGCGTTCGGCATCACCGCGATGGCCGACGGCGCCATCACCGGGACTAGCGGGATCCTCGGCGCGGCCCGTGACGCGCAGTTCAACGAAGGCAGTGCGATTCTGTGGGGCGAAGCCGGGGACGAGGCCTACATCCCCCTGTCGCGGAACAAGCGGGCCCGCAGCCTGGACTTGTGGGCGGAGACCGGGAAGCGTCTCGGCGTCGACGTCCTGAGCATGGCGAACCTGATCGGATCGGGCCTGCCCGGCCTAATGGAGGGCAAGCTGCAGTTCTCATCTGGCGACACCACCAGCCTGGACCGCCTGGGCTTGAACATGGACGCGGCGAAGCACGCCGGCGGCCGCGAGATCGGCAGCGCGATCGGCGCTGTGTTCAACGGGCCGGTCACGGTCAACGACCCCCGCGGCTACCTGCAGGCCCAGATGAACAATGCGAGCAGGCAGATCAACAAGGCGATGAAGTCGCGCATGCTCTAGCCGATCACACGGCGCGCAGCGGCTTCACCACCAACGCCGCCGTGTAGTCCGGCAGCACCTCCGGCCGCGCCAGATACGCCTGCTCCGTCACCGACGTAGACGAATGCCCCAGGTGCCGTGACGCCGCCAACATCCCGAACTGCTGCTCGATCCGCGTCGCCACCGTCTTCCGGAAGTCGTGCGGCGTGATGTCGTCCTGGTTGTCCCGCGCCTTCCGTAGGCGCGTCTCCGTGTTGCTCACCGTCCGGTAGCCACCTGAACGGGTCGGGAACACCGGCATGCCCAGGAAAGGCCGGTACGGCTTGTCCCACTGGCGCCGCAGCGCCGCGACAGCATCCGGGGTGACCTTCACCGTCCGACGGCTCCCCTCCGTCTTCGGGAGTTCCTTCCGGTCGCCGGCATCGTCGTCGATCGTCCCCGTCACCGTGACGAAACCACCGTCGATGTCGACATCCTCCCACCGCAGAGCCAGCACCTCCCCGATGCGGCAACCGGAGCCGATACACACGTCGATGATCTCCACCAGCCCCTCACCGCGGGCCGGGCCCATCTGGTTGCCGCCGCACCACTTCACCAGGCGGGTGCGGTACGCCGAGATCTCCGCGTCCGTCAGCGCCCGCACTTCCTGCCGCTGCTTCTTCCGCAGCGCGGTATCTCGCACGGGGTTGTGCGACATGATCCCCCACCGCACCGCGAGACTCACCGCGCTACCGAGAACCGCCCGGGCCGTGTGCGCCGTCGCGTCAGACAGACCGTCGAGGAACAGTTGCAGCCGCGGGGTGGTGATCTCGTTGAGGCACACGTCGCCGAGCGCCGGCTTGATGTGCAGGCGGATGCACTGCTTGTAGATCGTCTTTGTCCGCCCGGACACGTCGTGCCGGTCGATCCACTGGTCGAGCAGCGCGGTGAGAGTGCTGGTCGACGTCAGGAGGTCCGAGTCGATTGTCGTCCCCATGTTGGAGAGCTTCGCCTTGATCGCCCTGGTGGCCGCAGACTTCGACGCACCGCGGGCGCGCACGCGCTTGCGCTTACCGCTCTCCATCCGGATCCGCGCCTCTGCCTGCCACGTGCCCGGACTGATTTCACTGACGTTGATCTCACCCCACGTGCCCAGCGGCGTGACCGGCCTACCCTTGCCCATAGCTCTATCCCTTTCGCGTAGAGGGACCAGGGGCACCGACAACACTGTCTGCGAGGAAACCGAGCTCACGCGCCAAAGTGACCATGCGTTTCGCCGTTGTGCGTGAGACTCCGAATGCTTCCTCGACTGCCTTGTTTGCTGGCTGACCGTCTGCCACCGCAGTGGCGTACACGTAGCCCGCCCACCGTGCGACCTGGCGCGTGTCCCCCTTCGGCCACTCCGATCTCAGCTCTCTGAAATCGGGGAGGAATCCGGGCACCGCGTCGGCCGGTACTTGGTCCGAGACTTGCGATCGAGCGAGCAGTTCTGCCGACGCCTGGCTGAACAGGCGCCGGAAGGGCACGCTACGCAGTAAGTCGGAGTCGGGTGTGAGCCACGTGCGCAGCTCGATATCCGGGGATCCTTCAGTGTCGACCTGCATCCCAGAGCGCGACTCATAGACCGTAATGCCATCAACCGTCATCTTCAGCATGGAGAACTGGTCCCGACTGTTCTGGTCCCATTCCGCAAACATCTGTAGGCGGACATAGTCACGCGGAACAACTCCATCCGGAGCATCGATGTCGGACACGCCGACAGCGCGACGCGCTTCAATTCGGTGCAGGTCAGTACCCGCGACGAACTCGCTGTCATCCCGAGAAACCCTGCTAATGCCCTGATACACCCATTCGCCCGCTGCCATGCGGTCAAGTGTTCCTGATCCACTGTTCAGTTGTCTAGAAAATGCTTATCGGTCCCTATTTTAGGTCCAGTCTTGCAGTCTAGTCCAACCATGTGTACGCTTCAACATATAAGCCAATCCAGACCGAACAGGAGCACACAGTGTCAGCATCAATCGGCGTCGCCCGTGCTGCCGCGCTGCTCGGCATCAGCCGACAGACCGCGTACACCGCCATCGCCAACGGCGACTTCCCCACCCCCGCATTCAAGATCGGCGGCCGCTACATCGTCCCCGTCGCCCCCCTCGCCGAGAAGCTCGGCATCACCCCGGCGCAGGTCGTCGGCGACACCGCGAAGAGTGATGCGGCGTGATGGGTATGCCCTGCGAGGACTGTTACTACGAGCCTCGCCCCAAGAAACCCCTCGAACCGCTCCCCACAGACAAGCCGGAGCAGTGACCCCCGCGCACGAGAAAACCCCTAATGCCCCATTTGGGGCAGTGGAAAGAACGAGCAGTGACCCCCGCGCACGAGAAAACCCGACCGGACCGCAGAGCCTAGCAACTCAAATCGCGGACCCGACCGGGCCAACCACCACCCAGCAACCTGAATGGAGTACACCCCAATGCTATCAGCAACCCTCGCCCCCGTCGAGACCACCGAGAACGTCGACACCAGCCGCATCGAACAACGCTTCGCCGAACTCGTCCTCCCCAAGCTCAAGGCGTTCAAGAAAGCCGACGACGACTGGTGCGCCGGCAACATCGGCCACAAGGAACGCGACCGGGCCCGCGAAGAGTTCCACGACGCCCTCAAGCGTTGGCAGTGGACGTTCAGCGCCGGAGAGACCGTCATCCGCACCCACCTGGTGCCCGACATGATCCTCCTGCCCAACCAGCAGATCGAGATCGCCGGCCCGCACATGACCCGCGAGATGTTCGAGCGGGTCAGGACCGACTGGATGAACTTCGGCACCAACTACGGCGGGTACTACCCCGAGAAGTGGGTTCTGGCCATCTGCAACCCCATCGACGGGCAGGGCACCGTCCACGACGTGATCGAGATCCCGGCGCCGAACGGCCGCGGAGACCAGCGGTAGCCGCCACAGATCCTGACATCCTGCAATGCAGTGCAATGTGCCGCATATGAAATACGCCCCCGCTCCAGAGCTGATCCGAGCCGTTGATGCCATCCGGCGCTACGGCGTGTCCATGGGCTATCTGGACCGCCGGACCGCCGCCGGCGAACTGAACCCGGTGCGCGACCCGAAAGACCGTCGATGCCGTCTCTTCTCCGTCGACGAACTCGACAGCCTGATAACCCCCGCCGAGTGAACCGGCGCTGCAACGCCGAGACCACACACCGACAGCGAAAGGAGGTCCCCGTGACCGACAACAACAGCGCGCCCACCCGGGGCCTCATCGCTACCACACACACGTGCTCTGCCAAGCACTACACCGGCGAGGGGAGCCGCCCATGAGCCTCGACGCCTACATCTGGGTGACAAAGCGCGCACCGGTCCCCTCCCCCGACTCCGCCCGCCTGGTTCTCTACGGCCTCGCCGAGCACGCCAATGAACGGTGGCAGGCATGGCCGTCCAAGCAGACCCTCGCTGGCTACCTTCTCGGCTTCACGGTTGACGAGAGCCGGAAGACCGCGGATCCGGCATACCGAAAGCAGGTCGACGCCAGCTACCAGACCGTGAAGCGGGGGCTCAAAGTCCTCAAGGAGGGTGGTTGGATCTCGATGGGAGACCAGAGCCTCGTCGCTCACTACCCCAAGTACCGGCGTCCGAGAGTCTGGCGGCTAAACCTCGACTACCTCCGAAGCGAATCAACAGACGGGGTACAGCACAGTACCCCGGGTACAACACTGACCCCGGGGTCAGCAGTGACCCCGGGGGACAATCCTGACCAGGACGGGGGACAGCACAGATCCACCCAGGGGACACCTGTGACCCGCCCCGGGGTCAGCAGTGTCCCCCAAACCCCCCATATAAACCACCCCTCTAAATCAAAAGAGGGAACCGGACTCGGCAGGGGTCGATCGTTCACGGATGCGGCCACTGCGCTCCCGGAGCGCCGCAAGCCCTCTTCTCATTCGCCCTCCCCCACTCACGAACCGTCCCGGTTCGAAGAGTGGTGGGCCCTCGTCCCCTCGGACCAGAAGAAGAAGAAAGCCAACGCCCGAACCGCGTACCCCAAGGCAGTGAAGCGGGCCGGCGACGAGCAGACCGTCATCAACGGCATGCGCGGCTTCATCGAATCCGGGCAACCCTTCGACATGAACGCCTCCACCTGGCTGAACCAAGCCAAGTGGCAGGACGCCCCACCGCCCACAGAACCGGCGCTGAGCGACGAAAACTACGTGGACTACACCGACGTACCCCTCCACGATCTCGAAGCCTCAGCAGACCCAGAGATCCAATCCCTGATCCTCGACAGCCTGAACCAGGAGTAACCATGACCGAAGACATCAGCCAAGCCGCACAGCAATCCATCGACGACGCCCTCGAACTCCGCCTCTACTGGCGCCAACGCCGCGGAGACGACTACACCCGCCTACTCCACACCCTCGGCGCCGACCCCGAGCGCGCCACCCACGCCATCAACTCCATGCTCATGATGCAGGAGATGGACCGGGCAGACCCGCTCCCCAACGAACAGCTCGACGCCGCCGCCCGCATGTACCGCACCCTCACCGACGCCATCGAAGAAACCCGCGTGCTCTACAGCGACTTCATCACCGGCCGCATCGAGGAATACACCAACGGCATCGTCACCATCCCCGCCGAACGCCGGGAGATCGTAGCCATCGCCATGCGAGCCCTCATCGCCACAGACACCGCCCTCCGAAAGGCAGGCCACCAGTGAGCCACCCCGTCACCCCACCACCGCTCACAGCCCCACTCAGCGACGCCCTCGCCGACTACTACCTCGCCCTCGCAACCGGTAACCAGGAGGCCGACCAGTGACCTTCACCGACGGACTCTTCGACCTCCCCGACGCCCACCAGGCCGAACTCAACCTCAACGATGAGGACAACGGCTCCGAGGACGTCAGCCAGGCAGACACCCCGTGTGACGAGCTCGCCGACCGATTCGCCGAAGTCGCAGCCTTCAACGCAGCCATGAACCAAATCCGCCGCATGGCCGACGCCAGAGCCCGCGGAGACCACGCCGACATGCACAACATCCGCCACTCCCTCACCCCACAACAAGCACGATTCGTCCTCGACTACGCCGCCGGCTCCCTACTCTCCACCCGCCGCCGACAACACCGAGACACCCGGAGGACAGCATGAGCAACCACACCGACCGCCAACGCCGCGAACTACTCCAAGGCGTCGGAAACATCCTCAGCCAATGCGCCGACGACCCCAACACGCTCCAAGCCGTCATAGACAACTGGGAACCCGCGCTCACCCCCACACTCATCTTCATCGCCGTCAACGAACGACAAATGAACCGGAAACTCGCAGAGCACATCAATGACCTTGAACAGGGGGTTTAGCTGTGGACACCCAAAATAATGGGCCGGTAGAGCCGGAGAAGGTGCGAGCCCTGCATGAGCGCGGGTTCACTCAGGCCCAGGCCGCCCGGGCGCTGCACACGAGCGCGTACTACGTCCGGAAGGCCGGTGATGAAGCCGGCATCATCTTCGACGGCACTCAGACCGAGGCGGCGCGTGCTGCGCGTGCCAGTGAGGTTCGGGCGGAGCGGGATGCCTTGGCCGTCGGTTTCCGTGTCGCTGCCCGGGAGGGGCTGGTCATGGCGATGGATCGTCGGCTGCGCCCGGTCGACCGGAAGTGGGCGGTCACGATGGCGGCTATCGCCGCGGACAAGGACATGGCTCTCGACGACCACGGGCGCCGCGGCCGGCAGCTCGACCGTGAGGAAGAGATGGACCAGCAGATTGCAGCCTTGACGGGCATCGGCTCGATCTTCGACGCCAAGGATCTCGAGGATGAGGACTTCTCGGACACCGACGGCATGTTCCCCGACGACCGGGACGAACCCCCGTAGCCCGGGGGCCACATCCGAGATGCAACCCCCACACCACACTGACCACAGGAGGTCACCATGGCCCGCAAAGCCAACATCAGCGCACACGACATCGAACAGCAGATCAACCACCTCGCCGGAGACATGAGCCGCCGACGCCGCGGATTCAACAAGACCTTCCACAACTACACCCCCGCCGGCAACCAGGAACGCTGGGCACAGATGACCGCCCGCCAGCGCGACCGACTCAACCAGATCAACGACATGATCGACCTCCACGCCCAGGCCGTCGAGACCAAGCGCCAGGAAGCCCGCGCAGCCCTCATGCCCACCTCCGACGACCCGAGCACCCAGGTCGCCGCGGAACTCGCCCTGCAGCGCATCATGGCCCGACCCTCGGTGAAGAGCGCCGACCCCACCGACCGCTTCCGCGAGATCCGACGCCAGCTCGAAAACATGGACCCGTCCCCCTCCCGCACCCTGATGCTCAACGAACTCGTTGCGCGAGGCGACCTCGAGGCCGACACCGTCGATGCGATGCTCGCCCAGGAGTCACCCGAGTACCGGGAGGCAAACAGCCTGGCCGTGTTCGCCAAGAACCACCAGAACGTCCTCAGAGGCAAGGCCCGCCAGATCGGCGAACGCCTCGACAGCACTCCGCGCATCGGCTCCGGTGGCGAACAGACCCTCACCGGGTACGACGCGGCGACCTCCGTTGAACACGCCGCCCAGTCTGGCGCGCCGACCGGCCACGACGTCAGCTACCCCGTCGGGACCGCTGTCGAGATGGTCGACGGCCCGACCGTCCCCGACTTCGACTAACCACGCCCCAACCGAACCAGGAGGTTCACCACATCATGCGAGACAACCTGATCAAGACCTTCGACACCAACCCGAACGCAGACCAGGGCTACACCTACGCCGAGCTGATCCACCTCCGCGGCGCCGGCCGCGATGTCCCCGACAAGTGGCTCACCGATGCCTACGACCGTGAGGCCAAGCGGGATGCCGTCGCGGAGCGTGACAAGGCCATCGCCGACGAGATCCAGGCCGCCACCGAGGCACACGCCGCCGCAGAAGCCGCGAGACTCGAAGAGGCACACGCGACCCTCGCGGAGATGCTGCCGAAGCTCGAGGAGGCCAAGGACGCCGCCCGGGACACCCTGCAGCCCCTGCGGGAAGCGACGGCAGCCCACAACGCCGCGCACCAGGCCGCCATGGTCGAGTACCAGAAGATCCGCGGTTTCGTGGCCGATAACTTCGACAGGCAGGTCGAAGCAGATACCGACGGCAACGCGGTCCCCGGCCAGACGATCGCACCTCGGGAGAGCCACAGGGGGCTGAGCGGGCAGTCGTTCTACGTCGAGGGCGAAGAGTTCCGCATGCCCTACGCCCGCGACAACTACGCCTAGAGCCGTTCCGGATCGCAGCTCTCGTAGCGCTCCGCCAAGACCGACGAGACTGCTCTTATCCCCCAACCCAATGCTCCCCCGATACAATCGGGGGCAAAACCAGCCCTCGGCCTCGACAAGGAGACCCTCTTGATCTACAAGTTCCGACCCTACGGGCGCACCCAATGGTGCCCCGCGCTCAACGGCGCCATCCTCGACATCCTCCGCGAGTACGACAAGCCGATCTCTGTCCTCGAGTGGGAAGACGCCGAGGAACCACTCACCGTCGAGAACTATGCACTTGCCGTCCGCTATGGCACACCCGCAGATGATGGCATCTACCTCGAAATGTGTTACGTCGCCGAAGCGAACAGCGTGAAACAAGCCGCCGCATCCTACAAAACCCTCGCCCAGATCCATCAGGACTACCCTCACATCAACACAGAGGAAGAACGACGCAAGATCGAAGCCGTCTCCGCGTCGGTTGTCGAAGACGCACGGAAGAGACTCAGTAGCTTGTTGGACAAACCGGCTGATCCAGAACTCGAGGCGCACTGGATGGCCGTAGCGGGGCACCGCTAGTTCAACTACGCCTGCGCTACTCAGCGCTAGTACCCCGAGCCCCCGCCCGGTCCGCCGGCGGGGGCTCAACCCTTTTTGGACACTTTATGGACACCCACCCGGTTATCCAGGTCGAGTATGACTGGGAATGCGAAAACCCCCGACCGTTCATACTGGTCAGGGGCCTGTTCTGCTCCTCCAGCTGGACTCGAACCAGCAACCCTTCGATTAACAGTCGAATGCTCTGCCATTGAGCTATGGAGGAATGCCGCAACCGGGATATGCTCTCCCCGGCAACGGAATGGAACTTTACAGAGCGCGGCGCACAGGATCAAATCACCGGCTCCACCTGCAGTGACAGTGGCAGGAAGTGAGCGGCGCAAGTCGTGGGCCAAGGAGCCGGTAGGCACGTTCACAGAGCAAGGGACACCCAACGGAGTCGCTACCGGCCGTGTGCTTAAATGTCCTCACGGGGCTATAGCTCAGTTGGTTAGAGCCGCGGACTCATAATCCGCTGGTCGCGGGTTCAAGCCCCGCTGGCCCCACGGAAAACGGCAGTGCCCCGCCAACGAACGCGGGGCACTGCCGTTGGTCCACGGACGTAGCCGGTACTGGGCGCACCTCCCCGCCCTATTTCAGCAGCCGCCCGACCGCCGCCGAGACCTCGTCGAGTTTCTCCATGGCCTCGTCCTCCCCCTGCTGCGCCGCATGCAGCACACAGTGCTGCATGTGGTCGTCCAGCAGCGCGAGCGCGACGCCCTTGAGTGCGGACTGCACCGCAGACACCTGGGTGAGCACATCGATGCAGTAGGTGTCCTCGTCGACCATACGGTGCAGTCCCCGGACCTGACCCTCGATCCGCTTCAGGCGCGCGAGGTAACGCTTCTTGTCCGCGCTGTAGCCGTGGGACTCATCGCCGTCGCCGGACACCTCCGCATGCGGTCCGCAGCCACACCCGGCGTCGCCCGAGGACGTGTCCTCGGCGAGTAGATTCTCAGACACGAGTTCTCTCCTTCATCCATGCCCACTCAGTGGTCAATACAGTACCCCCGAGGGGTATGTCGATCAATAGCCGCGGGCGATCCACTCCTCCAGATGAGGCGCCTCATCACCAATCGACGTGGCATCACCATGCCCGGTATACACCTCCGTCTCCCCCGGCAACGTCAACACCTTCGACCGCAACGACCCAATGATCGTGTCGAAATCACTGAACGACCGACCCGTCGCCCCCGGACCACCGGCAAACATCGTGTCCCCACTGAGCAACACACCCGCCTCCGGCAGATACAGACAACACGACCCCGGCGAATGCCCCGGCGTATTAATCACCCGCAACCGGGTCCCGGCAATATCAAACACCTGCCCGTCCGCCAGGTCCTCGTGCCCGACCCCCGGATGCGTCTGATTCCACAACATCTGGTCACCCGGGTGCACATGAATCCGGGTGTCCAACCGCTCCGCCAGCTCCGGTGCGACAGTGATGTGGTCATTGTGCGCGTGGGTACAGATCACCGACCGCACCGTCCTGTCCCCGACGGCGTCGACGATCGCGTCAGCGTCATGCGCGGCGTCGACGACAACCACCTCGTCATCGTCACCGATGACCCAGATGTTGTTGTCGACCTCCCACTGACCACCATCCAACGCAAACACCCCATGGGTGACCACCCGGTCGATACGCAGACCACTGGCAGACGCCCCTGCCGTCATCTCCGAGGCACTCACAGCTCCACCACCGAACGCAGCACCGACCCCTGCTTCATCTTCGCAAACGCCGACTCCACCTCAGCCAACCCGACCCGGTCATCAACGAAATCACCCAACGGGAACCGGTCCTGCAGATACAACTCCGTGTACATCGGGAAATCCCGCTCCGGCAGACAGTCGCCGTACCACGACGACTTCACCGCACCACCCCGGGAGAAGATGTCCAGGAAAGGCAGCTCAAGGGTCATCTCCGGAGTCGGCACCCCCACCAGCACCACACGCCCGGCCAGATCACGCATGTAGAACGCCTGGGTGAACGTCGCCGGCACCCCGACCGCATCCACCACCACATCAGCACCGACACCACCGAGAATCTCGTGGACAGCCTGCACCACCGGCTGATCCTCACCCGTAGCACCGGAATCACCGGAATCACCGTCCAACGTCGACGGGATGACCGTGTGCGTCGCACCGAAGCCCAACGCCCGCTCCAACTTCGCCTCCGACAGGTCCACCGCAATGATCGTCGTCGCCCCGGCCAACTTCGCCCCCGCGATCGCCGCCATCCCGACACCACCACAGCCGATCACCGCCACGGTCTCACCACGTTTGACCTCACCGGTGTTCACCGCCGCACCCAGACCAGCCATCACACCACAACCCAACAGACCCACCGCCGACGGATCCGCCTCAGGATTGACCTTCGTGCACTGCCCCTCATGCACCAACGTCTTCTCGGCGAACGCACCGATACCCAACGCCGGCTCCAGCTCGGTACCGTCGGTCAGCGTCATCTTCTGCGACGCATTGAACGTCGCGAAACAGTACTTCGGCTCCCCCTTCCGGCACGCCCGGCACTGCCCGCACACCGCACGCCAGTTCAACACCACGAAATCCCCCTCGGCGACATGGGTGACCCGCTCACCGACCGACTCCACCACCCCGGCGGCCTCATGGCCCAACAGGAACGGGTAGTCGTCACTGATACCCCCGTCCCGGTACGCCAGATCCGTGTGACACACCCCGCAGGACTGCACCCGCACCACCACGTCATTGTCCCCCGGATCCGGCACCACGATATCAGTCAGCTCGACCTCGGCACCTTTACCCCGGGCGATGACACCCTTCACCGTCGTACTCATGTGTTCGCTCTCCTTCTACATCGTGCAGGCGATCGTTCTCCCGTTCAGGATACGGATGATTGTCGCCGGGCGCGGGGGCGGTCAGGGTAGGCTGGTGAGTCGAAGTGAACTCCAGGGTGAGTCAGGCCGACCCCCTTCCCGTCGAGTCCCAGGAGAGTATTTTTCATGATCCAGCTGGTCATCGGAGCTGCCGCCGGTTACGTATTCGGCACCAAGGCCGGACGACGCCGCTACGAGCAGATCCGGCGCGGCTACGAAGCTGCGGTCAACTCCCCTGCCACCCGCCGGGCTGTTCAGGCGGGACGCAAAGCGCTGGCCGACCGCCTTGACCCGGAACCTCGGATGCGTGAGCTGCGGAACCTCCGCGACGAGGACGCCACCCCGGGTGCCGTCCTGGAGAACGACGCCGTCGACCATGAGGAGGACATCTACATCGAGGGCGAGCAGTCCCGTATGCGGGACAGCAAGGGCCGCCCGGTCAGCGAGCAGGACGGGACCGGGGGCCCCGTCCCGAAGCGGTTCGGCAGACCGTCCCGCCGCCGTTCCTGACCCCGTCCCTCAGCCGCGCAGATCCCCGTAGCTCTGTGCCTGTTCCTGCAGGGTACGCCGGTACTTCTCCAGTGCCATCAGGTCGGCGAAGGTGTTGTTGTACTCCTGCTTCTTGCTCCCGCCCTGGTCCGGACGCATGCGCTGCATCCGGGACTTCAGCTCGGCGATCTCCATCCCGACCCAGCGCTCCTCCATCCGCGCGACCACCGCGCCGGCATAGAACTGCAGCCGGTCGCGCTGGCACCGGGGTTCCTCCACCGCCAACTCGCTGATGACCGCCCGGCACATCACGTCGTCCGTGGCGGAGGTCACCGCGTCCAGCCACTCGGCGCCGGCGACGTGACCGTTGTCCGTACCGACCGAACCGACGCCGCCCGCCGCCGCGATCGCCGTCGCCACAGCGACGTAGGTCGGATGCTCGAAGGAGTCCGGTAGCAGGCCGTCCGCGTCCGCACCGACCAGCTCAGGCTCCTGGAGCATCAGCTTGAGCACCTCGCGGGCCGGTTCCAGGTACATGTCCGCAGGATCAGGCCGGCTGAGCATCGAGGTCACGTTCGATCCCGCCCCCGCCTTCTCCGCCTCCGCGGAGCGTCTCGCCAGCCGCGCCACGCCCTCCTTGAGCTCCGGGCCCTGACTGCCCCGTCGTCCCTTCGCCGCCTCTGCACGGACCTGGCTGACCACCTCGGTGGGGTCCGGCCAGCTCAACCACCCGGCAGCCTGCCGGGCGTACTCGTCGCGCAGGGCGTCGTCCCGGATCCCGGCGAGCACCGGTACGATCCGACGCATCGCCTCGACCCGGCCGTCGATGTGGTGGGTGTCGTAGCCACGGATGACCGTCCGGATGACGAACTCGAACATCGGGATACGGTCGGCGACGATCTCCCGGACGGCGGCGTCCCCCTTCTCCATCCGTACGTCGCAGGGGTCCATCCCGTCTGGCGCGACGGAGACGTAACTGCGTCCGGTGAACTTCTGGTCGCCTTCGAAGGCACGCAGTGCCGCCTTCTGCCCGGCTTCGTCACCGTCGAAGGTGTAGATGATCTCGCCGCGGAAGAACTGGTCGTCCACCATGAAGCGACGCAGCAGCTGCAGGTGGTCCTCGCCGAAGGCGGTTCCGCACGCCGCCACGGCGGTCGGCACCCCCGCCGCATGCATCGCCATGACGTCGGTGTAGCCCTCCACGACCACCGCCTGGTGGTCGGAGGCGATCGACTTCTTCGCCAGGTCGATGCCGAAGAGCACCTTCGACTTCTTGTAGAGCAGCGTCTCCGGGGTGTTCATGTACTTGCCGAGGTTGTCGTCGTCGAAGAGCTTGCGCGCGCCGAACCCGATGACGTCGCCCGCCACCGAGCGGATCGGCCACAGGAGGCGACGGTGGAAGCGGTCGATCGGCCCGCGGTTGCCCATCCTGCTCAGCCCGGCGTCCTCCAGCTCCTTGAACTCGAAACCGCGGCGCAGCAGATGTTTGGTCAACGTGTCCCAGCCGGCCGGGGCGTAACCGCACCCGAACGTCTCGACGATCTCACCGTCGAACCCCCGCTCGCGGAGGAACGTCCGGGCGACCTCCGCACCGGGGTCCTCGGTGTCGCGGAACCGTTCCATGTAGAACTCGTGTGCGGCGCGGTTCGCCGCCACCAGGCGCTGACGCGTCCCCGGCTCGACGCGGTTGACCGGCCCCCCGCCCTCGTAGTTGATGCGGAAGCCGATCCGTTCGGCGCACTGCTCCACAGCCTCCGGGAAGGTCACGTGCTCCATCTTCATCAGGAAGCTGAAGACGTCCCCACCCTCACCGGTGGCGAAACAGTGGAAGTAGCCCTTGTTGGGCCGCACGTGGAAGGACGGTGTCTTCTCGTCCTTGAACGGGCTCAGGCCCTTCATCGAGTCCACCCCACCCGGCGTGAGCTGGACATACTCGCCCACCACCTCCTCGATCGGGGTCTGTTCCCTGATCGCGGCGATGTCGGTGTCCGGAATCCGCCCTCGTGCCATGTCGACCATGATAGCCACCCCGTGACGAAGTCCCCGATTCGCCTGAAGTCACCGACGCCGCATCCTAGGATTGCCACTATCTGTTGCAAAACAGTATCGACGACTACCGCACACCTCCCCGGAGTGACTACCGGACCGCGGTGTGGAGAGAAGAGCAGTGCACCATGAGCAACACCCACTACGACGTCCTGATCGTCGGGTCCGGATTCGGCGGATCCGTGACCGCGCTCCGGCTGACCGAGAAAGGCTACAAGGTCGGCATCATCGAGGCGGGTCGTCGCTTCGCCGACCATGAATTCGCGAAGAACAGCTGGCACCTCAAGGAGTTCCTCTGGGCGCCGAAGCTCGGTCTGTACGGGATCCAGCGGGTCCACCTGCTGAAGGACGCCATGATCCTGGCCGGCGCGGGTGTCGGCGGCGGGTCACTGAACTACGCCAACACCCTCTACAAGCCCGGGGAGGACTACTTCCACAGCCCTGCCTGGGACCACATCACCGACTGGGAGGACGAGCTCTCCCCCTACTACGACCAGGCGCGACGGATGCTCGGGGTCGTGACGAATCCGACGGTCACGCCCGCCGACCGGCTGTCGAAGAAGGTCGCCGACGAGATGGGCGTCGGTGACACCTTCCGGATGACCCCGGTCGGCGTCTTCTTCGGCAAGAAGGTGGGCCTGGAGGGCGACGAAGGCGAGACCGTCGCCGACCCCTACTTCGGCGGTGTCGGCCCGGACCGTACCGCCTGCACGGAGTGCGGCGAGTGCATGACCGGCTGCCGCCACGGCGCAAAGAACACCCTGTTGAAGAACTACCTCTACCTCGCCGAGCAGGCCGGGGCCACGGTGCACGACCGGACCACCGTGACCGGGATCAACAAGACCGGTGCCGACGACGCCCCGGGGTGGACGGTGTCCACCGAGACGACCGCACCGATTGTCGGACGGAAGAAGCGCCGGACCTTCACCAGCGACTACGTGGTCATGGCCGCCGGCACCTGGGGCACCCAGAATCTGCTCCACCGCGGAAAGGAGGACGGCACGCTGCCCCGGATCTCCGATCATCTCGGCCAGCTCACCCGCACCAACTCGGAGGCGCTGCTGGGCGTCGGACTGGACAAACCCGATCCCGACCACGACTTCTCCCGCGGCGTGGCGATCACCTCCAGCTACTGGCCGGCACCGGACACCCACATCGAACCGGTGAGGTACGGCAAGGGTTCGAATGCGATGGGCCTGCTGCAGACCCTCGTGACCGACGGTGACACGGCATGGCCGCGCTGGGTCGAGTTCCTGCGCCAACTGGCAAAGAACCCGTCGGCGGTCAAGCTGGTCCTGGACCTGCGTGGCTGGTCGGAGCGCACGATGATCAACCTCGTGATGCAGGCCCGCGACAACTCCCTGACAACGAGTCTGAAGACCTTCGGACCACTACGGTTCCTCACCAGCCGGCAGGGCGAGGGCGACCCGAACCCGACCTGGATCCCGGAGGGCAACGACGCGACCCGACGGGGTGCGGCGCACTTCCCCAAGGCCGTCGCCGGCGGTGTCTGGTCGGAGGTATTCAACATCCCGTTGACCGCACACTTCCTCGGGGGCTGCACCATCGCCGACTCCCCGGACCGTGGGGTCGTCGACCCGTACCACCGTGTCTGGGGGTACCCCTCGATGTTCGTCACCGACGGTGCGTCGATCACGGCGAACCCCGGGGTCAACCCGTCACTGTCGATCTCGGCGAACGCGGAGCGGGCGGCGGCACTCTGGCCGAACAAGGGTGAGGACGACCCCCGCCCTCAACAGCGCGAGTCCGTCCACGCCTACCAGCGGGTTACGCCGGTGCGCCCGGAGAGGCCCGTCGTCCCCGACAGCGCCCCTGCCGCACTGCGGCTGCCGATCACCCCGGTGTCCTCCGACCGGCCCACCACCGTGCCGAAGGTCGAACCGGAAGCCACCGAGGACGTCACGCCGGACGTGAAGATCTAGCCGCGGTGTGGTGTACTGACGTGCTGTGAGCACTCGGAACAACAAGGTGGTCGGCAGCGTAGCCGGTGCGGCGGTCATCCTCGTCGCAGGGTACTTCGGACTCGACGCTGTCACCGGCGACGACACCGACGCCGGCAGCGGGGGTGGCAGCAGCGTCGGCGACACCTGCGCCGTGTCGACGCTGCCCGACCAGGCCGACGACGTCATCGACTCGATCCTCGACGACGGCGACTTCGCCCATCCTGACCACGACGGCAAGCATTTCGGCAACTACGAGGGACTGCTCCCCGACGAGCCCGGCAGCTACTACCGGGAGTACACGGTCTCCACTCCGGGCCTGGACCATCGCGGGGCGCGTCGGATCGTCGTCGGCGGTGGGACGGACACCGACCCCGATGTCTGGTACTACACGGCCGACCACTACGGGTCCTTCTGCTCTATCCCGGACGCCGAGGACTGACGGCCGACCGGTCCGTCAGCCCCAGGCTGCGCTGATGGCGGAGGCGGAGCGGTCGAGGCGTTCCAGTCGCGCCTCCGTGAGCGAGGCCACCTGGTCGATGACCACCCGCAGTCTCTCCGCTTCCGTGGCCGCCGCTTCCCACCAGGGACGGAACAGCAGGTCAAGGCTGCCGGGTGCACCCTGTGCCAGGTAGGTCGTGACCCGGAAGATCCGGTCGCGTTGCCGTTCCTGCTCCGCGAGGTGGCGGTGCTCGTCCATCACGTACAGCACAGCCAGGGACTTCAGCAGGACGACCTCCGCCTTCACCTCGGCGGGGACGACGAGGTCCGCGGCATAACGCCCCAACGGGACGCGACGGTCACCGTCAGTGGCGGGGCCGAGGTGGGATTCACGTGTGGCCGTGACCGACGCCGTGACGAATCTGCTCACCAACTCGCTGGTCAACCCCTTCAGCGCGGCGAGGTCCTGAAGGGTCCCGTGGAAGTCCGCGGCGCGGGCCACCGGAGGCATCCGCCGCAGACGGTCGGCGGCGTCGAGCAGTTCCTCGGGGTCGCCCCCGAAAGCCCTGGCCCCCTTCTCCGCCAGTGTGGCCAGCTCCACCAGGTCCCACAGCACATTCATGCTGATGCGACCGGAGACGATGCCGTCCTCGACGTCGTGCACGGAGTAGGCGACATCGTCCGACCAGTCCATGATCTGCGCCTCGAGGCACTTCCGCCCCTCCTCGGCACCGTCCCGGATCCACGCGAGGATGTCCAGGTCGTCGGCGTAGCAGGAGTACTTGCGTCGCGGTGTGCCGTCAGGGGCCGTCGGGCCCCACGGGTACTTGCACGCAGCATCGAGGGACGCCCGGGTCAGGTTCAGCCCGTAGCTCTGACCGTCCGGTCCGACCGTCTTCGGTTCGAGGCGCACGAGAATGCGCAACGTCTGGGCGTTCCCCTCGAAGCCGCCGCAGGCCGCCGCGGCCTCGTCCAGGGCGCGCTCACCGTTGTGGCCGTAAGGGGGATGGCCGATGTCGTGGGTCAGACCCGCCAGATCAGCCAGGTCCGGGTCCACACCCAGTGTCTTGCCGATGCCGCGGGAGATCTGCCCGACCTCCAGGGAATGGGTCAGACGCGTGCGCGGGGTGTCGCCGGACCCCGGGCCCACGACCTGGGTCTTGTCCGCGAGGCGCCGCAACGCCGCACTGTGCAGCACCCGGGCCCGGTCCCGGTCGAAGTCATCGCGTGCGTCAGGAACCGCGCCGTCGACGCCGAGTGATTTCCCGGGCACGTCGATGATGCGCTCCAGGTCGTGGGCGGTGTAGCCGTACCGTTGCACGCTGAATGACTCCTCTAGTTTTCGTCGACGGTGTAGTCACCGCCGCCTTCCTCCGTCGCCCGGTAGTACAGCAGACCGCCGGTCTCATGGATGATGGCGTCGAGTTGCTCCTTCCGGCTCGACACCGCCGGCCCCTGCCTGGTGGGCGATGCATGGGCGTCGACCCCCTGGTCCCCCACCATATTCGTCGCACGCAGGGAATGGTTGGGGTCGGTCACAACAAGAACCCGGTCCCACCCGTTCTCTTCGGCGACCGGTGCGAATGCCTCGGCCGATCCGAGAGTGTCCATCCCCTCGTTCACCTCGGTGATGGCGTCGTCGGGGACGCCCTTCTCGCGGAGGTAGGCCGCCCCGGCCTCCGCCTCGGTGTAGACGTCGCCGTCGAGCTTTCCACCGATCGTGGTGATGTGTGACGAGACGCCCTCCTCGTAGAGTTCCGCGGCGTGGTCGAGCCGTGCCGCGAACCACTGTGACGGCGTGCCGTTGTACTGCGCCGCCCCCAGCACCAGAATCGTGTCCGCGCCGGCGCGGTCGTCCTGGCGTGCGTAGGCCCAGACGTGTGCTGCGGTGGCGAGCATGATGACCAGTCCGATGACGACCGTGCCGATGACCATGTAGATCAGTCCACGAATACCCGCACCGACGGTTCGTCCCGCGGTGCTGCCGATGGTTCTGCCGTTCATGCGACTAAGACTACGCACCCGAGTTCGGGGATTTCGTTATTGTGGGGTGCATGTATGCTGCGAATCACTCCCGGCCCGCCACCAGTATCAGACTCCGACGGTTCGCCGCCTCCGTCGCCGTCGCCGGGGTGGCTGGTCTCGGCGTCGGGACCGGTGCTGTCCTGGGGCTCGGGACGGCGGCCGCGGAGTCGGCACCCGTCGTCGCCGGTACCGCCGGCGCCACGGTCCTCGCCCAGGGGGCTGCGACAGACACCGGTTCCGCCACCGACATCACCCTGGACTCACAGGTCGTCGACCAGGCGGGCGTGTTGTCGGACTCCGAACGCAGTTCCATCGAGGAGACCCTGGCCAAGGGACCCTCCGAGACCGGGGTGAAGGCGTACCTGGTGTACACGGACGGTATCTCGGGGGACCTCAACAACGTCGCCGAACAGCTAAATAATGGGCTGGGCATCTCCAACAGTCTCGTGCTGGTCGTTGACAGCTCCGAGCGAGCCGGGCTCGCATGGGGAGACCAGGTCAGCCAGTCAGTGGTCAACGACGTCCGGTCGGCGGTCAAAGACAATATGGCCGGAGGGAACTGGGCCGCCGGTGGCCAAGCCGTCGCCGACGTCGTCGCGGACGTCACGCCCGCCTCCACCTACGCCTGGGGCGGCGGGGCGGCGGTTGTCGTCATCGGCGGTGCCGGTGGCGCAATCTGGTACTCGCGGAAGAAGAAGCGGGAGAACGAGGCGGAACAGCTCGAGTCCGCGCGCACCATCACGCCGGAGAACACGGACGACCTCTCCCAGCAGCCCACCCATGTGCTGCGTACGCTCGCGAGCGAGGAACTGCACAGCACCGACGAGTCAATCCGCAAGGGCCACCAGGAACTCGACACCGCCGAGGCCGAGTTCGGCGAAGAACGCACGCGTGATCTGCGCAAGGCCCTGGATGTTTCGAAGAAGGCCCTGACGACGGCGTACGACACCCACCAGCGGCTGCAGAACGGTCTGGTCAGCGGGGAGCAGGAGGAGCGTGCGCAGCTGATCGACATGATCTCCTCCTGTGGAACAGCGGAACAGAACCTGCGGGACCAGGCTGAGCGCTTCGCCACCCTACGCGAGAAGTTGATCGACGCACCTGCCATCGTCGACAAGTTCTTCCAGCAGACGGTGGAACTTCGCTCCCGCATCCCCCGCTCCCGGGAGATCCTGGAGGAACTGGCCAGCAAGGTGGATCCCGAACTCCTCGAATCCGTGTCCGACAACCCGGACATCGCCGAAGCGGAGATCGCTGAAGCGGAACAGGCCATCACACGCGCCCGGGAACTGTTGAACCTCCCCGCCGGGCAGCAGGGAGAACTGATCGACGCCGCCGGCGCGGCACACCTGGCCATCAATCAGGCAGACAGCCAGCTCTCCGCGGTCGAGCATGCGGAGTCCCAGCTGCTCGAGGCGCAGAAGAACCTCGACTCACTGATCCAGGAAGTGGACGAGGAGATCACCGAAGCCACCCACCTCGCTGCCAGCAACGCGGAGATTGACCGCGCAGAGCTCGGCAAGGCCGTGGAGCAGGCCAGGAACGCACTCCAGTCGGCGCGGGAGAGGGGCGACAGGGATCCGCTGGGAACCTACTCCGAGCTCCTGGACGCCGACGGCGAACTCGACATCCAGCTGGACGAGGCCCGCGGCGCAGAGAACAACTACCAACGCACACTGGGCATGGTCGACCGGACCATCACCGATGCCACCAACCACCTGCGTGCCGTGGAGGACACGATCCACACCCGTGGCCGTATGATCGGTGTCGAAGCCCGGTCCTCCGCCCAGTCCGCGGCCCAGGCCCTCGACGCCGCCCGCACACAGCGGGACACCAAGCCCCGCGCGGCATTCACCGCCGCGCAGCAAGCCAATGCACTGGCTCGCCAGGCGTCGCAGATGGCGCGTCGGGACATCGACGACTACAACCGTCGCAACAATTACCACGGTGGCGGAGGTGGCGGGAACCTCGTCGCAGGCATGCTCCTCGGCTCACTCCTCAGCGGTAACGGTGGTTTCGGCGGGGGCTTCGGCGGCGGCGGGGGCTTCGGAGGCGGGGGCGGCGACTTCGGCGGAGGGAGCGACTCTTTCGGCTTCTGACAGCCGACTCCGGTCACGAATTACGCCGCCCGCCTCAACCAACCAGGGGTTTTCCTGGACCGCCATCGAGTCCGAACGTAATCGGCAGCATGAGGTGAGGCAACAGCAGCGCCAGGACGGCTAGCCTGGCCCATATGACGACCCACTACTCCACCGCATCCAGCCTCGACGGCTTCATCGCGACACGCGAGCACTCACTCGACTGGCTGACCTCCCAGGACTTCGACTGGGAGGGACCGATGTCCCCCACCAGGTTCGTCGAGGGTATCGGTGCCATCGCGATGGGAGCCACCACCTACGAGTGGATCCTGGCGAACGACGACGGGTGGGGCTACACCGTCCCGACCTGGGTCTTCACCCACCGCGACCTCCCCGCGGTCGGCGGTGCAGACATCCGATTCACCTCAGCCCCGCTGCGAGATGTCCACGCCCGGATGACCCAGGCCGCCGGAGAACGCGACCTCTGGATCGTCGGCGGCGGCGACCTCGCCGGCCAGTTCGTCGACGCCGGACTGCTCGACGAGGTGTGGATACAGTACGCACCCGTCATGCTCGGCGACGGTGCACCACTGCTCCCCCGGCCGCTCACCCTGGAGTTGCTCGACACACAGAGAAACCGGGCGATGGTGTGCGCCCGGTTCCGCGTTGTCAGGTGACACCCCCGAGGGGGCCTCAAGGGACGCCTCAGAGGAATCCGAGGAAGTACAGCACCAGGAACGGGATCAGGATGATCAGGAAGATCGACAGCCGCCAGGTGGAGGACAACACCCGGGTCTCCATCGCGTGACGGGCCACCCAGGACAGGAACACCTGGACATCCAGCGGAAGCTTCTCGCCGGCGCCCTCGAAGGAGACGTGGACGTTCTTGAGCCCACCGTTCTCCGAGCTGAACTGCCCGATCTTCTCCGCTTTCCCGAGGTCCAAGGGTGCGTCCTGCTCGGCAGGAGCCCGGAACAGGACGAAATCCTTCTTGCTCTCCGCGTGGATCAGGACCCGGTGCCGGTCGGCGGTGCAGCTGACGTTCTTCGACGCCCCGAAGCTCTTGGCGTCTCCCACGGCGGTGAACACCTGCGAGCCGGTGGCTTCGCCGGTCGTCGCCGTCATGGTCGGGCCTTTGTCCGCGTCGAGCTGCCAGGTGTCGCCGCCGAAACGGATCGACGCGACGTCGCGTTCCACGGAGTACTCCCCCACCCGGTCCATGTCACTGGGGATTCCGGCGTAGATCGGGAAGGTGTGCCCGTCGGACGGGACCGTCCAGCGGATGTCAGGGTTCGGCATGTGTGAGGTCCGTTCTGCCTAGCAGCCTGCGAGGCGCTCGGCGAGGTAGCCCTGCAGCTTGTCCAGGCTGACCCGCTCCTGCGACATCGTGTCACGCTCGCGCACGGTGACGGCGTTGTCCTCCAGGGTGTCGAAGTCGACGGTGACGCAGAACGGCGTACCGATCTCATCCTGCCGGCGGTACCGGCGTCCGATCGCGCCGGACACGTCGTAGTCGACGTTCCAGAGACCACGGAGTTCCTCCGCCACCTTCTCGGCCGTCGGCGTCAGCGTCTCCTTCTTCGACAGCGGCAGCACAGCGACCTTGACCGGCGCAAGACGACGGTCCAGACGCAGGACGGTGCGCTTGTCCACACCACCCTTGGTATTGGGTGCCTCGTCCTCGAAGTACGCGTCGACCAGGAAGGCCATCATCGCACGACCCAGGCCCGCGGCAGGCTCGATGCAGTACGGGATCCACCGCTCGCCGGACTCCTGGTCGAAGAAGCTGAGGTCCTCACCGGAGTGCTCGGCGTGGGTCTTCAGGTCGTAGTCGGTGCGGTTGGCGACGCCCTCGAGCTCGCCCCACTTGGAACCGGCGAAGTTGAAGGCGTACTCCACGTCCACGGTGCGCTTGGAGTAATGGGACAGCTTCTCCTTCGGGTGCTCGTAGAGACGCAGGTTCTCCGGGTCGATGCCGAGGTTGACGTACCAGTTGAAGCGGTCGTCGATCCACTTCTGGTGCCATTCCTCGTCCTCCCCCGGCTTGACGAAGAACTCCATCTCCATCTGCTCGAACTCGCGGGTGCGGAAGATGAAGTTCCCCGGGGTGATCTCGTTGCGGAACGACTTGCCCGTGTTGGCGATACCGAAGGGCGGCTTCTGACGGGACGAACCCATCACGTTCTTGAAGTTGATGAAGATACCCTGTGCGGTCTCCGGGCGCAGGTAGTGCAGGCCCTCCTTGTCGTCCACCGGGCCGAGGTAGGTCTTCAGCAGGCCGGAGAACTCCCGCGGCTCGGTCCACTTGCCCGGCTGGCCGGTGACCGGGTCGTTGATGTCGGCGAGACCGTTCGGCGCCTCGTGACCGTGCTTCTCCTCGTAGGCCTCCAGCAGGTGGTCGGCGCGGTACCGCTTGTGGGTGTAGAGCGACTCCACGAGCGGGTCGGTGAACACCTCGACGTGCCCGGAGGCCTCCCACACCTGCGTGGGCTGGATGACCGACGTGTCGACACCGACGACGTCCTTACGGGAGGTCACCATGTGACGCCACCACTGGCGCTTGATGTTCTCCTTGAGTTCGACGCCGAGGGGACCGTAGTCCCAGGCGGAACGGGTACCGCCGTAGATCTCACCTGCAGGGAACACCAGTCCCCTGCGCTTGCAGAGGTTGACGACGGTCTCGATGTTACTTGCGGCCATGGGCTCGGGGCACTCCTCGTAGACGGTGGGGATTGATGGTCGTTCAGACAATCACGCCCATACTACCGGCCTGGTGGTACCTGGGACACCTCCGGGTCCACGGGATCCCGGGGACCCTCCGGAACGTATAAAAAGGACCCGCGAAAGGGGGGGTTATCGCGGGTCCCGGCCACTCTGTCCTCCGAAGAGGATGGGGCCTTGTTCCCCGTTTGATGGGATGGACTTAGGGGGGGGACAAGCCATCCCTGGGGAACTGGACCCAATTTACGGCGACTCCACTACCCCTGTCAAGTCCGACCACACCACCCCGAAGAAGACACCCTGACCTGTACATTCCCCTGACTGTGCCACCGTTTCCGCTCCCTCCGCGCCGGGGAAAGGATAGGGTGGTGGTCACGATGAACACTCCCCGGATCGGACAGCGAAACACCCGCCAACGCGCGGCCGTGGTCGACACTCTCGAAGGACTGACGACATTCGCCAGCGCGCAGGACATCCACGCCACGCTGAGCGAACGCGGCCACAAGGTCGGTCTGACCACGGTGTACCGCACCCTCCAGCAGCTCAACACCCAGGGAATGATCGACACGCTGCAGGACGACAGCGGTGAAATGCTCTACCGGAGCTGCAGTTCCGTGCACCACCACCATCACCTCGTGTGCACCTCATGCAGGAAGGCCGTGGAGATCGACGGGGGCCCGGTGGAACGCTGGGCTGCCGACGTCGCCCGGCAGCACGGTTTCGTGATGACCGGGCACACCGCCGACGTCTTCGGGCTCTGCGTCGACTGCGCCCGGCAGCAGCGCCGAGGCTGACGGGGACCGCCGGACCCCCCGCCCCTGGTGGTCCACGACGCTCCTACGTCGCAGCGACGTCGAACAACGTGCCCAGGATGAAGGTCACCGCCGCCGCCCCGAAGCCGATCGCCAGCTGCCGCAGCGCCCGCTTCCACGGGGACATCCCGGACAACAGTCCGACCATCCCGCCGGTGACCAGCAGCACGACCCCGACCAGGACACACGACAGGACAATCGCGGGCAGCCCCACCATCCCGACAAGCAACGGGACCACCGGCACGAGTGCCCCCACCCCGAAGCACAGGAAGCTTGAGACTGCCGCCGACATGCCGGAACCGCCGTCCTGCGGGGCGTCCTCGCCGGTGGGCTCCCCCGCCCCGGAGTCCAGTCCCCCGACAATCTCCGGGTCCTCCCCGACCCCGTCGGTGGCGTGTCTGATCTCCTTGAGACGGGACAGCTCGGCGAAGACCTCGCGGGCCTTGGCACCTGCCGCGTCGGGGTCCATACCACGCGCCCGGTAGACCAGCTCGAGCTCGTTCTTGTCCACGTCGAGCTTCGGTACCGCGGTGCTGGCCTTCGGATCCGGTGCCGAGGCCTCCAGCAGTTCCTTCTGGCTCGTCACCGACACGTACTCCCCGGCCGCCATCGACAGCGCACCGGACAGCAGGCCCGCGATACCTGCGGTCAGCATCGTCGCCTGCCCGGCACCGGCACCGTACATCCCCAGCAGGAGGGCCAGGTTCGACACGAGACCGTCGTTGGCCCCGAAGATCGCCGCCCGGAAGTCCCCGGACATCTTCGCCCGGCCCCGGGCCGCCAGCCCACGGACGATCTCGGCGTGGATCGCCTCGTCCGCCGCCATCTGTTCGGTGGCGTCCTTGTCCGAGAGGTAGTGGTTGCGGGATTCCGCGGACTGGAGCAGAGCGAGCACGAACACCGACCCGAACCTGCGGGCCATCCACGCCATCAGCCGGGTACTGAACCCCGCCTTCTGGGGCAGGCCGACCTCGTCGCCGAGGCGTGCCCGCCAGTACTCCTCATGGCGGGACTCCGCTTCGGCGATGCCGAGCAGGATCTCCCGCTCCTCCCCGGTGCGTTGGCGCGCGAGCTCCCGGTACACCGCACCTTCGGCACGTTCGTCGGCGAGGTACCGGCGCCAGCGGTTGAGTTGACGCCGGGTCGGCTCGTCAGTCATTTCACACCGCCGAACCGCCGGTCCCGTGTCGCGTACTCGAGCACCGCCGCCCGCAGGTGGGCAGGTGTGAAGTCGGGGAACAGCACGTCCTGATACACCATCTCGGCGTACACGGACTGCCACGGCAGGAAGTTGGAGGTACGCTGCTCACCCGACGGACGCAGGAAGAGGTCGACGTCCGGCATGCCCGGGTCGTTCATGAAGGCAGAGACCGTCTTCTCGGTGATGTCGCGGGGTCTGAGCCTGCCGGCGGCGACCTCGGCGGCGATCGCCCGTGTCGCGTCGGTGATCTCGGCCCGTCCACCGTAGTTCACGCACATCACCAGGGTCATGCGCGTATTGTCCCGGGTCTGCTCCTCCGCCTTCTTCAGCTCCGAGATCACCGAGCGCCACAGCCGCGGGCGGCGTCCCGCCCAGATGACCCGCACACCCTTCGCGTCAAGCTCGTCCCGGCGCCGTCGCAGCACGTCACGGTTGAATCCCATGAGGAAGCGGACCTCGTCGGCACTCCGGCGCCAGTTCTCCGTCGAGAAGGCGTAGGCGGACAGGTAGTCGACCCCGAGGTCCAGGCATTCGTCGATGATGTCCATCAGCACACCTTCACCACGCTTGTGCCCGTCGGTGCGGGGAAGTCCCCGGTCCTGCGCCCAACGACCGTTGCCGTCCATCACGATCGCGACGTGACGGGGGATGAACTCAGCGGGGATCTCAGGTGTACTCACGATCAACATTGTGCCAGAACGTCACTCACAGGGAGGAGTACGCCCGACAGCCCGACTCCGTCTGGTTCTTCACGTGTGCGAGGAGCAGCTCATGGGCGATACCGAGCACCCGTGGCCCGTCCGCCCCGGAGGCGACCTCCGCCACCGTCGCGAGGTCGCCGGGGTGCCCGCGGGACAGCAGCCACAGCACCCGGACGGACTGGGCCGGCGGGGTGAACGCGCCCGGCGGACGACACGCCGTGCACACCGCTCCACCGGCGAGCGGGTGAAAGGCGGAGTGCGGCCCCGGACGACCGCACTGGGCGCAGTTCACCAGACTCGGTGCCCATCCGGCCATGCCGAGCGACTGCAGGACGAACCGGTCGGCCTGGGTGCGCGGGGGAAGCACGCCCCCTGCCGCCAGGGCAGCCAGTGACTGGTCGAGCAGGTCGACGACGTGACCGGCCTCCTCGCCCGACCCCTGCACGGTCAGCTCGGCGATCTCGAGCATCGCCACGCCGGCGTAGTAGCGGTCGACGTCCGTGCTGATCTGGGGGGCGAAGGTGCGGACGGTGACCGCGTCGGTGACGTTCGCCAGGCCTCCGTCCGGCCTGGCGCGGTTGCGTCCTGGGTAGATCTGGACGTTGACGAGGCAGAACCGGTCGAGGCGGGCACCGAAGCGCGACTTGGACCGGCGGATCCCCTTGGCGACTGCGCGGACCAGTCCGTGCTCGCGGGTGAGCAGAACGACGATGAGGTCGGCTTCACCGAGTTTGTGGGTACGGACGACAAAGCCCTCGTCCCGGTACTGGGGACGAGGGCTTCTGGACATGGTGACCAGTGTACGACTGGAGGCCGCGCACTGGTCGGACGAGGTGTCAGTACCGTCCGGGCTGACCACCCTGGCGCTCCAGCAGTCGCTGGTCGATCGACTGTGCGGACTGGGCGATACGGATGTTGGAGAGGTAGAACTCCAGCATCATCCGCAGGGACATCAGCATGAAGAGCATCCCGACGGTGAGAATGACGACGCCGAACAGACCGAGGACAAAACCACCGACGCCGAATTCGCTGGCCGGCGCGATAAGGGCGAAGAGCACATAGCCGACCCACAGCAGTGCGATGAACGCGAAACCCAGGGCGTAGGCGAACTTGATGATCGACGGTGTCGCGTAGCGGGTGAAGCTGAAGTCGAACAGGGCGGAGAAGAAGGAGTCCTGACGTGCCCCCGCCCCCATCGGGGCGGCGTAGGTGCCGGGGCCCGGCTGCGGCTGGGCACCGAAAGACGGGTAGCCGTTCGGGGGCTGGTCACCACCGGCGGGATTACTCCACCGGTTGGCGCGGTACTCACCGTTGTTCTCGTTACTGTTGCTGCTGTTGTTGTTGTCGCCGGGGGTCGTCATGAAGATCTCCTGGGAACGTCGTGTCGGGTCAGACTGACACTATCACCACCCGCTCAGAACCCGAGGCGTCCCAGCTGTTTGGGGTCGGACTGCCAGTTCTTCGCGACCTTCATCCGCAGATCCAGGTACACGTTCTGCCCCAGCAGGTCCATGAGACTCTGCCGGGAGTTGTGGATGATCCGGCCCCACCGGCGGTTGTCCTTGCCACGCAGGATGCGCTTCTGCCCCTCGCGTTCCAGGAAGATCACGGCGTGGACGTCCAGAACGCCCTCCCGGTCCTGGGAGGGCAGCACCTCGTCGATCTGGACGGCGACCGAGTGCGGCAGCTCGTCGTGGAGCCCGGACAGCGCCGCCTCCCGGATGAGCTCGGACATCCGGGTGTCCCGGTCGTCGTCGGTGACGTGGTCGTCCGGGTAGTACTTCGGCCCCTCCGGCAGCAGGCCGGTGACGACGTCGAGCAGGACGTCCAGCTGGACCTCGCCCGTGGCGGAGACGGGCACGACCTCCCCGTCGTCCAACAGGTCGTGCAACGCCATCAGCTGGGCACCGACCTGGTCCTTGGAGGCCTTGTCGAGTTTGGTGACGATACCGACGACCGGGGTCTTCGGCGCAGCCTTACGGACGGCGTCCAGGATCCACCGGTCACCGGGGCCGATCTTCTCGTCGGCCGGGATGCAGAGCCCGATGACGTCCACGTCGGCGTAGGTCTCCTTGACGACTTCGTTGAGTCGCTCACCCAGCAGGGTCCGCGGCCGGTGCAGGCCGGGAGTGTCGACCACGATGATCTGGGAGTCCGGGCGGTGCACGATCCCCCGGATCGGGTGGCGGGTCGTCTCCGGCTGGTCGGCGGTGATCGCGATCTTCTCACCGACCAGGGCGTTGGTCAGCGTCGACTTGCCGGTATTCGGGCGGCCGACGAAGCTGATGAAGCCGCTGCGGAACCCCTCCGGCGCGCTGAAGTCCACCGGGGCGGCGGCCGCGGCGGTCAGGTCGTTCTCGTCGGGGAAGTCCGGGAAATCGGGGACGTCGGGAAAGTCGGCGGTGTCACTCATGGTCGATCCTGTCTCTGGTGTTGTCCGGCACGTCAGTGTCCGGTGTGTTGTCTGATCCCCGGTCGGGGTCGTCGTGCAGGTCATTGTCCCCGCGGGCAGGCCTCGTCGGCCCGGCGACCACCACGGTGCGGACCTTGATCCGGCCGCGCCGGTCACGGCCGCCTTCACAGGTGAGGTGCAGCCCGGCGACGTCCAGTTCGGCACCCGGCAGCGGGACCTTGCCGAGTTCGAACGCGGCCAGGCCGGCGACGGTGTCGACCTCGTCGAGGATCTCGTCGGAGAACTCCAGGTCGACGTCCTCGTAGAGTTCGGCGAGGTCGCCGAGGCTCATCCACGCCTCGACCCGGTACACACCGTCGGTGATCTTCTCCACGGCCACGTCGTCGCCGTCGTCGTACTCGTCGCTGATCTCGCCGACGATCTCCTCCAGGATGTCCTCGATACTGACCAGGCCGGCCGTGCCGCCGTACTCGTCGATGAGGACGGCGATGTGCACCTGGTCACGCTGCATGTCCTCGAGCAGGTCGTCCAGGTTGCGGGAGTCCGGGACGAACACCGGTTCACGCATCATGTCGCGGACCGGCACGGCACGGTCGGCGGTCGAGGCGTCGTACGTCGCCGCGACGAGGTCCTTGAGGTAGACCACCCCGACGATGTCGTCGACGCTCTCGCCGACCACCGGCACCCGCGACAGCCCGGACCGGACGCACAACCGGACCGCCTGGGCGGCGGACTTGTCGTCCTCGATCCACAGGACCTCGGGTCGCGGGACCATGATCTCCCGGGCGGTCGTGTCCGCCAGGTCGAAGACGGACTGGATCATCCGACGTTCGTCGACCTCGACCACGCCGCGCTCCTGGGCGATGTCCACCATCTCGCGCAGCTCGATCTCCGAGGCGAACGGACCGGTGCGCAGCCCACGACCGGGGGTGACCACCCCGCCGAGCCAGACCAGCACCCTGGACAGCGGGCCGAGGATCTTACGCACCACGACCAGCACGGTCGCCGAGCGCAGCGAGACGCTGTACGGGTTGCGCCGTCCCATGGTCCGGGACACCACACCGACGACAACGTAGATCAGCAGGGTGACCACGATGATCGACACGGCGACCGACCAGCTGCGTTGGCCCACCACGTCCAGCGCCACGACCGTGACCAGGACAGCCGCAGAGGCTTCACACACGGTACGCAGCAGCACCAGCAGATTGATGTAGTCCGGCCTGTCACGTACCACCTGCAGCAGTCGCGACGCCCCGGGCTTCTCGTCCTTGACCAGGGACTCCACCCTGGCCACCGACAGTGACCCCAGTGCGGTCTCCGTCGAAGACAGCACCCCGGCCAACGGCAGGACGACCAGCAGTGCCACCACCGCGGAGATGACGACGGCGGGATCAGGCATCGGCGGGCGGCTCACTGAACGGCGGGGGGACCGGATTCACCCAGCGGTCCGTCCCGGCGTCCGAGGCGCTGGGGAAGGCTGCGGCTCCGCTGGGCTTCGGCCCGTAGGAGACGCCCCGTTCCGCCTGGGAGTCGTACCAGTTGACCAGGATCTCGTTCTGCAGCGCGAACATGCGCTGCTCCTCCTCCGGCACGACGTGGTCGAAGCCGAGCAGGTGGAGAACGCCGTGGACGGTCAGCAGGTCGAGCTCGTGCGCCAGCCCGTGGCCGGCGCGTTCCGCCTGGCCGCGGGCGAACTCCGGGCACAGCATGATGTCGCCGAGGACACCGGGACCCGGGGGCGGGCCGTCCTTACGGCCCCACCCCGGGGTCAGCTCGTCCATCGGAAAGCTCATCACGTCGGTGGGACCGGGGAGGTCCAGCCACCGGACGTGCAGGTCCGCGATCGTGTCGAGGTCCACGATGTGGATCGACAACTCCGCCGAGGAGTGCACGTCCAGGCTCCACAGTGCGAAGCGGGCGACGTCGATCAACTCCTCCTCGTTGACCTCGCCGTAGCCGGACTCGTTGAATACCTCGATACTCACCGGTTTCTCCTTCTCTCCCGGTCCGCCCGGTCCGCCCGGTCCTGACGTGCCAGTTCCGCCTCGGCCGCCTGTTCGGACTCGTAGTGTTCGTAGGCCTGGATGATCCGCCCGACCAGGTGGTGGCGGACCACGTCGCTGGAGTCGAACTCCATCACCGTGACCCCGTCGACCCCGGACAGGATCCGGTGCGCCACACTGAGTCCGCTGGACTGGTGGTTCGGCAGGTCGACCTGGGTGAGGTCACCGGTGACCACGATCTTGGTGCCGAAGCCCAGCCGGGTCAGGAACATCTTCATCTGGGCGGGGGTGGTGTTCTGCGCCTCGTCGAGGATGACGAAGGCACCGTTGAGGGTGCGTCCGCGCATGTACGCCAGCGGGGCGACCTCGATGACCCCGGACTCGATGAGCCGGGGGATGGACTCGGGGTCCAGCATGTCGCGCAGGGCGTCGTAGAGCGGCCGCAGGTAGGGGTCGATCTTCTCGCCGAGGGTGCCGGGCAGGAAGCCCAGCTTCTCGCCGGCCTCCACGGCGGGCCGGGTGAGGATGATCCGGCTGACCTCGCGCTTCTGCAGTGCCTGCACCGCCTTGGCGACGGCGAGGTAGGTCTTGCCGGTTCCCGCCGGTCCGGTGCCGACCACCACGGTGGAGGCGTCGATGGCGTCGACGTAGCTGCGCTGCCCCACCGTCTTGGGCCGGATGGTCCGGCCACGGTGCTCGACGATGGCCTCCCCGGTCACCGACACCATGCCGGCCCGCGCGGACCCGTCCGCCGGCAGTTGCGCCCGGGCATCCGCGTCGGCACGGCGGTCGGTCTCGTCGACGAGGTCGATGGTGCGTCGGGTGAGGTCCGGGGTCACTTCGGAGCCGCGGACCGCCATGGCCTCGAGCTCGTGCAGGACGCGACGGGCGCGGGCGACCTGGGACGCCTCACCACGCACGGTGACGTGGTTTCCACGGCTGAGCAGGTCGGCGTCGATGTGGTCCTCGATGATGCGGAAGTTCTCGTCGGCCAGTCCCGAGACCGTCGGTGCGGCGTCCGGGTCGAGTTCGACAGAGGTGGAGGCGATTCTCCGTGGTGGTTGCTTCAAAATACTTCCGGGTTCTCCTGTGGATGAGTGGTACACGTGGCGACGTGCTGATACATGAAGCTTAGCGTCCCCACCGTGTGGTGAGCACCCCGATGGCGCCGAGCGCGACCGCGGCCGCCGTCGCGGTGCGCAGCACCTCCGGGCCGAGGACGACGGCCTGGGCACCGTCCCCCGAGGTGACTACGGCGATCTCGCGGTCGCTCACTCCCCCTTCAGGGCCGATGACGAGCACGACCTCGTCGACGTCGAGGTCGGTCTCCGCCAAGGGGGTGGCCGCATCCTCGTGGAGGACCAGAACGCGCACCGACGGGTCCGCCGGCCCGTCCCACGGCCGTGGCGCGAGATGCGCCGGCAGGTCGGCGATGTCGGTGAGCAGCTCGCCGACGTGGGCGCCGGAGAGCCGGCGGGACTGCTTCATCGCCGCAACCGCCGTGGCGGTCCAACGGGCGTGCGCCTTGGCGGACTTGTCGGACTTCCCGCCCTTGCCACCGGTCCAGCGGGAGACGCAGCGGTCGGCCTGCCACGGGACGATACGGTCCGCGCCCGCCTGGACGGCCAGGTCGACCGCCAGCTCGGCGCGCTCGGACTTCGGGATCGCCTGCACCACGGTGACCCGTGGGCGGGGGTCCCGTCCGGCGATCCGGCGCTCACCGGCGACCGTGCCGTCCTCGTTCCAGCGACCGGCCACGCCGACGCCCGAGCCGTCGGTGAGCACGACCGGCTCCCCCGCCCGGATCCGCTTCACCGAGGCGTGCCGTGCCTCCGCCCCGGGGAGGGTGAACGCACCGGACTCCCCGACACGGGCCAGCTGGCCCACGAGGTCGGGGACGACGAAGACGGGGTCGGTCACCGCGGGCCCACCTGTCAGCGCCCGAACTTCTGGCGCAACCGGGAGAACAGCCCCCCGGAGCGCTCGTCCTCACTGGACTGCAGCCCGGCGACGTGCTTCGAGGTGCCGCGGAACTGCTCCAGCAGCTCACGCTGCTTCTTGTCGAGGTCGGACGGGACGGTCACGTCGACATGGGCGATGAGACTGCCGTGGCCCTCGCGGCGCAGGTGCGGCATGCCCTTGCCCTTGACGCGCACGACCGCCTCCGGCTGTGTGCCGGGTTCCACGGTGACCGTCGCCGTGGAGTCGTCGAGCAGCGGGACCTCCACGGAGGTTCCCAGAGCCGCGTCAACCATGGGCACGTTCACGGTGACGTGCAGGTCGTCGGCGTCGCGCAGGAAGTACGGGTGCTCCTTGACCTGCACCTCGACGTACAGGTCACCGGCGGGGCCGCCACCGGGGCCGACCTCGCCCTCACCGGACATGCGGATGCGCATCCCGTCGCGGATGCCGGCGGGGATCTTGACCTCGATGTCGCGGCGGGCACGCACCCGGCCGTCGCCGGCGCACTCCTGGCACGGGTCCTCGATGATCTCGCCGACACCCTGGCACCGCGGGCAGGCCCGGGCGACCTGCACACGTCCCAGGATCGACTGCTGGATCTCCATGACCTGGCCCTGACCGTGACAGGTCGGGCAGGTCACCGGGTCCGACCTGGACTCCGAGCCCGAACCCTCGCACACCCCGCACAGCACGGCGGTGTCCACGGTGACGTCCTTGGCCACCCCGGCGAAGCACTCGTCCAGGGTCATCTGGAGCCGCAGCAGGGCGTCGTTGCCCGGCCGGACGCGGGAGACCCGGGGGCCACCGCCCGCACCACCGGCGCCGCCGCCGAAGAATGCGTCGAAGATGTCCCCGAATCCACCGCCGCCGAATCCACCGCCGCCACCACCAGCGGGACCCTGCTCCTCAGGGTCCCCGCCGGCGTCGACGATCTGACGCTTCTGCGGGTCGGTCAGTACTTCCTGCGCCAGGGACGCCTCGCGGAACTTCTCCGCGGCCTCGTCGGACGGGTTGACGTCCGGGTGGTACTTGCGGGCCAGGCGTCGGTAGGCCTTCTTGATCTCGGCGTCCGACGCATCGCTGCTGACGCCGAGAATTCCGTAGTAGTCACGTGCCAAGGTGGCTGATTCCTTCTCACCGTAATTGGGGTCTGTCCGCAGGCTCTGACGAGCCCGTGAAATCACCCGGACAAGTGTAGTACGTCCTACTCCCCGGCGAGAATGCGGGAGACGTAGTGGCCCACCGCCTGCACCGAACTGATGGTGCCCGGGTAGTCCAGGTACGTCGGCCCGAGCACCCCCATGCCGCCCATGACCCCCTCCCGGGTCCCGTAGCCGGTGGAGACCACGGCGGCCGACTGCAGTTCAGCGGTCCCGTTCTCCTCGCCGATGGTCACGCTGACCCCACGGTCCCGCGCCGCAGAGAGCAGTCGCAGCACCACGACCTGCTCCTCGAGCGCCTCCAGCACGCTCTCCAGCTCCCCGGCACGCACCAGGTTCGGGGTCCCCGCCAGGATCAGCCGGTCGGTGGGGCGCTCCAGCATCGTCTCCACCAGCACCGTCGCACAGGTCAGCGCGGGCCCACGCAGCTGCGGTGAGACCCGTTCGTCGTCCCCGGCCGCCATCTCGGCGATCGCGGCGGACGCGTCGTCCAGCGTGTGTCCGACCAACGTCTCGTTGATCAGCTCCCGCAGCCTCGGGAGGTCCTCGGACGCCAACGGTTCGCTGAGGTCCACGTTGCGCTGCTCCACCTGGCCGGCGTCGGTGATCAGCACGAGGAGCAGCCGGGAGTCCGCCAGCTGCACGATCTCACAGTGTTTGACCCGGCCGCGGCGCAGGTCCGGGATCTGCACCACGGCCACCTGACGGGTCAGCTGGGCGAGCAGCTGCACACTGCGGCGCAACACGTCCTCCATGTCGACGCCGTCCTCCAGGAAACCCAGGATGGCACGCCGCTCCGGACGGCTCAGCGGCTTGATCTGCGCGATCCCGTCGACGAAGCTGCGGTAGGCTTTCTCGGTGGGGATCCGGCCGGAACTGGTGTGCTGCTGGATGATGTAGCCCTCGGACTCCAGCACCGCCATGTCGTTCCGGACCGTCGCCGACGACACCCCGAGACTGTGCCGGTCCACCAGGGCCTTCGACCCGACCGGCTCGTGGGTGGAGATGAAGTCGGCGACGATGGCGCGCAGCACCTCGGCACGCCGCTGCTCCGTACCGGTCATCGCCTTACCAGTCATCGGGTGCCCGTCCTTTCTTCCGGTCCTGTCCTCGTCAGCCCAGTATGCCACCGCACGACGTGTCCTCCCCGATTCTCCCACGACCACCGCCGCAGCGTCAGCCCCCGTCAGCTCTCCTCTGCCAACAGGATGTCGGTGATGATGCCGTCGGCCAACAGGCGTCCCCGGTCCGTCAGGCGTGTCCGGCCCGCCACCTGTTCCAGCAGGCCGAGCCCCACATGATGCTCCACCGCGCCACGCGCCGACGACAGCACCTCGTCCGGCAGCCCCTCACGCAGCCGCAGACCCAGCATGACCCGCTCGGTGTGCAGGTCACCGGTACCCAACGGTTCCACCGTGGTCACCGGGCTCGCGCCCTGACCGAGCGCCTCGGCGTAGCGACGCGGCAGCTTCGCGTTGACCAGACGGGTGACTCCGCTAGCGTCCGGCCCGGTCGGGTCCACCGCGTCGGCGACCGGGTCCACGCCCCGACCGCTCACCGGGTCGTCGACCAGTCGCACGCAGCCGTGGGCGCCGGGGCCCGCGCCCCACCACTCACCGGAGCGCCAGTAGACCATGTTGTGCCGGCACTCCCCACCCGGACGCGACCAGTTCGACACCTCGTACCACTGCATGCCCGCCGACCGCAGTGCGGCGTCGATCATCTCGTAGCGGTCGGCGTAGACGTCCTCGTCGGGTTGCGGGAGCAGCCCCTTGCGCACCTTGCGCGCCATCGCCGTGCCGTCCTCGACGATCAGGGAATAGGCGGAGACGTGGTCCACACCGGTCGACAGCACCCGGTCCAGGGTGAGCCGCAGGTCGTCGTCCGTCTCCGTGGGGGTGCCGTAGATCAGGTCGAGGTTCACGTGCTCGAACCCGGCGGCAAGAGCCTCGCCGGCGGCTTCGGTGGCACGGCCCGGGGTGTGCGTACGGTCCAGGACCTTCAGGACGTGGCCCGCGGCGGACTGCATCCCCAACGAGACCCGGGTGTAGCCCGCCTCCAGGAGGCTGTCGAAGAACGCCGGGGACGTCGACTCCGGGTTGGACTCCGTGGTCACCTCGGCGCCCGGAGCCAGCCCGAGGCTGCGCTTCACCGCACGCAGCACCCGCGTCAGGCCGTCCGCCCCCAGGAGTGAGGGCGTGCCCCCCCCGAGGAAGACCGTGGACGGCGGTCCGGAACGGTCCCAGTCCGCGGCCGCGAGGTCCAGTTCCGCCTCCAGCGAACCCAGGTAGGTCGACATCGACGACGACCCCGTCTCACCGGGGGTGTAGGTGTTGAAGTCGCAGTAGCCGCAGCGGGTGCTGCAGAACGGCACGTGGATGTACAGGCCGTACCGGTCGTCGGGAATGGAGGTCATTGCAGCCATGCTATCGGTCCGGCCCACCACCACCGAACGTGGCCTCGGCGGGATCCGTCAGCCGGCGGCGACGCGCCGTGACCGGATCTTCGAGAGCACCTGCTCCACCCGGGCCCGCTCGGCGAGGAACCGTGGCGGGGCTTCACCACGCAGTTCGGCCACCAGGGCGGGATGGTCCCCGACCACCGTGGCCCGCCACCGCGCCACCACCTCACGGGCGTGCTTCTCCGCCCGTGCCAGCGCCTGTGGCAGCAGGACGCTCTGCTCCTCGACCGCCAGACGTGTCTGTTCCACCGTCCACTCCGCCAGGTCGGCGAGCATGTCCGTGAGTTCGGCGTTGCGCCGCCGCAGGTTCACCCGCAGCGTCGCCGTGCTCACCATCGGTGACGGCGTCGCCTCCACGGGTGTGACGGCGTGGTCGCGCAGGAAGGACAGCGTCCGGCCCGGATGGTTGTCGACCACCGTGGCCGCCGACAGGGAGCCGGAGCGGATACCGGAGACGAAGGCCTGGCGCAGTCCGTTGAGTTCCGCCAGTGCGGCCCGGACTTCCGAGCGGCCCTGCGCGACGGCCTCGGCCAGTTCCAGGAGGCAGTCATCCACCAGTTCCTGGTCCCAGTCCGCCAGGGATTCAGCGAGATTCTCGATGAGTTCGGCGACCTCGTCGCCGATGTCGTAGACACCCTGGGTGAGCTCGCGCAGTCGCAGGCGGGCGGCGTCGTGCACGGATGGCTCCTCTCAGCAGCGTCAGAAGTCGTCGGCGGATCGTCAGGGGGCCGTGACTGAGAGACAGTGTAGGACATGGCGAACCCCGGCCCAGGGAGGCTGGGCCGGGGTGGCGTGGGCTATTTCGGCGGGGCCGGTCACCCCCTGGTCACGGCCTACCTCGAGGTGTAGATCCAGGCGATGTCGTCGGCGAAGTGCTCGGCGACGGCGTGGCGCTTGACCTTCATCGACGGCGTGACCTCACCGTCCTCCTCGGTGAAGTCCCGGGCGCAGATGCGGAACTTCTTGATGCCCTCGGAGTGCGAGACGGTGTCGTTCGCCTCGTTGACCGCGTCCTGGATCTCGGCGCGCAGCACCGGGTTCTTGGCCAGCTCCTTGACCGGTGCGTCGGCACTGACCCCGTTGCGCTTCCGCCAGCCGACGAGAGCGTCCTCGTCGAGGGTGATCAGCGTGCCGATGAACTTCTCGTTGTCGCCCACGACCATGGCCTGGGAGATCAACGGGGCGGAGCGCAGGATGTCCTCGAGCGGGCCGGGCGAGACGTTCTTGCCGCCGGCGGTGACGATGATCTCCTTCTTGCGGCCGGTGATCTTCAGGTGCCCGGTGGGCAGGAGTTCACCCAGGTCACCGGAGATGACGAAGCCGTCCTCGGTGAACGAGTCCTTCGTGGCCTCCTCGTTCTCCCAGTAGCCGTCGAAGACGACGGTGCCCTTCATCAGGATCTCGCCGTCGTCGGCGATCCGGATGGTGTTGCCGCCGACCGGCTTACCCACGGTGCCGATGATGTTGTCCGGCTCGAAGTTCACGGCGATCGCCGCCGTGGTCTCCGTCATGCCGTAGCCCTCGTAGATACGCACGCCGATGCCGCGGAAGAAGTGCATCAGCTCGGGGTTCAGCGCGGAGCCCCCGGAGATGCAGTACTGCAGCTCCCCGCCCATTGCCGCCTTGACCTTGCCGTAGACCAGCTTGTCGAACACGGCACGCCTGATCTTGAGGCCCAGGGAGGGGCCGGAGGCCGTGTCGAGCGCCCGGGAGTACTCCACGGCGGTCTTCTCCGCCACCGGGAAGATCTTCGCCCCGAGACCGCCCCCCTCGGTGGCCTTGGTCTTGACCCCGGCGTGCACCTTCTCGAAGACGCGGGGCACCCCCAGGATGAGGTGCGGCTGCGACCGCTGGAACTCCGGGACGAGGGTGGACATGTCGGCCCAGTGGGACTGGGTGGCCCCGCCGAGCGTCGCGGCGAGGGACACCGCACGCGAGAGGACGTGGGCCAGCGGCAGGAAGGTCAGGGTGCGGTGCCCCTCCACGGCGATACCGCCGATGGGGTGGGTGAGAATGGCGCGGGCCTCGCCCAACCAGTTGGAGTGCAGCAGGCGGCAGCCCTTGGGGCGGCCCGTGGTACCGGAGGTGTACACCAGCGACGCCAGGTCCGACGACCGGGTGTCGGCGATACGCTCCTCGACCGCGTCGTCGGAGATGTCCCTGCCCTCGGCGATGAGGGTGTCGACCGCACCTTCGCTGAAGGACAGCACACGGTCGAGGTGGGCGGTGCCGTCGACGTGCCCGCCCTCCTTGACGAACGTCCGCAGACGGACCGCGTGCCCGGACTTCTCGGCGATGCCGATCTTCGCACCGGAGTCCTGGACGATCCATTCACACTGTGACGTGGACGACGACGGGTAGATGGGCACGGACACCGCGCCGGCCGCCATGATCGCGAAATCCAGCAGTGACCACTCGTAGCGGGTGTCGGACATCAGTACGACACGGTCGCCGGGCTCCACGTTGTTGGCGATCAGCCCTTTGGCGACGTTGTAGACCTCGCGGAGGAACTCGTCCGCACGCACGTCGACCCACTCGAACTTCCGCGGGCGGCTGTACAGGATCGTCTGGGGACGCTTCAGGGTGTTGTCCCTGAGCACGGTCAGACAGGTCTCGTTCTCGCCGACGGTGTACAGCGCCTCCGAGGAGTACTCCTGCATGTCTCTCCAATCACAGTGTTGTCAAGGGGTCATCCGGGTCACATCCGGAAGGCCGGTGTGTTCCGGTGCATGATCGTAGCCGATTACTGTATCGACATAAGCAAAAACGGGATTTCCGTGACCGCCGCAGGCTCAGAGCAGGTAGGTGATCAACCACGCCACGACAAGCAGGACGATCAGCAGGATCAGCGCCTGCCGGACTCTGGAATGGTGTTTCACCGGTTCTCTCCTTCTGGACGGGATGCCGCCGCACCGGGCGGGTCAGCCGGGTTGCCCGGGGACCCGAACGCCCGTCGTTCGTCCGCGGTCGCGGGCAGCACACCGAATGCCACCTTCATCAGCACGACCGCGACGGCGGACGCCACGGCCACGAACACGACCAGGGTCAACGGGGTCTGCAGCCACAGGGGCAGGTCGAGGACCCATTGTTCAATGCCGTCAGTCACAACGCCCGAGTTTACCCCCCCACGGTCGTGCACGGGCCCGGTGACCTGCCTCCGTGCTGTCTCAGTCGACCGCCCCGGCGAGCCCCCGGCGTCGCAGCAGCGGTTCCACGCTGCGCTGTTTACCGCGGAACATCCAGAAGGCGTCGTCGTAGTCGATGGTCGCGCCACGGGACAGGATCATCCGGCGGAAGCGGTCACCGGCGAAGCGGACGTCGTCCGGGTCGATGCCACGGGCACCACCGGCACCGCCACTGCCGTGGGCGGCGTCGGTGTCCACGAACCCGTCGAACCCGTCGGCGTCGAGCACCTCCGCCCACAGGTAGCTCCAGTAGTCGGCGGAGTAGCCTCCGGCGAAGATGTGGTTGAAGTAGGTGGAGGAATACCGGGGTGCCAGGGCAGGCAGCACACCGGCGCCGAAACCGGCCGTCTCCAGGGCCTCGGCCTCGAAGGCGGCGACGTCGCTCACCTGCCCGGCCTCCCGTGCACTGAGCCGGTGCCACGCCAGGTCCAGCCAGCAGGCGGCCAGGTACTCGGAGGTGGCGAACCCCTGGCCCCACGCCGCCTGCTCCCTCACCGAGGCGACCATCTCTTCCGGCAACGGCTCACCGGTGTCCACATGACGGGCGTAGTTGGCCAGCACCTCGGGTTCCATGGCCCAGTTCTCGTTGATCTGGCTCGGGAACTCGACGAAGTCCCGCGGCACGTTGGTGCCGGACAGGCTCGGGTAGCGCACGTCGGAGAGCAGACCGTGCAGCGCGTGGCCGAACTCGTGGAAGACGGTCGCCACCTCGTCGAGGGTGAGCAGCGCCTGCTCGCCCTCGGCGGGTTTCGCGATGTTCAGCACGTTGACGACCACCGGTGATTGCCCGAGCAGGTTGTTCTGGTCGACGAAGCTGCTCATCCACGCACCGCCACGTTTGGTCGGACGGGCGTACATGTCGGTGAGCAGCAGGCCGAGGGACTCCCCGGGCCGGACCGGGTCGTCCCCGGACTCGATGACTTCCCAGACCTGCACGTCCGGGTGGTAGCCGGTGAGATCGTCCCGGGGGACGACGCTGATCCCGTACAGTCGCTGGGCGGCGAAGAAGGCACCGTCGCGCAGAACGCGGTCCAGCGGGAAGTACTTCTTCACCTCCGCCTCGTCGACGTCGAGTTCCTCCGCCCGGAGCTTCGCCGCCCAGTACGGCCAGTCCGACCCGGTCACCTCGTCCCCGCCGGCCCTGTCGACGGCCCTCTTGTATTCGCCGGCGGCGTTGGCGACTGCGGCCGGGGTCAGTTTCCCCAGCAGGTCGTCGACCTCGACGAGCGATCCTGCGGTCTCTTCCTCCGCAATGAACTCCGCATGGTTGGCGTAGCCCAGCAGTTCGGCTCGACGGGCACGCAGCCGGACGATCTCCAGCAGGACCTCCGTGTTGTCGCCGACGGCACCGCCCCCGTGTCCGCGGTGCAGGGATGCCTCGTGGACGCGGGCACGCATGGCGGGGTCGTCCAGTTCCTCGATGACCGGCTGGACGCTCGGAAGACCGAGCCGGATGAGCCACCCGTCCTTCCCCGCCGCGGCGGCGTCCTCGGCGAGACGGGTCCTGTGGCCGTCACTCAACCCGGCGAGGTCGCCCTCGTCGGTGACATGGACGGCGGCGGCGTCCGTCGCGTCGACGAGGTTGCGGCCGAACCGGGTCGAGAGCTCCGCCAGGCGGGTGTCGATGGCGCGGAGCTCCGCACGCCCGTCCTCCCCCAGGGCCGCCCCGCCCCGGCGGAAACGGCGGAGCCAGTACGCCAGCAGCGCCGCGTTCTCGCTGCCGTCGGGCTGTTGCGGAAGCGCACTGACCCGGGCGAACAGGCCCGCGTCCAGGTTGATCCTGCTGATGTGCTCCGCGAGTTCCGGAGCGACGGTCTCCTCGACGGCGATGACCTCGTCGGTGGCGTCGGTCCCGGCGTAGTTGAACACGATGGCGAGGACCCGGTCGAGCAGCTGCCCGCTGGCCTCGAGTGCGTCCATCGTGTTCTCCCAGGTGGGGTCGTCCGGGTTGGCGACGATCGCCGCGATCTCGGCCTGCTGGTCGACGACGCCCGTCCGGAAGGTGGGGACGAGGTCGGCGACGGAGACGGCGGCGAAATCCGGGAGTTCGTGGTCGAGTTCCGACGGCGCGAGCAGGGCGTTGAACTGAGTGTTGTGACCGGTCATGCCCGCCAGCTTAACGCCGTGGTTCCCGCGGCAGCGGTGCCGGACCGGGGTCGGATACGTCGCCGGTAGTTATTTTCAGTAGGATATTGACCATGTCAGCCCCGGTAGAATTCAGCGCGACCCCTGCTCCCCGTGACACCCGTACGTCCGATGACACCCCCGACGTCCCCGACGTGCCTGACGCCCCCACCCCGAAGCGTCGGGCCCGGAACCGGCGGGCCGACGGCGAGCGTTCCCGACAGCGGATCCTCGACGCCGCGACCAGCATCGCCACCGAACGCGGGTACGACGGGACGAGCATCGCCGAGATCTGCCGGGAATGCGGCCTGCCGGCAAGCTCCCTCTACTGGCACTTCCAGGACAAGGACGACCTGATGTCCCAGGTCATCGGCAAGAGCTTCGACGCGTGGAATGACGCCTGGAACATCCCGGAGGACGAGGACGTCCTCCTGCACCTGCCCCAGATCGCCGAGCAGCTCCTCAACGCGCTGGAGAACCACCCGGAGTTCATCCGGTTGTGTCTGCCCCTGGCACTGCAGAAACGCTCGGACGACCCGGGGCCGCGACGAATGTACCTGAAGATGCGCGCCGACGTCATCCAGAGGCTCTCCGACATCGGCGCCACGCACTTCGGCTACGTCCCCGAGTCCCGACGTACCGCGATCGTGACCTACATGGTCTCCGGTGTGGAGGGGCTGTTCGTCGACCACGAGATGAACCCGACATCCGACCTGCGCGAACAGCTCGACCTGCACGCGATGGGCGTGATCGGGATCATCATGCAGGAAGCCACACGGCACCCGTCCTGATGTCGTCGAGTCCGACGTCGGGCGTCGGCCCCGGGACCGGAGCTCCCCTGCTGCACACCCCCTCCGGGGTCGTCAGCGGTTCCTGGCGTCGCCACGGCTCCGGCCCGGCCGTGGCGGTGTTCCGGGCCGTGCCGGTCTCCGCTCCCCACGCCGACGGGTCCGCGGCATTCGCCGCCCCACGTCCCGCGCCGTCCTGGCCCGGCACGCTGGACTGTCCGGACACGGAGGAACGCCGCGGGTTGGGGGCCACCCACACCGCGACGGTGACCTGCCCGGCGGAGTCCACCGGTGGGCCGTACCCGGTGATGGTGTGGGTCCACGGCGGACGGTTCGAGACCGGTCATGCCGACGACCCGCGGTACGACGCCACCGCGCTCGCCGCGGAAGGCTGCGTGGTCGTCGCGGTGAACTACCGGAAACGCTTCGAGGGGTTTCTCCCGGTGGGCGACGGCGCAGACGGAGACTTCCGGGGCGTCGGGGACCTCGTCGCCTCCCTGCGGTGGGTCCGGGACTGCATCGGTGACGTCGGCGGGGACGTGGACCGGGTCACTCTCGCGGGCCAGTCGGCCGGCGGTGCGCTCGTCGCCTGGCTGCTCGCCGACGAGCGGGCGTCCGGTCTCTTTCACCGTGCCGTCATGATGTCACCCGGCGCGCCCCGCCGTGGCTGGTCGCAGCGTCGGCTCACCACGGCGCTGGCGCTGCGGCGGTGGGGCCGCCGTCCTACGGCGGAGTCGATGGCGTCGTTGACGGCCGGGGAGCTGACCGACGCCTACCGGCGTTTCGCCCGGTTCCACGTGACCGACTGTGCCGTGGGGGTCCACCCGTTCACCCCGTCGGGGATGCGTCCGGTCCCGGTGATCACCGGGACGATGCACGACGAGTTCGTACGGTTCCCCGGTGTCCGGCAGGTGGATGCGGTGCTGCGCCGAACCCTGGGCCGTGCGGCGGAGCGTCTGGGACTGCCCCGGGTCGCCGAGGCGTGGGCCGTTGCCCCGGCGATGCTGGTGCTCGGTGTGCCGGTGCGGTCCGTGCCCGCATGGTGCCGCTCGGTGTCCACGACGACACCGGTACGTCCCCTGGGCCGCACCGTCGGCGACCGGATGATCCGCCGCTGGGCGTCCGCCTTCGCCGAGTCCCTGGCGGACTCCGGGGCACCGGTGTGGGCGTACGAGTTCCGCGACGACGCCCGGCCGGCACAGCACTGCGGCGAGCTGCCACTGCTGTTCGACACGCCCGGCGGCCCCGGCACACAGTTCCGTGACGCGGTCGTCGGGTTCGTCCACGGCCGTGAGCCTGACTGGGACCGGTACACCGTCCCGCAACGCCGCGCGCGGGTCTTCGACCTGTCTGGTGCGTCCACCGCTCCGGCGCGACCACGCCAGGTCGACGATCCGTGGCGGGACGTCCGTACCCTGGCCGGTCCGCTCTACCCCGGTACCGGCGGCACGCCTGCCGGACCACGGGTGGTGGACGGGGGTTAGAGTTGTGCGCATGGCTCTCACCTTTCCCGACCTTGACACCCTGCGTGCCCGCCGCACCATGAAGTGGACGGCCTACGAGCCCGACGTCCTGCCGCTGTGGGTGGCGGAGACCGACTTCGACACCTGCCCGCCGGTGGCCGCCGCCGTCCGTGACGCCGTCGACCGCGAGTACTTCGGCTACCCGGAACTGGGGGCGGGGTCGCGTCAGCTTGCTGAGGCGTTGGCGTCCTTCTCCCGACAGCGCCACGGCTGGACGGTCGACCCGGCGACGGTGACCGTCGTCCCTGACGTGGTCAAGGGCATCGTCGTGGCCGTCGACAACCTCACCGCCCCGGGATCGTCCATCGTGATCCCGCTGCCCGCCTACCCGCCGTTCCAGAAGGTGCCCGCCGCGACCCGGCGTCCGGCGACCTACGTGCCGATGGGCCGCGGCACCGACGGCGGGGCCGTGTTCGACCTCGACGCCCTGGAGCGCGCGTTCACCTCGACCGACAACCCGAACGGGGTGGGCAGCATGATCCTGTGCAACCCGTTCAACCCGCTGGGACGGGCCTTCACCGCCGCTGAGCTGAGGGACGTCACCGACCTCGCCGCGGCGCACAATGTGCGGGTCATCTCCGACGAGATCCACGCCCCGCTGGTGTACTCGGGCAACCACGTCCCCACCGCCACGGTGTCGGACGCCGCCGCGGACGTCACGGTCACCGTGACCGCGACCTCGAAGGGGTGGAACACCGCGGGGCTGAAATGCGCCCAGATCATCAGCACCAACCGGGAGGACGCCCGCGAGATCGGCCGGTTGTCGAACCTGGTGACCGGGGAGGCCTCCACCATCGGCCTCGCCGCCGCCACGGCCGCCTACACCGACGGTCTCGACTGGCTGACCGAGGAGGTCGACTACCTCGCCGACAACTGGAGGTACCTCGCGGACCGCCTGCCCGAGGTCCTCCCCGGGATCAGACTGCCGAAGGAGGAGGCGACCTTCCTGGCCTGGCTGGACGTGTCCGGGGTCGACCGGCTACGTGGTGCCGACGGGGCCGTCACCGCGCCTGCGGCACGGTTGCGCGCCCTCGCCCGCGTCGGACTGAATGAAGGGACGGACTTCGGCCCCACCGGGGCCGGCCACGTGCGTCTGAACTTCGGTACCTCCCGGGAGATCCTGGACGACGCCCTGGACCGTATCGCCGGGGCCGACCTGCGGGGCGGGCACGCGTGCGAAGTCTGACCCGCATCGTCAGCTCCATGAAGGAGCTGTGGCCGTACTACACGATGGTCATCGTCGCCGCCCTCGCGACGGTCCTGCTCTCCCTGGCGTCGCCGTTCCTGATCAGCCACGCCACCGACACGATCGTCGACACGGTGAACGGGTCCACGCCGGTGGAGACCGCCACGCGCACCGTCGTCGCCGTCGCACTGGGCCTGTTGGCCGCGGAACTGGCCCACACCGTGATCCACAACGTCGGCGGCTGGTTCGGCGACGTGATGGGCATGCGGATGCGGCAGATCCTGTCCAACCGGTACTTCGCCAAGCTGTTGTCGCTGCCCCAGGGCTACTTCGACCGGCAGATCACCGGCACGGTCATCTCCCGGCTGGACCGCTCGATCATGGGGCTGACCCAGTTCCTGCAGGCGTTCGCCAACAACTTCTTCTCGATGATCCTCACCGTGGTCGTGGTGCTGGGGATCTCCGCCTGGTACTACTGGCCGCTGGCGCTGCTGCTGGTGGTCATCTTCCCGATGTACCTGTGGCTCACCGCGCTGACCAGTAGACGCTGGATGCGGTGGGAGAAGACCAAGAACGAGCACATCGACACCGCCCAGGGCCGGTTCGCCGAGGTTGTCGGCCAGGTGAAGGTCGTGAAGTCCTTCGTCTCCGAGCTCCGTGAGCTCAGGCTGTTCCAGTCGCACTTCGCCGAGACCGTGGACGTGACCAGGCGCCAGTCACGGTGGTGGCACATGATGGACATCTTCCGGATGGCCGGCATGAATCTCGTCTTCTTCGCGATCTACCTGGTTCTCTTCCTCCGTACCCTCAACGGGTCCTTCACCATCGGCGAGCTCGTCCTGCTGGTGCAGCTGGTCGCGATGGCCAAGCAGCCGGCGACGATGATGAGCTGGATGGTCGACTCCGCACAGCGGGCGGCCGCCGGCTCCCGGGAGTACTTCGAGGCCATGGACGAACTCGAGGAACCGACGACGTCCCCGGTGCTGCTCGCTGCGTCCCGGGAGTACGGCCCGTCCGTCGTCGACGAGCAGGACGTGCTCGACGCCGTCCCGTCCCCGCCGACCCCGGTCGTCGAGGGGGGTCGGCCCGGCAGGACCCCGGTGTTCGAGTTCGACGACGTGACCTTCGGCTACGATCCCGCTGACCCGGTGATCCACCAGGTCAGCTTCACCGCAGGCGACAACGAGAAGGTCGCCCTGGTCGGCGAATCCGGCGGCGGGAAATCCACCCTGGTCAACCTGCTGCTCGGGTTGTACCGCCCCACCGGTGGCACGCTGAAGGTCTGCGGTCACGACATCCGGGAGCTCTCCGCCGCCCAGCTGCGCGGCATGGTGGGCGTGGTGTTCCAGGACGCCGCGTTGTTCTCCGGGACCATCCGGGAGAACATCGCCTACGGCCGTCCGGACGCCACCGACGAGGAGATCCTCCGGGTCGCTGAACGCGCCAACGCCGACGTCTTCATCCGGAACTTCACCGACGGTTACGACACCCTGATCGGTGAGCGTGGTCTGCGGTTGTCCGGCGGGCAGAAGCAGCGCATCGCCGTGGCACGCGCCATGCTGAAGGACGCGCCGATCCTGGTGCTCGACGAGGCGACGTCCGCGCTCGACACCCGCGCTGAACGCGCGGTCCAGGCCGGTCTGGAGGAACTGATGGTCGGGCGGACGACCCTGGTCATCGCCCACCGTCTGTCCACGATCGCGACGGTCGACACCATCGTGACCCTGGACTCCGGTCGCGTGGACGAGATCGGGTCCCCGGCGGACCTGGCGACCAGTGGCGGCATCTACGGTGAACTGCTGCGGCTTACCGCCAGTTCCTCGGCCGAAGACCGTGCGAGGTTACGCCGCTTCGGCTTCCACGGCGACGGGGACGCCGGAGATGACGAGGATGCCGAGGGCGAACCCGGCTCGGAGACATAGCGGCCGGGCTCGCCGGGCGGAGGCACCGGAGAAGAACCACCCTGACACGACGAGAACCCCGCCGCCCGGCTCCGGGCGGCGGGGTTCGTCTTCTCAGCTGAAGGTGCCGGTCAGTTGTCCTTGAACTTCCCGATGACCTCGTTGGCCTTGTCGGAGGCCTTGTCCTTGACGTCCTCGAACTTCTGCTTCGCGTCGGACTTGACCTGGTCGGCCTTGCCCTCGTTCTTCAGGTCGTCGTTGCCCGCGGCATCGCCGGCGGCTTCCTTGGCCTGACCTGCGGCGTCCGTGGCCTTGTTCTTGATGTCGTCGAACCCTGACATTAAAGCTCTCCTTCGCTGTTGACGTAAAAAGGCTTGCACCGACGACTCTAGTGAAAACCCGTCGGCCGTGCAGGGATCTATGCGTAGTCGTAGAAACCCTTGCCGGACTTACGTCCCAGGTGCCCGGCCTGGACCATCCGGCGCAGCAGCGGCGGGCAGGCGTAGGACGGGTCCCCGAACTCCTCGTGCATGACGTCCGCGATGAAGGCGCAGGTGTCCAGACCGACCATGTCCGCCAGGGTCAGCGGCCCCATCGGGTGGCTGGCGCCGAGCTTCATGCCGGTGTCGATGTCCTCCTTGGTGGCCACGCCCTGCTCGACCATGCGCACCGCCGAGAGCAGGTAGGGCACCAGCAGGAAGTTCACGATGAAGCCGGACCGGTCCTTGGCCTGGATCGCCGTCTTGCCCAGCACCTCGGTGGCGTAGGTCCGGGCGGTTTCCACGGTGGCATCATCCGTGGTCAGCGCGGGGATGACCTCGACGAGGGGGAGGACGGGGACCGGGTTGAAGAAGTGCAGGCCGATGACGCGTCCCGGGCTCTCGGTCGCCGAGGCGATCGCCTGGATCGGCAGTGAGGAGGTGTTGGAGCACAGCGGCGCGGTCTTGTCCTCGACGATGGCGTCGAGCTGGGAGAAGACGTCCTTCTTGACCTTCTCGTTCTCGATGATCGCCTCCATGACCAGTTCACGGTCGGCGAAGTCGTCGAGGGAGGTGGTGAAGGTCAGTCGGCCCAGGGCGGCGTCCCGGTCACCGTCGCTGAGCTTGCCGCGCTCCACGGCCTTGGCCAGCGACTTCTCGATCTTGGACTTGCCGAAGTCCAGGGCCTCCTGCTTGGCCTCCCACACCAGGACGTCGCTGCCGGACTTGGCCGCCACCTCGGCGATGCCGCCACCCATCTGGCCTGCACCGATAACGCCTACACGCTGAACCATCATGTTCTCCTTCGCGTTCGTGAAAATTGGTATGTGGTTATATCTGCATAGTGTAACCGGGATCACGGTCCACAACGAACGCTACCCTGTCCTGCCCCTCTTGCTGTCGTCGCTCTCGAGGGCATCGACGTCCCCCGGATCCGCCCCGCCGATGTCCCCGACCACCCCGACGTCCCCGGCGACGATGATGCTGCCCGGGACGATGAGTTTTCCCTCCCCGTCATATGTCGCGACAGGGAGTTCATCCCCGGTCTCGGCGTAGCCGGGGGCGGGCCTGCGTTCATTCTCCTCCAGTGCTTCAGGACTGTCCGCCTTCTCCCACTGCCTGGTCTGGGGCTCCGGCCTGGCGTGGTAGTCATTGTTCATCCCTTTGAGGATCGAGTACATCATCACGAAGAACATGAGGAAGAACGGAAGCCCGATGATGATCGCCACCTCCTGCAACGCCTCGATGCCTGCGTCAGGTGACATCACCAGGATTGCCGCGGCCACGGCCCCGATCGACACCGCCCACAGGACCCGCTGCCACGTCGGGGTCACGTTCTCCTCCCCGACCGCGAACATGTCCGTCACCAGGGCCGATGAATCGATGGACGTCACGAAGAAGATGGCTACCACGACGAGGGCGAAGCCGCTGACCACCGTGCTCCACGGCATGGTGTCGAGGAGGATGAACAAGGACGACGCAGCGTCCCCGCCCTCCACGACGGGGCCGGACACACTGCCCGGATTCTGGCGTTCGGCGTTCAACCCGGCGTAGCCGAACACGGCGAACCACACCAGGATGAACAGGGCCGGCAGTGCCAGGACACCGCCGACGAACTCGCGGACGGTACGCCCCTTGGAGATGCGTGCCACGAACATGCCGATGAACGGTGACCAGCAGATCGTCCAGGCCCAGTAGAAGACGGTCCACGTGCCCTGCCAGCCCTCCGCGGTGATCTCGTCGGCGTCGGACCAGAACATCAACCTCGGAAGCCATTCCGCGTACAGGGACGCAGTGTCCATCGTGCCCCGGAGCAGCATCAGCGTCGGCCCGGCGACGAGGACGAACAGCATCAGGACGACCGCCATGACGATGTTGATGTTCGAGAGGTTCTTGATGCCCCTGTCCAGGCCGGCGGCAACCGACCCGCATGCCGCCGCGACAATGACAACGATGATGCCGACGAGCAGGAGTGTCGAACCGTCGATTCCGAAGACCGTGCCCAGTCCGGACTCGATCTGCAGGGTCCCGAGGCCGAGGGAGACGGCGATGCCGAACACGGTGCCGATGATGGACAGCGCGTCGATGAGTTTTCCGGGCCAGGAGTAGATGGCCCCGCCCAGGATCGGGGCGAAGATCGACGACATGCGCGGCGGCAGGTTGCGTTTGTAGATGAAGTACCCGAGTGCCAGCCCCGGTAGGGCGAAGATGACCCACATGTGGATGCCGAAGTGGTACATCGTGAAGCCCATGGCCTGGTTGACGGCCTCATGGGACATCGGTTCCTCGTTCTGCATGGGAACGTTCACCGCGTGGTTGATCGGCTCTGCGACGCCCCAGAACATCAGCACGCTGCCCAGGCCTCCGGCGAACAGCATGGCGAACCAGCTCTTCAGGGAGTACTCGGGCTTCTCTCCGTCCGGGCCCAGCCTCATCCGCCCGAAATGACTGAACGCCAGGGCGACGAGAAACAGCAGCGCTATAGTCACGCCACCGACATAGAGCCAGTTCAGGTTCGTCATCAACCAACCGGAGACTGTCGAGAATGAATCCCGTGCACCATCGCCGAAGATCACGCAGACTGCAACGAACAGGACGATGAATCCGGCGGACACCCAGAGGATGAGCCGATCCGGGCCGCGTTTCGCCACCTCCTCCCCGGTGTCGCTGCGGAGTGCCGTTTCGCGGGTGGCAGGTGAACTGTCAGGAGAAGAAGTCACATCATATCCGGTTCCTCCGGGGCTGCGGCCGAGCATGGTGCCGCATCCGGATGGTTGAGGTCAAGTGGACAACTGTTCTCCGAGTCTACAGGGAAATCTCAGGCTGACGGGAGGATAGCGAACCACTCCAGGTGCAGAACCTCCGACAGACACAGGTGACCCCCGGCTCCTGACGAACCGGGGGTCACCTGCTGACGTTTCAAGAGGAGAATGCTCAGCTGCCGTATAGGGGTCCTTTCACGACGACTGTCCTGGATATCACCTCACCACCTGAGGTGGCGATGTCTCCGACAGTACGACGCGGAGGTTGGAATTGCCTGACAGCGTGCTGAAACCTCTGTCGGAGTAGATCAGGCCCCGACGAGCGGCAGATGCTCACGCGTGCCGTCGAAGGTGTTGAACAACACCGGCGTCCCGTTGGACAGGGTCCCGACGACGTGGCGCTTGCCGTCACGGCCGGCCACATGCAGCGGGCTGCCCGAGTCACCCCCGATCGCCGGGATGAGGGCGGTGATCTCATTGGTGTCGGCGTTGACGGCGAGGACCGGGCCACAGGTCCGCCCCGACATCGTGCCGTCCTTGCAGACGATGCTGCCGACCAGGTTCTGCGTCACCGGCACCGGATCGCCCAGCGGCTGGCTGGTGCCACGCAGGAGATCGTCGAGCATTGGGATACCGGTGTCGGCGGTGCTGGACACCCGGCCCGGGTCCGGGGTCACCGAGTCGTCGAGGCGGAACCAGCCGAAGTCGTCGAGGCCGGCGTACGGCTCGAAGGGATTCGCGGTGCCTCCCCGGACCACGCCTCCGGCCCTGATGTCGTCCTCCCCTGCCAACAGCTTGCCGTCCCTCGTCGAGATCTTCACCACCGGCGACCCGATCTCCCGCTGGTTGAGACAGTGGCCCGCGGTGACGCCGTAGAACGTCCCCGACTGCTCCACGACCGAGTTCAGGGTGCAGATCGACTGCCGACCGTCGGCCGTCGTGATGACGACGCCGTCGCCGGCGTGGGTCGATGTCGCGGCACCGGCCGTCGCCGGCAGTGCCAGGGCCGAGCCGCCACCCACCAGCGCGACCGTCATGGCACCGGCGGACAGGATCCTGCCCAGTGTTCGCCGGGGACGACGACCGTGGCGGTCGGCGGATTCGGCGGAGCGGGTGGAGCCGGTACTTCTGCGCATTGTGCTGTTCCTTCGCTGGGGCCGGGAGCGGTACGTAGGGGATTGTAGCGCGTCCCACGCCGAATTGCTCTCGCACGGCAAAGTACCTCTCCCCCGACGTCGGACGGTGCCGGTACCCTGACTCCCATGCGCCTGCGTCGACCGACCTCCCCACCGAAACTCCCGCCGCGACCCCGGGGGCGGCCGCTGACCGAGAACGACCTGACCTACCCCCACGAACTGACCGGGGCGTCGGAGTCGATCCACGACATCGACGACGATGCCGTGTTGGCCGGACGTCTTCAGGCCCAGGGGTTCCACCATTTCAGCCACAGCCGGGTGGTCGGCCACGGCAGTGTCGACCACGACCGGGCGCTGACCAACCTGCTCTCCGGTCGGGCCCACCGCCTCGCCGGCGCAGTGTTGTACCGCCACGGCGCACCGCTGACACCCGCTGCACCGATGTCCGCCGGGGACCTCGTGACCGTCACCCCGGGGCGGGGGCTGCTCACCCCCCTCGATTCTCCGTGCCTGGTGCTCACGGCCGGCCCGTCCTCGCTGATGTACGGGACGCTCCCGGGACACGCGGAGTGCGGGGAAGAGTTCTTCGGGGTGTCACTCCACGAGGACGGGACGGTCACGGCGACGGTCAGCGCCTTCTCCCGGCCGGGCCGCCTGATCACCCGGCTCGGCGGTGTCATCGGCCGACGGATCCAGCACAGGATGGCCGCCGCCTACATCAGGGGGATCGGAGCACCCTGACCGCTTGCGGGGGTGTGAACCCTTCAGTACCCCTTGGCCGGATCCAGTTCGGTGGGCATACGGCCCCCGGCAAGGAAGGCACGGTAGTTCTCGACGACCGCGCCGGCGAGTTGTGCGTCCATCGACGCCCGGGTGTTCGCCGAGTGTGTGGTGAGGGTGACGTTGTCCATGTCCCACAGCGGGTGGCCGTCGGGCAGCGGCTCGGGGTCGGTGACGTCGAGCCCGGCCCCGCCCAGTCGCCCGGACTCCAGCGCAGCGACCAGGTCACCGGTGACGACGACGGGGCCGCGGGCGACGTTGACCACCGTGCCTCCGGGGCGGAAGGACGCGAACAACTCCGCATCGAAGAGGCCCTCGGTGTCGCCGGTCAGCGGCACGGCGATGACAGTGTGGTCGACGGCGGCGACGACGTCCGCCAGACGCTCGATCGGTTCGGTCCGGACCGCCCCGTCAACGGGGTGTCCGGTGCGGTTGACGGCGATGACTTCCGCACCGAACGGGGACAGCATCTCGATGAGGTGGCGGCCGATTCCCCCGGCCCCGACCACGGCGACTGTGGCACCGTGCAGCCACCGGGTCTGCTCGTCGACCTCCCGCCACACCGACCAACTCGCCGCGCGCGCGATCCTCTTGTGCATGTGGGTGACCGAGAGCAGCAGCGCGACCGCACTTTCGGCGACCTGGCGACCGTAGACACCTGAGGCGTTCGACCACCGCCGGTCCCCCTGCGCCCCGGCGGTGATGACCCCCTCGGCGAAGAAACCCTCGATGCCCGCCTGGCACAGCTGGACCCATTTCACCCGGTCAGGCAGGTCAGGGAAGTCTGCCGGGGCGACGCCGTGGCAGATGAACGCGTCGGCGTCCTCAAGGTCGTCGACGAGCACGGCACCGGCGTCCTCCAACGCCGCGCGGGTCTCCGGCAGCGGGACGGTCGAGGTGAAGATGTTCAGGGACGGGGTCTGTTGGCTCATGGCCCCAGTCATACCGTCCGGCCTCTCTCCCCGCCGGGCCGCACCCCCGGAACATCTTCCCGCCGGGTCAGCCGAAGCGCTGTCGCAGCTGGTCGAGGGTGTCGTTGAGCTGGTCCTCGAGCCCAGGGTCGAGGGTGGGCAGCTCGGGGAGGTTGCTGGGCAGGTCTTCGAGCTCGCTGGGGATCTGGATGTCGCTGGGGATCTGGAACCCCGGGGCAGACGGCTCGTCCTCGGGCGTCTGCTCCTGCGTCGTCCGTGGGGCGGGCTGCGTCGTCGACGCAGGTGCCGGGGTGTCGTCATCGTCGCCGCCGAAGACGAAGACGACCAGGATCAACGCGAGGGCGACCAGGGCCGCGACCACCAGCAGGACCATGCCCAGGACGCCACGTCGCTTCGTCGCCCCCTGCGGGGCCGGCGTCTGGGCGGCACCGAACTCCGGCTGGCCGTACTGCTGCTGGTCGTAGGGCTGGTAGTAGGGCTGCTGGCCGTAGCCGGAGGGGACGTCGCCGGGCTGCGTCGGCGGGATGATCTGCGTTTCGTCGGCACCGGCGTGCCGGTACTGCGGCGGTTGCGGCTGGTTGCCGGACCACACCGTGGTCGGGTTCTCGTCCGGCGGAACATCGCCGTGTCCGCGCCCGCTGTCCCGCCCGGCCCCGGGCCCGGTCGACCCCCACGCCGTCGTGGGGGTGTCGTCCCCGGAGCGCCCGTCGTCGTCCTGTCTGCCGCTGTGACCGTTCGGCCCCATCACCACGTCCTTTCGCCGTCGCGTCCCGTGAGTCTGCGCAAGAGGTTACCGCACCTGCGGGGCAGTTACCGTGACATCGGGGCCGAGCAGGCCGCAGGCTCTCGCCGCCGTGCCCCCGCACGGCGGACCGTCCGGGGCACGTCAGGTGCTCGGCAGGACGCGTTGGCACCCCATGTTATCGGCACCGAGCCTTGCCCGTGTACCAGCCTGCAGGTCTGACCCACTATGCTCATGGACGAGTACACACGGGAGGACGTGACCACCTCCTGCTGATCCACTGCTGACTCACTCAGGAGAGATGAGATGACCCGCACCCGCCGGACCACCGCCCTGCTCGCCGCCGCCGTTCTGGCGCTGGGGGCGACCGCCTGCCAGCCGCCGAGCGAGAACGACAGTGAACGCACTGCCCCGTCGACCGAGGTGACCCCGGACAGCGGCTACGACGGCGCGGGAGTTCCGACGAGCGCGTCCTCCAGTGAGTCCGGCGAGCCCACCGACGCCGACACGGTCTACGGGACCGAGGGCGCCCCCGACACCGTCGGCGACACCGAGCCGTACGCACCGGGGGCACAGACCTCGCCCGTCTCCTAGGTGTTCCCGGAGGAGGATCTCCATCCGGCCCGCCGCGCCTGCGCCGACGACATCCCCGCCATCCGCGAGCTGGAACGCCGTGCCGGCGAGCTGTTCCGTTCCGTGGGGCTGGACTCCATCGCCGACGACGACCCGCCGGATGCGGCGGAACTGGCCCTGTCCGTGGACGACGGCAGGGTCCTCGTCGTTGACGCCGACGACGTCACCGCCGCCGCGCCCCTCGCCGCCTGGCTCTGGACCGGGTCAGCTGACGGCGACCTGCTGATCGAACAGGTGTCGGTGGCACCGGAGTATCGCGGGCGTCGGCTCGGCACGACCCTGGTCGCCCTGGCCGTCACCCTCGCCCGCCGGCGCGGCTGCCCCGGGGTCTGCCTGACCACCTTCGACGAGATCCCGTGGAACGGTCCGCTGTACCGCCGACTCGGTTTTCTCCGACTCGACCCGGACGATCTCGGCCCGGACCTGCGCTCCATCCGGGACGCCGAATGCGCTGCAGGCCTCGACGTGGCCCCACGGAGCGCCTACCGCCGGAACGTCTGACCCCTGCCGTCACCCGTTGTCCAGGGCGGCGAGGGGGAGGTCGTGCTCCGCGGCCCAGGACGTCCAGTGCCGCACCGACTCCGCGGCGAAGAAGGCCGTGAGCTGCTCTGCCGTGATCTCCAGCGGGGACGACAGGCCCATCAGGGTCGACAGGGCCAGCGCGAAATGGGGTTCGATGGCCGCCAGGGCCACGAACCCGTCCCGGGCGGGGTACACCCCGTAGAGGGGGAACCCTCCCCCGAGGACGGCGCCGGGACCGGACAGACCGAGACGAGTCGAGGCAGCGAAGTCGTCGACGACCTCGGCCAACCCCACCTCGGTGAAGGTGCCCTCCCCTGTCCTGGCGGTGTGGAACAGTGCCGCGGCCCCGGCTGCGACAGCACGTTCGGCACCCCCCAGGTCCGCCAGCGGCACGGCGGGCATGACCGGCACACCGTCCGACACGGCGATAGTCCCCGCCTGTGCCTGGTAGGTCAGGTCATGTCCGGGGACGTCGGCGTCCACGCCTTCCGTGCCGACGATCGCGACCTGCGAGAGCCGCGGGTGACGCCGGTGCAGCGTCGGCCAGTCGAGCCCGAGCCTGGCCAGCGCCCGCGGCCGGTGCGAGGTGAGCAGCAGGTCCGCGGCCCCGAGGTACCCGTGCAGCGTGTGCTGGCCCTCACCGGTCTTCAGGTCGAGGGTGACGGTGTCCTGCCCGTCACAGAAATGCGCGTAGTAGTCGGGTGCGGCCAACGCCAGGGGATCTCCGGACGGCGGCTCCACCTTCGTCACCGCCGCCCCCAGCTGCCGCAACCGGCGGGCTGCAGCAGGCCCCGGCAGGTTGACGGCCAAGGACACCACGGTGACACCGGTCAAAGCTCGTTCCATGGCCGTGATGCTACGCGGGACGGGCTCAGGCCACCGTCGTTTCGGGAAGAAGCATGGATCCGGCCATGGCGACAAAGAACGCGGCGACGATGACCACGGCCACGGTCTTCCAGCGCCGCAACGGCAGGACCGGCAGGTGCTCGGGCGGGGCGAACATCGCCTGTTCGTCACGGGCGAGCAGCTCCCAGTTCGCCTGGTACTCCTGATGCGTCTGCACCCAGTCGGACACGATCCGCGTGTCCCGTCGGTTGCACAGTAGCCAGTAGGCCCCGGGCACGGCCATCATCGCCCCGAAACCCACGCTCAACAGTGCATCGGCGACGAGGTTCCCGGCCTCCGAGGTCAGCAGCGTCAGCACCAGGAGCACCCCCAGCACGACACCGGTCCAGGCCAGGATCTTCTTGGTCAGGGTCGGGCGGTACCTGCGCAGACGCTCCCGCGGATTCGCGGCGGTGGCGCTGACGTAGGACGACACGTCCTCGGGAATTCCCCCTCCCGGTTGCCCGTAGGGGTTCTGCGCTGAATAGCGGCGGTCTTGATCCACGGCACGGCCTCCTCAACCTGTTGCTTTCTCCCCTGAGACTACGACACCGCCCGGACATGGAAACAGGCACGGCCGGGGCCTCCCCCGGATTCCGTTCCCCATCGATAGTATGTTCCCCATGAGTACCCTCACTTCCCTCCTCGCCGAGAACCGGGTGGCCCTGGACGTGGATGCCGCCGACTGGAGATCCGCCGTGACCTACGCCGGAGGTCTCCTCGAGGAGACCGGTTCCGTCGACCCTGCCTACACCCGGGCGATGGTCGACTCCGTGGTCGACAACGGCCCCTACATCGTCGTCGCCCCCGGGTTCGCCTTCGCCCACGCCCGGCCCAGCGAGGCCGTCCACGAGACCGCATTGAGTTGGGTCCGACTCGCGGCCCCCGTCGCCTTCGGGCACGCGAAGAACGACCCGGTCACCCTGGTCGTCGCGCTGGCCGCCACCGACGCGACCACCCACACCAGTGCCATGGCCCAGCTGGCCAAGGTCGTGGGACGCCCCGCCACCCGGAAGGCACTGGATGCGGCAGCGACCCCGGCAGAGGTCCTGGCCGTCCTCGACGGTGCCGGCGGCCCGGACCGCACCTCCACAGCGACCTCTGCAGCGACGTCCGCGGCCCCCTCCTCCGTCACTGACGATGGCCGCTACCCCGGGGGTGACTCACGCAACCACATCCTCACCGTCTGCGGGAACGGCCTGGGAACCAGTCTGTTCCTGAAGAACACCACCGAGGAGATCCTCAAACGCTGGGGGTGGGACGCCCTGGTCTCCGTGGAGGCCACGGACACGATTTCCGCGAAAGGCAAGGCCAAGGACGCCGACTTCATCCTCACCTCCGGGGAGATCGCCAAGACGTTGGGCGATCCCGGTATTCCGGTCCGGGTCGTGGAGAACTTCACCAGTGCCCCCGACGTCGATGCAGCGCTGCGTGCGCTCTACGCCCTGTAAAGGAGAACCACCATGGACTGGTTGCTCGCAATCCCGCAGTTCCTCGTCAACGAGATCCTCGCCGTCCCGGCGTTCCTCATCGGTATCTTCACCGCCATCGGCCTGATCGCCATGAAGCGCAGCGCCGGCCAGGTCGCCGGCGGCGCCATCAAGGCCGTGCTCGGCTTCCTGCTGATCGGTGCCGGCGCCACGCTGGTCACCGCATCCCTCGACCCACTGGGTGTGATGATCGAGGGCGCCACCGGGATGCACGGGGTCGTCCCGACCAACGAAGCCATCGCCGGCATCGCGCAGGCGGAGTTCGGTTCACAGGTCGCCTGGCTGATGATCCTGGGCTACGTGGTCAGTCTGCTGTTCGCCCGGTTCACCCCGCTACGCTACGTCTTCCTCACCGGACACCACGTGCTGTTCATGGCCACCATGATCACCATCATCCTGGTCACCGCGGACTACGCGGACTGGATCGTCGTCGGCCTGGGCGCGGTCCTGCTCGGCGTGCTCATGGTCTCCCTCCCCGCCCTCGCCCACCCGTGGACCCGCAAGGTCACCGGTGACGACTCGGTCGCCATCGGCCACTTCGGTACCGCGGGCTACATCGCCGCCGGCGCCGTCGGTAAGGCGGTCAGCGGTAGGGGTCCCCGGGCGTCGAAGTCCGCGGAAGACCTCAAGGTGCCGGAGGGACTGCGTTTCCTGCGGGACTCCATGGTCGCCACCGCACTGTCCATGGTCCTGATGTACCTGGTGCTGGCGGTCCTGTACGTCGTGCGCGCGGGCCAGGACGAGGCGTTCACCGCCTTCGGCGAGGACTCCGTCGCCACGGACCTGGGCAACTACCTGATGCAGGCAGTCACCCAGGGTCTGCAGTTCGGTGTGGCCGTGGCCGTGATTCTCTTCGGCGTGCGCACGATTCTCGGCGAACTCGTCCCCGCCTTCCAGGGCATCGCCGCCAAGGTCGTCCCGGGCGCCATCCCGGCGCTGGACGCACCGATCGTCTTCCCGTACGCACAGAACGCCGTGCTCATCGGTTTCATCTCCAGCTTCTCCGGCGGACTCGTCGCGCTGGTCGTCCTGTCGACCTGGCTGAATCCTGCGTTCGGTGCCGCGTTGATCCTGCCCGGCCTGGTCCCGCACTTCTTCACCGGCGGTGCCGCCGGCGTGTACGGCAACGCCACGGGCGGTCGACGGGGCGCCGTCGTCGGCGCCTTCGTCAACGGCGTGATCATCACGATCCTGCCGGCATTCCTCATCAACGCGCTCGGCGACCTGTCCGGGGAGAACACCACCTTCGGCGACGCCGACTTCGGGTGGTTCGGCCTGCTCATCGGTAATGCCCCTGCCGGTGTATGGGGTCTGGTCGTCATCATCGCCGTGGCTGCCGCGGTCCTCGTGACCGCACTGCTCGTCCAGAAGAGGCTGGTGGACGGGCACTGGGACGCCGCCCCCGGACGATCCGGCGGTAGCTGGGTCGGCGACGGGGCTACCGGAAACGTCGCCCCGGCCGACGCCCCCGCCGCGGAGACGTCCACGGCCACCGTCGGGACGTCCTACGCGAAGATCGCCCCGCCGAAGGGCGCCCCGGTTCCGCCGCCCCCGCCTGAAGACTAGTGCGCTCGACGGTGCCGGGGCCCCGGCCCGGTCGGTTCTACCTATTTTCCTGGCGTGACACCATCTCGGCGATCCACGCCGGAGCGTACGGGGACGTGCAGTTCTTCGGTGTCGGGTAGTCCTTGAGCACACCGAGCCGCTCGCCGATGTCCACGGCGCGGTCCCGGAACTGCGGGACGTGGATGCCGATCTGTGCGAGGCATTCGTTCTGTGCCCACTGCAGGCGGTCCTCACTGTCCGCCATGGTGGCCTCGATGATGTCGAGAAGACCACTGATGTCCTCCATGTCCTCCGCGGACATCTCGTCCCCACGCTTGACCAGTCGTTGCGTCGTCAGCGCCCATCCGGCCGAAGCCGCCGCCGGGTCTGGGTCGTCGAACCATCGCGTACGCAGCTCGTCGACACAACCACCCTTCATCACCACGTAGTTCAGCAACCAGGTGTGGACTTTCGGGGTACCGGCCTCGCGCAGCATCCCGTCCAGTGTGTCGGCGTCGAGAGATTTCGGCCGCAGCAGGAGTGTCGCGGCGAGCCGGCACGCAGAGTCGCCGGTCCCCCACAGCGCCATGCCGAGCTCGTGCTTCACCGCAGGCTTCCGGCCGGCGCCGGCTTCCTTCGCCACCGCACGCAGCTTCGTCAGGTTCACGGCGTGATCGTCGCCGTGGCGACGGTTGACGGCGAGGACGTCCCCGTCCTCCAACCGCGCCAACGCGTCACGGACGTCACGGACGTCATCAGAGATCGCATCAGTCATCCCGCCATCCTAGCCACCGCTCACACCGGGGCGTACACCGCACGGGCCCGGTCGAGTTCCCCGCCGGCCGGCCGTGCCCCCGGATCCCCGGCACGGGTCTGCCAACTCCTCGTGTACGCCATCGGCGCCGACGGAGTCAGGACGTCACCGTGGTACCAGTCCACCTGGGTGCGTCCGGCGTCCACGTCCACCACCATCATCCCGTGCCTGCTCAGATCGACGTACTTGTACCAGGGATCGACCTGCGTCAGCAGCGCCTCCCCCATCCTCACGGCGTCGCTGACGGCCGGAGCCGCCACCGGTGACGGGACGATCGAGTCGAAGGCGCTGGCGGCGGTGACCGACGGGACGATGAACTCCGCCGCAGCGACGGAGGTGTCCCTGCCCAGCCGGTAGTCACCGGCGTGCGACGGAATGTCCGCGGCCCAGGACGAGTGGATGTCACCGGTGAGGAAGACGACGTTCATGCCCGGCTCCCTCTGCTCCCCCTGCTCCCCCTGCTCCCTCTGCTCGCGCTGCGCGACGATGAGATCGATGATGCGCTGACGTTCCGCCATGTACCCGTCCCACTGGTCGGTGTTCAGCGCCATGCCGTCCGCCGGAAGGCCGACCTTGTCGACCAGCCAGTCGTGCAGTCGTGGGTCCAGGGAATGCGGCAGGGTCATCGGCGCGAACATCACCGAGTTCCCGACCAGCTGCCACGTCGTCGGGGACGTCGTCAGCACGCCGGCGAACCAGTCGAACTGCCGGCTCCCCATCATCGTCCGGTCGGGCGCCGCAGCCGTCGACGGAGCCGCGGTCGGGGAACTCTGCAGGTCACGGTAGGTGCGCAGATCCGGCAGGATAATCTCGGCGAGGGTTCCGTAGCGCAGATGGCGATAGAGGTTCCTGTCGTCGGCGGTGCCGAACCCCTCTCCCGCACGGACCGGCATCCATTCGTAGTAGGCCCGGGTCGCCGCCTGCCTCACCGCCGCGTACTCCGCGGGTCCACCGTAGTCCGAGTCGCCGGTGGCGCCGTCCCGCCAGGCGTTGTCGAAGAACTCGTGGTCGTCCCAGATGCAGATCATCGGTTTGGCAGCATGCAGGTCGGCGAGGTCGGGGTCCCGGTGGTAGTGCCCCTGACGGACCCGGTACCCCGTCACGGTGGAGGTCCGTTGCGCCGGTTCCACCGTCCTCACGATGGCGCCGTACGCCGCGCCGTACTCCCCGGAGTCGTACTCGTAGGTGTAGTCGCCGAGGTGCAGGACGAACTCCACGTCGTCGCGGTCGGCCAGCTCCCGGTAGGCCAGGAAGTACCCGGCCTCGTAGTTCGAGCAGGAGCACACACCGAAGCGGACGTTCCCCGGCGCCGTCGATTCCGCCGGGGTGGTACGCGTCCGACCGGTCCGGGACACCGCCCCCGCCGCCGGTCCGTCCAGCACCGTGAACCGGTAGTGGTAGGTCGTCGCCGGGGCAAGACCGGTGACGTTGACTTTGACGGTGTGATCCCGGTCCGCCCCGGTCGTGACCTCTCCACCTGCGACGGGGGAGCCGAACCCCGGGTCGGTGGCGACGTCCCAGCGAACGCGGGTCGGGTCCCCGATCCCCGACCCCGGCACCGCCTGGGGCGTGGGGGTGACTCTGGTCCAGATGACCACGCTGTCCGGCCACGGGTCCCCCGAGGCGACCGAGTGCAGGAATGCTCCGGACGTCTCCCCCGGCGTGCCCGTCGCCGTACCGCCCGACGCGACACCGGTACCGAGGGCGCCGACAGCACCGACGGTACCGACGGTGACGGCTCCGGCCAGGAATCGTCGCCGCGTCACGCCCGGCACGCCAGGTGTGGGCGGTGTCGGGTTCTTCGGGGTTCTCGGGGTTCTCTGCCATGTCGGCACAGCGTGGTTCTCCGTCTCTTCCTACGGGCGGCCGGACGGACTCCGGTCACCGTGACGGAGGCTCACGGTAGCGCCCCGACCGCGTCCCCGCTGGTCAGGAGGCCGGTTCTTCGCACACTGTTGGCGCGAAGTTCATCCACGATTCAGTTATGTCGTCACATCAATTTCCCAAAATATGAGATCGATAAGCTCATATTTTGGGAAACTGCACACAGGAGCGTTAGATTCGGACACCATGACGATTCAGGAACCCCACCCCGCACCAGAGGACCGTTCGGCAGCACTCGCCGTCACCGCGTTCCCGCTGTTCATTCTCGCCGGCACCGTCGTGGCGTTCTTCGCACCCGACCCGTTCATCCCCCTGACGGACCACATCAACCTCTTCCTCATGGTCATCATGTTCACCATGGGGCTGACATTGACCGTCCCGGACTTCAAGATCATCGCGAAACGCCCCACCCCGGTGATCATCGGCGTCGTCGCGCAGTTCGTGATCATGCCCCTGCTGGCGATCGGCGTCGCCGCACTACTCGGCCTGAACCCGGCACTCGCCGTCGGCCTGCTGATGCTGGGGTCGGTCCCCGGCGGCACGGCGTCGAACGTCATCGCCTACCTCGCCAAGGGCGACGTGGCGGTCTCTGTCGCCATGACCAGCATCTCCACCCTGGTCTCCCCCGTCATGACCCCGGCGCTGATGCTCCTGCTCGCCGACACCCGCACGGAGGTCGACGGCGCCGGAATGGCGTGGACCCTGGTACAGACCGTGCTGCTGCCGGTGGTCGGCGGCCTGCTGATCCGCACCGTCCTCAACCGGTGGGTCGACAAGGTCGCCCCGGTCCTGCCGTGGCTGTCGATCATCGGTATCGGTGGCGTGGTCTTCCCCGCCGTGGCGAACAACGCTGAACGCCTCGCACAGGTCGGGCTGATCGTCTTCGCCGCCGTCCTGCTCCACAACATCGGGGGCTACGCGCTGGGATACCTCACCGGACGACTCTTCCGGCTGCCGGAACCGGTGAACCGCACGATGGCAGTCGAGATCGGCACCCAGTCGGCCGGACTCGCCTCCGGCATGGCGGGCCGGTTCTTCTCCCCCGAAGCTGCACTGCCGGGCGCGGTCGCCGCCGTCATGCACAACATCACCGGCGCCGTCTACGCCGCACTCGTCCGACGCCGCCCACTCCCCGCGGCGACGGTGGCCCCCACCCCGTCAGCCGCCGAGGGCGAAGCGGCGACTCAGCCGACGATCTCGTAGCTGTCCGTGGTCACCCGCGCGGTCACCCCGTCAGCAGTGATCAGTGCGGCGTCCGGCTGCGTGAGATCCACCACGAAACGGTCACCCACGCTGGTCACGGTGCCGTCCTCGAGCCCCCCGGCGTGGTTGATTCCCGCGGCATTGCCGAGCAGGGCGTACAGTTCCGGGTCGCCGCCGGCACGGTAGGCGACACCGTTGGCGTCCCCACCGCGGGTGGCGTCCCAACCGGCGTGGAAGTTCTCCGCCTGGCATCCCCAGTCGAAACCGTCGGCCTCCTGGCTTTCACGGAACATGCAGATCATCGAATCCTGCCCGTTCAGCGGGACGGTGTAGTCGGCCAGCTCGACGCGGTTCTGCTGCGGAGCCGTGGCCTTCTGCTCCACGGGACCCGGGGCAGGTGCCGGGTCGGGCGCCGGCGCCCCGTCAGGCGCGGGCTCCGAACCCGGCGTCGGCTGCGGCGCCGACCCCTCCCCTGCGTCAGCGTCACCGGTCATGTCGCCGGACAGGGCGGCGTCGGCCGGATCCGCCGTCACGGCCGAACTCCCCTGCGCTTCGTCGACACCCGCCCCGTCGTTGTCACAGGCGGTGAGGAAGACACCGGCCGCGGTCATCGCGGCGAGCCCTGCCACGGACACGAGCCTGCCTCGTCGATTTCCGGTCACATCACGCACAGGACTCATCTCCAGTATCTGTAGTTCACAGCTATTGTCACCTCTACCGTGCCACACCGCTCCGGTGCCGCGCTACCGTACCGTGTCCCGGCAGCACGCTACGATGGTGCAGATGGCGATGTCAGTCTTCCGGGACCGCCGCGGCCCCGTCCTCACAGCGATCATGCTGTCCTCGGCGCTCATGGCCGTGGACGCCACCGTGCTGGCGACGGCAGTCCCCAGCATCGTGGCGGATCTCGGCGAGTTCTCCCGCTACCCGTGGCTGTTCTCCGGATACCTGCTCGCCCAGGCGGTCACCGTGCCGGTGTTCTCGAAACTTGCCGACACCTACGGACGGAAGCCGGTGATCCTCACCGGTATCGCGGTCTTCGTCCTCGGATCGGCACTCTCCGTCGTCGCCCCCTCGATGACCGCACTGATTCTGTGCCGGATCGTGCAGGGCATCGGCGCCGGTGCCGTACAACCGATGGGCCAGACCATCGCGGGCGACATCTACACGGTGCGTGAGCGGGCGAAGGTCCAGGGGTACCTGGCCAGCGTCTGGGCGGTGTCCTCCATGTTCGGGCCGCTGATCGGCGGACTGTTCTCCCAGTACGTCTCCTGGCGGTGGATCTTCGCCATCAACATTCCGTTGGGCCTCCTCGCGGCGGCGATGGTGTGGCGGAACTTCCACGAGGACATTGAACGCACCCGCCACCGTATCGACGTGGAAGGAGCCCTGGTCCTCACCCTCGGGCTCACGTTGCTGCTGCTCGGCCTGCTGGAAGGCGGCGAAGCATGGGCGTGGTCGTCGACAGCCTCCCTGGTGTGCTTCCTGGGCGGTGCCGCAGCCCTGGCGGCGTTCGTCCTGATCGAACGGCGCGCCGCCGAACCGGTCGTCAACCTGCACCTGCTCTCGCGGCGACTCATCGTCCACGCCGTGCTCATTTCCGCCGCGATCGGCGGGATCGTGCTGGGGCTGACGAGTTTCGTCCCCACCTACCTCGAACGCGCCGCCGGGGCGACACCGGTCACCGCCGGTATCGCCGTCGCCGCGCTGACGATCGCCTGGCCGTTGGCCAGTGCGAATGCCGGTCGGATCTACGTCCCCCACGGTTTCCGCGCATCAATCACCCTGGGATCCTCGATCGTGATGGTCGGCGCACTCCTGCTACTCATCGTGGTCGGACAGACGAACATCTGGCTCATCGTCGCCGTCGCGCTCGTGCTGGGCTCCGGCCTCGGGTTCACGGCGGCTCCGAACGTGGTGGCCGCCCAGTCGTCGGTCGGCTGGTCGGAGCGCGCCGAGGTCACCGGGTTGACGATGTTCGCCCGCTCCGCGGGAAGCGCTGTCGCCGTCGCCGTGTACGGGACGATCTCGAACACCATCATCGCCGACGGCGCCGGAGACACTGATCCGGCGACGGTGGTGGATGCGACGACCGGAGTCTTCTACGGGGTCGCCGGCGCGGCGCTACTGCTGCTCGCCGCGGCGTGGACGTTGCCGAAGACACGACGCACCGACGACAGGGACGCGTAGTCGCACCGCCCACGCGCGGGGAACCTCGGCCCCTGCGGAGGTCCGGGCGTGGTGATGTACCCGACGGTGAGCACGTCACCGTCGGTTGCACCTGGAAACCCCGCGCCGGGGGTCGAGGGTCAGCGGGGGTGGCGTGTCGGCGACAGCGGCCCCGCGGCAACCGTGGTCACCATCACCCCGCCCGGACCGGTCCAGGTCACCGTCACCGCATCATCGTCGCTTTTCGCCGCCCAGACCTTCGCCGTCTTCAGCGTGTGGTGGGTGCGGCACAGACTGATCCCGTTGGCCACGCCGGTCACCCCGTCGCTGCCCGGATCGGTGTGCGGGGAGCTGACCAGATGATCGTGGTCACACTCGTCGGCGGCGACGCAGCAACCCGGGAACCGGCAGTGCCCGTCCCTGCCCTGGATCCGGGCCTTCTGCGCCGTGGTGAACCGGTAGGCCCGCGTGTCGGGGATCTGCGCTGCGTCGGGAAGGTGCCGTACCCGGCGGGCCAGGTGTGCCAGAGCGGCACCGGTCGTCGCCGAGACCCACCCGGTGCCGAGCACGAAGCTCGGCGCGTGTGGGTGAGAACGGTAGGTGTTCACCGTGACGGTGAGCTGGTCAGCGCGCCCGCCGAGCAGGCCCAGGGCGACCTGGCCCCGGCAGGCCGACATCGCCGGCGCCCCAGAGACGTCGGATGCAACGCCGGGTGTGTTGTCGCGTGTGTTGTCGCTGCGGATCTGCAGGGCGGCGGTGGTGATCGCCGACCACAGGGCTCCGGCGGTGATCTCGCTGCCACAGTCCAGGGTCAGTCGGGTACCCCGCCGGGTCAGGGACACCGCCTCGGTCTCGGCGGTTTCGGTGTCGGCCACGGCCAGGGGTGCGACGGTACACAGGACTTCGTCGGTGACGTCGGCCAGGGCGGTCCACACGGTGATGCCCGTGGTATTGGTCCAGGCGGCCACGCCGAGGGCGACGGCGGCATCCACCGTCGCCGCCGGAGCAACGCCGTCGGCACCGGCGCTGGTGGCGCTGGCCAGGGCACGGGCATGCCGGTTGATCCGTGACCAGATCGCGTCGAGGTGGTCGACGGAGTAGCGTCCGTCGGCGCGGAACGCGGCGAACAGGTCAGGCATGCGTAGGGCCAGGTCGGCGGCGTGGGTGTAGCGGTGGGCCTCTGCCACGGTGCGGCGGCGTACCGCCAATGCGGTGGCGTGGCGGGTGTGGGCGGGGATGGTGGTGAGAAAGGCGACGAGGTCGAGTTCGGCGGTGTTGACGGCGGTGGCGTAACGGTCGGCGAGGGTGGTGTAGGACTCGCCGGTGGTGGGTTCGGTGGTGTAGGTGGTGGTCATGCTGTCCCCTCCTTCGGATACGAACACGGTATCGCAGCCGTCGGACATGAAAACGGGGAACCTACAGAGAGATCGAACATATGTTCCACTCTCTCCATGGGTGGCACCAGCCACGCCGCGGCCGTGGTCCCGGAAGGGACGAACCCCAGGAACTTTCTCAGGAGCTGCCCTAGAATCGGGGACATGAAGCTTCTGCGTCTCATCCTCAACATCATCTGGCTGGTCACCGGCGGCATCTGGCTGTTCATCGGCTACATCTTCTTCGGGCTCCTCGCCTGTATCTTCATCATCACCATCCCCGCGGGCGTCGCATCGTTCCGCATGGCCAGCTACGCCCTGTGGCCCTTCGGTCGTACCGTCGTGCGGAAGGACGGTGCCGGCGTCGGCTCCGGCCTGATGAACCTCGTGTGGTTCCTCGTCGCAGGCCTGTGGCTGGCACTCGGCCACATCGCCACTGCCGCGTTGCAGGCCGTCACCATCATCGGACTCCCCCTCGCCTGGGCGAACCTCAAGATGATCCCGGTGACCTGCTTCCCCTTCGGCAAGGCCATCGTCCAGGACTCTTCCACGACGGTCATCCCGGCCCCCTGACCTGTGCACCGCCCCCACCGTACCGACCTGCAGGCCGACGTCCTCGTCGTCGGTGCCGGACTCACCGGCAGCGCCGTCGCCTGGAAACTCGCGGACCGCGGACGGTCCGTCATCGTCGTCGACCGTGACGTCCCGGCGTCGGCCCACGGCAGTTCACATGGCTCCGCCCGCATCTTCCGCTACCCCTACCCGGACCCGCTCTACACCCGGCTCGTCGTCGACGCGGCCGCGCAGTGGGACGACCTCGAACGTCGCACAGGCCGTCCCCTGGTCACCCGGTGTGGAGGAATCGACTACGGCGACGTCCGCGACCCCGTCCACCTTGCCGGGGTCCTCCGGGACGCCGGGGTCGACCACGAGCTCATGAGTCCGACTACCGCGCAGGACCGGTGGCCGTTCCTGTCTTTCCGGGGACCCCACGAGAGCACCCCGGTGCTCTGGCATCCCGGCGCCGGGGTGATCGACGCTGAAGCAACCGTGCGCGCCCAGCAGGCCGAGGCGGTCCGCGGCGGCGCTCTCTTCCTCGACCACTGGACGGTCTCGTCGGTGCGACGCCTCGGCGGCACCCGTACCGGATATTCCGTCATCTCCGCCTCGGGATCAACCATCGAGGCCGGCCAGGTCGTCATCGCAGCCGGCGGCTGGGTCAATGACGTGCTGGCCACCACCGAGCTCCCCGACAGCTTCCTCCGCCGTCTACCGACGGCTCAGGTCAGCGAGGAGTACGCCTACCACTTCCCCTACCGCGACAGCGCGGCCGACTGGCCGACGACAATCAACCTCACCCGCGAACTGCAGGTCTACAGCCTGCCCGGCGGACGCGACGCCGGCGGCCGCGGCCAGAAAGTCGCCGTCTACAACGCGGGGCGGAAAATGAACTCAGCCGCCCACCAGGACGGTGTGGTCGACGCGACGAACCGCACGCTCGTCGTCGACTACGTCCGACGGAACATGCCGGGCCTGGTCCCCGAACCGTATGCGGAGACCACCTGCCTGTTCACCACCCTCCCGAACGACGACTTCCTCATCGACGGGACCGACGGCGTCACCGTGGTCTCCCCCTGCTCCGGCCACGGCGCCAAGTTCGCGCCGTTGATCGGCGACCTCGTCGCCGGACTGGTGACCGGACGCTCCACCGTCCCGGAACAGTTCAGGGCCCCGGCAAACCCCGGCCACCGCCGGGAAACTCACCACCCGGTGCCGGACGACCGGGTGTAGAGATGCTCGGGTCGCCCTGAGCTTCCGTACCGCAACCGCACGGTGACCAGCCCCCGTCCGGCCAGCGCCGACAGCCGACGCTGCGCCGTCGCCCGGGAGACCCCGGCGACGTCGGCGACCTCCGCGGCCGAATGCTCCCCGGACCCCAGTGCCTCCAGCACCAGTTCCTCGGTGGTCCCTCCCGCCGCCGTCACCGGCTGCGAGGCCGCATGCAGTACCGACAACGCCCGGTCGATGTCGTCCTGCTTCAACGGGTGAGGCGTAGCGGTGATCTTCCGGAACCGTCCGAACCGCTCCAACCGGTCGACCAACGCCTGCCTGGTGAACGGCTTCACCAGGTAGGCGTGGACACCCCCGGCCAGCGCACGACGGACCGTGGCCGACTCCACCGCCGCAGAGAGGACGAACGCGTCCACCCCGCTGCCCCGGACCAGCTCGATACCGTCGCCGTCGGGAAGGTAGACGTCGGCGAGAATGAGGTCCGGCGGCTGCGCCGCGATCAGCGCACGCGCCTCGGCGCAGGTCCCCACCGTCGCCTGGACCTCGAAACCGGGCACGCCGGACACGATGTCGGCGTGGATGGAGGCGACGCGGAAATCGTCGTCGAGGACGAGGACGCGTATGTCGCGCCTGGGGTGTCCGGTGCGTGCCGGTGTCGGTGTCACTGCTGTTCCTCTCGGTCGTCTGCGGCAAAGACGCCCGGAAGCCGGACGCCGAACACTGCGCCGTGCCCCGGCGCGCCCCCGCCACGGTCAATGAGCCAGAGCGCGCCACCACGCCGCGCCACCAGCTCACGGGACAAGGTGAGCCCGATCCCGTGACCGTGGACGGCATCGTCCCCGGGGTCCGCGCCGTGCGCCCGGCCGCTGTCCAACCCCGCCCCGGAATCCGCCACCACCAGGGTGAGGGAGGCACCGTCCTGCATGGCGGTGACCTCGGCCCACCGGTCGGCGCCGTCCTCCGGGACGTCGACGGACAGGGCGGCCGTCACAGCGTTGTCGACGAGGTTGCCCAGTACCGTGGCGACGTCCTCGACGGCCCCGGGCGCGTCGATGACGTCGAGCACCAGGGTCTCCTCGCCCACGCGCAGAGCGACGCCACGTTCACCGGCCTCCATCGCCTTGCCACCCAGGAACGACTGGAGGAACGGCTCGCCGAGCAGCTCGGCGCCCCGCAGCGGGAAGTCCACCGGCCCGCGGTCCGCCATGTCCCGGAGAAACGCACGGGCGTCGTCGACACGTCCGGCGTCGATGAGGCCCGACGCCGCGTGAATCCGGTTGGCGAACTCGTGCCGTTGCACCCGGAGTGTGGACCCCATGGCCTGGACAGTCCCGAGCCTGCGACTGAGGGCGGCGAGGTCCGTCCGGTCCCGGACCACGATGACGGTGCCCAGATGCCGACCTGCCCGGGTCACCGGGCGGGCGTCCACGTAGAGGACCCGCCCACCGACGACGACGTTGTCGAAGGACACCCCCGCCCCGTACGGGGACTCCCGTCGTTCGAGCTCCCGGAGCGCCACGACGACCCGGGACGGCAGACCGAGTTCACCCAGGGAAGGCCGGGCCCCGTCTCCGCCGACGCTGCCGACACTGGCGACACTGCCGAGGTCGAGCAGGCGCGACGCCACCTCGTTGAACACCTCGACACCACCGTCCGGATTCACCGAGAGCACGCCCTCCTCCACACCGTCCAGGACCGCCGACTGGTGGCGGACGAGCTGGACGAGGTCCTCCGGCTGCAGGCCGAGCGTCAGCCGCTCCCACCGTCGTCGCATCAGCACACTGGCGACGACACCGATCACCAGGGCGGTCGCCCCGGCGGCACCGACACCGACGAGGACCAGAGGCAGGTCGTCGAAGACGCTCGCCCGCCGGAACCCCACGCTGACCTCCCCCACCGGAGCACTGTCGGCGACATTCCGCGCCGAATCGTCGGGTGCGTACACCGGGACCTTCGCCCGCGCGGAGGGCCCGAGCGTACCGGTCTCCCAGGCCATGACCTCGTCACCGCGGAGGGCGGCCTCGTGGTCCGTACTGACCCGGTGACCGATCCGCGCCGGGTCCGGGTGCGCCAGGCGGATTCCGTCCGCGTCGGTGATGACCACGAAGAGGGCACCCGTCCGGGTCTCCACCCCGGCGGCGAGGTCGACCAGGCCCCGGTCCGGGTCACCGGTCGCCACCCCCGAACGCACCTGGGGGTCCTCCGCCACCGACCGGGCGATGGAGACCGCGGAACTCATCGCCTCCTGCTTGAGCCTGCCGACCGACAGCCAGGCGAATATGCCGGAGCACACCGCCACGACGGCCACGACCGTCAGCAGCTGCAGAAGGAGAACTTTCGTCGAAAAACGCACGTCGGGAAGTCTACGGCATGACCTGCCCGTGCCCGTGAGCACAATGCGCACAAGTCAGTGATTGCACAGAAGTTGATCTAACGCACACAACCGTCGCCATGTGGCCCGAGTCACTTTAGGCTCACCGTGTCCGGTCAGACACACCTGAAGGAGTTCGATGACCACCGCAGAAACTCTGCTGCTGGCGGCAGACTACGACCTGAGCCACACACCGTCCGACGGGATCCTCGTCGCCCTCGGGTTCCTCATGATCCTCACGTTCATGGCGCTGATCATGACCAGCCGCATGACCCCCATGCTGGCCCTGATCCTCGTGCCGACCGTCTTCGGCCTGATCGGCGGTGCCGGCCTCGGCATCGGCGACATGGTCATGGACGCCGTCAAGGACATGGCCCCCACCGCCGCACTGCTCATGTTCGCGATCATGTACTTCGGCATCATGATCAACGTCGGGCTGTTCGATCCGCTGATCACCTGGATCACCAGGATCCTCGGCAACGACCCCGCCAAGATCGTCTTCGGCACCGCCGTCCTCGCCGGCGTCGTCTCCCTCGACGGCGACGGGTCGACGACCTACATCATCACCACCTCGGCGATGCTCCCGCTCTACCTCCGTCTCGGCATGAGCCCGGTCATCCTGACCTGTGTCGCCGGTCTGGTCAACGGCACGATGAACATCGTGCCCTGGGGCGGCCCCACCGTCCGTGCAGCGGCGGCGCTCGGCGTCGAACCCTCCGAGGTCTTCGTCCCGATGCTACCGTCCCTGGCCGCCGGCCTCGTCATCTGCTTCGTCTTCGCGTGGTTGATGGGGCAGGCCGAGCGCAGGCGCCTCGGACGCATCGACACCTCCCACCTGACCGGCATGACGGATCGTTCCGGCACAGAGACCGGCGGTGCACCGGCACACACCTCGATGGCCGACACCATGCTCGACCCGAACCGTGCCACGCTGCGGCCGACACTGCTGTGGTTCAACCTCGTCCTCACCATCGTGGTGATGGTGCTGCTGGTGGCCGACCTGTTCCCCCTGGCCTACGTGTTCATGGTGGGTGCGGCGATCGCGCTGACGGTGAACTTCCCCCGGTTGAAGGACCAGGCCAACGAGATCGTGTCGCACTCCAGCTCCATCGTCGCCGTCGTCGGCATGGTCCTCGCCGCCGGTGTCCTGGTCGGTGTGCTCGACGGCACCGGCATGGTCACCGCGATGGCGGAGTGGATCACCTCGATCATCCCGGACTCCCTCGGCGGCTACCTGGCGCCGATCACCGGCCTGCTCTCGATGCCGATGACCTTCTTCATGTCGAACGACGCCTTCTACTTCGGCATCCTCCCCGTCCTCTCCGAGAGCGCCGCCCACTTCGGCATCGAGCCGGTGCAGATGGCCCAGGCGTCGATCACCGGTCAGCCGGTCCACATGCAGTCCCCCCTGGTGCCCGCGATCCTGCTGCTGGTCTCGCTGGCCAATGTCGAGCTGGGGGCCCACCACCGCAAGGTGCTGTGGCGGGCCGTCGTCGTCTCCCTGGTCATGCTGGCCGTCGGCGTCCTCGTCGGGCCGATCCCCTTCCACGTCGGGTAGGAGCCCCCGGTCACCTGACCTGGTCGAACCGGACCTCTGACATCGTCGCGGTGACGTTCACCGTCAGGGTGTGTTCGGTGTCCCCCCGACCTTGAACCAGCGTGTCGTCGAAGCTGTCGCAGTCGACGTCACTCATCGTCAGCGACTCGCAGTTCAACCGGACCCGGTAGGACGGCCCGTCGGTGGTCTCCGGGAAGATCATCCCCACCGACCCCATGGTGGTCGACAGGTCGATCTCGCTGTCCTGGTTGACGGCCACCCCGGTGAAGTCCAGGGTCGGTGAACTCATCGTGTAGGTGTAGTCGCGGTAGTCGTCCAGCGTCCGAACGCTCTCCGTCCCACCGGTGAAGGTGCCGGAGGTGGAGCTGCCGTCCACCGAGGTGATACCGCCCCAGCTGGGGAAGAACACCGCACCCAGCGCGATGACACCGGCGACGAGGGCGAGGACGACCGCGAGCACCGCGGCGACGACCAGGGCCCTGAGCCCGCGACGCTTCTTCCTCGGTTCCCCGGCCGTGTGGCCGGCGTCGGCGGGGGCGGGCTCACCGGGGTCCGGCAGGTCCCAGGCGAACGGTGCCGTCCCCAACGGATCCCACGACGGCGGCTGGGTGCGCGGAGGCTCGAACCCCGGCGCGGCGGCGACGTCGTCCAGGTCCACCTGCATCGCCGACGCTGTCGGCCCCGACGGCCCCGACGTCGCCGCCTGTGCCGGGACGTCGTCCCGGTCCAGCAGACCGGCCGGCGCCACGGGCTGGCGTTCGTAGAGCAGCCACCAGGCCACACCGGTCAGCGCAGCGGACACCACCAGGCCGGTCAGGGTGATCCCGCCGGAGAAGATGCCGCCGAAGACCAGGAACACCGCACCGACGATCAGGGTCCCGATCGCCAGGGAGCGGTCCTCGCTGTAGCGGGGGTCGCGCTCACCGCGGACCAGCACGTCCAGCGGAGTCTTCGGAACGGTGTAGCGGCGCATCACCAACAGGGCGATGCCGTAGACCCACACGCCGACACCTCCGAGGAAGGCTGTCAGGACGAACACCAGCCGCACCAGCAGCGGGGAGACCTGGTAGCGCACGGCGATGCCCTCACAGACCCCGAAGAACCAGGACCTGGTCGACTGACTGCGCGGGAAGCGGACGGGGCGGGTGTCCCACATCCGACGGACGGTGGACTCGAAGGTGCCCCGGGGGTTGCCCGTGCCCGGGGTCGTTGACTGTGTGCCGTAACTCATGGTCCTCATTCTTCGTGGGACTCCAGCCAACCACATCGGGGAAGCCCCGGATATCCACCCTGATCCTGTCGTTCCGTCCGGATCTCAGGGTGGTCCCCGATACCCTGAGGCCTCTGGCCCTGGCAGTCTTGGACGCATGTCCCAACTCCCAGTCACGACCGGACGGCCAGCCGGACGCCCCGGCGCGCCGACCCCGGACCTGTTCCGCGTCGCCGACGGCAAACTCATCGCCGGCGTGTGTACCGGACTGGCGGCGCACCTGGGCGTGCGGCTCACCGTCGTCCGCCTGATCTTCGCGCTGGCGAACACTGTCGCAGGTGTCGGTGTGATCGCCTACGGCGCGCTCTGGGTGTTCACCACGCGCGTCGCAACCTCCGCGGAGGCATCCAATGCCGCAGCCACCGGATCCGTCCGGCACCGTGGCCTCGACCCTGCGCTCGTCGACCGCCCGGTCTCGGGGACGGACCGCCTCCTGGTGGTCCTGGCGGTGGTCCTCTTCATGGGCGGCGCGGCGACCAGACCCCAGATCGCGGTGAGCGCACTGCTGCTGGCCGGCGGGGTGCTGCTGGTGTGGCGGACGTTCGGACCGAATGCCCTCGCCGCGGCCCCCGGACAGCAGGGCCCCCCGGGTCGTGTGCCGGGCGGGCTGCAGTGGGTGAGTCTCGCCGGAGGCCTGGTCCTGCTGGCCATCGGTATCGGCTACACCGTCTTCGGTATCCGGATCGACGAAGGCGCCACCGACGGCAGCGGCGGGGTGATCGTCCCCGCCCTCATCGCGGCGGTCGCACTGATCGCCGGTCTCGTGGTCGTCCTCATCCCGCTGTGGCTGCGCCTGTGGTCCATGGCGAACACCAGTGCCCGGGAACGCGCCGCCGAGGAGGAGCGGGCACGCATCGCCGCACGCATCCACGACTCGGTGTTGCAGACACTCACCCTGATCCAGAAGAAGTCCGGTGAACCCGAGATCGCGCAGATGGCCCGTAGCCAGGAACGGCAGCTCCGTCAGTGGCTCTTCGCGCCCGGCGAGTCCGTGCGGACCGAAACCCTGTTCGGTGCGTTACGGGTCGCCTGCGGTGAAGTCGAGGACACCTTCGGCGTGCAGATCCGCCCGGTCATCGTCGGCGAGGACCGCGACACCGACGACGCCTCCGTCGCCCTGCTGCTCGCCGGTCGTGAGGCGATGGTCAACGCCGCTAAACACTCCGGCTGTCAGGAAGTCAACGTCTACCTGGAGGTCTCCGACGACGGTGCGGTCGAGCTGTTCGTCCGCGACCGCGGTCCCGGTTTCAGCGTGGCGGACATCCCCGACGACCGCCAGGGGGTCCGCTCCTCGATCCTGGACCGGATGGCCCGGGTGGGCGGTAACGTGGAGATCGACTCGGGGCAGTTCGGCACCGAGGTCATTCTGACGTTGGAGAGGCAGGCGCAGTGACGGACCCGGTGGCGGTATTCCTCGTCGACGACCACTCGATGTTCCGCACCGGGGTGCGGGCCGAGCTGACGGGACGTTCCGAGGTCGACGTCGTCGGCGAGGCCGGGTCCGTCGGCGACGCCGTCGCCGGTATCCGGGACACCTCCCCGCAGGTCGTGCTGCTGGACGTGCACATGCCCGACGGCGGCGGGTTGCAGGTGCTGCGGCAGCTGCAGGACGAGGGGCCGAAGTTCCTCGGCCTCAGCGTCTCCGACGACCCGACCGACGTGATCTCGCTGATCAGGGGCGGTGCCCGGGGCTACGTCACCAAGAACATCAGCGGGCAGGAACTCGTCGACAGTGTCCTGCGGGTACATTCCGGCGACGCGGTGTTCTCCCCGCGGCTGGCCGGCTACGTGCTCGACGCCTTCACCGCCGGACCGGCGGAGACACCGGCCCCATCGACTGCGGAACCGGGGGATCCGTCGGATCCGGCGGATCCTGTCCCCCTGCCCGAGGACGCCGACCAGAGTGTCCTGTCGACGCTGACCCCGAGGGAGAAGGAGGTCCTGCGGCTGCTCGCCCGCGGCTACACCTACCGGGAGATGGCCGGGCGGTTGTTCATCTCGGTGAAGACGGTGGAGACCCACGTCTCCAACGTGCTGCGCAAGACCCAGCAGACCAACCGGCACTCCCTGTCGCGGTGGGTGTCCGACAACAGACTGGGATGAGGGGTGTAGAAGTGGTGGGCATGAGAAACCAGAGCGCGAACTACACCGTCAACGTCGTGCGCGAGGCGGACGCCGACGACGCCGCGGGCACCACCTGGTGCGCGGCCGTCATCGGCGTCGAGGGAGCCGTCGTCTGGGGAGACGACTTCGAGGGCCTCGACACGGCGGTCCGTGCCCGGCTGGCGGACCTCACCGGGGCCGTCGACGCCGAACTCACCTGGCAGATCGACAGTGACACCGAAGCCTCCCGCGAAATTCCGCTGAGCCCGATGTGACGACCGTGCCGACTGTGACGACCACCCTGACGGTGCAGCTGCCGACAACGCCGACCCGGGCGTTCCGTGCGCTGACCCGCGTGTCGCAACTGCGCCGGTGGTTCGGGGACGTCCTCGACTACGACCGGTCGTTGCTCGTCTTCGGTGCCGGTCGGCAACTCACCTTCATCTCGGACGGGACGGTCGGGCAGGGACAGGTCACCGTCTACCGTCCACCGTCGGTGCTGGAGTACAGCTGGAACACCGAGACCCTGCGGTTCGACCTGGACGCAGAGGGGGAAGAGACGTCGCTGACCTTCACCTCCACCGTCCGCGGTGCCGACGCCGCACACCGCGACTGGGAGGACGCGCTGGACCGTCTCCGCCAGTTCCTCACCGACCCACTCACCACCACCGACACCGGAGGAGTCGAATGACTGACCGTCCCACCCCGGACTGCCGCCTGACCGACCGCTACGGACGGGAACAACGCTGGTCCCCGACCCGGTGGAATGACACGCTGGAGACGGTCACCGCACACCGGTCGGTACGCCTCTGGCTGGACCGGGACGTCGACGAGACGACGTTGACCACGGTGCTGGCCGCGGCGCAGTCCGCACCGTCGTCGTCGAACAAGCAGACCGTGGCGGTGGTCGCCGTGCGTGACCGGGCGGTGAAGGAACAGCTGGCGAGCATCGGCAAGCGAATGTCGTCGCACGTCGCCACCGCACCGGTTCTCCTGGTGTGGCTGGTGGATTTCTCCCAGATCCGCTTCCACGCCGCGCAGGCCGGGAAGGCCGCCGCAGCGGAGACCTCCGACGATGCCGGGGAGATCCACGGGGTGTCGTCGCAGCCGCCCCACGACCTCGGGTCGCTGGACTACCTGGATGAACCGGTCACCTCGGTGCTGGACATCGGCATCGCCTCACAGACCGCCGCGATCGCCGCGGAGTCACTGGGCCTGGGCACGGTGTACCTGGGCTCGATGCGCAACGACATCGGCGCGGTCCAGGAGATCCTCGGCATCCCGCAGGACGTCGTCCCGTTCCTCGGGCTCGCGTTGGGGTACGGCGATCCGGAGGAGAACGCCGGTGTGAAGCCCCGCCTGCCGATGGACCTGGTCGTCCACCACGACCGGTACGACGACCGGTCCGGAGAGGACGGTGAGCAGGAGCGCGCCCGGCTGCTCGCCGACTACGACGACGCACTCGCCGCCTACTTCTCCCGCTACGGCCAGCACCCGCAGTGGTCCACCCAGACACTGCACCGGGTGTCGGAGGCCGCGGCGACGAAGACGAAACGTCACCTGATCCGCCAGTTCCTGGAGAAAGCGGGGTTCGGACTGCGATGAGTTCCGACCTGAGACAGACCCTGACCAGCCTCGACGGCGCCGGCTACGGCGCGTACAAGACGCTGCGCGGTACCCACCGGTTGGCCTCACCCTCGGGTGCGCCTGTGACACTGGCCGTGGACAAGGTGCAGGCCGACCCCTTCGCTGCGCCCTCGTTGATCCAGGTCAGCGTACCGTGGTCGGCGACCGGCGTCCCGGCGCGCACCTCCGGCAGTGACATTCCGGTACGCGACCACCTGACCCGCCGGGTGGCCGCCTCCCTGCGCAGGCGCAACCCGTCCGGCGGCAAGGGGTCGGGTGTCCTCGCCGTCGACGAGCCCGGCCAGCAGGTCCTCGACCGGTCCAGCGTGGTCGTCTCCGCGCCGGACGACCGGGTGACCGTCCGCCTGGAGGCCGCACTGCCGGCGCAGGGGCGTCGGATCCGTGGGCGTGCCGCGGCGACACTGCTGTGCGACGTCCTTCCGGCCGCGGTGGAGGAGGCGTTGCTGAACCTCGACGCCGCCTCCGTCGCCGCGCTCGACGAGGCGCAGGACACCTACACCGACCAGGAGTTCCTGCGCGCGTCGCTGAACCAGATAGGACTGGTCGGCTTCGTGGCCGACGGGTCCGTGCTCCCCCGGGCCGCCGGGAACTCGCAACGCCCGCTCACCGACGCGGTCCCCTTCACCTCCCCGGAGTCTCTGCGGCACCGCGTGGAGTTGCCCTCGGGCCGCACCGTCACCGGTCTCGGGATCCCGACCGGGGTCACACTGATCGTCGGCGGCGGATACCACGGGAAGTCCACGCTGCTCCGGGCCCTGGAGCTGGGCATCTACAACCACCTCCCCGGTGACGGACGTGAATTCGCCGTCACTGACGCGGACGCCGTCGCCCTGCGTGCCGAGGACGGCCGGGCCGTCACCGGCGTCGACATCTCCCCGTTCCTCCACGACCTGCCCGGTGCGGGGAGCGCACCGGACACCCGGTGCTTCTCCACCACCAACGCCTCCGGGTCCACCTCCCAGGCCGCCGGCCTGGTCGAGGCCCTGGACTGCGGGGCGACCTCCCTGCTGATCGACGAGGACACCTCGGCGACGAACTTCATGATCCGGGACGACCGGATGCGCACCCTCGTGCCGTCGGCGAAGGAGCCGATCACCCCGCTGGTGGACCGCGTCCGCTCCCTGTGGGACGACCACGGGGTGTCGACGGTGCTCGTCGCCGGCGGGTCCGGAATGTTCATCGACGTCGCGGACACCGTGATCATGCTGGACAACTACCGTCCGGTCGACGTCACCGCCCAGGCGGAGGAGCTCGCCGGACCGACGGCGGGCGGGGAACTGGACCGCCCTTCCCCACGCATCCCGGGACCCACCAGATTCTCCTCACCGGGACGCGGCGGCAAGGGGCCCCGTCCCCCACAGGCGAAGGGTCTGCAGTCGATCCGCGTCGGTGAGGAGTACATCGACCTGTCCGCCTGGTCACAGCTGGTCGACCCGTCGCAGACCAACGCCGTCGCCGCCGCCCTGCGGGTGCTGGACCTCGACGGCTCCACCCCGCTGTCCGACCTGGTCGACGCCGTCGTCGACCGCGTCGGTCGCGAGGGACTGGACGTCCTCTCCGCGCACGGGACAGGACGCCACCCCGGGCGCCTGGCCGGGGTGCGCCGCCATGAGATCGCCGCGGCGGTGAACCGCTACCGCCGGCTCAGGCACGCGAAATAGGCACCGTCCCGGGAACGCCCACCGGGCGGATCGCGTGCCCAGGATGGTGCACATTTCCCGCGCGTATGCCCCAGACAAGGTGACTAGGATGATGCCCATGACCACCCCGGCACAGATCCTCCAGACGCCTGACAGCGAGGACGTCGCGTTGGACGAGATCAACGGCATGCAGTCCAACGCCCTCGTCCGGCAGGGGTGGTTCGCCGTCGCTCCGGAGGATCTGGCGCTGAGGCTCCGGGCCGTTGACGAGGCCGTCGCCGGGCAGGTCGGTGACCTGCCCCGGGCCATCGGTACCCCGGCGACCAGGGCGCTGGTCGAGCGGGGCATCACCTGCCTGGCCGACCTCGACGGCATCGACGCGGACGAACTGGCCTCGTGGCACGGTGTCGGTCCTAAGGCTGTACAGATCCTGCGGGAGTCGCGATGACCACGTCGTCCGGGCCGTAGCAGATCTCGGCGGCCTGGAGCTGTGCCGAGCGGCCGGCGGTGGGAGTCGAACAGTTCCACTCGCCGACCGTCATGGACAGGGTGTTGCCACCGCCCTCGGAATCGCGACGGGCGTGGTACTCGTCGACGACCGCCTGGGCGTCGAGGCAGGACACTGCCCCCTCACGCACCTCCACCAGCGTGTTCCCGGAAGCTGCCCCGCAGGTGGTCCCGGACACGAGTTCGTCGGTCTCGGTATAGTCGCCGTCGATCCCGGCGGGCCGGCCCGCATCCTCGGTGGCGGTGGCGGTGGCGGTGTCCACCGGCGGCTCCACGGGTGCCGGCGCCGTCGGATCCGCGTCCCCGGACTCGTCGGCGGTCCCTGCGACGGTCGTCTCCACCTGCCGCTCGAAGGACGGGGCCGGCGGATCCTCCCCACCGGAGGAACAACCTGCGACGAGAAGAACCGCCACAGCAACACCTGACAATCTACTGACGCTCTGACATCTCCTCACAGGAATGTGTCTACCAGGCGGGCATAGGCCCTGACCGTCAAATCCAGATCTTCGAGGTAGAGGTGCTCGTCGTGGGTGTGCAGCTGGGCGTTGACCTCGGCGAGCGTGCGGTCGCGGGCATTCAGGGCGAAGCCGTAGCCCACCCCGCCCAGCCGGCGTCCGAAACGCAGGTCCGAACCGCCGGCGGCGAGCACCGGGACGACCGCGGCGTCGGGGAAGAACTCCCCCACCGTCGCCTCCAGTGCGCGGTACAGCGGTGAATCGGTCGTGGAGACCTCCGCCGGCTCCGAGATCAACCGCTCGATCGTCACCTCGTCGGCGAGGTCGCCGAGGGCGTCGCACAGTTCGGTGTCCACGTCATCGTCGCTCTGCCCGGGCAGTGGGCGGATGTCCAGCTCCAGGTAGGCACTCGAGGGCAGCACGTTGATGGCCTGCCCGGCGCGCAGCACCGTCGGCGCGACCGTGAGGTGCGAGACCGCGTCAGCGTAGCGGGCCAGGTCACCGAACTGCAGGTACGCCGCATCGTCGGCCCCGGTGAGCAGGGCGTCGGCCACCTGCGGGTCGAAGCGGAACGCCTCGACGAACCCCTGCCACAGCGGGTCCCGCGACACGGCCGGACGGTGGGCGGCGATGCGTCGGGCGACCTCGGCGATCCGGACGACGGTGAGGTCGCGTCCGAAGGGCTGCGACCCGTGCCCCGCGTCACCGGTGACGTGCAGACGACGTTGGGCCGCGCCCTTCTCCCCGACGACCACCACGACGGCATCTGACCCGTCGCTGGTGGGCAGGTGTGATCCGCCGGTCTCCGAGATGCAGTTGCGCCAGCTGAACGCGTCCGGGTGTTCCTCGGACAGCCATTTCGCGCCGAGTCCGCCTCGGGCCTCCTCGTCGGCGACTCCGACGAAGGTCAGCGTCCCGCGCGGTGGGGACCCGGCTGCGGCGGCACGGGCGACCTGGCGTGTCACCGCCGCCATGGGCGCGGTGAGTCCCAGCATGTCGACGGTGCCGCGCCCGTAGATCTTCCCGTCGATGACTTCGGCGCCGAAGGGGTCGACGCTCCAGCGTGCGGTGTCGACGGGGACGACGTCGGTGTGGCCGAGGAAGGTCAACGGTTCGGCCTGCCCGTCGCTGCCGGGCACCGTGACGATGATGCTGGTGCGCCCCGCGCGGGGCTCCAGACGGGTGACCTGCACCGAGCCCTCGGCGATCTCGGCGGCGAAGAACTCCTCCAGGGTGTCGGCGTTGCGGACCTCCTGGCCGGAATCCGGGGTCAGGTCGTTGACGCAGGCGTTGCGCACGAGTTCCTGCAACAGGCCGAGGGTGTCGTCGAAGAGGTCACTCACTGCAGCTCCTCCGGGACCACCCAGTAGTCGTCCTCGTCGCGGCCGGCGAGGTAGTCGGCGAACTCGTCCGACCGGTAGGCGTCGGCGACGGCGTCGGCCCAGTCGCTGCCGACCTGGTCCTGCTGGGTGACGGCCTGCAGCACCAGTTCCGGCAGCAGGTCCTCCTGCAGCAGCTGCAGGTCCGTGTCGATGCCGGAGGCGTAGGACATCGACCCCGGGATCACGGCCCAGTCGACGTCGTCGATGGCCCGGGAGATGAACGCCGAGTCGACCAGCCGGATGTCCAGGTCGTGCGGGTTGTCCTCGATGTCGTCGGCGGCGATGTCCGCCTCGTCGGTGCCGTCCTTCACCGTGAGCCAGCCTGCCTTGACCAGGAGCCGGTAGGCCCGCGAGGCGTTGGAGGGGTCCTCGGGGATCGAGACGGACTGTCCGTCGGCGATCTCGTCGAGACTGTCGTGACGCGAGGAGAACAGGCCGGCGGGGACGGTGGGCACCGGGGTGACCGACGCCAGGTCGGCCCCCGCCTCCCGGTTGAAGTTCTCCATGTAGGCGATGTGCTGGTCGACGTTGAGGTCCGCGCTGCCCTCCTGCAGGGCGATGTCGGCCTGCTGCAGTTCGGTGTAGTCGTCGAACTCGACGGTGTACCCGTCCTCCTCGACGATCGGTGCGACCCCCTCGCGGAACAGTTCGCTGTAGGGGCCGGGGGACGTGGCGACCCGGATGGTCCCCTCCTCCTGCCCGGGGCCGTCGTCGGCGCAGGCGGCGACGCCCACGGCGAGGCCGGTGGTGACCGTGGCCGCACCGGCGGTGCGTAGGACGCGGCGGATGGTGGTTCTTCTCGTCATGGTGGTCTCCTGGTGGTGTGTGAAACGTCGTGCACCCACCACACTAGACCACTCAGTCTATACCGTTGCCGGAGGGGGACACCAGGATCTTGACCGCCGTCTCGTTCCGGTTGATCAGCGTGTCGAACCCCTCATCCACCAGGCCCTCCAGACCGATCCTGCCGGTGATGAACGGTGCCAGGTCGATCTTCCCGGACTCGACGAGCGCGATCGTCGCCGGATGGGAGTTGACGTAGCCGATCGTGCCACGCACGTCGAGCTCCTTCATGACCAGCTTGTGCATGTCGAACTCGGACCTGTGACCCCAGATCGACACGACGACCAGCACCCCGGTGGGCCGCAGTGCGTCCATCAGTGTGTCGAGGACAACCTGGACCGACGTGCACTCGAAGGCGACGTCCGCCCCTGCGCCATCGGTCAGCGCAGTGACCTCGGCGACGACATCGACCTCCGCCGGGTTCAGCACGACGTCGGCAACACCGGAGTCCAGCGCCTTCTCACGCCGCAACTCCGAGAGTTCGGACATCACCACGCGCACCCCGAGCGCCTTGAGGACGGCCGCGGTGAGCAGGCCGATCGGACCGGCACCGCCGATCAGTGCGGTCCTGCCCGCCGGGGACGCGTCCTGCGCCATCAACCCTGCACGCTCCACCGCGTGGTAGCCCACCGACAGCGGTTCGATCAGCGCCGCCTGGTCGAGGGGAACTGTGTCGGAGATCTTGTGGATCCACCGTCGACGCACGACGACGTTCTCCGACAGACCGCCGCCACGACCCGCCAGGCCGATGAAGTTCATGTTCTCCGAGAGGTGGTAGGTCGTGCTGTCCGGGCCGGTGTCCACCCCGTCGGCGATGATGTACGGCTCCACGACCACGTGGTCGCCGACCGCCAGGTCGTCGACACCCTCACCGACCTCGCTGACGACGCCGGAGAATTCGTGGCCGAGGGTGACCGGGGCGTCCTCCCCGGAGATCGGGTGTGGCTTTCCGCAGGCCGGGCAGAAGATGGGGCCATCGAGGTACTCGTGGAGGTCGGTGCCGCAGATGCCGCACCAGGCGACGTCGATGCGGGCGGTACCGGGCTCCAGCGGCTGCGGGTCGATGTCCTCGACCCTGATGTCGCCGCGGTCATAGAAACGTGCTGCTCTCATGGTGCAGTCAACCTTCCGTGGAGATGCAGGACCACACGGGTTAGCGGCCCCGTCCACCTGTCGATGGTAGTCCTGTCGGGACGGACGGCGGCCGGCCGACATAAGCGCGTCGCCTCGGGCCATGACCGGTTGACCGTGGTTGGTTCAGGTGCGGCCCCCGCATTGTCACGGGACACACTCCGGCTCCCCGCGCCAGCGGGGTTCACCGCCACCGACCGCGTCTGCCCCTCGGGGCCGGTTTCCACGGCGTCAGCTGCCGGGCTGCTCGACCAAGCCGTATCTATAATGGAGAATCGGCTCAGAAAACCACTGTTCAGCAAGTGTGCTCCCCGCGCCAGCGGGGATGAGCCGAACCAGTTGCCGTCCTTCTTGCCCTCGATGAAGTGCTCCCCGCGCCAGCGGGGATGAGCCCTCGCAGTGATCGCGGATGTTCCGGCCGAACACGTGCTCCCCGCGCCAGCGGGGATGAGCCTCAGAAGGCCGTTCTTCTTGGCGAAGTGCTCTTGTGCTCCCCGCGCCAGCGGGGATGAGCCTGTTTCGTGCGATGGCCTTCCCGATGGTCATGTGCTCCCCGCGCCAGCGGGGATGAGCCGGTCCGACCACCGGGTCGACCACCGCGGTGACAGTGCTCCCCGCGCCAGCGGGGATGAGCCCGACGACATCGACGCATTCCACGCCGCCCGGCGGTCCGCCCCGCGCCAGCGGGGATGAGCCGAAGTCGTGAACCTCGTTTGCGTCGGGCATGAGGTCCGCCCCGCGCCAGCGGGGATGAGCCTGCGGGGGGCCAGCGTGCCGATGATGATCTGTGCCGTCCGCCCCGCGCCAGCGGGGATGAGCCCCTGAACCTGCGCGTCAACCCCATGGGCCCGCGGTCCGCCCCGCGCCAGCGGGGATGAGCCCCCGCGGCCATCCAGAGGCCCGGCCGCGCCGCCGTCCGCCCCGCGCCAGCGGGGATGAGCCCACGATCTCGGCCGTAGTCGGCGCTGTCGTGTCGTCCGCCCCGCGCCAGCGGGGATGAGCCCCGTCGTTGCCGTCACGTTCGCTAGTAATTTGCGTCCGCCCCGCGCCAGCGGGGATGAGCCGACGAATGACCCGCACTCCGCACACCCGGCCTAGTCCGCCCCGCGCCAGCGGGGATGAGCCTCAGGAGCTGGAGCAGCAGATCGCCGGTCTGCAGTCCGCCCCGCGCCAGCGGGGATGAGCTGAATTGGACCACGCTCGACGCGGACCGCGTGAAGTCCACCCCGCGCCAACGGGGATGAACCGGCGGCTGACGCGCAGTCGACGATGTCGCTTGTGCGCTCCCTGCGCCAGCGGGGATAAGTCTTACCGGTGGTGTCGGTGTCCTCTGCCAGCAGCGTGTTCCCCGCGCCAGCGGGGATGAGCCGAAGCTCTGCCACCACGGACTCTTGCGACGATGGCTCGCTCAAGCAAGGACGACGCCCCCTAACGTCAGCCGTCGGGCTCTCAGCTACCGATGCCCGTGCAGGCCGGGGACGTCGCCGCCGCAGCGATCAGGCCGGCCGACAAGCCGTCGATGTAGCGTGATTTCTCGGCGCCGGTGAGGCCGTGCGCTCCCCCACCGGTCGCACTGCCGAACTCGTTGTAAATCCATGGGGTGTCAGCGATCAGCGAGATCACCGGGATGTTGCCCTCCCACAGCGGCTCACGCCCGTTGAACGAATTGTCACGCACCGGAACCTGGCTGCCTTCCACCAGCGACCGTGCGCCCGCCACGACACCGGAAAGCCGCTGGGATTCGGCCGCGGCCCGGGGGTTGTCGAAGGTCACGGTATGCGGGGTGCCGGCCTCCCCCAGCCCGGAGCGGAACCCACCCTCACGCTGCGGGAAGATCGCGGACTGGTTCGGACCGGGAGTCGTGTGGATCGAAACGCCCATGAACGCGCCCGCACCCGCCGCCCGGTCGACCCGCTCCCGGTAGGTTACGTCCTCCTCCACCGAGGATTTCAGCAGGACGGTGCCGATGCCCACGAGGTTGAGCCGGGACTCGACGGCGCGCGCAACCTGCAGCGCATCAGCGTCCTCCAGCTCGTTCGGGTAGTCGATCATGCGGACTCCGGTGACCGGGTCGAACTCGTCGGTGTCCGCCCCGTTGTGCCCCGGGTCCAGGGCGACGACACAACGGGTACCTTCCGAGCCGACCGACGACCCCGGCAGGGACGACTGTGCGTACGAGGTCCCCGCACCACCGACAGCGACCACAGTGACTGCGACCATGACCGACCTGAGGACTCCGCGGCCCCGACCTATGAAACTCATCCTGTCAGCTTAGCCTGAATGCGGTTTCAGTGCCGCCTTCGCAAAAGCCTGCTCTATGATCTCGAGGACCCCGACGGCATCGGCCGGATCAACCGGCACAGGACGCTCGCCGCGGACCGCCGCACCGAGTTCCCGGTAGAAATCGGCGTAGTCGCCGCGCAGGGTCTCCACCTGCCGGGACTCGTCACCGGCACTCACCACACCCCAGCGCTCCGGCGGGGTCACACCGAAACCGGGGTCCCCCGGGCGCAGACCGTCCTTCAGCGCCTGTTCCTGACCGTCGATACCCCAGCTGGTGTACCCGGCCCTCGAGCCGAGGACCTGGAACCGCGGCCCCGGGGCAGGGCGCACCGCGCTCATCCACAGATGCGAGTAGACCCCCGAGGCGTGCCGCAGGGCGAGGAAGACGTCATCCTCCGATTCCGTGCTGCCGCGGCGCCGGTCAATCTCGACGTGCATGTCGAACTCGCCGTCCGCCGAGGCCACCGGCCCGAAGAGCTGGACCGCCTGGTCGATCACGTGCGACCCGAGGTCGTAGAGCACCCCCGCGCCGTCCGCCGCCGTGCCCGTGGTCTTCCAGGACTCCCGCGGCACGGGCTGCCACTTCTCGAAGCGCGACTCGAAACGGCGCACCTCCCCCAGTTCACCGGCGTCGACGAGCGAACGCACGGTCCGGAAGTCCCCGTCCCACCGTCGGTTCTGGAAGACGGTGAGGCAGCGCCCCGCCTGTTCCGCCCGAGCGATGAGGTCCCGCCCCTCCCCCGCGGTGAGAACGAACGGCTTGTCGATGAGGACGTGCAGGCCGGCCTCGAGTGCGGCGGTGGCCAGCGGGGCGTGGCTGGCTCCGGGGGTGCCGATGACGACGAGGTCGAACTCGTCGGCACGGGACCACACCTCGTCCGCGGAACCGAGGAGCTCGATGCCCGGATACTCCTGCCGGGCCTGGGCTCGCCGCTGCTCATCGGTGGTCACCACCGCGCTGAGTTCGAATCCCGGGTCGGCGGCGATGAAGGGGGCGTGGAAGATGCGGCCGGACAGACCGAAACCCACGACGACGGTACGGATCGGTGCGACTCGTTCAGTAGTCATGTCCCCCTTCTACACGAACTACACGAACACCGAGATCAGCAGCGCCATCAGCAGGCCGAACACGGAGACGAGCGTCTGGACGGTCATGTGGGTCTTCGTGGCCTGGCCGAGCGTCATACCGAAGGACTCCTTGACGAACCAGAACCCGGCGTGGTTGACCCAGTTCAGCCCCACCGAGCCGGAACCGATGGCGATGACCACCAGGGACACGTACGCCGGCGGCATACCGGCGACCAGTGGGGCGAGGATGCCGGTGGCGCTGACGATGCCGACGGTCGCCGACCCGGTGCAGAACGACAGGATCAGGCCGATCAGCCAGCCGAGCAGGATGAGGTTCATGTCGATGCCCGAGACCACGTCGACGATGGCGTCGTTGATGTCGGACGTCTTGAGCACCTCGTTGAACATGCCGCCACCGGCGATGATCAGTGCCACACCGGCGACCGACCCCAGCGAGCTGCCGAAGGACTTCTTCACGTCGGCACCGCTCATCTTCGCGGAGAAGGACAGGACGACCGCGGCGAACAGGACGCCGACGAACATCGCGATGACCGGCTCACCGAGCAGGGCCGCAGGGGTCTTCAGCGAGGAGTCCGGCGCGACGAGGTCCACCACGGTCTCGAAGAGCATGAGGACGACCGGAACCAGGACACACACGAAGGCCAGCCAGGTCGGCACGGAACGCAGGACGTTGCCGGATTCCGCACCGCGGTGCGCGTCCCCGGCCGGGGACGGTCCGCCCGTTCCGCCGGTGTCACCGGTTCCGGTGGCCGCCGCCGACTCGGCCTCGAGTTCGGCCGGGGTCGTGCCGGTGTACTGCCGCACCAGCTTGTCCTCCGGCTCCAGGGAGATACGCGGGGCGATGAAATGTCCGTAGACCGGACCGGAGAGCACCACCGCAGGCACGGCGCACAGCAGGCCCAGACCGATCGTCAGTCCGATGTTCGCGTCCAGGCCGTTGACGGCGATGGTCGGCCCCGGGTGCGGCGGCAGCATGCCGTGCAGGCAGCTCAGTGCGGCGATGGCGGGGATGAGGATCTTCAGGTACCACATCTTCGGGCGTCCGGCGGCGACGTCGAGACGCAGGGCCACCCCGTAGATCACCGGCATCAGGACGACCAGGCCGACCTCGAAGAACATCGGGATGCCGATGAGGAAGGCGACCCCGGTCATCACCCACGGCGCGGTCCGCGGGGAGCTGTGCTCGACGACGAGGTCGGCGATGCGTCCGACGGCACCGGAGTCGGCGAGGAGGCGACCGAGCATGGCGCCGAGGAAGACAACGAGACCGGTCTCCCCCAGGGTCCCCCCGGCTCCGTCAATGAGTGTCTCCGGGATGTCCGCCAACGGCAGACCGGCCGCGACGGCGGCGAAGAACGAGACCACGGTCAAGGCGAGGAAGGGGTGCAGTTTCGTCCGCCAGTTGATCAGGAAGATCAGCAGGATGATCGATACAGCAAGCACCCCAACCAGATAAGTTGGTGAATCATACATGGAGACAGAGGTTACACCTCCACCATAAGCGTCTACTGCACCACTACCCTCGATATCTTCCGGCGCGCCGGGAGGACACGAAGGCACCCCTCCAGCAGCTCAGGTCAGACACGCTCAGTGCCGGACGGCCACAACAGACGCAACGCCGTCACGCACAATGCGCGGTCCCCGGAGTCGGTGAGATCCACCCCGAGCTTCCGTTCAACCCGACGACGATTCGCCAGCAGCGTATTGCGGTGGACCCCCATCACCTCCGCCGCCCTGGTCTGCGTATCGGCGTACAGGAGTGCCTCGAGAGTCGCAAAGGCCCGCCGGCGGTCAGACGAATCGAGAAGAGGCCCCAGCACGGCAGTGACCAGGGCCGACCGGAAGACCTCAGGCAGGAGCCCAACGACATCACCCAGGTCAGGTACACCCTGGATTGCCACCCCAGGTGTTGTCTCGCGCCCCACCTGGATACGGAGCGACAGAACAAGATCCTCCGGAGTCTCGCACCTCGGCCCCACGAGCACCGAGTCCCCGGCAGCGGGATCTACGCACGGCGCCAGGGCCTCCGGAGTCGGCCACACCTCTCCTCTCCCGTCATCCGGCAAGACCATCAGCAGGAATCCCCCCACCGTCACCAGCAACGCCGACCTCTCACCCGACGACAGCGCGGACTCCACCCGATGCGCCAGCACGCTGCGCCGAATTCCCGACCGGGACGCTATCCGTACCCCGCGCGTTCCCCGCGTCGGGTCAACACCGGCTTCTAGCAGCTCCGAAACGACGAACGGCATGAGGTCGGCATCGGGATGCTGAATCATCTCAGCTGTCCGGGTAACCCCCGCCGAGCCGAGTTCCTCGAACTGACGGGTCAGTGCCATACCGAGGATTGCCGCGGCGGGCGTCAGGAGCACCCTCATCTCCCGTCCTGCCTCGGCGGGAACGACCAGCGTCCACGTCGTCTCACCACTGATCGACAGGGGAATACTGAGCTGGCCAGCCCCTCCGTCGGGCACTTTCTCACCACGTCCACCTGCAACGACGAAGCCCGTCTCGTCATAGACCGTCACCGTGGTACCCGCCTTCTGCCCGATCAACTCGACCAGCCGGTCGACCCCCTCATTCCTCGAGGCACTGCGGGTACAGGCTGTGGCGATATCCCAGGCCTGCCGTGACTCCCAGTAGCGCTCACCGGCGATAGCCTGGTTCACGCTGTGCTGGAGATGAAGAAACGGCATATCGGCGGCGACGGTGAGGATAGGAAGGCCGAACGACCGCGCTGCGGCGATCAAACCCTCCGGTACCCGCGCGTGAGGTTGCCCGATGCCGAAAGCCAGGGCAGGGACACGGGCCGTGACAAGTCGCTCCACGTACGCCTCCCAGATACGCCCGTCCTCGAAGTTCATCGCCATACCCGTGGTCAACAGCAAAGTGTCCGGTTCAAGGTACGCGGTGGGGTCCAGCTGTTCCGCGGTCACCACGGTCCGGACGGGACGGTGAAGCTCGTCGTCCGACGACGGGGTGGCGAGCTCCAGATTCAGGGACGGGTCAGCGATCAGGTCAACAATCAGCACGAATCAATGCTCCTAGGGTCGTCGAGGCCGCTCTTCCCTGTGCATACTGCGCAAAATCTGGCCACAAGATAGTGCACTTTCGATATTCTACGCGTCGTTTCCCGGAACTAATGTCCATGACGAAGGAGGAAATGTGAGTACAACCACAATCAACGCAGATCTCGGCGAAGGTCTCGGTCTGCACGCATTCGGCAACGACGACAATCTGATGGAGGTCATTGACCTCGCCAACGTGGCCTGCGGCTTCCACGCGTCGGACCCGCAGATCATGGACCGTACAGTGGCACTGGCCAAAGAACACGACGTCGCAGTGGGAGCGCACCCCGGGCTGCCCGACCTCGCCGGTTTCGGACGCCGGGCAATGGTGCTCTCCCCTCACGAGGTGGAGAACATCGTCCGGTACCAGGTCGGGGCGCTCAGCGGCTTTCTCACCGGCCATGGCGTCCCCCTCAACCACATCAAACCCCACGGAGCCCTCTACGGCATGGTCGGTCGCGACCCGGACCTGATGCGTGGCGTGGCGAGAGTGGCGGCTGACTACGGTGTCCCCGTCCTCGGACTCGCGAACACCGCACACAAGACCGTGTGCGAGGAGTTCGGCGTCCCGTTCATCGCGGAGGTGTATGTCGACCTCAACTACGACGCGGACGGCACCCTGATCATCGAACGTGCACCGGCGCCTGCGGTCCCGGACGAGGCAGCCGCGAGAATCCGCTCCGGACTCACGCGGGGCGTCATCCAGTCGGTCGACGGCACCGACCTTCAGGTCACCTTCGACAGCGTGTGCGTACATTCCGACCCTGCCAACGCCGTTGACGTCGTCCGCGCCGTCCGGTCCGCCATCACATCATCGTAATCCCACCTGTATCCCCAGAGAGGCCCCCATGTCAGAGATCACGTCCCCGTTCCCCGGTGTCTTCTACCGCAAACCTGCCCCGGACAAGCCCAACCTCGTCGAGGTCGGCGACACGGTCAGTGTCGGCCAGACAGTCGGTGTCATCGAGATCATGAAGCAGTTCAACGAAATCAAGTCCGATGTCGCCGGGGTGGTCCGGGAGTTCCGCGTCGACAACGAAGGCATGGTCAACCCCGGTGACGTCATCGCCGTCATCGATGAAGAGTAGGGCAGGGACATGAAGAAGCTTCTGATCGCCAACCGCGGCGAAATCGCCGTCCGGATCATTCGCTCCGCAAAGGAGGCAGGGATTGAGACGGTCCTCACCGCCAGCGAGGCTGACGTGGACTCCGTGGCTGCCCGCCTCGCCGACACCACCATCACCATCGGCCCCCCGCCCGTCACCAGTTCCTACATCAACGTCGACGCGGTCATGGACGCGGTCAGACGCTCGGGAGCGGACGCCGTCCACCCGGGGTTCGGGTTCCTGTCCGAGAACGCGGAGTTTGCGCGCGCGGTGCAGTCATCGGGTGTGACCTGGGTCGGCCCGTCGCCCGAGACCATCGACCTGATGGGAAACAAGTCCGAGGCCCGCCGCGCAGCACAGGAGGCAGGCGTTCCGACCCTGCCCGGCAGCAACGGCGCACTCCGGGAAGACGACGATGCCCTGGCCATCGCGGAGACGGTCGGCTACCCACTGGTCGTCAAGGCGTCCTCCGGAGGAGGGGGCCGAGGCATCCGTCTGGTCACCTCCCCCGATGAGCTGCTCTCCACCATCGACGTCGCCCAGGCTGAGGCAGGTGCAGCATTCGGCGATCCCGCCGTCTACCTCGAGAGGTTCATCGAGAAGGCACGACACGTGGAAGTCCAGATCATCGGCGACGGCGACACCGTGATCCACCTCGGTGACCGGGACTGCACCATGCAGCGACGCCACCAGAAACTGCTGGAAGAGGCACCCGCCCCCGACCTTCCCGACGATGTCCGGGCGACAATCCGTGAATCTTCGGTGCAGCTCGCCCGAAACTGCGGCTACTCCGGTGCCGGTACCGTCGAGTTCCTCTACGATCCGGTCCGCCACGAGGCGTCGTTCATCGAAATGAACACGCGCATCCAGGTCGAGCACCCCGTCACCGAGATGGTGACCGGCACCGACATCGTCGCCGAACAGATCAGGGTGGCCGAGGGCCGGGGCCTGTCCCTCGCGCAGGATGACGTGAGTTTCACCGGCCACGCGTTCGAGGTCCGCATCAACGCCGAGGACCCCTCGAACAACTTCATGCCGTCCCCGGGGACTTTGACCTCGGTGACCTGGCCAAGCAGCGGATCGGTACGGATCGACACCGGATTCGAGGAAGGATCGGTCGTCCTCCCCTTCTACGACTCCATGATCGCGAAGATCATCGTCCACGCAGACACCAGAGAGGCGGCACTCGCCTCACTTCAGACTGCGCTGTCCGAGCTCCGCATCGAAGGAGTGTCGACCACCCGTGCCCTCCTCGCGGCGCTGGCAACGACCCCTGAACTTCGCGAGGTCGCCCACTTCTCGACATTCGTCGAGGAACACCCGGAAATCCTGGAGGCTCTGTCATGACAGGCGCACGCTACACCTACGGCGGTGACGAGTTCCTGTTCGTCGAGGTGTCGGACGAGATGAGTCTCGCGGCGAACTTCACCGTCACCCTGATCGCCCGTGAACTCCAGGAACGTCGCCTCGACGGTGTCATCGAAATCTGTCCGGCCAACGCCTCGCTGCTGGTCAGGTTCAACCCCGAGGTCATCACCCCCGGAGACCTCGAAGACGCCGTTCGTTCCATCGAAGACGACGTCACCGACTCCTCACACTCCGTCGTACCGACGAGGATCATCGAGGTACCGGTCTGGTACGACGACCCGGTCACGGCCGAAGTCGTCTCCCGCTTCAGGGACGGCTACCACCAGGACCCGTCCGGAAACGACCTGGACTATGCAGCCACGGTGAACGGTCTCGAGGACGCGTCCGCGTTCATCCGGGCGCACCACGAGTCGCCCTGGATCGTGTCGATGGTCGGCTTCGTCGCCGGTCTCCCCTTCATGTACCAGCTCGTCGACAGGGAGCACCAGCTCGAAGTCCCGAAGTACCTCTCCCCACGCACCGACACCGCACCCCTGACAGTGGGGCACGGCGGTTGCTTCGCGGTGATCTACTCCGTCCGTGGTGCCGGCGGCTATCAGATGTTCGGTATCGCCGCCGCCCCCATCTACCACCCGGAGCTCCAGGGGACGGAGCAGGAGGACGGGATGATCCTCTTCCGCCCGGGAGACATCGTGAAGTTCCGCCCGGTCGACGAGGCCGAGTACCGGCAGATACAGCAGGAGGTTGAGTCGGGGACCTTCCGGTACCGGCGGGTCCCGGTTGACTTCGACATGGAACGCGCCCTGACCGACGGTGCGGTCTACAACACTGAACTCGTGGAGGCACTCAATGTCGACGGAAACTGACGACACCACCGCAACGATCACCGTCATCTCCCCCGGGCTCCTGACGACGGTTCAGGACCTGGGCAGATTCGGCTACTACCACCTGGGGATCCCCCAGGGCGGTGCCCTCGACGCCTGGTCGTCGCGGTCCGCCAACGCGCTCGTCGGTAACGACGAGCAGGATGCGGTGCTGGAATGCACCTACATGGGCCCCTCCCTCCAGTTCTCCCGTGACACCGTGATCGCCGTGACCGGGGCTCCGGTGGCGACGATGGTGGACGACGAGCCCGTCGAGATGTGGTCCCGTGTCCCCGTTCCCGCCGGTGCAACGGTCACGTTCGGGCTCATCGAGGCCGGGGCGCGGTTCTACGTGGCGGCGGAAGGCGGTGTCGACGTCCCCGTGGTCCTGGGGTCGCGGTCGACCTACATTCCCGGCACATTGGGCGGCGTCGACGGCCGGAAACTCGAGGCAGGCGATGTCCTCCCGCTCGGACCTGCACCCACACACGCCGGTGTCCCGGAAATTCCCGAGGAGCTCCGACCGGAGTTCAGCAAGTCACAAAACGTCCGGATCCTCATGGGCCTCTACGACCACAAACTGACGGAGAAAGGACGGGAGCATCTCCTGTCCGGTGAGTGGACGTTGACTCCGGTGGCGGACCGTGCCGGGCTGCGCTACAGCGGTCCCGGTGTGGAGTGGCGCGATTCGCCTCAACCCTTCGGCGCCGGCGCCGATCCGTCGAACATCGTCGACGCCGGGTATGCCGTGGGCTCGATCCAGATCCCCGGTGGCACACAACCCATCATCCTGCACCGGGATGCGGTCTCGGGAGGGGGCTACGCCATGATCGGCACCGTCATCAGCGCAGACATGGATCTTGTCGCCCGTGCGACACCCGGCACCACGACCCGGTTCATCGAGGTGACGATGGAGGAGGCACTCGCCGCACGGAGAGACTATTCCGAACGCCTGGAACAGCTGAAGGGGCTGAGCGGTCGATGATGTGTCATCCGAGGTGAAACCCCGGCGCCATGCCGAGCGTGCCGCCGAGATCGACGCACAGGAACCGGCGCGTCAGTAGGCGAGCACCCGGTCCCGCACCGCGGTGATCTCCCGCGGAGTCACCCGGCAGCACCCGCCGAGCAGGTGGACACCGGCGTCGAGGAAGTCGGTGACGGAGTCGATCAGGCCCGGCCCGGCTGTCTCGCGGGGAACCCAGACCCGGTTCACGTGGTCCCACCGCTCGCCGCTGTTCGGGTAGGCGAGCAACGGCAGGTCCGTGCATTCCGCCAGCCGACGGACCCCGGCGAGCACGTCACCCACTGATCCGCAGTTCACCCCGACCGCACGGATCGCCGACGACGCCGCGGCGATCGCCGCGACCTCCCGCAGGTCCGTCCCGTCGCTCAACAGTCCGCGGCTACCGGGAACCACGGTGACGCTCAGCAGCGCCGGAACCCCGGCGCGGTCCAGCTCCCCGGCCAGTGCCTCGACCTCACGGATCGACGGGACGGTCTCGGCGAGCAGGACGTCGGCCTCCGTGTCCGCGAGGACATCGATACGTCGACGGTGCCACGCCGCCAACTCGGCGGTGGTCAGCCCGTAGTCACCGTCGTACTCCGTGCCCTGCCCCGGTCCGGCGCCGTAGGGGCCGACCGACGCGGCGATGACCGCGTCCACCCCAGCCTGCTGTGCGGCGTCGACCGCCGAGCGCACACTCCGGCGCAGCAGCGACTCCGTCAGGTCGTCGACCTCGGAGGCCGCCACACCGGCGGCCAGGAGTCCGTCCGCCGTCACCTCGTAGGAGCACGTCGTCGCGACGTCGGCACCGGCGGCGAAGAAGTCGCGGTGGGCGGCGACGACCTCGTCCGGATCCTCGCGCAGGATCTGCGCCGACCAGAGGGAACCGGTGATGTCGTTGCCGCGGTCGGCCAACCGGGTGCCGAGGCCACCGTCGAGGACGAGGCGGGGAAGAACGGGGTCTGTCATCCGGCCCACTGTAGACCTGCCCGTACAGTGTCTGCCATGACGTCCGCCATGACAGACGACCCCGTGCCTCCGGCGAACTCCTCGCTGCAACGCACCATGGCCTCCCGCCACCTGGTGATGATCGCACTGGGCGGGGTGATCGGCTCCGGACTGTTCGTCTCCTCCGGCTACACCATCGACCAGGCCGGGCCCCTCGGCGCGGTGATCGCCTACGGCATCGGCGCCCTGGTCGCCTGGCTGGTGATGACCTGCCTCGGGGAGTTGGCCGTGGTCTACCCCGTGTCCGGTGGTTTCCACGTGTACGCCACCCGCAACCTCGGCCCGGCCTGGGGGTTCACCACGGCATGGCTGTACTGGTTGTGCTGGGCCGTGGCGCTGGGCAGCGAGTTCACCGCCATCGGCATCCTGATGCAGCGGTGGTTCCCCGACATCCCGGTATGGGTGTGGTGCGTGGTGTTCGCCACCGTGCTGTTCACGCTCAACGCGATCTCCTCGCGGGTCTTCGGCGAGTCGGAGTTCTGGCTGTCCCTGGTCAAGGTCGTCGCCGTCGTCGCGCTGATCGTGGTCGGGGCGGCGTCCATCGTCGGCATCAACCCCCTGACGGACGACGGTGCGATCGGCCTCGGCAACTTCGACACCCCGGACGGCCTCCTGCCCACCGGGATCGGCGGCATCCTGATCACCACGCTGGCGGTCTTCTACGCCTTCTCCGGTACCGAGCTGATCGGCGTCGCCGCCGGGGAGACGAAGGACCCGGAGAAGACGATCCCCCGGGCGATCCGTACCGCGGTGCTCCGGTTGACCATCTTCTTCATCGGCGCGATCGCGGTCATCGCCGCGATCATCCCCTACTCCGCCGCCGGCCTGGACGAGAGCCCCTTCGTCACCGTCTTCGATGTCGTGGGGTTGCCGGGCATGGCGGACGTCATGAACTTCGTGATCATCACCGCCCTGCTCTCCGCCGGCAACTCCGGGTTGTTCTCCTGCACCCGCATGTTGCATTCCCTGGCCGCCGAGGGCCAGGCGCCGAAGGCACTGGCGCGGACGACGTCGCGGGGCATCCCGATGCTGGCGCTGTGCGTGTCGATGCTCGGTGGCCTGGCCTCGCTGCTGTCCAGCGTGGTGGCCCCGGGCAGTCTGTTCATCGCCCTGGTGTCGGTGGCCGGCTTCGCGGTGGTCGCGGTGTGGATCGCCATCGCCGCCTCACAGATCGCCTTCCGGCGCCGCTTCACCGCCGCGGGAGGACAGGTCGCCGATCTGGCCTACCATTCCCCCCTGTTTCCCTGGGTGCCCGGCGCGGCCCTCGTCCTGCTCGTGGTCTCCCTGGTCGGCGTCGGGTTCGACCCGTCGCAACGTGCGTCACTGTACTTCGGTGTGCCGTTCACCCTCGCCTGTCTGGCCTACTACCGGTGGCGGCACGGTTCCGGCGTATTCCGTCCCGGAAGCACATCTGACTGATAGCGTGAACGGATGTCCTCCCGGATGCAGGCGCCGACAGCAGCTTCCGCCCAGGCACTGCAGCTGGTCGACGCCGTGCGGGACGACCCGGCCGGGCGCCGCTCCCTGATGATGTCCCTGCACGAGGACGACCCGGCCCTCCCGATGCTGACGACTCTGACCTCCTCGCCGTCCCGGTTCCGCTACCGTCGGGCGGCACTGGCGTTCATGGACTGGCAGATCCGCCGGGGACTCCTCGCCCCCGGCAGCGGAAGCCCCTGGTGGCGTGCCGTCAACGAGTCGCTGCTCCGGGACATCGCCGAAGCCCGCGCCCTCGCGTCGGGGGCTGCCGGCGAGCCGTCGGACCCACAGGTCGGATTCGGCGTGGAGTTCATCCGGTCGCCGTCCGCCCGTACCTGGTACCGCGCCCACAACGCCTCCGTCGTGGCCGCCTATCTCCGGCACGCCGACACCGCCGCCGCCGAGACACGGGCGGAACGGTTCTTCATCAACCTCGTCCTGGTCCGCGTCCTCTACGCGCACGCCCTCGTCGCATCCCCGCGTATGGCACTCGGCTGGTGCCACCGCCTGTCCCCGCTGCTCGGTGACCCGGGATTGGGCATGACCGGAATCTTCCTGTCCCTGTCCAGGGTACTCCCCGACCGGTATCCCCTGCGTGGACCCCTCGAGACCTACACCGCCGCCGAACACGGGGTGGGACGGCTGCTGGACGTCGGGATGATCATTCCGCGACTGCAGGACCTCTACTCCTGGTCCGCAGCGGAACTCCGGCAGCCCCGCCTGACCGACCTGCTCACCGACGGCGTCCCGAGCTACGCCTGGCCCGCCACCGACCCCGGACCGTGGTCACCGCCGCCGACCCCGCTGATCCGGTTGGCCCGTCGTGTCGTGCCGGCACAGACGGGGCAGGTGTGCGGGAGATGTGTCGGGACACCGGGGTGACGCACGTCCGGCGACGGCCTCAGGAGGCCGATGTCGGCGGACCCTATGGCGTCCCCTAGGATGGCGTAGTTCCTGGCGCCGTCAGGACTCGTCGACCCCTGGGAGGCCATGTGGAGTACACCCCGTTCACCCTGTTGACTGACGTGGGCTGGATATCCCTGCTCCTCGTCGTCGGCAACGTCCTACGACGCCATGTCCCGGTGTTCCGGTCGTTGCTGCTGCCCAGCCCCATCACCGCCGGTCTGCTGGGACTCCTCCTGGGCCCGCAGGTCCTGGGGCTCATCGGACTCTCCGATGCCATGGGTGACTACACGACCCTGCTGATCGCACTCGTCTTCGCCGCCATGCCGTACTCCATGCGCTTCGACCGGTCGGTACGTCGCGGGGCGAAGACGATGTGGTCGTTCTCCACAGGCATGTTCCTCGCCCAATGGGGTGTGTTCATCCTGCTCGGCGCCGTCCTGTTCCACCCCGTGTGGGGAACCGAGGACTGGTTCGGCATGATGCTCCCGGTCGGCTTCGTCGGCGGATTCGGCACCGCCGCCGCCGTGGGGTCGTCCCTGGAGGCCTCGGGTGCTGTTGCGGCCAGTTCGCTGGGATTCACCTCCGCCACGGTGGGCACCCTCGCGGCGATCGTCGGCGGGATCATCTTCGCGAACTGGGGAATCCGCAGGAGCAAGACCACCGAACTGCCGGCGACACTGCCGTGGGAGCTGCGCTCCGGGTTCATCGACAAGGCCAGTGACCGTCCGGCCATCGGTCGGGCGACCACGAACCCGTCGTCCATCGAACCGTTGGCCCTGCACCTGGGCGTGCTGGCGCTGACGGTGATGGTCGCCTACGTCGTCAACCAGGGCATCAGCGAGGTCTTCCCCGATGTCTCCGTCCCGTTGTTCGCGATGTCCTTCGTCGTCGGCATCATCGGACAGTTGATCCTTCGTGCCGCCCACGCGCCACACTACCTCGACAAGGACACCGTCTCCTCCATCTCCGGGGCGTCCACCGACTACCTGATCGCCTTCGGCATCGCCTCGATCGTGCCGGCCGCGCTCGCCGACTACTGGGTCCCCCTGGTGGTCCTGTTCGTCCTGGGGGTGGTGTTCTGCGTATTCTTCTGCTGCGTCCTGGCACCGCGCTTCTTCGGGGCGCACTGGGTGGAACGGGGACTCTTCGGCTGGGGCTGGGCGACCGCCGCGGTCGCCACCGGTATCGCTCTGCTGAAGATCGTCGACCCGAAGATGAAGTCCGGCACGATGAACGAGTACGGCGTGGCCTACGTGGGCTTCGCCCCGTTCGAGATCGGCATGACGATCATCGCGCCGATCGCCGTCATCGCCGGCTGGACGATGGGACTGGGCGCCGCCGCACTGGTCCTGGCACTGGCCATTCTCGCCGCGCCGTGGGTGTTCCGGTGGCTCCCCCAGCACCGGGAGGACGCGGCGGAGAAGTAGGAACGACACGTCGCCCGGTCCGCGCGGACGACCGGCTCGACAACCTGCCCGAAAAGTTCGGCGTCGGCAAAGCCGAACCGAGTTGATCCAGGCGACGAAAGCCGCTACACACAACACCAACAAAGCCGCACTACAAGCAAAAAGTCGTCATGTGTTCCACGTCATACTGAGGGAGATCTGGCCCCACAGAGCGGAGGACGGCACATGACGGACAGAACGACCCTGAAAAAAGGAAGACTAGGCACCACGGCCCTCGTCTTCATGATCATCGCGGCATCAGCACCACTCACCGTACTGGCCGGCGGCGCGCCCACCACGTTCGCCGTCTCAGGACTGCTCGGGCTCCCCGTCGGATACCTCGTCCTCGGCGCAGCACTGATCATCTTCGCCGTGGGATACTGCGCCATGAGCTCTCGCGTCCACAACGCAGGAGCGTTCTACGCCTACATTTCCGAGGGGCTCGGAGCACGACACGGTATCGCCGCAGCGATACTGGCACTCGTCGTCTACAACATGCTCCAGGTCGGCCTCTACGGACTATTCGGATTCTCACTGTCCGCGGCCCTCGCGACATGGACAGGAATCAGCGTTCCGTGGTGGGTGGCCGGCGCGGTCGGTTGGCTCATTGTCGCGATCATGGGCGTGAGTAACGTCGACCTCTCAGCGAAGGTACTCGGGGTCCTCGTATCCCTGGAGTTTCTGGTCGTACTGGTCGTAATGGGGTACTCATTCATACATGCACCGGAGGGAATCGGAACGGACTCAGTACAACCCGACCAGTTCCTGACCCCCGGGGTCGGGGTACTCCTCGCATTCTCCATCGCAGCCTTCATGGGTTTTGAATCCGGCGCGATCTACTCCGAAGAAGCCAGAGACCCCAGTAGAACCGTCCCACGCGCGACCTACATCGCCGTGAGTGTCATCGCGTTGTTCTACGCGGCCTCGACCTGGGCACTGACCATGGGGGTCGGTCCGTCCGAGGTCGTCGACCAGTCGCGCGAGTACGGGCCGGACCTGGTGTTCGTGTGGCTCGCAGGATTCTCACCGCTGCTCTCCGACGTCGTGCACCTCCTGTTCGTCACCAGCATTCTCGCGGCGCTCGTCGCATTCCACAACGCCGCCGCCCGTTACTTCTTCGCACTCGGTCGCTCGGGCGTACTTCCCCGTGCGCTCGGCACCCCCGGGAAGAACGGGGCTCCCGTCGCCGGTTCCCTCACGCAGTCGGTGATCGGAGTCATCGTCGTCGCAGTGTTCGCCCTCGCCGGACAGGGATCCGAACTCGGCGAACTCTTCCCCGTGATCACCCTGTTCACCTGGTTCTCAACAGCCGCGGCATTCGGCCTGGTGTTCCTGCTCGCTGTGACTTCGCTCGCCGTCGCGAACTGGTTCCGCCACAACCACCACGGATTCAGCGTCTTCACCCGGGTGATCGCGCCGCTGGTCTCGGCGGTAGCGATGTTCATCGTGGCAGTCCTCATCCTCGTGAACTTCGACATCATGATCGGAGAAGAATCGCCACGGTCCCTGGTGTTCATCATGCCGGGAATCATCATCGGTGCAGGGATTCTCGGCAGCCTCTGGTCACTACGTTTCCCGAAACAGTCGGTCGACATGGACGCTCTCCCCCACCAACCACGTCCCGACGTCTCACCCGAGGAAAGAACGACCGTCTCCTTCTGACGGCAGAAGAACGACACACCAGAACACACGCCCAGTTTCCAGATTCAGAACCACCTCGTCAGGAGAACAGAATGAGCAAGAAAGTAGTTGTCGTCGGAGCAGGATTCGCAGGACTCGTCGCCGCACGCGAACTGCAGCTCGCCGGACTCGACGTGGACGTCGTCGAGGCCCGCGACCGTATCGGAGGTCGGGCCTGGACCGATGAGCGCATGGGGGCGAAACTTGAACTCGGCGCCACGTGGGTGCACTGGCATCAACCCCACATCTGGTCGGAGATCACCCGGTACGGCCAAGGAATCTACGCCAGTCCCCATGTCGATGCCGCGTACTGGGTGACCGGCGGGAAGGTCCGTTCAGGAACCGAGGAGGAGATAGACCGGAAACGCCTCCGGGCAATGGACAGGATCTACGAAGGGTCCCGGGAGTTCTTTCCGAACCCCTATGATCAACTTTCCGCCCTGGACGACCCCGCACTTCGCGAGAAATTCCTGGCAGCCGACCAGAGGAGCGTCTTCGACGAACTGGACGGCGGTGACTTCTCCCAGGAAGAAATCGACCTCACCGACGCCTACTGGTCAGGTGGCTTCATCGGCGAGCCACGTCAGGGGTCGTCACTCATGGCCAAGCAGTGGGCCGCCCTCTGCGACCACAACATGGCAGCCGTCGACGCCCAGACGCTGGGGTACAAACTCAACAACGGAATGCGGGGACTCTACGAATCCATCGCGGGAGACCTCAAGAATCCCGTCCGACTGTCGTCCCCGGTATCGAAGGTGTCTCATTCGCCGTCCCAGGCTACGGTCACGCTGCACGGAGGCGAAGAAATCACCTGTGACGCCGTCATCGTCACCGTTCCGGTGGGCGCACTGGGGACGGTCACCTTCGACCCCCCGCTGCCCGAGAAAATGAGGAAGGTCGTCGACCAGAAATGGAACTCGACCGGGGCGAAGATCTGGATCAAGGTGAAGGGCCGCCACAGTTTCATGGGAATGGCCCCTCAACCGGCTCCGATAAACATGCTCCGGTCCGAGGTCCTCTCCGACGACTCCACGATCATCGTCGGCTTCGGGGCCTACCACGACAAACTCGACCTCAATGACCCCGCCTGTGGCCAGAAAGTCATTGACCAGTGGCTCCCTGACCTCGAGGTGACGGACTGCACCGGACATGACTGGGTCTCCGACCAGTGGAGCGGTCAGGCGTGGGCGACACCCCGCAAAGGGCAGTTCACCGACAGCTGGCACCACTTCCGCACCACCGAGACCCGGCTGAGGTTCGCCGGGGCCGACTGGGCGAACGGATGGCGCGGAGTGTGTGTCGACGGAGCGCTTGAAATGGGGGTCACCACCGCGCGGGGAGTCATCCGGGACCTGGCCTGACCGTCCGTGCCCGCCCGTCCTCCCCGGGCTACCGGCACAGGCGGGTCCGGTACGCCCGGGGAGACTCCCCGTACTCGGACCGGAACGCCTTGGACACGTGCGATGCATCGAACAGGCCGTGCCGCGCGCTGATCGCCTGGACCGTGTCTCCCCGCAGCTGAGGGTCCGCCAGATCGGAACGTATCGCACTGAGTCGCTGGGAACGGATGTAGGACGCGACGGTGAGCCGCTGATCAGCGAAGTGTGCGTGCAGACTCCGGACGGACACGTAGAGCTCACGTGCCACCGCCACCGGTGACAGTTCAGGGTCCGCCAGATGGGAATCGATGTACTTCACCGCCCGTTGGAAGATCTTCGTCGGTGCGGTGAACCCGTCACCGCCACCCTGTCGTTGAGCGTGGTCGGCCAAGACCGTCACCAGGATGTCCAGTGATGACCTGATGAATGCCTGGCCGTAGGCGCCACTCAGTTCGTCCAGGTTGTGCGCCAACTGACGGAAAAGGGGCACGGCAAATTTGCCGAGCCCCTCATCAGCCGAGATCGGAGTCGCAGTGACCCCGTCGATCTCGTCGTCGCGGAGGTGAATGAACGACCGGGGGAAGAAGACAACGAGGCTTCGTTGCCGCTCCGGGAAATCCAGGGTGTACGGCCTCTCACCCGTATACAGCGCGAGATCGCCCGGGTGGAGCTCACAGTCTCTCCCGTCCTGGGTGAGGAGACACGTTCCCGCCAACTGGAGGCTGAGTTTGCACATGGGGGTACTCCGCCCCTCGCCACCTGCCGGAGACACAGGCCCCACTGACTGCACGTCCGGGTGGCCGACGGTGTGCGCGTCCGTCAGCATGTCGAAGAGCTCCACCTCCCCGAGATGCACGTGGCGGGCCTCTGCCGTGAACCCCGGGGAGGGACTGCTCACGCGAATACCGCTGAAGTTGCGGGTTATCAGTTCTGTCCACTGCATGAAATCGTGCGTTCTTGTTGTTTCCACGCCGGTCGTCACGTCTTCCTCCTGCCGCGGGGCGTCTGCGTCCGGGTCGTCGTCCCGAAACCCTTTCAGGCTAAAACGACTACAGCACGCTACAACACAAAAGTCCTGCACAATAAAGCAATTCCTTACGGTCGCACGCTGGCAGGATTGTCCTCACCTTGCGGTTCAGCCGAAACGCAGACAGTCGACACACACCGTCGGACGGTGCGAAGAGGAGCTATTGAGCATGTACACAGACCTATTGCAGACCATCGGCGCAGACTCCACCACCGGCCGACCGATACCGGACCCCGCCACGGACGAGGTTCTCGGGTACGCACCCGAACAGTCGGCACAGGACCTTGACGACGCCGTCGCCGCGGCCGCAGCGGCTCAGCCCGGGTGGGAGGAACTCGGCCACCGGGAGCGGTCACGACTCCTCGAGGCTGCCGCGGCAGCGATCGACGACAACGCCGAAGACCTGGCGCAGCTTCTCACCCGCGAATCGGGGAAACCACTCAACGGTCCGAACTCCCGCATGGAGGTTGCGATGTGCGGTGACTGGTTGCGTGCGACGGCCGGCTTCGACACCCCGGGCGACACGCTCGTCGACGACGGCGAGTCACACGCGACGATGTCGTACGAGCCGATCGGCGTCGTCGGCGCGATCGGGCCGTGGAACTGGCCGCTGATGATCACGGTCTGGCAGATCGCGGCGGCCCTGCGCATGGGAAACACCGCCGTGGTCAAACCGTCCGAATACACTCCGCTCAGCGTCCTGTCCCTGGTGCACGTCATCAATTCAGCACTGCCGGACGGTGTGCTGCAGGCCGTCTCCGGCGGCCGTGACGTGGGAGCCCGGCTGAGCGAGCACCCCGGCATCGGCAAGATCATGTTCACCGGTTCCATCGCCACCGGGCGTGCGATCGCCGCGGCAAGTTCAGGCACCCTCAAGAGGCTCACCCTGGAGCTCGGTGGCAACGACCCGGCGATCATCCTCGACGACTGCGACCCCCGCGCCATCGCCGAGGACCTCTTCTGGGGAGCGTTCATCAACACCGGGCAGACCTGCGCCGCCGTCAAACGTGTCTACGCTACCGAGGCCGTCTACGACGAACTCTGCACGTCACTGGCGGAGATCGCGGGCGCAGTCCCGATGGGACCGGGGGCCGACGAGAACAACGTGCTCGGCCCGCTCCAGAATCCGGCCCAGTACCGTATCGTCGCTGATCTTGTGGAGGCGGCCCGCGCCGGTGGTGCGCGTATTCTCACGGGCGGCGACCCGTCGGACGGTCCCGGAAACTTCTACCCTGCGACGATCGTGGCCGACATCTCCCCGGACAACCCTCTGGTCACGGAGGAACAGTTCGGGCCAGCTCTCCCGGTCATCCGGGTCAAGGACGCCGACGAAGCCGTCGAACTCGCGAATTCGCTGGACGTGGGCCTGGGGGCCTCGGTGTGGTCGGCCGACCGCGAGCGTGCGATGGACGTCGCCCGCCGTGTCCGCGCCGGCACCGTCTGGATCAACGGTCACGCGAAACCCGACCCCAGGATTCCCTTCGGAGGCATCAAGCAGTCCGGCTACGGTCTGGAATTCGGCGCCGAGGGGCTGAAGGCGGTGGCGGTCCCGAAGGTGTACAACGGCTGAGCACCGTCGGTCTCCCCGTCACAGACGCATCTCGGCACGCAGGTTGTCGGAGTTCATCTCCGACAGCCTGACACACGTCCCACCGAGCTGGTCGGCGAGCGCGTACGCACGTTCCTTGCGCACCTTCATCCGTCCCTCGCAGTCGACGACCAGATTTCCGGACAACCCCGCGCGGACGATGCGGCGACATGCCGTCACCACCCCCGCGGACCCGGCGTCGGAGGTGTCCTCTCCGTCGGTCAGGACCACCAGGAGTGCACGCCGTCCGGGTTCGCGACGGTGCTCCCGCTCCAGGAGGTCCAGTGCCATCAACAGACCTTCGGCCAGTGGGGTGCGACCTCCCACAGGCATGTCATCCAGCCGGCGCCGAGCTGTGTCCACCGATCCGGTCGGGGGGAGTACCAGAGTGGGGCTCCCGGCGTTCACGGCAATGACAGCGACCTTGTCCCGACGTTGGTACGCGTCGGTGAGCATCGAGGTGACTGCGCCGGTGACGGCACGCACCCGCGACCGGGCGGACATCGACCCGGAGGTGTCCACGACGAACACGATGAGATTCGACTCGCGCCCGCGACGCAGGGAGCCTCTCAGATCTTCTGCGTGCAGATCAACGAGACCGTCGGTCAGTGCCGCGCCCCGGTCAGCGGCCGCCATGAGGGTACCGACCAGGTTCACGCCATGTCCGGCCGTCACCGGACGGGTGTCGGCCCCGTGGAGGGTGTACGCCAGCGACCGACGTCCGGCAGGGGCGTCGTCATGGCCCGTGCGCTCCAGGCGGAACACGCGCGGATCAAAAGGGTTCGCCGGAGCCGGCGGTACCTGCCTTCCCGGTCGACTCCGCACGCGCCTGGGATTTCCCCTGCATCGCCTGGTCATCCGTCTCCGCCTCACTGTCCACCAGGACCTCGGCTCCGGTCTCCTCGTCGGTGGCTTCACTCGCCGGACCACCGTCGTCATTGTCCTCGAAGAACCGCCGGGCCTCCTCCAACGTCTCGCGGATCTCCCTCTCCTCCATCTCCGGCGCCTCGAAGGGCTGCCGGCGACGGCGATGCGGCAGGGCAAGCCGGGCGGCGACATCGACGTCGACGTCAGTCACTCTTTGCCGCCCCTCCCATGCCGCATGCGCGATGGCGGTGCGGGTGATCACGAGATCCGCACGCATCCCGTCGACGTCGACCCGGGAGCACAACCAGGCGATGGTCTTCAACACCGCCTCCGGCAGTTCAACCTGGCCGATGACGCGTCGTGCCCGGTCGATCCTCTCCGCGATCCGGCGGTCGTCCACCTGCCACTGCGCCGCCATCGTATGCGGATCGTCCTCGAACGCGAGCCGACGACGGATGATCTCCACCCGTGTCTCCGGTCGTGTGGAGGCGGCGACATCCACGGCGAGACCGAACCGGTCCAACAGCTGGGGGCGTAACTCCCCTTCCTCGGGATTCATTGTGCCGACCAGGACGAAACTCGCCGGCGAGCTGTGGGAGATCCCGTCTCGTTCAACTGTCACCCTGCCCGAGGCAGCGGCGTCGAGCAGCGCATCGACGAGATGGTCGGCAAGCAGGTTCACCTAGTCGACGTAGAGGACTCCACCGTCGGCCTGTGCGAGGAGTCCGGGACGGTACTCCGCACGCCCGGTGGTGAGAACTGTCTCCATGTCGAGGGAGCCGATGACACGGTCCTCCGTGGCACCGACGGGAAGATTCACCAGTGGCGCGTCCCCCAGCAACGACGCGAACGCGCGGACCGTCGTGGTCTTCGCCGTCCCCTTCTCCCCTCTCACGACCACACCCCCGATACGTGGTGAGATCGCGGTGAGGATCAGGGAGAGCCGGAGATCGTCCTGTCCGACGACCGCCGAAAACGGGAACAGCGGTTGTGGTGTACCGGTGGTCATCGGTCCCCACTTCCACGGGGCACGATGTCCGACGGATGATGCGCCAACGCGGTCACGGTACAGGACATGAACCGGAACAACGGCAGATTCCACAGGATATCGTGGAGCTCATCGGTATCTGACACCTCGAAGACCGAGTAGTTCGAGTACTCCCCGGCAATCCTCCAGATACTGCGCCAGATGCCCCGGCGCTGCAGGTCCTGGGAATACTCCTTCTCCCGGGCAATCGTCTCCGCGGCGACCTCCGGATCAAGGTCGTTCGGGATCGACACGTCCATACGGACGAGGAACAGGGCCATGGTCGACCTCCTAGTCTTCTAGTCGTACATCTCATTCACGGGTGAAGCGGTCGATGGCCGACCAGTCGGGTTCCAGACCGAGACCGGGGCCCTCCGGCAGGCTGACCTGCCCGTCGACGTACTCCAGGTCGGTCGTCGTATAGGATTCCCGCAGCAGCATCGGCCCGAAGAGTTCACTACCCCAGCTCATCGCCGGCACGGCGCAGGCGAACTGCAGCGACGCAGCGGTACCGAACGGCCCCTCCAGGCTGGTGGCACCGTGACACGCCAGGCCCGCGGCCTCTGCGACGGCCGCAGTCTTCAACGACTCCCGCAGTCCGCCCAGCTTCGTCGTCTTCACCGCGATGACGTCCGCCGCTTCTGCCCTGACGACCGCCAACGCGTCAGCCGGACTGCACACCGACTCGTCCGCCATCACCGGCACGCCAGTCCGTCGGGTGATCTCCCGGAGTGTCGCCAGATCATGGGCAGGAGTCGGCTGCTCGAACAGGTCGAACCCGGCGTCGGCCAACCGCGGCAGGTGGGTCAACGCCGTGATCCGGTCCCACCGGGCGTTCACGTCGATACGCAGCGACACCTTGTGCCCGACCTCGCCGGCGAGTGCGACGAGACGGTCGACGTCACGGGCAGGGTCACCAGCACCCATCTTCAGCTTGAAGCTGCGGTGCCCGTGTGAGGCGATGCGCTCCTCGATCTCGGCGACCGCCTCACCCACCGGCAGCACACCGAGTGCCCAGGTGACGTCGACGGAATCGCGGCACCTCCCACCAAGAAGATCTCGCACCGGGATCCCCAGGGACCTCGCCCACGCGTCGTGCATGGCGACGTCGCAGGCCGCCTTCGCGAACCGGGCGTTGGCGACGACCTTCTCCATGTCGGCGAGGACACCGACGAGTTCATCGACACGTCGACCGATCATCACCGGTGCGATGAACTTATCGACGAGAGGTTTCATCGTCTCGACACACTCGCCACCCCACCACGGTCCCCCGGGAACGACGCCTTCGCCGAAACCGGTGACTCCGTCGGTGGTGGTGACGGTCACCAGAAGGATGGACTGTTCGGTGGCCGTGGTGGTGGCGAATCCGTGCGGCCGGATCAACGGCACATCGAGGATCCGCGTGTCCACCCGCTCGATGGCCAGCCCCGCCGACGTCACGGTCTCAGTCCTCCTTGTCGAGGGCGAAGCTGTAGTCGACGACGTTCATGTCACCCTCGGTGGCCGGATCCAGCAGGAGCTCCGGCTTCACGGCCGTGGCGACGTCGTTCTCGATCCATTTCCCGCCCTTGAAGTACAGCTGAGTGGTGATCTCGCGGTAACCGGGATGGGTGACCCGCAGGTGCAGATGCGCCGGACGCCAGGGGTGTCCACCGTAGGACTCGACGAACCAGCCGGTCGGCCCGTCATGCGGAATCATGTAGGGGGCAGGCTGGAGCGTCTTGATCTCGTACTTACCGTCGTCGTCGGAGACGATGGTGCCCCGGAGGTTCCACTCCGGGATGTCCGGTGCGAACTGTGAGTAGTAGCCGTCCTCGTCGGCGTGCCACAGTTCCAGGCGGGCCCCACCCAGGCCGTTGCCGTCGACGTCGGTGACCTGACCCCGGAAGATCAACGGGGTCGCGGCCTTGTCCTTGTCGCGCATCGGCATCTCACAGTGCGACGGAAGCTCCGGCGCATCCGGGACATAGTACGGCCCCTCAATGGATCCCTTGGTCCCGGTGTACGCGTGCCGGTTGTAGTTGATCTCCTCAATGTCGTGCTCGAGGAAGACATCGAGCCACAGCGGCCACTCGCCGTACTCACCGACGTCGATCATCCACTGTTTGACGACCCGGTACTCGTCGTAGGTGACCTCGTGCTTACGCGCGACATCACCGATCGCTCCAAGCAGATCCTTGTAGATGGCATTTGCGCGCTCCCGGGAGGTGTCGGCGCTCACCCTGTTCTTCTTGAACTTGTCGGTCGCGGCATTTCCGGATCCGTGGGCGGTGGGGTTGTCAGTTCCCGTAGTCATGGTCTCTCCTCGTGGTGCGGTGGTTGCGATTCGAACAATCTCCACTGTGGTCCGCGACACAGGGTTCGTCAATGAAAGTAACGGAAAGTAACTCCGCACAGACAGCCCCTCATTCAGCCCCGGAATTACCACAGCGTCCAGCATCACAGCAGGTCATGGCACCGTCATCCTCGGACAATTCCCGAAAGACGAACATCGCAACGGCCGTCACCCTACGAGGATCCCTCATACGGCTAAAGGTTTATCCACCCCTGTAACAGATACCCCGCCGGGGGTTCACTCGTTGATATCTTCTGGAGCCAGAACAATATCGAATTGTGCCCGGCGCCAGCTCGTGCCCTCGAGTCGCCGTCCGTCAGGCGTGGGCTCCTCTGCCGACTGTGTGTGGAACGGTGTGATGAGGGAGTTCTTCACCCCGAACACGGAGTCGCCGATCTCGAGCTGGGGGTCGCCCTCGACGAAAATATGGGTCACCAACGTGCGGAGGCCCGGCGCCGTCACCATGAAATGCAGGTGTGCGGCGCGTACCGGTGAACGCCCGACGGCGCTGAGCATCTTCCCCACCGGGCCGTCGTGCGGGATCGGATACGGAACCGGTGTCAGTCCCCAGAACCGGAAACGTCCGTCGTCGTCACTGTGGAGACAGGCCCGTCCTGCCGTTCGCCCGTCGCCGTACTGCACGTCGTACAGTCCGTCTTCGTCGCATTCCCATACCTCGATCCTGGCCCCCGGTACCGGGTTTCCGTCGGTGTCGGTGACCGTCCCCTCGATCCACGCCGGCTCACCGACGGCGCCGGCGGCGATATCTCCGCCGAGGGGGATTTCAGGGGCGTCGTCGACGAAGAAGGGTCCGAATACCGTGGCTTCCGTCGCGTTGCGGTAGGCCTCGTTGTTGACCGCGATCGTCTGCATCGACACGCCGAGGGTGTCGGAAAGCAGAATGAACTCCTGCCGTGTGTCGTCCGTGATGTGCCCGACGGCGGTGAGGAAATCGACAGCGTACCTCCACTCCGCCTCAGTCAGCCTGACCTCGCGGACAAGTGCGTGGAGGTGGCTGACGACCCCCTCCATGATCTCGCGCAGCCTCGGGTCGGGACAACCGGAGAAGGAGTCGAGCACCCGGCGGAGCAGGTCCTCTTCAACGGCTGTCTGACGGTCACCCGGGGCATTCCCGGACGGACGTTGACGTGTGTTCATGGTGTCTCACTCCTCAATGGTCAGGTGTCGGGGGTCACGGCCGTCCATGGCGGCGTGGAGCAGCGTGGTCAGCGCATTCCCGGTGACCGGGCGGGGGTTTCCCTCCGGAATGTGTTGTCGGATGATGTCCACGGCGGTCGGCACGTCGGAGGCACCGAATCCGTAGTCGGACAGCCGCTGTGGGGCCCCGGTCCGTTCCCTCAGCTCAGCCAGGCCCACCGACGCGTCCTCGGCCCCCAGGGCCTGCGCGATCCTCGCGTCCGCGGCAGGGGCGGACGGGGCGTTGAAGGCCAGGACATACGGCAGCACGACAGCGTGGGTCTGCGCATGAGGCAGGTTGAACGTCCCCCCGAGTACGTGGCAGATCTTGTGGTGCAGACCGGAACCTGCCGAGGCGAAGGCGACCGCAGACAGGTATGCGCCGTACAACACCCGGTCCCTGCCTGCCACAGAGCCGGGGTCCTCGACGATCATCGGCAACCCTTCGCCAAGGACACGGATGCCTTCCGTCGCCAGCGCCGCATTGATCGGATCCGCCCGCGGTGCCCAGAGTGAATCCACGCAGTGGGCCAACCCGTTGAGACCGGAGGCCACCGACATCTCCACCGGAAGCGACAGGGTGAGGCTGGCGTCGTAGACCACCGTCACCGGGAGGACCGAGTCAGACACACCGGTCGTCTTGCGGTTCCCCTCGGTCAGGCCCCAGACGTTCGTCGCCTCGGAGCCTGCGTAGGTGGTCGGGACCGCAATGACGGGTTGCCCACCGGTCAGCGCCACGGCCTTCGCCAGTCCCGTCGTGGAGCCACCGCCGACGCACACGATCAGGTCGACGCCGGCGGCACGTGCCGCGTCGCGTGCCGCATCCGCGGTCTCCACCGGGACGTGCATCACGACGCCGGTGTGCCACACCGCGACCTCGATGTCGCCGACGACCTCCCTCGCCAGGTGCAGTTCCCTCTCCGAGGCGATCACCATGATTCGCCGGGCCTTCAGGCGGGCGACCTCATCGGCCAGGTTCGACCGGGCCCGTCCGTGACCGAACAGCACCCGCTGTCCCAGCGTCACATGCTCGAAGGCGAGTGCGGTCTCGTTGTTCTGCGGCATTCAGGACTCCTTCGGAAGGTACAGGTGACAACCACTGTGGACCCCGGGTTCCGCGGCCACAACAGATGGACGACCCACCTTTAGCCGGTACGGGGAAACCCCTACCCCTGGACAGCCCCCTCACTCAACGGGAAACTGATGCGGACCGCAGTCCCGTTCGGTTCATTGGGTTCGTAGGTGATCGTCCCGCCGTGCCGTTGGACGATATGCTCACAGATCACCAGTCCGATACCCGAGCCGTCACTCTTCGAGGAGAACGCGCCGGCCGCAAGCATGTCTGCCGGTTCCCGGGACATACCCCGGCCACGGTCGCGCACGACCACCGAGGCCGTCTCTGCCGTCAGTTCCGTGGAGACGACCATGTACTTCTCCTCCGTCGTGGGCAGGCTCACCTCGTCAATGGCGTTGACGCAGATGTTGATGATGACCTGCCCGATCAACACGCTCTCACCGAGAATCGTCGGTGGGCGGCCGCACAGGTCGGCGATGACCTCGACCCCCTTGTCTTCGGCACGCAACCGCACGAAGTAGAGGCTCTCCTCGACCACGTCGTTGAGGTCGACGACCGTGCTGACGTTCTCGATGCGACGAACGTACTTCTTCACCGAGGTCACGATGTCGGCGACCCGCTCCAACTGCGACCGGGCCTGGGTCAGGCCGTAGTCGAGGGACTCGGCGGGGGCGCTCTGCTGCCCCAGTCTGCGCCGTACCCCGTCGAGGTAGTTGGTCGCCGCCGCAATAGGTTGTCCGAGGTCGTGGGCGAGAATCATCGCCATGTCCCCCATCGCGTTGTACCTGCTCATGTACTGCAGGTTCTTCTCCTGGTACGCGTTGCGGTGCTCCCACTCGACCTTGCTGGAGATGTCTCTCACGGTCAGCACCCGGATGCAGCTGCCGTCGAGAACCACGTTGTCCAGGATCCCCGCAAGCCAGCGCACCTCACCGGTGTCACTCGAGACCTTCATCCTGACCGTCACCGCGCCGTCCGGCTTGCTCATCTCCGCCATGACGAACATGCCGTCCAACGGTGTGTCGATGTCCGCGAGCTCGTCAAGTCGTCGTCCCAGCAGATCCTCCACCGAGGACCCCACCAACTTCGCGGCGAAGGGCGACACGTCCTCGACCCGGAAGTCCCTGTCCAGCAGCATCATCCCCGAGGAGGTGTGCAGCATCAGACGGTCGAGGGAATCCTCCACCCACTTGCTGGAGTCCGGGACCACCTCAGCCTCACGGATCACCCGGAACTCCACGAGGATGACGTCCACCGGCTCGTTCCCGGAGTCCGTACCACCGGGAATGGTGACCAAGGTGGCGACGGCGTCCGTCATGAACTCACCACCGTCGCGGTTCGCGTACTTCCAGAGCCGCTTGTTGCTCCCGTAGACCACCGCCGCCTGCAGCCACGCCGTCCCCATAGCGCGTCTGTAGCGCGGGTCCTGCGAGCTCATGTGGTGGGCCTTCAGTGAGCGCAACTCCTCCACCGAGTAGCCGAACTCCGCACACGCCGTCCGATTCGCCCAGAGAATACTCTTCGACTTCGCGTCGTGGACCAACCATCCGTTGGACGAACTGTCCGCCAGAAGCCGGAAGCTCTCTGCCTCAAATTCCATGGTCACCACTATAGGTGCGCGAAAAAACTCCAGGAAGTCCCGGACGATCAGACGAGAATAAAGATTCCTGTACCCGGGGGACGGGATTTACCGATAGTCAGCGCACTGCGCAGAAACATAACGTCATAGGTGGATATTTCACCAAGGCATCTGGAGGACTAGTGCTACTCGACCACGTTCGATTCACCACCGAGGCCGCGCCGGCCGGCCCGGAACGGCAGGCGGCCTTCGACCATGCACTGTCCGTCCTCCGTGAACGCCGGGATGAATTCGCCGGTCTGGGGCATGTTCCCAAGGACTACGTCGACCTTCTGGTCGAGGCGGGGCTGTACCGTGCGTCTACTCCGGCGACCTTCGGCGGAGAACCACAGCCTCCCGCCGAGTTCATGCGCCAGATCGAACAGATCTCGGCCGTCGACCCCTCCACCGGGTGGGTCGCGAGCTTCGGTTCAGCGCTCACCTACTTTTCCGCGCTTCCACGCGAGACGCAGGAAAAACTCTACGCGGAAAGTGTCGACATTGTTTTCGCCGGCGGCATGTTCCCCATGATTGAGGCGGAGAAAGTGGAGGGCGGCTGGGTCGCCAACGGCACCTGGTTCTTCGCCTCGGGGTGCAAGGGCGCCGACATCCTCGGGATCGGCCTGCGTGGCGGGCCGGAGACCGCCGGCCGCCCCCTGACTGCGCTCGTCCATCCTGACGATGTCGAGATCGTCGAGAACTGGGACGTGGCGGGGATGAAGTCCACCGGCTCCCACAATGTCCGGGTCACTGACCTGTTCATCCCTGACGAACTGACGTTCATCCGCGGCGGAACCCCGACGATCGACGAACCGCTGACGCGCTATCCGGCACTGGCGTACGCCGCTCAGGTCCTGGCGGTGACGGCGCTGGGTGCAGGCCGCGGTGCACTCGACTTCGTCCGCGACACCGGGTCCGCCAACGCGTCCGTGACCGGCGGCCCCGCCAAGGGCAACCGTCCCGTCTACAAACTCGGACTCGCCCACGCCGAAGCCGACCTCCGCTCCGCCCGTGCGTTCTTCTACGAGTCCACGGAGGCTGTCTGGGACAAAGCCGAGTCCGGCGAGGAGATCACCTCCGAGGACAAGGCGATGCTGCGGATCGCCGCGTCACATGCCGCCCAGGTGGGACGGAGGGTGGCGCTGACGGCGTTCGACCTGGCCGGCACCGGCGCCATCTTCACCAGCCACCCGTTGCAACGGTTCGTGCAGGACGGGCTCGTCCCGGCCCAGCACGCGATGCTCCAGGAGAACACGTTCGAAGCCGGCGGTGCGCTCCTCCTGGGGCTGGAGCCGACGATCCCCAGCTTCCCCTGACTTCCCCCGAGACCGAGAAGAGAAACCATGTCTGATTCACCACTTCGCACGCTGTTCTGCGTGGGCAACAACCAGAACTTCTTCGACCTGCCGAAAGACGATATCGGCAAAGTCTGGATCGCGACCCAGACGTTCCTGACGAGACTCCGGGACATGGACGGGGTGGACATCATCGGCACGTTCGACGATGACGCCCACATGGTCGGTCCGTCCACCGGGTGGCCCTGGACCTTCTACGTTCTCGCCGACGTCCGCGACCAGCCGACGGTCCGGGAGGCCTGCAACCTCCTGCGCACCATCATGGTCGACGAACATGCCCTGTGGCGGTACTTCACCATCGAAGCCCGGATGGGCAGGGAACTGACCATCCGCGATGATGTCGCGCTCTGACCACGCGCTCCGACCACGCCTGAGAGAGGAACTGACCAATGACAATCCCTACACGGATCCCCAGCAGCTCACGAAGCAACTTCGCCGCTCTCGTCGATGACGACCGGGTGGCGGGCCAGCTCTACACCGACCCCCAGATCTTCCGGGAGGAGATGAAGAGGATCTTCTACCGCACCTGGGTGTGGGTGGCGCACGAGAGCGAGATCCCCGAGTCCGGGTCCTTCAAGACCACCTGGGTGGGGGACCAGCCGGTGATCGTCAACCGTGACCGCAAGGGCAACTTCAACACCCTGCTCAACCGGTGCAGGCACCGGGGTGCCACGGTCTGCGACCAACGCAGCGGCAAAGCGAACGGCTTCACCTGTCCCTACCACAACTGGTCGTACACCCACGACGGCCGGCTGCGGGGCATCCCCTACCCCGACGGCTACGAGGGGCTGATCGACAAGAAGGACTTCGGGCTGCAGAAACTGCGCACCGAGAGCTACCTCGGGATGATCTTCGCCACCTTCAACGACGACGTCGAACCCCTCGAGGACCACCTCGGCGACGCGAAGATCTGGATGGACCGGTTCTTCAAGCAGACCAACGGGTACCCCTGCAAGGTCATCGGCACCCACAAGTTCCGGTTCAAGGGCAACTGGAAGATTCAGCTCGAGAACACGACGGACGGATACCACTTCCCGATGGTCCACAAGTCGTGGATGGCCTCCGTCGACTCCGAGACCGCCGACATGATGTCCTTCATGGACGACCCGGCTGCGGAGACGCACGCGTTGGGCCACGGCCACAGTGTGAGCATCATGGCCACCGCCCACATGGACCTCGACGAGGATGACGGTTCCGAGGAAATCCAGCCGCGGTTCAACCACATCGTCAAGGAACTCGAGGAGGCCGGCGAGAGCCCCGCGATGGTCCGGCGCTACATGCGCTCGATGCACGGCTGCGGTTTCAACCTGAACATGTTCCCGAACATCGCCATGTCGTCGGCGTTCTTCCGGGTCCTCATCCCGATCTCCGTCGACGAGACCGAGATCTGGCATATGGCGTTGGGCATGGACGGCGGGCCGGAGTCCGTCAACCGTGAGCGGCTCCGGATCCACGAACACTTCCAGGGACCGTTCGGCTTCGGCAGCCCGGACGACTCCGAGGGTTGGGACCGGGTCCAGATCGGGGCGGGCGGCAACCCGTCGATGCCGATCATGATCAACCGTGGTCTCGGCCGCGAATACACCACCGAGGACGAGAACTGGCCGACCTCGCACGTCACCGACGAGACGGGCATGCGTGAGGCGTACTACATGTGGAAGAGGATGATGAGCAATGACGACACAGACAACGCAGACAACGCAGACAACGCAGACAACGCAGACAACGCAGATGTCTGACACGGTGGCACGTCCCGTGACCCCGTTTCTCTCCGACACGCGCGTCCAGCGGGCGATTGAGCTCATCTGGTACGAGGCTGCGCTTCTGGACCGGAAGGACTACCCCGCGTGGGAGAGACAGTTCAGCGACGACGGGTACTACATCGTACCGGTCGACCCGGAGACAGAGGACTTCGAGAACTCGCTCAACATGATCTACGACGACGCCCGTATGCGACACCTCCGGGTTGAGCGGCTCATCCAGGGATTCTCCCCCAGCGCCGTCGCCGCGGCCACGACCGTCCGCACGGTCTCCAGGTTCGAGGTCGTGGAACTGTCGGAGCGTGAGGTTGTGATCCGTTCGGCGCAGATCATCACCGCCCACAAACGTAACGAAACCCGGAACCTGGGTGCCGAACTCACCCACCGGATCCGACTTACCGCAGAAGGCGACAGCGGCAACGACCTCATCGTCCAGAAAGTCGCCCGTCTCATCGACAGCCAGGACGCCATCGGCGCCGCCGGCTTCCTGATCTAGAAAGGATCTGGCAGACATGACCGACCACGCATCACAGTCCCAGCCCGGAGTAGCCGTCGTGACAGGCGCAGCCGGTGGGCTCGGCAGCTTCATCACCCGCCGACTCCACGCCGACGGACACAAGGTTGTCGTCACCGGGCGCAACATGGAGAAGACGACAGCACTTGCGGAGGAACTCTCCCCTGACGGCTCCTCCGCACTCGCGGTCGAACTGGACGTCTCCCGCAAGGAGGGCTTCACCAACGCCCTCGACCGGATCACCGACCACTGGGGAACGCCGACGATCCTGGTCAACAATGCAGCGGTCACCCGCGCCGCAGATGTGTTCGAGCTGGACACCGATGAATTCGACGAGGTTCTCACGACCAACGCCAACAGCATCTTCTTCGGTTGCCAGGTCTTCGGCCCGGCAATGGCACAACAAGGCTACGGCCGGATCGTCAACCAGGCCTCACTCGCCGGACAGAACGGTGGCACCGCCACCGGTGCGCACTACGCCGCCTCCAAAGGCGCGATCCTGACGACGACGAAGATCTTCGCCAAGGAACTCGCGTCGTCCGGAGTCACCGTCAACGCGATCTCCCCGGGGCCGCACGACGTCTCGATCGTCCATGACACGGTCGGTCACAAGATGGACCAGATCGTCGAGGGTATCCCGGTCCACCGGCTGGGCAGCCCGGAGTTCATCGCCGACACCGTGTCACTGCTGACACAGCCGAACGCCTACTTCGTCACCGGCGCCTGCTGGGACATCAACGGCGGCCTGTACCTCCGCTAGAAGGTCACCGTTCCACCGCACACTCACGACAGGGAAGAACAATGGGACTCAAGGAAGTCGTCGTGGCAGATATCGTCCACGAGACACCCACCATCATCTCCATCTACCTGAGCATGCCCGACGGCACCCCGATAGGGCACTACACGCCGGGGGCGCACATCGACGTCGAGGGCCCGACCGCCATCACGAGGCAGTACTCCCTGTGCGGTCGGCCGGACGGTGACGACGCGTACGTGGTTGCGGTGAAGCGGGAGGACGAGTCCCGCGGCGGGTCCGCCGCGTTGCATTCGCTCAAGGTCGGTGACCGTCTGAAGATCTCCGAACCCCGTAACCTCATCGGCATCGCGGAGCAGGCGACCCACCACATCCTCATCGCCGGGGGAATCGGGATCACGCCCATGCACAGCCTGGCCCGGTACATGGACGTCCGCGACATCAGTTTCGAACTCCACTACTTCGCCTCCTCCGAGGAGGACGCGGCGTTTCTTCCGATCCTCCAGGAGAAGTGCCCGGAGAAACTCCATGCCCATCTGGGCATCACCAGAGATGACCAGACCGAGATCCTTGAGCGGCTGCGCGATGAGGCTCCCACGGGAAGTCACGTCTACCTGTGCGGCCCGCAGGGATTCATGGACAAGATCACCGGCATACTCTCCGAGAGGTTCAGCGACGGCGACATCCACTTCGAGAACTTCCACGCCGGTGAGCAGGTGGATGACTCACAGAACACGGCATTCGTCGTGGAACTCGAGGGCGAGGAGTTCGACATCCCCGTGGACCGGAGCATCGTCGACGTCCTCAACGACAACGGTGCGGAGATCGACACGTCCTGCAGGGAGGGAATCTGCGGGACCTGCATCATGGAGGTTCTCGAGGGGATCCCCGACCACCGGGACAACGTCCTGACGGCGTCGGAACGGGAAGCGAATGAAACGATGGCGGTGTGCATCTCGCGATCGAAGACGCCGAGGCTCGTGCTCGACTACTTCTGACGTCGGCCCCCGACGTCGCCGGATCAGAGTGGGGTGCCGTAGCGCAGGATGTCCCGGACGAATGTGCCGATACTGTCCGCGCCGGTCTTCGTCTTGATCCGTGTCCGGTGGACGTCGACGGTCTTGACGCTCATCCCCAGACGCCGACCGATCGACTTGCTCGGCAGCCCCTCCACCACCATCGCCAGTACCTCACGCTCCCGTGGCGTGAGCGTCTCGACTTTGCGGGCGACGTCCGTCCTGCTCCTGTAACGCTCGAAGTTCCCCCGGGCATTCTCCACACCGAGTTGCACGGCGTCGAGGAGCTTCTGGGGATCGTACGGCTTCTCCAGGAAATCCTGGGCACCGGCCTTTATCGTGTCGACAGACATCCGGATGTCCCCGTGGGCGGACACGAAGATGATCGACACGTACGGGGCGATGTCCGCCAACTTCTCCTGGAGACGGGGACCGCTCATCTCCGGCATCCGGACATCGAGCACGATACAGGCCGGACGGGTCCGGTCGAAACGACCGAGGAACTCGGCGGCACTGTGGCAGACGACGCTGTCGATACAGGCGCTGTCCAGGAGCCAGGCGACGGAATCGCACAGACCAGGGTCGTCGTCGACGATGTAGACGACAGGAGCGTTCTCCATCAGTCCCACGCGGCTTCTGCAGTCCAGTAGTGCATGCCGAATTCACTGACGTGGTGCTCCCAGGGAGTGGTGCGCACCAGGTCCGGCTCCTCCTTCCGCACGGAGACGTCAGCCGCCTCAGGACCGTCCGCTTCGACGGTCCAGTGCACCCAGTTGACTTCCCGGCCGAGCTCGTCGTGGACGAACAGGTCGACGTGGTGCCAACCGTAGGTGAATTTGTCTCCGTAACAGGTCAGGAACATGCGGTAGTGGTTTACCGGGCGAGGGCGAATAAGGGTGTCCGAGCTGTTTACCATTTCATCTCCTTGAGTGTGGGGACTCCGTCGACGTCGCTGAATGAGGGAAGGTCACGGAGCAACGGTTCCAGTGACGCTCCGAGCGCCAGGAGCATCGACTCGCTGTCCTTGGGGCCGACGACCTGGATACCCAGAGGCATTCCCGCGCTCGTGCGTGCACCGGGCACGGTGAGCACGGGAAGTCCCAGCAGCTGCCACGGTCGGCTGAGCTCCGGCGACCCGGTGCCGGTGCTCATCATCGGGGCCGGCCCCTTCGCCGCCGGACCGATCACCAGCCCGGACGTGCCCAGGCAGCGTGTCAGTGCCGTCAGGGACACGTCCCGCCGGAACAGCGCATCGGTGACATGCTGTTCCTCGACGACCTCTCCGTCGCTGAACAACTGGCGCAACTGGGCGCTCACCTCTCCCCTCCGGGACCCCAGCTGTTGCCCCAGGCCGGCTGCAGCTTCGAAGGCCATGACCGTCCGGTGGTCGTCGACCAACGACCGGATGTGGTCGTCCCAGTCCAGGGGCGACGACGCGACACCCAGTTCCCCCAACAGGTGTGGCAGCGTGCGGAGAAGCTGCATCATGGTGCTGTCGAGGTTCAACATCCCGGAGCCGTCCCAGAGGAGCGCGGTGACGTCGGGGAAGGACTCTCGACGGACGGCCGCCCCCTGCCCTGCCACGTCGAAGAAGGCGCGGTGGACGAAGTCCAGGTCCTCCACCGACCGGGCGAGGAAACCGAGGGAGTCCAGTGACTCGCTCAACCCGGTGACACCTGCGAGGGACGTCGCGCCGTGGGTCAGGACCAGACCCGCCGCGCCGCAGAACGACGCCGGCCGGGTGAGGGATCCGGCAGTCTGGGTCCCCAACGCGAAGGGAATCGTACCGGCACCGACCGCGGCAGCGGATCCGCTCGAGGACCCTCCCGGGGTCGCGGACTCACTGAAGGGGTTGGTCGTGGGGCCGGGCGAAAAATACCCGTACTCCGTGGTGACCGTCTTCCCCTGCACGGTGGCACCGAGTTCCCTCAGACGGGCGACACACGCCGCGTCGTCGTCCTTCGGCTCCTGGTCGGCCGTCGGCGAACCGCATCGCGTGGGATGCCCCCGGACGTCAATGATGTCTTTGACCCCCACAGACAGTCCGGCCAACGGACCATGTGAGGGGACGTTGTCGCCCTCGTCGAGGTCGGTGAGTTCAACCCACGCCTTCAGACGCGGTTCGTACCGGGTGATTTCCCGGCGGTGCTGGTCGGCACTCTCCCGGGCGGAAATGCGACCGTCGTGGACATCTCTCACCCGGTGCTCCACCGACTGTGTGCGGTGCGCGAGCGTCATGCTGATTCCTTCCTTCGACGACCTGGTCCAGTGACGGGGAGCATCCTCGTGGACATCACGTGATGCCGGTCACCCCGCGGTCTTTTGAGTCCCAAGATTATTACACCCGCCACGGGCTGACTACTTTTCGGGACTAAAGGTAACCCGCAGGCAAAACTTAAGGCTACCCTTTCCTTATTTATCAGATTATCTCCACCTCTCCCCTCATTCACCGCCACGACCGCGGTCGCCGTGGAGATTCTAAAGGTTTCCCGCGTAGTGCCGTAAGTCACCCCTGCCCTAGTTTTGTTCCTTAACCGGACAGCCATCTTTCACAGATCCGCCACCGACACAAGCGCGCCCTGCAATGGAGGAGCACCCGACGTGAATGACCACTCCGTTTCCACACAATTCGACCCACGTACATTCAGACACGCCATGGGGCATTATCCCACCGGGGTGGCCGTCGTCACCGGACGTGCGGCGGACGGGGAACTACTGGCCATGGTGGTCGGAACGTTCTCGTCGGTGTCCCTCGACCCGCCACTGGTTTCTTTCATGCCGATGAAGGCATCCAAGACATTCGGGAAAATGCAGGAGTGCTCGTCACTGTGCATCAACATCTTCGGCGGAGAACAGGAATCCGAGATGTTGTCCATCGCCCAACGGTGGCAGAACAAATTGGACGGGATCGAATGGTACCCCTCCCCCGCCGGCGACCCCATTCTCAAGAACTCCATCGCCTGGATCGACACCACGATCTCGGAAACAATCGAGGCCGGCGACCACTGGATCGTCCTGTGCCGCGTCCATGACCTGGAGGTGACGAACTCCGTGGCCCCACTCCTGTTCTTCCAGGGCGGATACGGGAGCTTCGTCGGATCCACGATGATGGGCCGCCTCCGGCACGACTCACTTCCCGCCATCCACGCCGCACACAGCGCGGACGACGACCTCGAGTCCCTCGCCGAGTCCATCGGCTGCGAAGTCATCGTCTACGCCGCGCTCAGCGAGGACGAGTTCGCGACAGTCTATTCTGCGCTCGGTCCGGGGGTGTCCCCCGAGCACAGGTTCGCAAGCCGGGTCCCGATCGTGCCCCCTATCGGGGACACGTACCTGTTCGACAAGCCCGAGGAGGTCCGCGAGCGTTGGCTCGGCAAACTCGGCACGCCGTCGGACGACGTCCGGAGAAACCACTGCCGCCGACTCGAGATGCTCAACGACAAGGGCTACGTCATCTCCCATCTCCCCGAGGAAGGCAGCGTCGCCTACGAACAGATGATCGAAGCGACGAAAGAGTACCTCAAAGGCCCCCTGACCCCGTTCGCCGAGAGGACCATCCGTGAGCTGATCGGGAGCACCACCGTCGACTACTCCCAACGGGAGATCACCGACGACGAACGCTACAACGTCGGGTCGATCGTCTTCCCGGTCCGGGACCCCACCGGGGAACACACGATGACCCTCCGTCTGGCCCAACTCCCCCAGGACGTCGACGGCCGGACCGTCCGCGGCTGGATCACCCAGGCGCAGGCCGTCGTCCGGCGCATCGAAAACCACTGACAGCCAGACATTCCCCTTTCACTCACCCCGAGGAGCACCGCAATGCAGGAAGACACCAGTCACACCATCGAGACACTCGCCGCACGGGTCGAGGTCCTGGAGGCAGAAGCAGACATCCGTCGCGTTCAGGCGCGCTACATGATGCTGTGCGACACCCCGTGCCCCGTCCACCCCCCGGTGAGCGACAAGGAGCGGATCGAACTCATCCTGGACCTCTACACCGACGATGCGGTGTGGGAGGGGGTCGGCGAGTACTACACCGGTCAGTTCGGCCGGGCCGAGGGGAAAGACGCGATCCGCGCCCACTTCAACCGTTTCTGGCCCGAGGACCAGGACCCCCAACTCATCCTCAACGCGCACTACCTGACGTCGGAGCAGATCTCCGTCGACGGAGACGTCGCCGAGGGTGCGTGGATACACATGCAGCCGTGGCTCTTCTCGGACGGCCGTTCCCTTCTGCGCTCAAGCCGTCTCAACAACGCGTTCCGGAAGGACGACGGAGTGTGGCGGGTGACCCGGACGCGAACGGAGAACGTCTTCATCTCGGACCTTCCCGACAACTTCGCCGGAAGTTACCCCACGCAGTCCGTGCTCTTCGCATAGCCGGGCCTTACCGGGGACGGCTCACCGCCCCGGCACACACCGCAGACCACGATGACACGACTGCAGGAGGCAGCATGCTCGTCACACTCAGGAAAAGGCTGTTGGCAGTACTTCTCGTACCTTTTCTCGTCGCCGGTTGTTCCTCTGCCGCCGACGAGGGAAACGGCGACGTCACCATCACCCTCGCGAGCGGATTCGCGAAGAACCACTCCAATAACGAGGGCGTCTTCATGTTCATCGACAAACTGAAGGAAACGGCGCCGTGGATCACCGTCGACTTCAAGGGAGGACCGGAGGTGATGGCGCCGAACCTGCTCATTGAGGGGGTGTCGGCCGGAGTATTCGACATGGGCATCATGCCCGGCGACTACTACGTCGACCAGGTTCCGGCCATGGAACTCGCACGTTTCACGCCGTTCACCCCGATGGAGGAACGTGACAACGGCGTCGTGGAGATCTACGACGAGATTCACCGGGAGCAGCTCGGGGTCACCTACCTCGGGCGCGCGGTCGCCGGGATGCCACAGGTCATCCTGAGCCGGGACGACATCGACGGACTCGACCTCCACGGGGCCTCGTACCGTACGTCGTCGGCGACCTCCGGCATGGTCAGTCGCATGCACGGTGTGCCCGTCGACCTTCCGGGCGGCGAGGTGTACACGGCCCTGGAGCGCAACGTCGTCTCCGGCGCGACCTGGGCCTCCGTCGGCCCGTCAAGCCTCGGACTGGAAGGGGTGGTGAACTACGACCTCGCACCGCGGTTCTACGAGTCCGTCGCCAACCTCCTGATGAACGAACGGGCATGGGACCGGCTCGATGCACGCACACAGGCGGCACTGACCGACACGCTCGCGGAGACGGAGCCCGAGATCTTCAACCACTACCTCGAACGCACGGTGGAGGAGACGCAGCAATGGCATGACGCCGGTGTCCGCGAGACCCGGCTCGACGACGAGGACTCCGAGGCCCTGCTTGAACTCGCGTACGTCGACGGCTGGGAAGACCTGGACTGGGACCGGATCCTGACCACCTCCCCGGCAGCCGCCGACCTCCGCGACGCCTACGACGTTCCCCTCGAAGGGCGCGGCTACGACCGGGTCCCCGGCGGCGCCTTCATCTCCGACACCGAGGAACTCCAGGAGGACACCCCATGAGTTCGCAGACTCCCCGTACCGACGGGTCGACCGTACCGACAGACAGCGCGGAAGAGGTCCTGGAGGCACTCCCCGACTCCGTCAACGACACCACGGACATATCGGCCCGCACCTGGTTGCCGGAGCGCGCCCTCGAATACCTCGGGGCCGTCATCATACTGGTCCTGACCGTATTCATCGCCGTCACCGTGGTGATGCGCTTCACCGGGCACGGGGTGCTCGGCGCGGTCGAGCTCTCAGCTCTGGCGATGGTGCTGATCACCGTCCTGGTCATCCCTGCCGCCACCGCGGCGGACGACAACTTCAAGGTCGAGATCCTCGACATGTTCAACCGCCCGCGCCTGGTCGTCGTCGGCCAGCTGATCGGGGCCGTCGTGCAGCTTGTCGTCGCCCTGTTCCTGACATTCAGCGCGCTGGAGCTGCTCGTCAACGACTGGAACACGAAGACGACCATGGCCGGGGAACTCGCCCTCCACCGGTACTGGCTGTCACTGGCGGTGTTCGTGGGGTTCGCCGTGATGCTCCACGCCACCGTCTTCTACCTCATCCGCTCGATAAGAACAGTTCGTGCATCCACCAGCACCCAGCGAGAGGAAGCCTAGGTCATGGAGTGGTACATCTTTCTGCCGGTCTACATACTGGCCCTCATCCTCGTGCTGTTCCTGCGGATCCCCGTCGCCTTCGGCATCTTCGCCGTGGGAATCGTCTCCTCACTCCTGATCTTCGGCGACATCGAGGTCACCTCCCGTCTGCTCAGTCTCAGTGTGATCAGTTCCGTCAACAGCTTCACGTTCACGGCGATCCCGCTGTTCATCCTCATGGGCGACGTACTGTTCCGGGCACGCATCGCCCAGGACGCCATCGTCGAAATCGCCAAACTGCTCCGCCGCGTCCCCGGGCGTCTGCCCATGGTGGCGGTCGCCGGCGGCAGTGCCTTCGGCATCCTCTCCGGCTCGTCGCTGGCGAACACGGCGCTACTCAGCCGTACCCTGCTGCCGCAGATGAAGGCTGCAGGGTACGACACCCGACTCTCCGCAGGCTCCATCCTCGCGGCGGGCGGACTGGCGATGGTGTTCCCTCCGAGCGCACTGGCGATCCTCTGGGGCGGTGTCGCCAACGTCTCCATCGGCCCCCTCCTCATCGCAGGAATCGTGCCCGGCATCCTCATGGCCCTCGGCTACGTGACCATCGTCCTGTGGAAGAGCAGGCAGGCGGCAGTCGGCGAGTCCTCCCCCGACTCCGCACAGAACCTTCCGCCCCGCCGTTCCGGGGCAGAGATCGCCCGGGGCTTCCTCAGCAACCTCCTGCTGCCGGGGATCATCGCGGTCACGGTGCTCGTGGTGATCTTCACCGGCATCGCGACACCCACCGAGGCTGCCGCATTCGGGGCACTCGCCTCGATCATCCTCGCCTTCGCCACCGGTCGGTTCTCCCTGAAGGAACTCCTGGGCGCCGGGGTCGGCAGCATTCGCATCACGGGGACGATCTTCATCCTCGTCATGGCCTCCACCCTGTACTCACAGATCATGGCCTACATGGGTGCAACCGCGGGCCTGGTCCAGTGGGTGTCCGGCAGTATCGCCAACGGGGCCCTGATGATGTTCCTCATCATCCTGCTCCTGGTCGTCCTCTCGTGTTTCATCGACCAGGCGTCGATCATGCTGATCACCGCACCACTGCTCATGCCGATCGTGACGCAGTTCGGCTGGGATCCCGTGTGGTTCTCCATCATCGTGCTCGTCACCCTGCAGATCGGGAACATCTCCCCGCCCTTCGGCATGGGCCTCTTCGTCATGAAGTCCACGGCGCCCTGGCTGCCGCTGTTCACGATCTACCGGGCAGCGGTCCCCTGGATCATCTCGGACCTGGTCGTCGTCCTCATCCTCTGCCTGCTGCCGTGGCTGGTGACGTTCCTGCCGCAGCTCATGGCCGGGTGACCCGGATACCGTACTTTCCCGGTACCCGGTACGTTCCCAACGGAAATAACGTGAACGCCACTCTCCACCGACGCACATCCTCAGACCAGGAGCACCATCATGGCACCACAACGACAGGTCGGATATCTCTGGGACACCCTCTACGGGTGGGTGGACAGTGGAAGCGGCGGGTTCACACCTGCCGACCCGTCCGTCGGCCTCCAGCCCATCAGCCACCACATCGCCCATGCCGACACCAAGCGGCGGTTCCACGAGGCTGTCCAGGTCTCAGCGCTCGCCGACGTCCTGGTCCCACTGAGGGCCACCCCGGCCCAGGCCGAGGACCTGCTCAGGGTCCACACCGCCGAGCACGTGGAACACATCCGGTCCCAGTCGGAGAACGCGAAGGGTGGCGACGCCGGCGACGGGGCCAGTCCCTTCGGACGGGGCGGGTACGAGATCGCCCGACGGTCCTCCGGCGGCGCGATCGAGGCCGTGCGGGCCGTGGTGGAAGGGGAGGTCGACACCGCGTACGCGCTGATCAACCCGCCCGGACATCACGCCGAACGGGCACGCGGAATGGGGTTCTGCCTGTTCAACAACGTCTCCGTCGCCGCGGCCTACGCGCGGGACGTCCTCGGTGTGTCGCGCATCGCTGTCGTCGACTGGGACGTCCACCACGGAAACGGCACCCAGGACATCTGGTGGGACGACCCCAGCGTCCTCACGATCTCGCTGCACCAGGACCGGTGCTTCCCGCCGGACTCAGGATTCCGGGAGGACAACGGAGCCGGGGCGGGGACGGGGGCGGCGCTCAATGTGCCGCTTCCTCCCGGCAGTGGCAACGCGGTCTACGAGCTGGCCATGCGTGATGTCGTCCTTCCCGCGCTTGAGGCGTTCCAGCCGGAGTTGATCCTCGTCGCCAGCGGATTCGACGCCTCCGCGATGGATCCGCTCGCGCGTCAGATGGTCACCCAGCGTGGGTTCAAGACACTGACCCGTCTGCTCCTGGACGCCGCGGACTCCCTGTGCGGAGGCAAGGTCGTCGTCATCCAGGAGGGAGGCTACAGTCCGTACTACGTCCCCGTGTGCGGCCTCGGGGTCCTGGAGGTCCTCACCGGCGTCGAGACAGGGTTCGGTGACCCGTATTCGCCGGTCCTGGATCCTCAGGGCGTCGATGACCTGTACGACCACCAACGCCTCGAGGTCGCGAAAGCACAGGAGCTCGTGACGAACGTCCCGACCCCGTGACCGTCCCCCTGTCCGCCCCCCTGACCGGCGCTCACCCGGACGATCCGCGGACGATCTGTCCGAGGGGCGCCCGGTCCGGGTGCGGTACGTACAGTCCGGCCCCGAGCGCGATGACGACGGCCTCGAGTCTGCTCGCCGCCCCCAGCTTCTGCCGGAGTGAACCGAGATACGACTCCACGGTCCGACGTCCGAGATGGAGCCGCGACGCTATCTCCCCGTCGCCTGCCCCGCAACACAGTGCGCTGAGCACCTGCAGCTCCCGTCTCGTGAGCCCCCGTGTGGCTGCGGCACCCGCCGGACGCGCGACAACCCGTCCAGGCTGGACCACGTCGACGCTGACGAGCGTCCCGTCGAGATCCCACAGGTGGTCGACAGACGTGAGGTGGCTCCGGCAGAACTCACGGAGATGCCTCACGAAGTCCGGATCCGCCAACAGCCGCTGCTCGACGTCCGCATGGACATCGTCGCGCGGGGGTTCCTCGACACCGGGAAACATCGCCACGATACTTCCCAGCAAACCGGACACCGCCAGTGCGGCGTCGCGCGGGTTCCCGTCGAACGCCCCCGCCGTCCTGCTCGAGAAATGGGCCATTCCCACCGGCCCGTCATCGTGGTGCAGGACCAGGGACATCCCCTCGGCGTACCCTTCCGCGGCGAGGTGTTCCCGGAAAAGCCGGGACGTGGTGAAACCGGCGCCCACCCCCGACGTGGAGATCGTGGGCGGCAGGGGCGCACAGTCACTCATCTCGGAGGTGAAACGCCGGGTGTCCACGGCCGGGAACATGTGCGCCAGTGCCCATGCGGTCGTGGACGAGTAGCCCGTCCTGCAGATCTCCGAGGGTCTCCTCCCGTGACCGGTCCGCAGGACCAGCACTGCGTCGTACGGAACAAGCCGCTGCAGGAGCTGCAGGGATGTGGCGAGGTCACGCCGGAGCTTGTCCAGGTCGACCGTGCCGTGTTCTCCGTCCACGACCGCGCTCCTCCTCTGCTACTCCACGACGGTACGGCCCCGCCGTCCACCGACCACGATACCCACACAGGTGACAAGGCAGACAGCGGCGAAGACGGCGTAGACGCTGAACAGCCTCGAGGCTCCCCCGGCACCGAAGACGGCGCCACCGACGACCGGGCCGAGAAATGAGCCGACGTACGCCATGGCGTTGGTGATCGCGATGACCGTCCCACGGAGCGGAGGAGCCACGTGGTTGGTGGCCGCCGCGCTGATGAGGTTCTGGGTCGAATGCCCCCCGATCCCCAGCAGGGCGACGAACACCACCGCTCCGGCCATCGCGGTGGGGCCGGACATCAGACCGATCAGTCCGACCAGGGTCAGGGCAGCGCAGAGGACCGCGATACGGGCCGGACCGACACGGTCGCCGGCGGTCGCGGTGAACCATGACCCGATGACCGCTGCGCCGGTGAGGACGAACGTCAGGGTGAGAGCCTGGGTCAGGGTGAACCCGCTGCTGCGCATCGCCTCCGCCAGCCAGGCGTTGAGTCCCAGCCAGGTCACGAGGTTCATGACGCTGGCCAGTGCCACGAACAGGACGAGAACGCGTGTCGACGGGTGGAAGAGCGCCGTCAGGCGACGGTAGGGTGCCAGCGTCGAGTTCTGTACCTCGTCGGGCTCCCGGATCCGCCCCAGGAGTGACACCACCAGGATGACCAGCGTCAGGACGGCACCCGCCCAGTAGTTCGACCGCCACCCCCAGTGCGGCATGAGGAAGATGCCGAACAGTGACGCCAGCACACCGCCGACCGGCACGCCCGCCGTGGTCAATGTGATGACCAGGCTCGCCCGGTTCATCGCGGCGTGGTTCCGTGCCAGCGTCATCGCCGAGGTGAACGCCGCCCCGATGCCGATGCCGGTTATCATCCTGGCAACCCCGATCACGGTGGCGTTCGGTGCCACCGCGACAAGCACGGAGCCGAGGGCGAAGACGCCTACCGCGGCCGACATCAGTCGGTGACGCCCCCACCTGTCCGCCAGAGGACCGCTGATCAGGATGCCCGTCAATCCGCCGGCGTAGACGACGCCACCGATGAGTCCGGTGGTCGCCGGGTCGATGGCCAGCCCGGGGTCGTCCAGAAGAAGAGGGACGGTCACACCGAAGGTGATCAGGTTGTAGCCCTCCATCACCACGACGACCATGCAGAGTGCGATCACCGCCCTGCTGGACAGAGGTTGTCTGGTTGCCGAGGTGGTTGAGGCTCGGGATCTCGAGGTAGTCACACCATTTCTCCTATCGTGTCGGACGCGGTGTCCGCGTCGGGTGTCGGGCCACCGACGATGAACCCCGCGGCACGTTCTCCGACGAGAACGGCGGCGGCGTTGGTGTTTCCCGTCGTCACCAGGGGCATGACCGAGGCATCCGCCACCCGGAGACCGGTGACACCACGGACAGCGAGCGTCCGGGGATCGACGACGGACCCCGCGTCAACCCCCATCCGGCACGTCCCCACCTGGTGGTGGTAGGTACCGACATGCGCACGCACGTACTTCTCGAGGGCGTCATCGTCGTCCCCGACGTCGTTCCCCGGGTACATCTCCTGCGCGCCCCACTCCGCGAGTGATGGCGCACGGCCCATACGGCGGCACTGACGTACGGAGGCGACGAGAGCGCTGACGTCGACATCGTTGTCGAGCGCCGCGAGGTCGATCAGCAGTTCATCGGACACGTCCGGCCCGGAGAGTGTCACCGAACCCCTGGCTTGCGGTCGGACCAGCCCTGCCACGAGTGAGAACCCGTTCTCCGGCCCCGTCATGTCGTCGAGGTACATCGGGATGGAGAAGTGGATGGGTTGGGTGTCCGGTACGGCGAGGTCGGGTCGGCTCCGCCAGAAATGATGGGTCTCGGCCACACCGGTGCTCGGCGGAGGGACCGGTGTCGAGGTCGTGAAGACCACGGGGACGAGCAGGTGGTCCTGCAGGTTCTTCCCCACTCCCGGTAGATCGACCACCGGTTGCACGCCCGCCGACAACAGCTCGTCGGCCGGACCGATACCTGACCGTAGGAGGATCGCCGGGGACCCCAGTGCCCCTGTGGCGAGGATGGTCTCTCCGGCGTGGAGGGTGTGCCGTCGGCCGTCGCGGATGTACTCGATACCGGTCACCGCGCCAGCCTCGATGACCAGACGGTCGACCTCCGCACCGGTGACGACGGTGAGGTTCTCGTGCCCGAGGACGGGTTTCAGGTAGGCGCGCCAGGTGGTGAACCGTTTCCCGTCGCGGACATTGAGCTGCATCCTCGAGATCCCGTCGGGCGCGCCGTCGTTGTAGTCCTCGTCCAGGGGGAGACCGATCTCCGTGCCCGCGCTGAGGATGCTCTCCTGGATCGGGTTGACGGTGTACCCCTGCGACACGTCCAGCAGCCCGTCCTCTCCCCGGAGAGCGGATCCGCCCCCGTCGAAGTTCTCGATGCGCCGGAAGGTCGGCAGGACATCGTCCCAGCTCCAGCCCGGACACCCCAGATAGGCCCACGTGTCGTAGTCTTCCCTCGACCCACGACACCAGATGGTCCCGTTGAGGGCGTGCGATCCACCGGTGACCTTGCCGCGGGGCAGGTGCAGTCGCCTCCCGCCGCAGTGCTCCTGGGGCACCGTCTGAAAGTCCCAGTCCTCCGGTCCATGCCACAGCATCACCGACGACCAGACGGTCTCGATGAGCGGGTTCTCGTCGTACCCGCCCGCTTCAACGACTGTGACCTTCTCCCCTGCATCGATGAGCCGACGGGCGACGACACACCCGGCAGACCCCGCACCGACGACGATGTACCCTGTTCCGTCCATGTTCTCCTGTGACCTCCGCCTTTTCGACGGGGAGCGGTGGATACCTTCGATCCGACGCCCCACGCGACAACGTATGTGGTGAAAACGGTAGCCAGCTGCCGCTGCAGCGAGTTGTCCGAGAGCGCTACCCAGTTGGCCAGGGGTGAAAAACATGGGTTCCAGCGCCGACCGGTTCCGCCCCTCGGCGGTGATTACCGTAGTCATCTCCATGCTCATCGACGGAGACCGGCACCCTCGCCGACCGCGACGGGACGGTCAGGAACCCGCCCTCCAGGATCGACACACCGCCCACACCGGGCCGCAGATATTGCGTATCTTCCTGCTGTTTTCCACTCAAATCCACCCAGGGACACCGGGGACTCCCCCGTCACCGTGACATCGGCGTAGATAGTTTGTTACACTGCAGCAATCACTTGTACATGCGTATGCACTACACCGAGAGGTTGCGATGAGGATCATCAAGCAGGGGCAGCAGAAGACGTTCGCCGACACCAACCAGGCGACAGTGGAGAAGGCCGTCGCAGACGCCCTGCAGAGTGTCCGCGACCACGGAGACTCAGCGGTCCGCGAACTCTCCGGGAAGTTCGACGGGTGGACGCCGGACTCGTTCCGGCTCACCGACGAGCAGATCGCCGGCTACATCGCCGAACTCGACGAACAGACCCTCGAGGACCTGCACACCGTCCAGAACAACGTACGGAGGTTCGCGGAGGCACAGTTGGGCACCCTGCAGGACCTCGAGGTGGAGACTCAACCCGGGGTCTTTCTGGGACACCGCCATGTCCCCATCGCAGCCACCGGCGCCTACATCCCCGGCGGCAGGTACCCGATGATGGCCTCCGCACACATGACCATCATCACCGCCAAGGTCGCCGGTGTGCAACGTGTCGTGGCGTGCACTCCACCGATCCACGGTGAGGTTCCGGCCGCGACCGTGGCCGCCGCACATTTCGCCGGAGCCGACGAGATCTACGTGCTCGGCGGGGTCCAGGCCATCGCCGCCATGGCGATCGGAACGCCCTCGATCGCACCGGTGAACATGATCGCCGGCCCGGGCAACGCGTTCGTGGCGGAGGCCAAGCGACAGATGTTCGGTGAGATCGGTATCGACCTGTTCGCCGGGCCGACCGAGGTACTGATCGTCGCCGACGACACCGCCGACCCCCTCACCGTCGCCGTCGACCTGCTCTCCCAGGCCGAACACGGACCCGAGTCTCCGGCCGTACTGGTCACCACGAGCGACCGGGTGGCGCAGGAGACGCTGGACCACATCGAGACACTCCTTCCCGGAATGCCCACCGGAGACACCGCTGGGCAGGCCTGGCGCGACTACGGCCAGATCGTCGTCTGCGACGGAGAGGACGAGATGTGGGAGGTGTCCAACGGATTCGCCTCCGAGCACGTCCAGATTTTCACCGCCAGCCCCCGCGACGCTCTTGACCGCATGCACGACTACGGTGCCCTGTTCCTCGGCGAAGGCACCTGCGTGGCCTACGGAGACAAGGTCATCGGCACCAACCACGTTCTGCCCACCCTCGGTGCCGCACGCTACACCGGCGGACTCTGGGTCGGAAAGTTCCTCAAGACCTGCACTTACCAGGAGGTCCGCGACGCCGAGGCCTCCGGTGAACTGGGCCGGCTGTGCGGCCGGGCGGCACGGGTGGAGAACTTCGACGGCCACGGCCGCTCCGGGGACCTCCGTGCCGCCACAACGCTCGGCGACACCTTCGACTGGCTGGAGGGCATCAATGTCAGGGCATGACGTCAACAGCGGGGGCACCACTCCTCCGCTCCTGTATCCGGGAACAGCGCTGGTGACGGGAGGAGGGAGCGGACTCGGATTCCACATCGCCGGCGCCCTGCGGGCCGCCGGCTGCCCCGTGGTGATCACCGGACGTCACGCCGACAAACTGGCCGCGGCCGTCGAATCCCTCTCAGAGGACGCCGGTCCCGACGTCCGTGGCATCGTCTGTGACGCCTCCGACCCGGACGCGGTGACGTCACTGGCGCGGACGCTCGCCGACTCCCCGGTGTCTGTCCTCGTCAACAACGCCGGCGTCGGCGGTCCCGTCAAGCCCCTGGTGGACATCGACCCTGCCGAATGGGACGACGTCATGTCCACCAACGTCCGCGGCGTGTTCCTCATGTGTCGTGCCTTCGCCCCTGCGATGACGGAACGCGGAAACGGCGCCATCCTCAACATCGCCTCCGTGACCGGCAAGCGTCCACTGGAGAACCGCACCCCCTACGCCGCCAGCAAAATGGCGGTGATCGGGCTGACGACGACACTCTCGTTCGAACTCGGGAAACACGGGGTCATGGTCAACAGCCTCTCCCCCGGACCCGTGGACTCCGAACGCATGGACCGGAACTTCGAACGGGAGGCCGTCCTGAGTGGAAGACCGCTGGAGGACGTCACCCGCGACTTCGTCTCCCGCTCCGCACTGAACAGGATGGTCACCATGGATGAGGTTGCACAGGCAGCAGTCGCGACGCTCTCCATCCCCGGCCTGACCGGGTCCGACATCGACGTTTCAGGAGGAATGATCGCATGAAACTCGACAGAACCCTCAGAAGCCGTATCGCTGCGGGAGAACCGGTCTCCGGAGTACTGCTGCGCATACCCAATGAAGAGCTCGTCGAAGTTGCCGCATGCAGCGGAGTCGATTTCATACTCCTCGACTGCGAACACGGGGCCGACGATGCCGTTGCCGTGCGCCAGCACATCGCCGCAGCCGCGATTTTCGGGGTGGAGACGCTCGTGCGTATCGGATCGGGCGACCGCTCCCTCGTTCTGCGGGCCACCGATGCCGGCGCCTCCGGCATCGTCGTCCCCCACGTCGACGACACGGACCAGGCGGCGGACGCCGTTCAGTGGGCCCGGTACCGTCCGCTCGGAGACCGGGGCTTCGCCCTGTACAGCAGGGCTGCGAGCTACGGCACGGTCTCGGCAGCCGAGCACATACAGCGCGCCGAGGAGTCGATGCTGCTCTTCGCGATGATCGAATCCCCGACCGCAGCCTCCCGGAGTGCCGAGATCCTCGCGGTCCCCGGCGTCGACGGCTACATGATCGGAAGTTCCGACCTTGCTGCGTCGACGGGTCCCGGGGACCCGACGGTCGCGGAGTCCGTCCGGCAGGTCACCGATGCGGGACGGCACCGCGCTGCGGTCCGGATGGATATCGTCAACTCCGCCACGCAGGCGGAAGCGGCACAGGCTGACGGTGCACAGGTCATCGTCTACAACACCACGTCCCTCCTCGTGGACATGTTCCGCGCGCTGCCGTAACCCCCGGACGCCCCTCGCTCCGGGGCCGTCAGCGGTTCACCGACCCGGCAGCGACGAACGGGTCACGAAATAGCTGGCGACATGCCGGGTGCTGTACTCCGAGTCGGGAGCGGCTATCCGGTCGAAAAGCAGGTCCACGGCAGTCCGGACCAGTTCATTGAGATCGAATCCCACCGTCGACAGCGAGAACACCGGCCACGCCGCCTCAGGCAGGTCGTCGAAACCCACGACCGCCACATCACCGGGAATGGACACTCCGGAGCGCACTGCCTCATTGACCGCGCCTATGGCGACGACATCATTGCCACAGACGATCACTTCCGGCGGCGTTTCCAATGACATCAGCGTACGAAATCCCCGTCCCCCGCTGACGACGTCGAATTCCCCCTGCATCCGGTACGACGCAGGAACGACAATTCCCTGCTCGCCCAGGAGAACAAACAATTGCTCCGCACGTTGTGTTCCCGTTGTCGCGTTACCGGGACCCAGGATGACCCCGACCCGGGAATACCCCGCATCGACAATGGTGTCGACCATGTCCGCCATTCCGACCGTGACGTCGACGACGGCGGCATCCGCCGGCACCGCCGGGGCCACCCGGTTGAAATAGACGAAGGGAACCGACCGCTCCCGAAGCTTGTACGGGACAATGGAGTCGGTGGTCGTCGTCGCGAGAATCAGCCCGTCCAGCCCCAGCGAGGATATCCGGGCGATGACCGTGTCCACGTCCCCGTCGTCGGCGATGAGCACCACCTCGTGCTGCCGCTCACTCACTCTGGCCACCACAGGTCCGATCATCCGGTGGTAGAACTCATTCGTCAGGTCGGTGATCAGCAGGCCGATCCTGCTCGTCTTCCCCGAGGACAGTGCGCGTCCCGCCGCGCTCGGGACGTACCCCAACGTCCGTGCCGCGTACTCGACTTTCTCACGGGTGGCACCGGAGACCCGCGGGTCTCCCCGCATCGCCCTGGAGACTGTAGGCTGTGACACTCCCGCCAGCCGTGCCACGTCGAAACTCGTCACCATTACTGTTCCTCAATCTCGTCGCCACACAGGCTCTGAATGTCTCCGGGTCGTACCAACCTCCGGTGGCCGCTGGTTACCGTCAGTTACCTGATGATTACTGTGCCATCGTACCCGCACCGCACTTATCGGTGCGGCACAGGCTCAGGCAAGACGCTGTTCATTTTCACCATCGAAGAACAGCATCTTTTCCGGCTCGAATGAAAAATGTACTTTCTCGCCGCGTCGGGGAATTCTCCCCTTCTGGCCACGGGCGACCAGTGGATACCCGAGCGCGGTCGTGCAGTAGAGGTAGTCGTCGGCCCCGAGCTCCTCCACCATGTCCACGGTCGCCTCGATGCCGTGGTCTGCAATTGACAGGTGCTCGGGACGGACTCCCACCGTCACGCTCTTGCCCGCACTCGGCGGGACGGCGATCGGCTCCCCACCCAGCAGGACGTTGCCGTTTCCGTCCACCTCCCGGGTGAAGAGGTTCATCGAGGGGGAACCGATGAACCCGGCCACGAAGGAGTTCACGGGGTTCTCGTACAGTTCGGACGGTGGTGCGCACTGCTGCAGGACGCCGTCCCGGAGGACCGCGACCCTGTCTCCCATCGTCATGGCCTCCACCTGGTCGTGGGTGACGTACACCGTGGTGGTCGCCAACCTGCGCTGCAGGCGCGCGATTTCCGTGCGGGTCTGCACGCGTAGCTTGGCGTCGAGGTTCGACAGCGGCTCGTCCATGAGAAAGACCTGCGGAGCGCGGACGATCGCCCGGCCCATGGCCACCCGCTGACGCTGTCCGCCGGAGAGCGCCTTGGGTTTGCGGTCGAGGAACTTGGTCAGGTCCAGCATCCGTGCCGCCTCCTCCACCCGTTCACGGATCTCAGCCTTGTTCACCTTCGCGATCTTCAGGGCGAAACCCATGTTCTCGGCGACCGTCATGTGCGGGTAGAGGGCGTAGTTCTGGAAGACCATCGCGGCGTCACGGTCCTTCGGGGCGATGGTGGTCACGTCCTTGCCGCCGATGAGGATACGGCCGGAGGTCACCTCTTCCAGACCGGCGAGCATGCGGAGGGTCGTCGACTTTCCGCAGCCGGACGGGCCGACGAGGACGAGGAATTCCCCGTCCGCGATCTCCAGGTTGATGTTGTTCACGCTCGGCTGCTTCGCCCCCGGGTAGACCAGGGTGGCGTTTTCGTAGGTGATCGATGCCATGATGTTTCCTCGCTTACGTGTGGCTCAGGTTTGGTGGTCGGGACGTGCCGGATAGAGGTCCGGCCGTCGGTCGTTGAGTGCATGGTTGTGGTCGCTCAGCCGGCGGCCTGCGACAGTGGTCCGGAGATCGGCGACGAGAAGTTCGGGCCGGGCCGGCCGGGAGATGCGCGGTCCTGCCAGCGGGACACCGTCATGGCCGACAATGACGCTCCCTCCGGTGAACTCCCCGCCCCGCTCCGCTCCACAGCGGTCCGCGACTGCGATCGGGATGCGGTAGTCGGCCGCGTGTGCCACGACCTTGTGTACCTCGATCGGCCACCCGCCGGGGAGCGCGCCGTCCGGCCCGGTGCGCAGGGGCCAGTTCACCGGGACGGCCAGGACGTCGGCATTCTGCTCTGCCGCCACCCTGACCATCTCGGGGAACTCGATGTCGTAGCAGACCGCGGTCGCCACGCGTCCCACGGAGGTGTCGACGACCAGCGTCGGTTGGTCGCCGGGGGTGAATACCTCGTGCTCGGCGTCCCAGAGATGGGCCTTGTGGAACACCCCGGCACGTGTCCCCCGGTCGATGACCACCGAGGATGAACGGAGGGCACCGTCGTCGTCACGCTCGGCGAGCCCGGCGACGATGACGAGACGGTGGCGCGCGGCCAGCCTCGACAGCATCTCCGTCCACTCCCCCGGGATGCTGTCCGCCAGACGACGGGCCTCGGTGACGCCGGTGAAGTGGTAGCCGGAGTTGACGAGCTCCGGAAGCACGACAAGTGTCGCACCCTCTCGTGACGCAGACCCGACAGCGTCGGCGACGGCCCGCGCCGTGTTCCCGGGGTGCCCGATATCCGGCGCAACCTGGACACAGGCGACCCGGCACACCGGATCCACCGCCGTTGCCACGCTCACCGCGCTCATCACGTTCACCCTGTCCGTCTCAGTCCGTCTCAGTCCGTCACCGCAGCCCGATACTGGCCAGGACGGCCGCGGGTGCCACGTAGTGGTTGGGGTCGAGTGCAGCCCCGGCGTCGGCCGCCGCCTGTTCCACCCGGGGGTGCCAGTCGATCTCGACACGCTGGTCACCGGCGGTGACGAGGAAGAGATCAGCGTCATCGGCCGCTGCGGAGTCGCCGCTACCGTCCGGGCGTGCCGTGCAACGGAACGCCCGCCAGACGCCTGCCGGAATCGACAACGTGTCACGTTCACCGAGACTGACCACGGTCTCGTCGTCACCGTCGTTGAGGATGACGTCCCAGGCCCCGGACTTCACGGTCACGGTCTCCGCCACGCCGACGCGGTGGGTCGACATCCCCTCTCCCGGCACGGCGCTCAACCACGCAGCGCAGAACGAGTGCGGTTCCGTCAGGGAGGGCACCTGCCGGCGGTCCTCGCTGAGGCCGTACCCGATGACCGTCGCCAGCCGTCCGCGCCCGCCCGGCAGCACGGAGCACAGGAACGGACGGTCCGAGTACCGGCGGTCACCCTTCGTCACCACGCGGGTGCGGAAATCCTCCGGGGAGAAGACGTCCAGGTCGTCCAGGTACGCCTGGTCGAGCGGCGTGATGCGCTCGTCCGGGGCAGGTGCTTCCTCGCCGATGGTGGTGTCCACCAGCTGATTGTCACGGGTGAGGTACAGGCCGTAGCCCTCGGCCTCCTCGAGGACCTTGGGCCCCCAGATGATGCCGCCGGTGTCGTCCCGTCCGAGGACGGTGTAGAGGATGCCGTCGTCGGGACCGATGTTGGTGAATCCGCGGAAGATCCAGGTCGGCACGGAGATCACGTCACCGTCCTCGGAGACGTAGTTGCCCTGCTCACCGTTCGGGCCCCACCGGAGGCGGAAGCGTCCGCCGAGGTTGAGGAAGACCTCGGCCGTGAAGTGCAGGTGGAGGTTGTTCGAGACGTCCGCGGGCATGCCGGCAGCCCCGAGCTGGTAGCCGTGCGGTGTCGCGAGGTTGACGAACTGGTTGGAGCTCTGCGAGACACCGGGGCCGACGAAGGAGTAGTTGTCCTTGCGGTCGGAGCCGGGGGTCTTGCAGTCGATGAACGCTGCCTTGCAGGGCACCCAGTGGGTGAACCGGATGAGGCGGGCGTCGAGGTCCTCCGGCGTCATGACGGTGGAGTCGGCGGAGGGGGTCGGGCTGGTCGGGCGTGACATGTGCGATCCTTTTCGGGTCAGGGGTTCCTGTGGTCAGTCGGTCGTCGGAACGCAGTCGTGGGGGCTGCTGTCGTCGGGAGGGGTTCGTCAGGGGGACGTCAGTAGAGGTTGTCGAAGCGGAACTCCTCCTCTCCCCGTCCTGCGTTGATCTGTGCGAGCACGCCCACCCAGTCGAAGATCCGGACCTCACGGACGATCCGACCCTCGTGGATCTGGAACTGGGACGCGCCGAGGATGTCGACCTTCTCTCCGGTCAACGGGCCGAAGAGCTGGGCGCCGGTGTAGTGCCCGGTGAGCTTCCACGACACCGCGACGCGGAGGCCGCCGTAGCGGGTCTCCTCGTTGGTCTGGATGTCCCGTACCTCGACGGTGCAGTCGGGGAAGGCGCTGACCAGCTCCAGGAGGTTCTCCTGGTAGGCCTTGGGACGGACGACCGTCGTGTCACCGACGGTGTTGAGGATGACGTCGCGGTCGAAGTACTCGTCCATCTTCGCCAGGTTCCTCCGCGACCACACGTGGTGGATCATGTCGACGACCATCTGGCACTCCTCCGGGAAGTTGTTCTCCCGGGGGCCTGAGTCGCCTTCCACCAGCGGGTTCTCGGGAGCCGGCCCGGTGAAGGATCCGGAGTAGCCGACATAGGGCAGACGGGCGGCCGCCTCTGCCGGGTCGGTGCCCAGCTGGAGGCACTGGGCCAGCGAATCGCGGACGACCCACTCCTCCACCATGCGTCCTTCGCGGTAGAGGCAGTTGGCGATCGTGCGGCTCCGGACGATGTTCTGCCCCTCGGGGGACGCGACGTGGTCGATCCCGAGGACCAGGTGGGAACTCAGGAACGCATTGTCGTCCCGTTCCTCCCAGATCACGTCCTCCGCCAGACCGATGTGGTCGGGAACCGCGGCGATGCGCATCGTCGTGCCCTGGACGACCTGTTCCACGCCGACGGCGGTGCCACCGGGACCGTGGACGATCGAGTCGTCCTCGTAGTTGTCGTAGATGTGCTCGATGTCGCGCTGAACCCAGATCCGGTCGGTGACTTCCCGGATGAACTCGTCGGGGTCGGAGTAGGGCTCGTAGGCGATCTTCTTGAGTGTCATGGTGTGGTGCATGGCCTTTCCAAGGTTGTCTGGTTCATGGTTGGCTGGTCCAAGGTTGTCTGGGTGTGGTGGAGCAGGGTGTCCAGCGCCGAGGCGACGGCGCCGGGCGCTTCGACGGGTATCAGGTGACCGACACCGTGAAGGACGGTGAGGCTGACGGAGGTGACCTCCGGCAGTGCGTCCCGGATCTCCTCGTGGTTCGAGACGGGGCACAGTGCGTCCCTGTCCCCGGCGAGGATCACCGTCGGTGCGTGGCACCTGCGGAGCCCGGGGCGGGCGTCGGTCCTGCTCTGCTGGAGCGTCAGCTGGTTGATCAGGGTGTCGGTGGTGAGGTCGGCGGCGCTGTCGGTCACGACCGCCGCCCAGTCGTCGACACCCGGGTCCGACAGGAGCAGGGGCAGGATCGACTCCTGGTACTCGCGCGGGCCGGTGCCGGCGGAACGGTGGCGGGCGCCGGCGAGTTCCTCGATCGTGGCCGCCCACCCCTCGAGTTGTTCTGCGGTCGGCGACCTCGCGTTGGTGGCCATGAGCATCAGGCCCGCCACCCGGTCAGGTGCCCGTGCCACCAGGTGCATCGCCACGATGCCGCCGAGGCTGAGCCCGCCGAGGATGAACCTGGGAGGGAGCTCGTCGAGCAGACGCCCGACGGCCGCGTCCACGGAGTCGTCCTGCAGGGTCACCAGGACCGTGCCCGGGGGCAGCTCGCAGCGGGACCACAGTCTGTCCGAGAGGTTCATTCCGGCGATGAGCACGACCGGAGTGGCGCTGGTGGTCATGGTCCCGTCACCCCTTGACCGATCCGGCCGACAGTCCAGCGACCAGGTACTTCTGCGCCAGGAAAGCGATCGCGACCACGGGCAGGGTCAACAGGATCGTCGCCGCGCCCGCCTGCTGCAGCATCGGCAGGGTCTGCCCCAACTGGGTGGCGATGAACACCGGCACGGTCTTGGAGTCGACGTCGGTGAGGATGATCGCGGCGAAGTACTCCTGGAAGGCGAAGAGGAACATGAAGATGCCGGCGGTGAGGATGCCCGGCCCCATGATGGGGATGAGCACCCGCCGGAGGGTCTGGAACCTGTTGCACCCGTCCATCAGCGCGGCCTCGTCGAGTTCCTTGGGGATCTCGGCGAAGAAGTTCCGCAGCAACCAGATGCTGAAAGGCTGGTTGATCGCGATCAGCGCGGCCGAGATCGCCCAGATCGAATCGTAGATGCCGATGCTCTTGGTGAGCTCGTACAGCGGGAGGACGACGGCGGGCCGGGGCAGCGCGCGGAAGACCAGGGCGGTGATCAGCAGGACGACCGAGACCCAGCCGGGGAACCGGGACAGCGCGTACGCCGCCGGGATGCCGATGACCAGGGCTACCACGGTCGATATCACCGCAACGATGGTGGTGTTGATGAGGTACTTGTAGAAGTCCGTGCCCTGCCACAGGGACTGGAACGCCTGCATCGTCGGTTCGTAGATGAACTTCGGCAGATTGGCGAACGCGATGTTCAGCGGCTTGGTGACGGACAGGAGCGTCCACAGGAACGGTGCCAGGCAGACCAGGCAGACCGCCAGCATCACCAGGCCGATGACGACGACGCGCCATCCGCTGGTCTCGCCCTTGTCCAGGAACTTCCGGCGTTTCTTCGGGACCGGGCCGGCGGAGCCCGCGTCGGTGATTGTCGGGTTCTGTCTCGGGTCTGGGGTCACGATGTCAGTCACGACCTCTCGCCTCCTTGAGGATGCCTCTGATCGAGGGGTACAGCAGGATCATGATCACGATGATCGACAGCACGTTGACCGCACTTCCGAGGCCGAGTTGGGGTGATCCCTCACGGAAGGCGATGTTGAAGACGTAGAGCATGACCGACTCGTTGCCGATCTGCGCGGCGGACGGGGAGAGCGGGATCAACTGGTCGAAGACCCGGAAGATGTCCATCGTGAGAATCAGCAGGACGAAGCCCATGATTCCGCGGATGCTCGGGATGATGATGTGCCAGTGCCGCTGGAAGAGGTTGGCACCGTCCATCCGTCCTGCCTCGACGACCTCCTTCGACACTCCCTGGAGACCGGCGAGGATCATCAGCATGGCGAACGGCAGCATGGACCAGACGATGTTGGACACCAGCAGGAGCCGGTTGGGCCACACGTCCGTGAACCACAGGATGTCCAGACCGGTGACTTTCGAGATGATGAGGTTGACGATGCCGCCGAAGTTGGAGTCGAACAGCCACGAGTAGGCGGCGGAGCCGACGACGGACGGGATGACGTACGGGATGAGCATGATGCCCAGGACGATCGGTCTCGGCCACGTCAGCCGGTTGACCATCACGGCCAGCACATAGGCGAGGACGACGACGACCGCGGTGGTGGTGATGGTCAGCCCCGTGGTGAACACGAGGGCCTTGAGGAACCGGCTGTCGGTGAGTGCGTGGGTGTAGTTCTGGAGTCCGACCCAGGATCCCGGTGATCCGTAGGTGACTTCCTCGAAGCTCCACCGGAGAGTCTTGTACAGCGGGATGACCAGCAGACCGAACATGACGATGATGCTCGGGGCCACGAAGACCCAGAATTCACGTCTCTTCACTGTGGTTCACTCCTTTCTTCTCGGTACGCAGTCGCTCTCTGACCTGGATCAGTACTTCTGCATGACGCGTTCGGCGATCTGCTGCATCTCGCGCATGCCGGCGTCGATGTCCTTCTGCCCGGAGATGATCTGGGCCAGGACGTTGATGGTCTCGTTGTTCATGTCCGCCGCCCAGGGCACGAGCTGCGGTTCCGGTGCCTCGGAGATCGCGGTCTCCACGGCGTCGGCGTAGTCCATGTTGTCCTGGTTGGCGATGCCTTCCCTGGCCGGATAGGCGTCAGGGATCGACGCCTCGGAGGCTTCCTCGGACACGGATGCCCCGATGAGGTTGAACAGCAGTTTGTTGTCCACCTTCGTGTTCTTCGGGATCGACCAGCCGTCGATGGACACCTGGGAGTAGAGCTTGCCGCCGTCCTCCACCGAGGGCGGTGCCGCGAAAGCGAACTGGTCGCTGAAGGACGTCTGGTTCTCGTCCTGCAGGTCGGCCATGCGTCCGGAGAACATGATCGCCATGGCCGCCTGGTCGTTGAAGAGCTGCTGCTGGACCTTGGGCTGGTCGAAGGTCAGCGCCTGCGGATCCATGTACGGGGTCAGGGCCTTCATCGCCTCGAGGGCCTGGCGGGATTCGTCCGAGTCGAAGTTCGGGCGGCGGGTGTCCTCGTCGACGTACTGCTTGCCCAACGAGCCGAGCGCCGCGACATAGGCGGTGCCCAGGTCACTGGAGGAGAGCCACGGCAGTGCGAGCGGATTCTCCATCTTCCCGGAATCCTGGATCTCCTTGGCCGTCTCCTCCATCTCCTCGAAGGTGGTGGGGACCTCGAGTCCCAGTTCGTCGAAGACGTCCTTGCGGTAGACGAAGGTGAACGCCTGTGCCTGCATCGGGACGGCCCACAGCTGGCCGTCGTAGCTCAGACGGTCCTTGAGGTCCTGGCTGATGCCGTCGAGCTGGTACTGGTCGGTGAACTCGGTGAACAGGTCGTCCAGCGGGACGAGCTTGTCCTGGTCGGCGTATCCGGGGATGACGAAGCCGTAGCTCTCGATCAGGTCGTAGGTTCCGTTGTCGGTACCCAGCGTCGCCTGGGTGCGTTGGACCTGACCGGCGAAGTCGATGGGTTCATGCTTGACGGTGACGTTGTCCTTCGAACAACTGTTGACCATCGAGTTGGTGTACGGGTCGATGGCCGAGGAGTTGTAGGCCAGGACGTTGACGGTGGTCGGCGAGGACGGGTTCTCGAAGTCGCAGGCGGACGTCGCCGCACTGTTCGAGGGGCTGTCGCTGCCGGCGCCACAGGCGGCGAGCGCCAGGGAGGCGATCGTCAGTGCCGCACCGCTCTGGAGGTACTTCATCGTTTTCATGGTTCTCTGCTTTCTGGAAGGGAAAGGGAGGCGTCCTGCACGGCCGTCATGCCGGCCCGGGGCGCCGGAGTCACAGTCGGTCGAGTCGCAGCTGTGCGCTGTCGCGGTGGCCGGGCATCTGCTCGAAGTCGGCGATGGTGACCACGGGCGAGGCCTGTGCGTGGGTCGATGCCTTGGTCGCGCGCTGGTAGGTGAGTTGTTTGAGGAAACCGAGGACGGACAGCCCCTCGGTGTACCGGGCGCCGCGGGCCGTCGGGAGCACGTGGTTGGTGCCGGACATGCCCTTGTCTGCGTAGGCGACCGTCGACCAGGGGCCGAGGAAGAGCGATCCGTAACAGGTCAGCCGGTCGAGCCACCAGTCAAGGTCGTCCGCCAGCACCTCGAGGTGTTCGGGTGCCAGCAGGTCCATCGCCGTCGCCGCCGCCTCACGGTCCTCGACGACGTAGACGGAACCGAAGTCCCGCCAGGCGGCACCGGCGATCTCCCGGGTGGCGAGTCCGTCGAGCTGGCGGTTGACTTCGGTCAGGACCGCCTCGCCGAGTGCCTTGTCGGTGGTGATCAGGCAGGCCGGGGACTGCGGACCGTGCTCCGCCTGGGCGAGGAGGTCAGCGGCGACCATCTCCGCGTCTGCGGTGGCGTCGGCGAGAACCGCCACCTCAGACGGTCCTGCGAGCACGTCGATGCCGACCGTGCCGTAGAGCTGCCGCTTCGCTTCGGCGACGAAGGCGTTCCCTGCCCCGACCACCATGTCGGACGGGTTGCCGTCCAACAGCCCGAAGGCCATCGAGGCCAGCGCCTGCACGCCGCCGAGTGCGAAGACCTGGTCGCCTCCTGAGACGTGGGCCGCGTAGAGGACGGCCGGGTGGGGCCGCCCGTTCCTGCTCGGCGGGGTGCAGGCGACGACATTCGGCACTCCTGCGGCACCCGCGACCCCCACCGTCATGAATGCACTGGCCAGCAGCGGGAACCGCCCGGCGGGAAGGTAGGCCCCGACGTTGTTGACCGGGACGTAGCGCTGACCGCACACGACACCGGGGATGACCTCGTCCTCGAAGTCCACGAGACGCTCGCGTTGCATTCTGGCGAATGTCCCGGTGCGCTCGGCACCGGTGTCGAGCGCTGCGCGCAGGTCGTCGGGGAGCTCATCGGTGGCTCTGCGCATCTCCTGCGTGGACACCTCGATGTCGCCGTCGAAACCGTCGAGGTCCCTGGCGTACCGCCGGACGGCGTCCATGCCGTTGCGCTCGATGTCGAGCAGCATCGATGACACCGTCTCCACGACCTTGGGGTTGTTCTGCTCGGCGACATCGTCCCCCGCCGGCTCCTTGAGGATGGTCAGCACCCCGGGGATGCGCTTCTTGTCGCTGCTGTTCAAATGCATACGTGAAGCATACCGATTCCTTTCGGGAACAACACCACCTAGTTCACTTATTTCCCTGATTGTGACATATGCCACACTGAATGCGACGCCGAGACAGCGCGAATCGCGAATTTATCCTGGTCAAGTGCACGTACGATGCCCTATCGCATCCCGTGCCCACATCGCCCGACCGACCCACGACCCCTACTATTTAGCACAGCCTATCTAATATTCACTCGCCAGGAGGTGATACATACGCATACATTCAACGAGTTCTGGCGCTGCAGGACTCTCCGTCGAGGACTGTGGTGACGCCGGTGGTCCACGACCGCCTACTCACTCATCTACGCCTCTGACACCGCTACCCGGAGACTCTTCGAGGACGTCAACCTCCACGCGGAACACGGGGCGAACTCCTCAACCCCGCCGCGGACGCCCGCCTACGTGACGGGCTACCGGCCCCCTGCAGAAGCTGCTACCGACCCCCCCTGTCTGTCGGGCCCCTATCTGTCGGGCCCCTGTCGCATCCCCGACGTGTCGAATCATCGCCCGCCCAGGCAGGCTATCAGCCTGAATCCCTACCTGGGCGGGCGACAATCCGACATGCGGGGCGTGGGCGGGCTACAGGCTGAGCAGACGCTGCCGGAGTAACCGCGGGAACCCCTCGGCAGACTGCAGCACGACCCGCACGGTCGCACCGTCGACGTCCACGCCCTCAGGTCCGGCCGCGCGCTGATGACGCAGATCGCACACGGTCTGTCCCCGGCCCGGACCGTCCGTCGTGTCGACCTCGACAGGCACCCGGGGAGCACGGACCAGGTCCACCTCCCCCACCGCGATGGCGGCGGCCAACGGGTCGTGCAGCGCGCAGGAGCGTCGTCCGAACACGCCCTGGTAGAAGTCGGCGTAGAAGTCCAGCATCTGCCCGATCGCGGCGACCACCGGCGCCGTCGACGCCTGCAGGCAGTCGATGTCCCCGGTCTCGAAGGTGTTGACCATCGTGGTGTCCAGCGGCACGAGGGTGACCGGCCACGACGCCGCGACCACCTCCTGCGCGGCCTCCGGGTCATGCGCGATGTTCGCCTCCGCCAGCGGTGTGATGTTGCCGGGCACCATCGCCGCCCCACCCATCACGGTCACCTCGGCGACCCGGTCGACGATGCCGGGGTCACGCCGCAGCGCCAGCGCCAGGTTCGTCAACGGCCCGATCGCGACAACCCGCAACTGCCCCGCGTACTCGTGGGACAGGCGCAGCAGCAGGTCAGCGGCATCAACGGCATCGACGGTGGTGGACGTCGCAGGCAGGAGCGTCTCCCGTGTGCCGCCGACACCGTCCTGGCCGTGCACGTGCACCGCCCCACCGTCGAAGGATCCGGTCAACGGGTCGGACGCGCCGACGGCGACCGGGATGTCGGCGTGGCCGGTCATCCCGAGCAGTCGCAGGGTGTTCTCCGCCCCGCCGGACGCGCTGACGTTGCCGTGGACCGACCCGACGCCGACGAGCTCCGCCGCCGGGGACGCCAGCAGGTAGCCGAGGGCGAGGGCGTCGTCGATGCCGGTGTCGCAGTCGAGGAAGACGGGGGTCGGGGATCCTGCCGGTCCGGTCACAGTGCGTCTCTCCGTTCGTGTCCGTTCGAGATTCACGGCCTGATGATAGACCCCGGCATCGCCCACGGAGGCATCGGGACATGCCGTGGTCGACGTCGCCCCGTACAGTGACCCCATGACGTTCCCCCGGAGACCCCCGGGAGCCGACGACGCCTCCACCGTGGCAGTCCGCTCCGATACGCACCGACGCGGCGCCACCCGCCGCCCCCGTACCGTCCTCACTGCCGTGCTCACCGTCACCGCGCTCATGCTGGGCGGCTGCGCGCTGCGCGGGCTCGACGACGACGCCCTGCGCATCCAGCTGGCGTTCGTGAAGAACTCGCAGAACGCCGGTGAGTACATCGCCGACCATGACGGCTACTACGAGGACGCCGGGTTCTCCAAGGTCGACCTGATCGCCGGACCGACCGCGGTGGAGCAGTCCGCGGCGACCGGCCACGCCACCGTCGCCGGGTCCACCGCCCTGGGCACCGCCAACGCCATCGACTCCGAGGGCATGCCGATCAAGATCATCGGGGCGATCTACGCGAGGAACGCGTTCACCGTCATCTCGATGAACGGCCCCCACGCGATCCGCACACCCGCCGACCTCGAGGGCGCCCGCATCGCCGTGACCCCGGGAACCGCCCAGTCGATGGTGGAGGGCCTCGCCCGTGCCAACGGCATCGACCCGTCCACCATCACCTTCGTGCCCGCCGGCGAGACCGCGGTCCTGACCAGTGGCGAGGTCGACGGCTTCCACGGCCTGACCGCCAACCAACTCATCGACCTGCGGCGCGCCGGCCACGACGTCGTGTCCCTGGACCTCGCAGACCACGGCATGCCCTTCGCCGGGGCGGCGTACGCGGTGTCGCAGGAGAGCATCGACGACAACCGCGAGAACCTGAAGAAGTTCCTCGTGGCCTCCATCCGCGGCTGGCGGGACGCCGTCGCCGACCCCCGGCGCGGGGCGGAACTGGCCACCGACATCTACGGTGCCGACCTGGGCCTGGACCCCGAGAAGGAACTCCTGCAGGCCGAGGCCCAGGTCGAGTTCATCGACAACGACCAGACCCTGCCCGGTGAACTGTTCCGGCTCACCGACGACGCCATGGTCGAGAACGTCGAGTCCCTGCGTCTCAGCGGCATCGACGTCACCACCGACGAACTGTTCGACATGAGCCTGCTCGACGAGGTCTACCAGGAGCACCCCGAGCTCCGGGGCCCCGTCACCGACAACCCGAAGGACGCAGCGTGACCACTCCCGACACCACCGGCGCCGCCGCGCCCAGCGGCATCCGCCTCGACAACCTCACCAAGACCTTCCCCGGAGGGGTCACCGCCCTGGACGCGGTGAGCCTGGACATCCCCCACGGCAGCTTCCTGGCCCTCGTCGGCCCGTCCGGCTGCGGCAAGTCCACCGTCCTGCGTATCCTCGCCGGGCTGGAGGATCCCACGGACGGCACCGCCACCGTGCACGACCTCACCCCGAAGGAGCTGCGCAGCCGCCACGAACTCGGCATCGCCTTCCAGGACGCCGCCCTGCTCCCCTGGCGTTCGGTCGCCTCGAACATCCGGCTCCCGCGCGAGATCGCCAAGGACCCGCTGCCGGACGACGTCCTCGCCGACCTCGTCCGCCTGGTCCGTCTCGAGGGCTTCGAGGACGCCAAACCCGGTCAGCTCTCCGGCGGCATGCGCCAGCGCGTCTCGATCGCCCGCGCCCTGGCCGCCGACCCGTCCGTCCTGCTGCTCGACGAACCCTTCGGCGCGCTGGACGACATGACGCGTCAGCGGATGAACCTGGAACTGCAGCGCATCTGGACCGAGAGCCCGTCGACCACGCTGCTGGTCACCCACGGGATCGCCGAGGCGGTGTTCCTCGCCGACTCCATCGCGGTCATGAGCGCCCGCCCCGGCACCGTCCGTGAGATCGTCGAGGTCGACCTGCCCCGGCCACGCACCCCGGAGATGATGCGGACCCCGGAGTTCCACGCCATCGTCGACCACGTCTCCGACCTGCTGTTCTCGTTCGAGAACACTCCGGACACGCCCGAAACCCGGGAGGCACCGTGACGCGGCCGCGCGTAACCACCGGAGTCCGTGGAGCTCGCGGCACCGTCAACGTCCTGCTCGTCCTGGTCGGCGTCCTCGCGGCGTGGTGGGTCCTGGCGGCCACCGTCCTGCGGCCGCTGGAGACCATCCCCACCCCCGGCGAGATCGTCTCGCGTATCGCCGACGACGGGCTGACCTTCTACTGGGTCAACCTCAAGGTCACCGCCATGGAGGCGGGCCAGGGCTACCTGCTCGGCGTCGGCCTGGCGATCGCCGCGTCGGTGCTGGCACTGCTGTTCCCCCGGCTGCGCGGGATCGTCATGCAGGTCGCGGTGATCACCTACTCCCTGCCGATCATCGCCGTGGGCCCGGTGATCTACCTGATGATCGGCGCACCGTCCAGCGGCGACCCGTCGGCCACCGCGGTCCTGCTCTCGGCCCTGGCGATCTTCTTCACCACCGTCGTCGGCACGCTGCTGGGACTGGACGCCGCCGACCAGCGCTCCCTCGACCTCGTGGACGTCTACGGCGGGTCCCGCCTGACCCGGCTGATGAAGGTGCAGCTCATCGCCGCGGTGCCGTCGATCCTCACCGCGCTGAAGGTCGCGGCACCGATCTCGGTGCTCGGCGCGATCCTCGGCGAGTACGTCGGTGGCGTCGACCGTGGGCTCGGGCCGGCGTTGCTGAACGCCCAGCAGGCGTCGGACGTCTCGCGCACCTGGGCGCTGGCGTTGGCGGCCGCGCTGCTCGCCGGCGCATGGTTCGCGCTGATGGCGCTGCTGTCGAGGGTGGTCAGCCGCCTCGGCTGGGGTGTCACGGAGGTGTCGACCACCGCGCCGAAACGCACCCCGCGCTCCCCCTGGGCCGTCACCGGCGACGTTGTCGGGTCCCTGGTGGTCATCGGCGCGGTGTGGACCTTCGGTCTGCGCCTGTTCGGCATCTCCCCGTTCGTGGGACGTACCCCGGCCGAGGTCGTGAGCTATCTCGCCGACAACAGTGACAGTGCCGACGGACAGAACCACTTCGTGGCCCTGCTGCCCGAGTTGTGGCGCACGCTGCTGGACACGGGCATGGGCTTCGTCCTCGGCCTGGCGGCCGCCGTCGTCGCGGCATCGTTGTTCCTGGTCTTCCCGACCCTCGAACGGGCACTGATGCCGCTGGCGCTGTTCTTCCAGTCGGTTCCGCTGGTCGCGATCGCCCCCGTGCTGATCATCATCTTCGGACGCGGTCAGTTCACCGTGGCGATGATGGGCGCGATCATCGTGTTCTTCCCCGCGCTGGTGAACATCGGTTCGGCGCTGAAGAACGTGCCTCCGGCGCTGATCGACCTGGTGCGCACCTACGGCGCAGGACGGGCCGGGGAGCTGGTGAAGATACGGATCCCCGCCTGTCTGCCGGCGATCTTCGCCGCGGTCCGGATCGCCATTCCGGGTGCCCTGTCCGGGGCGTTGCTGGCCGAGTGGCTGGCGACCGGTCAGGGCATCGGCTCCGTGGTAATCACCGCGGTGGGCAGCGCCGACACCGACGTGGTGTGGGCCTCGGTGACGGTGGTGACGGTGACCGCGCTGATCCTCTACGGGATTGCGGCGCTGCTGGAGAACACCGCCCGGAAGCGGTGGGGGACGTAAACGATGACGGAACGACGAATGGAGATGAGCCGAGAGATGGCGACGAGGACCAAGGAAAGCGCAGAGATCACGGTGTACCTGGCGGGTCCGGAGGTGTTCCTCCCGGACGCTGCGCCGGTGGTCGAGGAGATGCGCCGACTGTGCCGGGAGCACGGCCTGACGCCGATCGCACCGCTGGACGCCGGGGTCGATGACGAGGTGGACGGCGGTGCCGGCGGTGCCGGCGGAATGTCCGCTGCCGCCGGTGGCGCGCCGGACCCGGCGTGGATCTTCGAGAAGAACGTCTCGCGTATCCGTGCCTCGGACGCGGTCATCGCGAACGTGAACCACTTCCGTGGGTCGGAGCCGGACTCGGGGACCTGCTTCGAACTCGGCTACGCCCACGCGCTGGGCAAGAAGCTGTACGTCTACTCCGACGACGGGGCGACCGCCGTCGACCGGGTGCGGGAGTTCTACGGTCCGGTCGACGAGGTCGCCGGTAAGCGTCCGACGGATCCGGAAGGTACGTTCGTCGAGAACTTCGGCTACGCGGTGAACCTGATGATGGCCGTGCCGGCGGTGACGGTGAACGGCACCTTCGCCGACGCGGTGAAGGTGGCCAGCACTGACCTGCTGGAGTGAGTCGGGGCTCTGGGCTCGAGTTCTGGGGGCGGCTGCCTACCCGGTGCTGGTGGTCGGCTCCGGTGAGCCTCCGTCCGCGTCTGACCCGGTCGAGTGTTCCGGAATGTCGATCAGCACCTTGCCGTTACCGGTGGTGACCAGGACGAGCTGCGCTGCATCGGGTTGGACCTCGAAAGCTCCGTAGAGCAGTTTCTTCTCACCTTTCTCGATACGCTCGCTCCCAATCCATCTGTTCGCTCCGTCATTCGGCTCTTCGCAGTACCGGTACCCGTGCTCGATAGGTTGGGTGTAGCCCTCACCGGTCAACGCCGTCAACGAGTCCAGGAGATAGGAGTCGTTCCCGTGGTTGGACACGTCGATGGTGAGCTGCACGATGCGACTGCCCGGCGCCTTCTCAGCGAACCGGGAGTCCACGCCGCCGTACTTGCAGGACTCGTCGACCGAGAAACCGTGAAGGTACGTTTCGATCTCGATGCCGTCCCAGGTGGTCACCGTGAACCCGTCGCCGACGCTGATGACGTCGTCCTCGCTGACGGTCTCATCGCCCTCAGCGACCGGAGCCTCATAGCCGGAGGCGGGGACCTCATTGTCGTCCGATGATGATGCGGCAGAACCATTCTCATTATCGGTACCGATACTGGTCAGCGTGAACACGAGGGTTGTGGCAAGTACACCGACGAGCAGAGAAGCTGCGCCGGTCGCCGCCACGTGCACTCCACTGAAACGTCGACGCTGCGGCGACGACGGCACGGGAGCCGCCCGTCCCCAGGTCTCCTGTTCAGGCGCAGTATCGGGGGTGTGGGCCGGAGGAGGGCCGGGGTCTTTCGCAATAGGCATGGAGCGGTCCTTGAGTAGTGACGAGGGAGCATAAATCGGCGATCCGTCACCGACAGATCAGTGAGCTCAACATATCGCAGAGACATCATCACCTTAGTAACTGCCCAGCTTTCCGGAAGGTTGAGTAGGCAGGACACGGCGGCGACGCCGATACCGTCCACCCGGCACCGGCCCTCACGACGGGTCCCGCCCAACCCGGCCGGTCCTACCGCCGTCACCCGTCGGTCAGCGAGGTGTCATTCACCCCCTCGATACTCCACTGCCCGTCGACATAGACCAGTGTCGTCAGTGACGTCATACCCGAGCCCATCCAGCACGCACATGATCGTGAGCCCGCTGGAGACGACGAGGACATCACCGTGCCCCTCACCCGCTTCCTCGACGGCAATCTCCTCGAGCGCCCCGAGCGCCCTGTCCGCCACCTGCTCCGAGGTCTCGGTCGGCATGTCCGGATTCGGGTTCACCGCACCGAAATGCTCCGACATCTCGAGCTTGGCGAACTTACCCGAGCCCTTCTCGACCAGTTCCTCCACCGAGTCGACGCCCGCATGGTCGAGGACCGCGTCTGTCAACTCGCTGTTGAAGTCACCCTCGCACCCACCGAAAGACATCTCACGAAGCTCGGACTTCGAGTCCACCGGCAAGTCCGACCCCATGCCGGCGAGGATCAGTTCGGCGGTCTGACGGTGCCGGAGCATATCTCCAGAGTATGCAGCGTCGATCTGCATACCCGAGCTCTCGATCCCCTCACCCAGACGAGTGGCCACATCCTGGCCGTCAGAAGTGAGCGGCGAGTCCGCCCACCCCTGCACCCGGTCGAGTTCATTGAACCAGGTCTCCCCGTGTCGGGTCAGGTGGATCGTCACCGAACCATCCACCTGTTGCGCAGTGGTCTACCGCAGAAACAGGCCCTCCACGACCTACACAGCGCTGGCGAGAGTTACTCGGTAGGTCTCACCAAAAATCTCTCGACACTTGCACCGAGCCTGAGCGGCAACTCGTACATGGAGTAGTGTCCGACGTTCGGAAGGACCTCCAACTCCAGGTTCGAGTAGGTCTTCCCGAAACTCGATCGGACCGCGTCAACGGTGACCGCTGGGTCCGTAGCCCCGACGAAAGCCTTCACGGGGAGGTCCCGGCTCCCGAGTTCATCAAGAAAATCAGCGTCGGCCCACGCTCGGAAGTACCCACCGACAGCGGCATCGGCCGAGGTGTGCCTGGTCTCCTCCGCCAGTCCTCCGGTAAAGCGTGGAGACAGGCTGTTGCCTGTCGTGATGTCGATAATCGTCTGCCGCGCACCGACATCGAACTCGGCGGACTCAAAAAGGGCCCGCTGCTCTGGAGGCATCGGAGTCCCTGCCGCGCCGACCGGTGAAATCCCCACCATCGATTCGATCTAGCGAGAAGTATCAGCGAGCACCCGCTGCATGAACACACCACCCATCGAGTGTCCAAGCAGTGAGATTCTCGAGTGCGGAAGAGCCTCGAGCAGTTCGCAGATGTCCGACGAGACCTCGTCCACGGTGAATTCGCCGGACGTACCCTGCTGGCGCCCGTAGCCTCTGTAGTCGGGGAATACCCAGGTGAACTCGTCACCGTCCAGGTAGTTCTCCCATGGCCCCCAGTATCCTGCATGACCGAACCATCCGTTCAGACACACGACGGCGTGGTCACCTGTTCCACGTGTTCTTGTCGAGTTCACCGGTACTCCACTCCTGCCTCCACGCGGAAATCAGCCTCGGTCTTCGCCCGGACGTCGTCCACGCTCACCCCGGGTGCAAGCTCGGTGAGCGCGAGCCCGTCCGGGGTGATGTCGAAGCAGGCGAGATCGGTGATGATCCTGTCCACCACCCCCAGGCCGGTCAGCGGCAACGAACATTCCCGGCGGATCTTCGGCACCCCGTCCCGGGTGACGTGGGTGGTCATCACGACGACCCGTGGTGTACCGGCCACCAGGTCCATCGCCCCGCCCATCCCCTTGACCATGTGTCCGGGCACCATCCAGTTGGCGAGGTCACCGGTGTCGGTGACCTCCATCGCCCCGAGGACGGCGACCTTCACATGACCGCCACGGATCATGGCGAAACTCGTCGCCGAATCGAACACCGATGCGCCGGGGACCAGGGTCACGGTCTGTTTGCCGGCGTTGATCAGGTCAGCGTCCTCCTCGCCCTCCACCGGGAAGGGCCCCATACCGAGGATGCCGTTCTCGCTCTGCAAGGTGACGTGAACTCCCTCGGGCACGTGGTTAGCGACCAGAGTGGGCATCCCGATCCCGAGGTTGACATAGTCGCCGTCACTGAGTTCACGGGCGGCTATCGCCGCCATCTCATCCCGTGTCCAGCTCATGCCGTAGCCTCACTTTCTTCACGGGAGCGCACGGTGCGCTTCTCGATCGGTTTCTCCCTGGGCGTTGCCTCGATGACCCGCTGAACGAACACACCCGGTGTCATCACCGTATCCGGCTGGATCGCACCCCGTTGCTCAAGGTGCTCGACCTCGGCAAGGGTGACGGTGCCAGACGCTGCACACAACGGGTTGAAGTTCTGTGCGGTCAAGCGGTAGACGAGGTTGCCGTCCACGTCCCCGTGGGCGGCATGGACCAGCGCGAGGTCGGCGACGATGCCGCGTTCCTGGACGTAGGTCCGTCCGTCAAACTCCGCGGACGGTTTCCCCTCCGCCACGAGTGTTCCCACGCCGGTGGCGGTGTAGAACGCAGGAATACCGGCCCCTCCGGCCCGGAGCCGTTCGGCCAACGTCCCCTGTGGGGTGAACTCGACCTCGAGTTCACCGGACAGGTAGAGCTCGGCGAAACGCCTGTTCTCCCCGACGTAGGACGCGATGACCTTGTCTACCTGGTTGTTCTCCAGGAGAATGCCGAGGCCCTGACCGTCGACTCCCATGTTGTTGGAGACGATGGTGAGGTTCTTCGCCCCGGATTCACGCAGGCCGTCGATCAGGTCGAAAGGGTTCCCGGACAGGCCGAAGCCTCCCACCGCGACAGTCATCCCGTCGCGGGCGTACTCAGCGACGAGCTCTGCTGCCGTCGCCTCAGTTGTCTTCCATGCCATCGGTGCTGTCACACCCCTGTCGCAGGACGGATCGTTCCGACGCACTCCCCGAAGTCGACGGTCTGACCGTCGACACCGGGGGCGGTGGCGCGCATCGTCACGGTCTGGCCATCCTGGAGGAAGACCATTTCCGTGCCGTCCTGAAGTGTCAGCGGTTCCTTGCCTCCCCAGGACAGCTCCATGAACGATCCACGGCTGTTCTTCTCCGGACCGGAGACCGTACCGGAGCCGAACATGTCACCAGGCCGCAGCGAACCTCCGTTGATCGTCATGTGGGCGAGCATCTGCGGCGCGGTCCAGTACATTCGTCGGTACTCCGGGCGCGACACGACCTCGCCGTCGACCTCAACCTCGAGGTGAATGTCCAGGCCCCAGGGCCCGCCGGCCTCGACACCGTCCTTCAGGTAGTCGGCAAGCTCGAACTCGCGTTCCGGAGTGTCGACGCGGGCGTGTCGCAGGGCGTCAAAGGGCACGACCCAGGTGCCCACCGAGGAGGCAAAAGACTTGCCGAGGTTCGGTCCCAGCGGAACATACTCGAAATTCTGGATGTCGCGGGCCGACCAGTCGTTGAAGAGGAAGGCACCGAAGATATAGTCGGCCGCGTCCGCGACCGAGACTTCGGTACGGGCAGGGGCTCCGGTGCACACGAAGCCCATCTCCGCCTCGATGTCGAGGCGCTTCGACGGGCCGAAGTCGGGTGCGCTGTCGGGCACGGGGCGTAGTCCCTTGGGACGCACCACGTCCGTCCCGGAGATCACCACGGTGCCGGAGCGGCCGTGGTAGCCGACCGGGAGGTGCTTCCAGTTCGGCTTCAGCGCCGCCTCATCGGGACGGAACATCTTGCCGATGTTGGTGGCATGGTCCTCACTGGCGTAGTAGTCCACGTAGTCGGCCGGGGTGAAGGCCAGGTTGTAGCTCACGTGGGAAACATCGACACTCGACGCCCCCACGGCGGTGTCGCTGCCCTCGGCGGACATCGTCTCGACGAGCCACGCCCGGAGGGGACGCCACACGTCAGGGCCGCCGGAGAGAACACCGTCGAGATTCGGGGCGGTCACCGCCTGCACGACCTCGGGGTCCAGTCCACCGACGGCCTCGGCGAGCGCTGCGATGTCGATGACCCGGTCGCCCAGGCGTGTCGCGAGGTACGTGCGTCCGTCAACGGTGACCGAGGCGTACGGGAGATTCGCGGTACCGAAACCGTCGGTGGCGAACTTCTCTGCTGCAGTTGTCATGGGTTGTGGTCCTTTCAGAGGAGGTTTCTCGGCCGTTCAGCTGTGGGAGGATGCCGGCTCGGCGAGGCCGGCGAGGGCATCGTCATCGACACCGCCGAGTTCATTGAGCGTGGTCAGAGGTTCGAGGACGCTGCAGGCACCGAAGCTGACAAAGCTCGACCGCCAGTCCCCGTCGGCCTGCACCACGCTGAGAAGATCCGGTCCGTCGTCGCTGCCGAGCAGGACCTCGGCACGGTCCGACTCCCCCGCACGCAGGGCGACCACGGCGGCGGCGATGTTCAGGAAACCGAAATGATCGAGCGTCTCGCCGTCCCCTTGCTCGGAGTACCGCAGCGCGCGGTGAAGTCCAGCGGTGAGTTTGAACTCAAGTCCGGCATCAACTGCGGCGTGCAGGACGGCAAGCAGTTCGGCCGGGGTCGGGTATAGCGACCGGGTGACTCCGCCGGTCCGGAACTTCAGGCCGAGTCCGTTGTCCCGTATCCACCCCAGACGGTCACTGTCGACCAGGGTGAACGGCAACTCGATCCAGACCGCGAGACCGTCGCGGTCGGCGGCGAAAGCGGATGCGGCGGCGAGCTGCCCGTCCAACGTGGCGTCGCCATCGGAGTCCACCTTGAGTTCCACGGCGGCGACGCGGGTCGTGCGGGGCATCGTGTCCAGAAGTGCGATGACGTCGCCGAGTCGTCCCGCGGGCACAACGACCGACACGTCGAAGGGCACGCCTTCGGCAAGCCGCGACGCTTCAGCAACGTCTTTCAGAGGCAGGACGAGCGGTCCCGTGAAACGGGCCGCCGACAACCTCTGGTTCTCCAGGTGTTTGTACACCGCGTCCGGCAGGGACGCCAGCCCCGGCGGGAAGACGGCGGCGTCGTCGATGAAGTTCTCGAACACTCTCATCGCTCCCCGAGCCAACGTCCGCCGGTCCAGGACGAGGCATACTTGTGGTCGTCGACTGCGACGCCAGCTTCGCCCAGTGACAGTGGCTGGAAGGTGTCGACCATGACGGCAAGTTCGTCGAAGTACTCCTTGCCGATGGATGTCTCGGTGGCACCGGGCTGGGGCCCGTGCGGGTGCCCACCGGGATGCAGGGTGATTGAGCCACTGGCAATGCCGGACCCTTTCCGTGCCTCATAGTCGCCGTCCACGTAGAACATGACCTCATCGGAGTCGACGTTGGAGTGATAGTAGGGCACGGGAATCGCGTTCTCGGCGTAGTCGACCTTGCGCGGGACGAAGTTGCACACCACGAAGTTGTGCCCCTCGAACACCTGGTGGGAGGGCGGCGGCTGGTGGACCTTACCGGTCAACGGCATGTAGTCGTTGACATTGAACACCCACGGGTAAAGACAACCGTCCCACCCGATGACGTCAAAGGGATGCGTCGGCAGAACGTGGATGGAACCGCTGATCCCGGACGGACCACTACCGCGGTGCTTGATGTAGAGCTCCACGTCGCCCTCGGGTTCCTCCGCCAGCTGGAGTTTCTCAGGACCGCGCAGATCGCGCTCACAGTACGGCGCGTGTTCGAGGAGCTGCCCGTGCCGGGACAGGAAGTTCCGGGGTGGACCGATATGGCTGTTCGCCTCGATGAAGTACAGGCGCGCGTCCTCGCCGTCGCGCAGCACCCAGCGGTGGATCGTGGCGCGGGGAATGTTGATGTAGTCGCCTTCCGCAACCTCCAACGGTCCGAACTGGGTCTCCACCAGGGCGGAGCCACGCTCGACGTAGACGAGTTCATCCCCCAGGCCGCTCTTGTACAGCGGTGAGGTGGTGTTAACGTGCGCATAGCTCAAGCGGACATCGGAGTTGCCCATCACCAGTCGACGACCGCGGACGGCGTCCAGTCCGGTTCCGTTGGCTGCACCGTCGAGGTCATGCAACTTCAGGTGCAAAGGGACCAACGGGTCGTTGGGGGTCAAGGTGTGATCGGGGAGGTCCCAGCTACGCGCGTCAACCATCGCCGAGGGGATACCGGTGTGGTAGAGCAACGATGAATCGGAGGAGAACCCCTCCTCTCCCATGAGCTCTTCGTAGACCAGGTCGCCCTTGTCATTCCGCAGTGCGGTGTGGCGGTGCTTCGGGAGGCTCCCGAGCTGTCGGTAGTAAGCCATGTTGTCCTCCTTAGGAAATGACTGTGACAGCAAACGTACACCATATTGATTAAGTTGTGAAGTACTTTCTTTCGGAGAAGCCACCGCCCGTGAATCAAGCGCCCGTTACCGCCGTCACGGCAGACAGTTCCCCGGAGAGGGCGTACCGCGATCGCGATACTGTGGTGACCATGGTCGACCACGACAACGACAGGTCACGAGATAACCCCTCCGAGGCTCCGCACCCGACGGACCAGGCTGCGCCGACGACGCCAACGTCTCGACCGCGGTACGACGGCGGGCTGGACTACTGGAACTTCGTCGAGCACGTCCGTAGTCGACTCGCAGTCGAATCACCCGACTCAGATCATGCTGCGACAGCCGTGATCCTCGCACTCGTCCGAGGGGCGACGACGTTCAGCAACACGATGGAGTCAACGATCCACCGGCCCGCAGGGCGTAGCTGGGCCGGTTACCAGCTCCTTTACACACTGTGGCTCGCCGGCGACATGTACCCGTCCGAAGCCGCCACCCTCACCGGAACCAGCAGAGCCGCCGTGTCCGGCCTGACGGCGAAGATGACCGATGAAGGTCTTCTCACAAAGATCCCGGCCCCCGAGGATGGGCGGAGCCACCTGCTCCACCTCACCGAGCGTGGCGTCGAGGAAGCCAGGACCCTCTACGAACGACAGAACGTCCAGGAGACCCGCTGGGCAGATGCACTGACCCGGGAAGAACGGTCGATCCTCCTGATCCTCATGGACAAACTGCTTAGCGGCACCGCCGCGGGCGAAGCGCGCCAGCGCCGCTGACCCCCTCCGCCATCGGAACAACCATCACGGAGGCGTCTACCTACACCGGTAAACTAGTTCACATCTTGACTTGTTTCTGTGAGGTGGATAACATCCGGCGATACGTTCCCCTGCCCAACTTTCGGGCGAGGGCCCCGCCTCCTCCCCTGCAGAAGGGACCCCCATGGTTCTTGCATCAATCGGCGTCATTCTGGCGTTGCTCGTCCTTATCGTGTTGGCCTACCGTGGCCACTCCGTCATCGTCGCCGCACCGATCGCTGCCTTGATCGGTGTGCTGTTCTCCGGCGCTCCGCTGATGGCGTCCTACACACAGATCTTCATGCCGGCCGCCGGCAACTTCATCGTCAACTTCTTCCCACTTTTCCTCGTCGGAGCGATTTTCGGAACACTGATGTCGGCGTCGGGATACGCCGACCATCTGGCACGGTGGATCTCGAGGTTGGTCGGTGCAAAGAAGGCGATTCTTGCCACGGCGATAGCCACGGCACTGCTCACCTATGGCGGAATCTCGGCCTGGGTCATCGCATTCACGATCGTCCCAGTCGCCAACTCCTTGTTCAGAGAAGCGAATATCCCCCGCCGGCTGATGCCCGCCGCGATCGCACTCGGTATCTTCACCTTCGCTACTGCAGCTCTCCCCGGCAGCCCCCAGATTCACAATGCAATTCCAACAAGGTACTTCGGGACCACGACGTACGCTGCGCCCGCCTTCGGCATCATCGGCGCCATCGTCACCTTCGCCCTGGGCATGGCGTGGTTGGGGTACCGCACCCGGAAGCTCGTCGCCGCGGGGGAGGTCTACGAGGAACCCGAGCATCAGGAACCGACCCCGATTCCTGTGCGGACGTCCACCGAGTCATCGTCCCGGTGGCCTGACCGGAAGACGACGTTGCTTGGTCTCCGCGGACTCCTCCCGATCCTCATCGTCGTCGGGATGAATCTTCTGTTCGTATATGTGCTGTCGAAGAGGATGGACTTCGACTACCTGGCGGAGGACAAGTTCGGAAACACCGACATCGGTGCCGTGATGGGCACGTGGTCGGTCGTCATTGCGATGGCTACTGCCATCCTGGTGATCTTCCTGATGAAACCCGGCATGTTCTCGACCTACGTCAAGGGGCTCTCCGACGGTGCGAAGAATGCCGTCGTTCCTGCCTTCACCACGGCATCGGAGGTAGGCTTCGGTGCGGTCATCGCCTCACTGGCGGTCTTCGCGGCGCTGCAGAACAGCATCTTCGACGTCAGCAACAACCCGGTCGTGATCGGCGCTGTCGCCACTGCCGTGATCTCCGGGCTGACCGGTTCCTCGTCCGGCGGACTCACCATCACTCTCGAGACATTCGGCGACCAGCTGGCACAAATGGCAACCGACCAAGGCATCAGCCTGGAGCTCCTCCACCGGGTAATCGCCATGGCCTCGGTCAGTTTCGACTCTCTCCCCCACAACGGTGCCATCGTGACGCTACTCCTGGTCTGCGGGCTCACTCACCGCCAGTCCTACAAGGATGTCGGCATGGTCACTATCGTTCCCCCGCTGATCGGCGTTCTCGTGGTGATGGGGCTCGGTGCAGTGTTCCCCACCATCTGACCCCGACTCCCGTCAGCGAGATCCTCCCACTGCGACGTCAGACCCGCCCGGTTCACCCGCGTGGGTTTCTCGTCGTTTCCGCCGCTAGAATCACCCCTATGCCCCGAGAGAGTTTCACGACCGGCCCCGAGTACTGGTCCTTCATGGACCGGGCACGGCAGAAGCTCGACGAGCGCGACATGCCCTCGACCAGAATGCTCCTGGCTCTCAACAGGTCTTCCGAGGTCGTCAAGAACACCCTGGAGTCTCAGGTCCACAAGAAGTACGGTTTGACGTGGCAGGGGTTCAAGCTTCTCTTCGTACTCTGGGTAGCCGGGGAGCTCGAACCACACCGTACTGCGGAACTGACCTACCTGCGCCGCGCAACGGTATCGTCGTTGGCGAATGCGTTGGAGGAGAGGTCTCTCATCACAAAACGTCCGTCAGAGTCTGACGGACGTTCGGTGATACTTGCTATGACGGGGGAGGGCGCTGAACTCATCGAGAACATGCTCCGGGAACAGCAGGACAAACTGGCGCAGTGGGCGGCACCGCTGACAACCACCGAACAACAGATCCTCGTCCTGCTCCTGGAGAAACTCCTGTCCGGACAGCGGTGACGCGACGCCCCGGTCGTCACAGGTCGAGAGTCAGCGGCTTCCCCGCACATGACCGTGACACACACGGCATGATGACCGCACCCGACTGCTTCTCCCGCGCGGAGAGAACGTCATCACGGTGGTCGATGTCGTCCGGATCTGCACCCACCACCCCCAGGACGCATGTCCCACAGAGTCCTTCACGACAGTCTGCGTCGACATCAAAACCGGTCGTCTCGAGTACCTCAAGAAGTGTTTGTTCCTTCGGCACTGTCAGCACCTTGGCGGAGGAGTTGATCGTCACCTCGAACGGTTCGTTCAAAGAGACGTCCACCGAGGAGGTTGACTGGAATGATTCCCGGGTGACAGTTCCCTCCGGCCATGAGGAGAAGACATCCAGCACCGCGGCCGTCAGGCGGTCCGGGCCGCAGGTGCACACCTGCGTTCCCTCACGGAACTCCTCGACGATCCCCGGAAGGTGCAGTCTGGTTCCTTCATCGGAAACGTGGAGAACAAGATGCTCCCCGTGGTCGGCGCGGAGTCGATCGAGGTAAGCAAGCTTCTCCCTGGTCGGTCCACAATAGTGGATGGTGTAGTCGATCCCCCGGGACTTCGCATCATCGGCAAGCGCAAGAATCGGGGTGATACCGATACCACCGGCAATCAGAATCCGGCGGTTCACGTCAACGTCGACCGAAAAGTTCTGCCGGGGGCCACGGATGCGAACGGTCGCCCCTTCAGCGACATTCTCGTGGATCCACCGCGAACCACCGCGCCCGTCCGGTTCAAGGGCGACCGCTATCTCCCAGGCTTCGGAGGAACTCCCACACAGTGAATAACGCCGGCTGACATCCCCGGCGTCGATCTCGACATGGGCCCCGGGTTGCCAGCTGGGAAGCACGCCGCCGTCTGGGACCAGGCTGAGGCCGACGATGTGCGCGGTGAGCTGCCGTACCTCCTTGACGAACATGGTCCGGGTCCGCAGCTCCTTGCTGGGCCCGTTGAAGACAATGTCCGGAAACTCCGAAGGTGCCCCGGTCGTGTCCTCCTTCCCGGTGTCCGCTTCCCATTCGACCCACAGGTGCTCAGGCCCGCGGAAGGAGGTATTCGGCACAAACTCAAACTCCTGATCCACCAATCTCATGGAGGGGAATCTCCTGGTAAGTTCCTGGAGAATCACCTGAAGCTCCAGGCGGGCCAGGTTCTTCCCGAGACACTGATGGCTGCCGAACCCGAAGGTGAGATGATCAGTGGAGTTGTCCCGGTAGAGGTCGATGGTATCCGGATCGCTGAAATGCCGGGGGTCACGATTCGCCGCCGCTGAGACGATGAGCAACCGCTCCCCCTCATCCAAACTCTGCCCGCCCAACACTGTTGGTTTCGTGGTGATTCTTCTCCAGGCAGCAACACCGCCGCTGAGTCGGAGGCATTCCTCAATCGCATTGGGAATCAACTCTGGTTTCTGGACGAGCTCGTCCCACACCGGACGGTTCTCCAGCAGGAGCTTGATGGCGTTGGACGCCGAGTGAGCGGTGGTCTCGTGGGCCGCGACGATTCCCGCCATCATGATGGAGTGAAGATAGGAGTCCGTCACGACCTCGGGTTGTTCCTTCTGAGCGCGGATACTGTACGGCATCCACCCTGGTGCTTCGGGGGTCTCCCGTAGTTCAGCCAGGATGTCACCGGCAAGATTCCAGAAGTTTCCGACATTCTCGGCGATGTCCTTCTGCTGTTCGGGACTCGGCCGTCCCCAGGTATTCACCGTGTGTGCCACCGAGTACCGACGCAACATGTCCATGTCATGTTCCGGCACCCCGAGGAAGTGGAAGGCCACGGTCAGCGGGACCTCCCACAGAAGATTGTTGACCAGGTCGGCGCGTCCCTCGTCGGCGAACCTGTCGATGTAGTCACTGACAAGTTCGCGGACCATCGCCTCCTCGCCCTTGAGATGGGCGACGTCGAAGGGCCCAGCCAAGGCCCGACGTCGTGCAGTGTGCGCTGGTTCGTCCTCGTTCACCAGTGTCCGACGCATCCCGTAGCCTTTTGCTTCCAGGATCGCCTGCGCCTCGGGAGTGGCCGGGGTCAGCTTCTCCAGTGCGACGGACGCTGAGTAGGTGGATTGGTCGCGGAAAACCTCCTGAACATCGTCGAACCGTGTGACTACCCAGTACCCGAGCTTCTCCGAGTAGAAGATCGGTTCGTTCTCTCTGGCCCACGCGCACGCTTCGCCGGGGTTCAGCTGGTAGTCCATCTCGAAGGGGTCGAAGTCCTTCGACGCAGAGCCCGAATGGTAAGGGCACCGGGGAGTCGTTGTCATGTTGGTCGTAGTCATAGGTGAAGCCCTCCTGCGGGTCCGTGGGAGGTCCGACACCTCCACTGCTGGTATTTCACCCTCTAAACGTAATGCACATCACACGATATAGTCAATCACGATACTATATTCTTCAGCGAGATATGCGTCGTGACGTGCATTTACCCCAGGCACACGGCGAAAACTGCCCGTAAAATTAGTACACTGCAGTACCATATGCGGGACGGGTTTCGACCCCGTGCCGACGGGCACGCAACGGCCAGCCTGGTGATTCGGACCGAGGACTCCCCCAAACACCCGCCCGCCGGAGTACCGGCAGACACCTCAGTGCGGGCTCATATGTCCGGGATCCATGCAGCCTCCTCTCGCACGACCTGCGCAAGCTCCGTAAAAACTGTGTGGACTGGCTGAACCCTGCGCTTCAGTTCGGACAACGAGATACTCTTCTGCTTCCCCAACGCCACATCGATCCTCGCCGTGGACGCCACGTAGAACTCCCACTGACGGGTGTCCAGAGGATCCGCGACGGCCGGGTCCAGAGCAGTGAACGCACAGAACACATACACCTGGGACTGCCGAAGCCTGTCAGTGCCCCAACCACCGGCATCATGACTCCATGCGTTCGTCTGCGGAACACTGAAAGTCAACGGACTGGGTCTCGACTGCGCCCAGCTCTGCAAATGAGCCGACGACTTCACTTCTACCCTGACCCCTTCCAGGGAGACCAGGTCGAACGCATCCCACTCGGTCCGGACCCCATCGTCGACGATCCCGAGCGCCAGGCCCACGATGTACTCAGCCAAGACCCCGCGCAATGTGTTGTCGAGCGTCTGTGAGTAGGCCCAACGCCAGAACCCAAGCAGGTCCCCCTGCTCCACACCGCCCTCGTCCAGCACCGGTTCAATGCCGTCCTTCAGCGTCGCGGGCAGGGCTCCGTGATACCCGCACCCGGAGCTATTCACAGTTTCGTCCTCGGCCATACAAAGGAGAGTATTCGGATCAACGCAGGGTAACCACTCCCTGTCGAAATAAACAGGAGAAGCGTTTAAGTAGGTTGTACACTCTGCGACAGTAGCCGGAGCGGCAGACCCGCCACGGCCAGACGCGAGGAGGACACCCCACGGATGAACATCGACCTTCACCAGCTCGAGGTGTTCGTGGAAGTCTCCCGCACCCGCAACATCGCCCGAGCGGCGGACAACCTGGGGTTGACCTCCTCCCCCGTGAGCCGCACGCTGCGCACGCTCGAACACCGCACCGGCCCGTTGTTCCATCGCGCACACCATGACATGCAGCTCACCGAGCACGGACGCACACTGTTGGGCACCGCGGTGAGTATCCTGCAGCTCTCCCAGGTTTTCGAGGACAAGGCCAGCGGCATCGAACGCACGTTGCGCTACGGGGCGACCCCCTGGGTCCCTGACTCCTACGCCGATGCCTTCCGCACCGCTGTCGGCCTCTCCGGCATCACACCGGAGGACACTGCGTCCGAGGTCTCCCTGGAGCTCCTGGACAAACTTCAGTTCGGGGAGATCGACATGGCCCTGGTCCATCTACCCGTCAACCTGCCCGACATCAGCTCACTGGTTCTCGGCCGCTACGCCTTCGACCTCATGGTCGCCACCGACGACCCCCTCGTCGCCGTGGCAGAAACCGGTCCGGTCCCGCTGACGGCGCTCCGCGACCGGAAGATCGTGACACTCCCCTTCTCCCAGATGCAGCCGACCTCAGGCGACAACGTACGCGACTGGTTCACCCGGGCCGGAGTCACCGACATCACCGAAGTCGGTTTCAGCGACTACGCCGTGCTCACGTCCCGCCTCCCCCGGACCCACGAAGTCAGTATCGGAGCGCGGGGACACTCACTGGGTCACGTGCGCGGCGCCGACGGCAAAGTGGTGATGCTGCCGGTCGCGGACGAGCAACCGTGCTTCGAGATCGGTGTCGTCTGGCGCTCCGGGGCGACCGCCCGACGCGAGGAGATCGACCGCGTGGTGGCCGCGCTAACGGACCGCTTCCGGAGGTGAGCCCGCGCCGATGCGCCGGGCGAGGTTCGCCCGGTGGAACTGGGCGTCGCCGAACAACACCTGGTCGGCCCGTGCCCGCTTGAGATACAGGTGCGGGCTCGCCTCCCAGGTGAACCCCATCCCGCCGTGGAACTGGATGTTCTGGTGGGTCGCCGTCACCGCTACATCAGTGCAGATACCGGCGGCGAGGGAAGCGGACGCCGCCAGTTCCTCCGGCGCGTCCTGCGCGGCCCACAGCGCGTAGCGGGACGCCGACGCCGCGGATTCGACATCCACCAACACGTCCGCCGCCATGTGCTTCAGCGCCTGGAACTCCCCGATCGCCTGCCCGAACTGCACCCTTTCCTTCATGTACGCCACGGCGTCCTCCAGTGCCCGGCGGGCGACGCCGACCTGTTCGGCCGCCAGTCCCACCGACGCGAGGTCCAGTATCCGGGACACCTGGTCCCACCCCTCGTCGTCTCCCAAGGGAGTGGCCTGTGCCTGCTCGAAGCTCACGTGGGCGATGCGCCGGGTGGGGTCGAGGGTGGCGAGCCCCTGCGTCGTGACACCGTCACCGACGCGCACGGTGAACAGCGAGATGCCGTCCCCGGGCTCCTGACCGGTGCGGGCCGGGACGATGAAGACTCCGGCGTTCTGTCCGTCGACGACCTCCGGGCAGGTGCCCGACACGGTCCAGTCGTCGCCGGACTTCTGTGCGGTAACCGTGACACCGGATTCGTCCCACCGTCGGTTCTCGCCGGGGAAAGCGAGCGTCCCGACCAGCGAGCCGTCCGCGATGCCCGGCAGGAACTCCTGCTGTGCCGCAGCGTCCCCGCATTCCAGGACGCTCATACCGGCAAGGACGACCGTGGCGAGGTACGGTGCGCACAACAGCGCCGCGCCGGCCTCCTCCAGCACGATGCCGAGTTCGGTCCACCCGAAGCCCTGCCCGCCGAACTCCTCGGGAACGGCGATGCCCTGCAACTGCAGTTCCCTGGCCATCCGGTCCCAGACCTGCGGGTCGTATCCGGTGTCGGTCTCCATGGCCTGGCGGACCTGGGATTCCGACGAGACGGTGACGAAGAAGTCCCGGACCACTGTCTGGAACTCGTCCTGCTCCTCAGTACGTGGTGCAAACATGTCGTTGATCTCCCGTTCTACTTCTCGCCGGACTGGTCGCCGGTCTTGTCTCCACTGAGACTGCGGTTCACGGCCTTGCGGACGTCGCGGAACGGCACCCCCTTGTCCGGTTGTGCGCCTCGAGGCAGGCCGAGGACCCGCTCGCTGATGATGTTGCGTTGGATCTGGTCGGTGCCGCCACCGACGGAGTTGAAGAAGCCCATCATGAGGTCGTAGGACGTCCGGTAGGCGACGGGGTCACCGGCCGTCGCATCCTTGTCGTACTGCAGGCCCCGGGTTCCGAGCAGCCGAAACTCCAGGTCGGATGCCCCGTGGAGGATCCGGGAGTTCGCCAGCTTGCCGAGGGACGCCAACGGCGACCCGCCTCGTGACCGGTTCTCCATCTTCGCCCGGGCCTGGGTCCAGTCGTTGGTCAGCCGCCAGGTGTGGATCTTCATCAGTTCGTCGATGATCACCGGATCGTCCAACCTGTCGGCGGTGCGGGCCGCATCAACGAGGTCGTCGCTGCGGGTGAACAGCGAGGAACGTGCACCGGACTCCGCGGTGTCCCGCCCGACCTGGGCCATCTCGCCCATACCCCTGCGCTCGGCGCCGAGCGCGGACTGCAAGACCTTCCAGCCGTTTCCCTCACCACCGATGAGGTTCGCCGCCGGGACGACGGCGTCGGTGAGGAAGACCTCGTTGAACTCGGAGTCGCCGGTCATCTGCCGGATGGGCACGACCTCGACCCCGTCCTGCTGCATGGGGAAGATGAACAGGCTGATCCCGGCATGTTTCGGCACGTCCCAGTCCGTCCGGGCGATGAGGATGGCGAAGGTGGCGCGGTGGCCGTTGGTGGTCCACACCTTCTGGCCGTTGATGATGTAGTTCTCGCCGTCGTCGGACAGCTCCGCCTTCGTCTGGATGCTGGCGAGGTCCGAACCGGCACCGGGCTCGGAGTAGAGCAGACAGCCCAGGTCCCACTCGCGGGTGATCATCGGACGCAGCAACCGTTCCTTCTGTTCAGCCGTGCCGTAGTCGGTCAGCGCTGCTCCGGGCAGCAGCAGCCAGGAGACCTCGGAGAACGGCGCCACGTCCCTCGCTCCACCGGGGGCACCTGCGTCGTCGAAGGCCCGGAGCACTTCGCGGGCCTGGTCACGGGTGTAGTCGCGTCCGAAGTTCTCCGGCGCCCAGGACGGCACCCCGTAACCGGCGTCGACGATCGCATTACGCCAGGTGGGGCCGTCGGTACCGGTCCAGTTGTCCCTGATCCAGGACGCTGTCTCGTCGTAGATACCGCTCATGCCTGTGACTCCTCTGTGGTGGCGGTCGTGTCGCGTGCGATGCCGCGGATAATGTTGCGCTCGCCGTCCTGCTCGATCTCCAGCGTCGCGCCGAAGACCGCGTCCGAACTCAGCAGTTCGATGACCTCGTCGGATGCTGCGTCGCCGGGACCTCCGGGGCTTCGGGGCTCGCTGACCGCGAGGACCCGGGCGTTGTCGGGGGTGCGGCCCACGACGATGCCGATCCAGTCGCGGTTGAGGTCCGTGGTGACGGTGTAGGACTCGACCGTCGCCGGGCCGGAGTAGTGCTCCACGATGTCCGGGGCTGGCACGGCGTCCAACTCCTGCTGCAACGGACGGTCGTCCCAGTCGGTGAACTCGACCGGTGTGGTGGAGTACACCCCGGAGGAGTACTTCGTCATCCACCCGCCGTTGGCTCCGACGAAGCCGAAGGTGCCCGGATTTTTCCGCAGCCGGTCGACCATCTCGGCGATGGCGTGCATCGAGTAGTTGTTGCCGGCTCCGCCGAAGAACGGCAGCCCGCCGGTGAGGGTGAGCCCCCGCGGGTCGTCCGGCGCGACCCCCAGAGCATCGCAGATGTTGAACACCGGGATCGGGAAGCAGCTGTACAGGTCCAGGAACGCCAGGTCGTCGGCACCGATCCCGGCGCGCTCGATCGCGGTCCGCGCCGAGAGCACCGACGCCGGGGACACCGACAGGTCCGCACGTTCGGTCACGGTGCGTTCGGTCAGGTCGCTGTAGCCGTGCAGGAAGACCCACCGGTCCTCGGGGATCCCGAGCTCCCGTGCTTTTCCGACCGAGGTCAGCAGGACTGCCGCACCCTGGTTGACCTGGTCACGGGCCACCATGAACCGCGGGTAGGGGTCGGCGATGAGACGGTTGCGCTCGGTGACGGTCGCGAGCTCCTCCGCCGTCCGCTCCGTCGGGGCGGCGGCGTACGGGTTGGACGCGGCGACCTGGGTGAAGGGTGCGAACAACTCCCCCATCGCCGTCGCGTAGTCCTCGCGGTTCATCCCGAGACGCCGGCGTCGGGCATTCTCGAAGACCGCGTACTCCGGCGGAGCGCCGAGCAGACCGTGCCGGACCTCGTAGGGCACGTGGAGGTCATCGACCTGCATGCCCCGGTCCTCCAGCTGCCCGCCGACGGTCTCGGTGAAATCCAGGGCATCGTCGCGTCCTGCCAACGCACGCGCGGTGGAGATCGCCTCGGAACCGGCCAGGAGCACCACATCGGCGTCTCCCTCAGCGATGGACCGGCTGAACTCGGTGACCAGGTGCTGCGGCCCCTGACCACCGACGGCCTCGAGGACGGCACGACGTGGGTCCGCGCCGATCCGTGCGGCGATGGACCGGGCGATGTTGTCCGACTTCCCCAGCGGCGCGACCGCCCCGGGCGTGGAGATCTCGAACTGCCGGATGACGGCGATGGTGTCGATGACGGCGGCGACGGCAGGGTCGAGGCCGGCGTCCTGCACCGCCCTGCGGGACGCTTCCCCGGCGAGGTCGGCGGCCGACCAACGGTGATAGTCGTCGGCGGTGACCGGGTCAGCGGACTGTCCGACACCCACGAGGACGGGGGTACGGGGGTCACGTGCGTCTGTCATTTACTTCGCCTTCCATTCCGGGGCGCGCTTCTGCGCGAAGGCGGTCATGCCTTCCCGTGCGTCGTCGCTGCTGATCAGGGCAGCACTTTCGGTGTTGTTGCGTGACCAGTCGTCGGCTTCCGCGTCGACGGCGCCGTCGGTGATGCCGTGGGCGACGCGTTTGGTGGCCTGGACCGACAGCGGTGCATTGCGGTTGATCTTCTCCGCCAGCTCCAGGGCGGCGTCGACGACCTGGTCCTGCGGGACGACACGGTTGACCATGCCCAGTTCATAGGCACGCGCGGCGGGAATCGGCTCAGCGGTGAGCATGGTCTCCATCGCCACCTTCAGCGGGATCTGACGGGGCAGGCGGAAGGCCCCGCCTGCGGCGGCCATGATGCCGCGGGTGACTTCCGGCAGACCGAAGGTGGCGGTGTCGGCGGCGACGGCAAGGTCGCTGGCCAGGGTGATCTCGGTGCCGCCGCCGAGCGCGAAGCCGTTGACCGCGGCGATGACGGGCTTGGAGATCCAGTGCTTCACGAAGCCGGCGAAACCCCAGCTCTTCAACGGTTCCTCAGTCATGCCGAGTTCTCCGGCGGCTGCGGCCTTGAGGTCGGCGCCGGCGCAGAACGCCTTGCCACCGGCACCGGTGACCACGACGGTGCGCACGCTGTCGCTGTGTTCGGCCTGTTCCAGTGCTGCGCCGAGGGCGAGGGCGAGATCCCGGTTCACCGCATTGCGTGCTTTGGGACGGTTGAGGGTGACGAGCAGGGTGTGTCCGCGTTGTTCGACGAGGACAGGGTCAGAGGATTCAGTCACTGTGGTGCTCCTGTGGTGGTGGGTGTGTCTGACGGGTGCAGTTCGAGGACACCGCGGGTGACGAGGGCGTCGATCGTGCCCTCGTCGAGGCCCAGGACGTCCCGGATGACCTCGCGGGTGTGCTCGCCCTGCAGGGGTGCCGGCTGCAGCCGGGCGTCCCCGAGTCGGAGGCTGCGTCCTTCGGAGGCGAGTGTGGGGAACGGCTCGGTGAACTGGGGCTGGGTCATGGTGGTCAGCAGCCCCCTCTCCGAGAAGTCGTGGTCGTGCCCGATGTCGGCGAAGCGCATCATGTGCCCGGCAGGGACGCCGGCGTCCTGCAGTTGGCGTTCCGCGGTGATCGCTGTGCGCGAGGACGTCCATTCTCGGAGTGCGCCCTCCAGTTCCTCATTATGGGCGAGTCGTCCAGTTAGCGTGGCGAAACGATCATCACTGATCCATTCCGGGTGGCCGATGGCGCCGGCCAGCGCGGCAAAGCGCTGGTCACCGTGGCCGTCGACGACGATCCACTCGTCGTCCCCTGCCGCGGGGAAGAGCCCGCGCGGGGCGTCCTGCGGGGCACTCAGCGCGGCGAGACCGGACCCCGGTTCCAGGGACTCCGCGGCGAGGTGGCCGCCCATCGCGGCGAAGATCGCGTCGACCTGCGCGGTGGTGACCACCCCACCCCGCCCGGTGCGCGCACGACGCAGCAGCAACGCGACCACGGCGATGGCGTTGAGCCGTCCGACCACATGGTCCGGGTATATCGTGATGGTGTCGCTGTAGCCGTCGGCGTCGCCCGGGTAACACCACAGCGCCGACAGCCCGGACGCTGCGCGGACCAGCGGCCCGTAACCCATCTTCGTCGACCAGGGGCCGGTGTCGCCGTAGGCGGAGGACTCCGACAGGACGATCCCCGGGTTGATCTCCTGCAGGGTGTCGTGGCCGAACCCGAGGCGCTCGAGTGTGCCGGGTTTGAAGTTGGTGAGCACCACGTCCGCCTCCGCGACGAGGCTACGGAGGAGGTTCTTACCGTCCTCGGTGGTGAGGTCGAGCCCGAGGCTGCGCTTGTTGCGGTGGCCCCAGGCGAAACTCTTGGTCATCTCCACGCCGGGCGACATCTGTCGGCATCCGTCGGGGAAGCTGGTGGATTCAATCTTGATGACGTCGGCGCCGTAGTCGGCGAGCAGGCGTCCGGTTTCCGCACCCATGACAATCACCCCGAAGTCCAGGACGCGCAGGCCGGCGAACGGGAGGTGCCGGTCCTGCTTGTCCACTGCAGGAGCGTGCCCGTCCTGGATCGGGCCGGTGACCGGGGCGGCGAGCCAGGGGTCGTCCTGCGGATCGGTGCCGATGCGGTCTCCTGCGGTGTCGGTGATCCCCGTCCGTACCCCGTCGATGGTGTACACCCCGGTCGGCACGGTGGCGACACGGCCGTCGGCGAGGGCGAGGTCACTGAAACTGCCGTTGGCGCGGAAGGCGGGTTCATCGACGACGTCCGAGAGCTCGTCGATGGATGTCACCGGCACGCGGAGCTCCTCGCCCTGCCGGACGGCCTCCTCGGTGGTCATGCCGGCGAAGAGGGCGCGGTAGTGGGCGAAGATCCTGTCCTTCTCCTTCACACGGTAGGCCGGGCTGTTGTACTCGGGTGCGTTGAACTCGTCCGGGTGGCCGAGCCAGGTCAGCATCGCCTGCCACTGGCGTGGGGACAGGACACAGATGCGCACCGTCCCGTCGGCGGTGGGAAAGATCGGGTACAGGGCACGGGCGTCGGGGCGCCCGTGCGGGACATCGAAGGGGTCGATGCCCGTGCGCCCCGACCCCTGCATTCCCATCGGTGGGTCGAAGATGTGGGCCAGTGCGTCCAGGGTGGAGAAGTCGATGAGGTCACCGGCGCCGGTGCGCCGCGCGGTGTAGTAGGCGGTGATGGTCATCCACGCCGCCTGCGGCGCGACGGCCCCGGCGACGAGGAAGGACGGCGGCAGCAACGGCTCCTCCCGGTCCGGCAGCCCGGAGCGGGACAGGATCGTCGACAGCGCGAACTGCACGTCCGGGGTGGACGTCCAGTTCTTCTTGGAGCTCTGTTCACCGAAGTCACTGAGGACGGTGACGACCTTCTCCGGATGGTTGTCGGCGAGGGCTGCAGGGTCGACGAGGTGGCCGGTGACGTACTCCGACAGCCGGTTGACCAGGACGATATCTGCGCCGGCGATGAGGGCGTCGAGGTCGGCCTGCGCCCGGGTGCTGGCAGGATCGACGGTGATGAAGCGTTTGGTCGCGTTGGCGATCTCGAAGCTCAGGCTGGTGTCGCCGGACAGCACGCCCTCGTTGCGGTCCACGGAGCCTCCGGGCGGTTCGACCCGCAGGACGTCTGCCCCGAGGTCGGCGAGGTACCGGCCGACCATCTGGAACTCGCCGTCAGCGAGGTCGAGGACCCGGACGCCTGCCAGCGGTGGATCGACGGTGTCTGTCATCGTGGTTCTCCGTCCTTCCCGGGGCGCGGTGCGCACCCCTTCTGCCCTCGAAACTACGAGTGGACGGGCGGGCGCGCGACGCAAATGATGGAGACCGGACGTGACAGATGGTGGGTGGTGGACGTGCCAATTGTTGGGACGTTGGTCGCAGGTTCACGGGCGGGCGAGATCACTGATCGAGTGTGGACCGTCCCGATGTCGAATCATCGCCCTCCCAGGTAGGGGTTCAGCCGAATTTCCTACCTGGGAGGGCGATGATTCGACATCGGGGCCAGCACTGTTGACCGAGGTGAGCCGGCGCTGCGTGAAACTGAATTGACCACCACGAGACATGTCCCCCACTGGTGTGGGTGGACATGAATCGCGAGTAAGAAAGTACCGGCCACCCTCAATGACCCTCCGTCACCCTCCAACGGGCGACGGCCTCGTCGATCCCGACACTATCGACTGACCAACACCGGAACTGACCGTCGATGTCGCGGAGCATTCCCAGCAGAGACTCCCCGGGAGCACACTGCACCCAGCTGGTCACTCCTCGCTCTGCGACAGCCGCCATCCCGCTGGACCACTGCACCGGTTGATCCGTCGACGCGACAAGGTCGGACAGAATCGCTGGACCGCGGCGCAACAGACGCCCCGAACAGTTCGCCACCAGTGGAAAATCCGCTCGGTCAACGGGAGTCTCTCCCGTCGCATCGTCCAGTGCTCTCCTTGCAGGTGTCATCAACGGACTGTGCGCAGGTACCGCCACGTCGAGCCGTATGACCCGCTGCGCACCTGCGTCAGCTGCCCTCCGCTGCAACTGGTCCAATGCAGTGTCAGACCCGGACACCGTGCACTGCAGCGGCGTATTCAGATTCGACACCCAGGCCTCCTCACCGATCTCCGCCACCAGCCGTCGGACTGCCATCTCAGACAGACCGACAACCGCCGACATGCCGTACCCGGTAGAAGCCGCAGCCGCCATCCGCGAAGCTCGGACATCGACGAGCCGCAGCGCGTCACCGAAACTCAGGACGCCTGCGGCAACTGCGGCGCTCCAGGCCCCCAGAGAATGCCCTGCTCCGATGTCCGGCCGAAACCCCCTGTTCCGCAATGCGCCGCTGATCCCACTGTGCAGGACCAGCAAGGACAACTGCACGGCGCGGGTCCCACGGAGGGACACCTCCGAATCAAGTTCCCACACGTCCTCGCCGAGTGTGTCCGACGCCTCCGCCACGTGATCCACGACCTCGGACAGACCTGCCCATCGATGCAGCATCCCGGCGCGCTGGCTCCCCTGCCCACCGAACAGCATCACCGTCGTCATCGCCGGCTCCGCAGATCAGCGAGTGGGACCGGGCCGTCCGCGGTCCGCGCAACTGCCGTGTCGGATCCCGTGGCCAGTTCCTGCAGGTTCACTCCGCCTCCAGGTGTCTCGACCAGCACATCGATCTCGACCCCGGTCTGCTCCCTCACCCGGTCCAGCGTGCCCTGCATCGTCCGCGCCGTGGACGGGTCAGGGATGCTGTCGACCCGGATCACCAGGTCGAGGTCACTCGTCGGGGTAGCTTCCGGGTGTCCGGACGCGAGTTCGGCGCCGACGCTCCCCCCGGGCCCCCAGTCTCCGGGTATCGGTGCCGAGCGCACCAACGCCAGTGCCCGGAAGACGGGCAGGTCCCGGGAGGGGATCCGGTCGACAAGGTCAGACGGACGTAGCACCCTGAGGCAGGCCGAGGCCGGAACCTCGGTACCCCACCGCCGATGGCGGTACCTTCCCCGCACACCGACCGCCAGGTGTGCGTCCTCCGCCGCCCTGGTACGACGGACCACTGCCCACGGTGATGCGGCGAGACTGTCCACGACCCACGGTTGCCCCTGACCCGAGGCACGCCGGCAGAGTTCGTTGACGGCGTCGGAGGAGAGTTCCACGATGTCGTGGACGACCGCGGTCACCACTGGTCATTCACCACCTGGCGGACTTTCCTCGACAATGCCCGGGACTGGAGCGCCTGGTCGGAGGTGAGACGACACCTCAGGTCCGTCGTCCCGCTGTCCCGGATGTCGGCCAGCGCCCGACCGAGGACCTCCCGGGCACTGGCGACGTCGGCGGCGTCCGGTGCTGCGGGGTTCCCCGGGGCAAGTGACGCGAACACTCCTCCGAGCGAGGTGAAGGACGCTCCGTCGAAGGCCATGGCCGGAACGGATTCGGCTGCCGCCTCCATCTCCTCCACCGATCGTCGGGTGATCCGTGCAGCCGCCTGTTTTCCCATCACCTGGACCTGGACGTCGTCGTGCTCAAGCATGATGATCCGGTTCGCCTGCATCCCGGTGGACAGGAAGGCTCCGGAAATGGCCTTGCCGACGACCAGGCTGACGATCGGGCGCCCGGCGAGCCGGATACGCGCCAGCGCATTGACCGCGGTGGCCATCGTGGTGTTCAGCCCGAACTTCTCCTCGATGAATCCGTAGGCCTGGCTGGGGACGTCCACCACGATCACGAGAGGCATGTCGGGGTCGTCGAGACCGCTCACCCATTCTGCGAGCTCCAGAGACTCCCGCAGTCCGACCTCACCGTTTCGGGCACGTGGGAATCTGCTGTCCGGATCCGGAACGACGGCGACGAGCGCGGCGGTGGTGCCGTCGTCCAGCACCGTGCGCCCGGTCAGCAGTGAGCCGGTGGTGTCTGCCCCTGTGGTGTCCAGGGCGGTGAACCAGACGGTTCCGTACTGGGGGTGGTTGTTCATCACTTGGTCCTCTCTGCGTCGGTGTCGGCAAGTTCGCGGGTGAGTTCTCCGACCCGGTCGGCACGGTGGGTGTCAGGTGGCGCGTTCCACCCGCTGACCACTGCTTTCCGGACGGCACCGGGATTGTCTGCGACAAGTGCGTCGGCCCGGCCGGTGGAGACACGGTGTTCTCCACCCGTGACAGCCCAGACCGTGCTCCGGTCCGCGGAGTTGAACTCCTCGATGCCGGCCTCGGTCTCGATGACCTCCGGGCCGTTGAGTGCCAGCCGCCCCGCCCGGGTCATGATGATGCGGTCACAGAGACCGGCGGCGATCCCCATCCCGCCGAAACAGCCGACCATGCCAGCGACCACCGCGGTGACCGGGACGTAGCGTTGCAGAGCGACGATGCCCGCATGGATGTCCGCGATGGCCAGGAGTCCGAGGTTGGCTTCCTGCAGGCGGATCCCACCGGTCTCCAGAAGTAGTACGACCTGGGTCGGGTGTCCGTTTTCCGCGTCGATCAGCGCGCGTTCGAGGACGGCGGCGATCTTGGCACCGGAGACTTCTCCGATACCGCCGCCCTGGAACTTCCCCTCCAGTGCCACGATGGCTGCGGGGGTGCCGTCGATGGTTCCCCGTGCGATGACCGCTCCGTCGTCTGCGGCGGGGACGATGCCCTGACGTTCCAGATGGCCGGATTCGACGCGGTCGGTGGGACCGAGGATCTCCCGGTACGTTCCCTCGTCGAGGAGCATGCCCGCACGCTGCCGTGCGTTGAGTTCGGTGAAGGGCATTCCGGTGGTGCCCCTGGTCGCCTCGTCATCCGGCGTGGCAGCGATCTCGAAGGCCTGGGACAGTCGGAGCGAGACCATCCCGGGCGTTGCCCCGAAGTCGTTGATCTGCACGTCACAGGCGAGGTTGTTCCGGCCGAAGAATGCGTCGAGGACGCCACGCCAGGTGGTGTCGAATCCGTCCACCGAGGTCCTGACCGTCACGGTGACGGCGTCGGACGACGCCGGCGGCGAGAGCAGGATCTCCAGGTCGCCGGAACCGACGACCCCGACGTGGACGTCCGAGTCCACAGGAGTCGTCGCCGGGTAGTCAGCGGTGATGAGTTGCATGTCAGTTGTCCTTCGTCGTCAGAAATAGTGCACAGGCAAGCAGGTCAGCGCTACCACCGGGAGAGAGCCGACGTCCGGTCATCCGGACGTCCAGCTCCACGAGGGAGCGTCGGTCGAGGATTCCGGTGCGGAACGTGTCCTCCAGGATCCGGTAGGACGCGTCGTGGACCATCCCCAGCGCCTCCCGTCCGCCGCGGTGGAGGATGCAGGTGTCGTCCAGGGTGCTCATGGATGTGAGAAGGCCGATCAGACGGGCGTCATCCCGGGTGAACCCCTCGTCGCCCGCCGTGTGGATGGCCTCCGCGACGGCCCGGACGTGGGGGAACCCGCCGGCCGCCTCAGAGACGGCACCGCCGACCCGGTACCGCCGACGGGCATGCGCACCCGGCCGCTGACCGAGGTCCACCGCGCTGTCCTGCAGAGAGGCGATCTCGCCCGCCCGCCGGGTCACGGTGCCGACGGTGACCGCGGAGCCGGATGCCCGCAGTCCCGCCGTGGCGGTCGCCATCAGCCCCAGGTTCCAGATGGCGCCCCGGTGTGTGTTCACACCACTGGTGGCCGCCATCATCTCCTCCTCGCCACGGCGCCCCACCCGCCCGAGGATGTCACGCAACTCCTGCCCGACCGGGGTCCGTGCCCCGTGATCGGCGAGCGTCTGGAACGTGGGGTACAGGGTGTCCGCGGACAGCCGCATGAGGGCGCAGTCCATGTCGGCGTGTCCGCGTGCCCCGTCAGGACCGACAAGTCCAGGTTTGCCGCGGAGCTGGACTTCGGACGTCAGGGCGGCGACTGCCGAGGAGGCGATGCGCGCAGACAGGTCGCCGCGTACCGCCGGCGACTGCATCAGTGTTGTCGTGAGAGCAGTTGTCATGGCGTCACCAACTCCTGAACTTCGCGGGCGGATCGTACAGTCCACCGGACCAGTCGACGAGTTCATCGATGGAGTGTGCCGCCAGAAGACTCCGGTTCGCCTCGGCCGGGCGAACGCCGATGTCGGCGGGGAGCGCGAGGAGACCGTCGCGACGCAGCGCGTCGACGTCCTCGGGCGTCGACCGTCGGCCCAGTGGGGTCACCCCGGCGAGGGCGGAGACCACCCGTCGGCGTTCATCGAGGCTCTGTGTCTTGTAGAGATAGCCGACACCGACCTCGGAGACGAGGTGGGTGAGATCGTCGCCGTAGACCATGACCGGTGCCAGATCCATCCCGGCATTGTCCCCGACGGCCACGGCATCGAGTTGTTCCACGAACTTCGGTTCTGAACCGGCGTTGAAGGTCTCCGCGATCTGGACGACCAGTTTGCGTCCACGCTCGACACCGAGCTGGCCGCGTCCCTCAGAGAGGTCGAACCAGGCGGGCGAGGAATGACGGCGACCCCGCGAGTCCGCCCCGAGGTTCGGGGCACCGCCGAATCCGGCGAGCCGTCCCTGAGTGACCGTCGAGGAGTTTCCTTCAGGATCCACCTGGAGGGTGGAGCCGACGAACATGTCGGTGGCGTACAGGCCGGCGGACTGGGCCGCCATCCGGTTGGACCGCAGACTGCCGTCGGGGCCTGTGGCGAAGATGTCGGGGCGTGCGGCGACGTATCGGCTCATCCCCACTTCCCCACCGAAGGCGGAGATCTGTTCGACCCAACCGCTCTCGATCGCAGGGATGAGATTGGGGTGCGGGTTCAGTGCCCAGTGGGTGCAGATCTTGCCTTTCAGGCCGAGCTGGTCACCGTAGGTCGGCAACAGCAGTTCGATGGCGGCGGTGTCCAGGCCCACACCGTGGTTCAGTGACGTGACCTGGTGGCGTTCGTAGACGCCTCTGATGGTGAGCATCGCCAGGAGGACATGGACGTCGGTGAGATCCCGTGGATCCCGAGTGAACAGGGGTTCGACCTCGAACGGCCGGTCGGCCTCGACGATGAAGTCCACCCAGTCACCCGGCACGTCCACCCGGGGGACCTTGTCGACGATCTCGTTGACCTGGGCGATGACGATGCCCGAACGAAAGGCCGTCGCCTCGGTGATCGCCGGAGTGTCCTCGGTGTTCGGGCCGGTGTACAGGTTGCCGTCGCGGTCGGCGGAGACGGCGGCGACGAGGGCCACCTTCGGTGCCAGGTCAAGGTACATCCGTGAGTAGAGCTCGAGGTAGGTGTGGATCGCCCCCACCTGGAGAGTCCCGTCGTCGACGAGTTGGGCGACGCGGGCGGACTGTGGTCCGGAGAACGCGAAGTCGACCTTGCGTGCGATGCCGTCCTCGAAGATGTCGAGGTGCTCCGGCCTGGCGATCGAGGAGAACAGCATGTGCAGGTCGTGGATGCGTTCGGGGTCGACCTGCGCCAGCGCGCGGGAGAGGAAGTCCGCCTGCTTCTGGTTGTTGCCTTCCAGGGCGACACGGTCGCCGGGTCTCGTCACAGCATGAAGGAGATCGACGATCGAACTGGTTGGGACGGTTTTCCCGGTGGCCAGGCCCGCTGCCTGCTCCAGTCTGTCCGCTTTGTCTCTACGGCCGGTGTCCCAGGGTGTGGTGGTGTCTGTCATGGATAGTCCTTGTCGTTGTGGATGGCGCTGAGCCGGCCGGGCCGGTCAGCCGAACAGGGCGCGGAAGAGGAAGTAGAAGACCGAGGGGCCGAGGAGGCAACCGAGGCCGGTGTAGAGGCTGGAGGTCACCGCACCGTAGGGAACCAGCCGTTTGTCGACGGCGGCGAGACCACCGGTGACCCCGGAGGTGGTGCCGAGCAGGCCGCCGAAGGTCATGGCCGATTTCGGGTTGTTCAGTCCGATCCAGCGTGCGACGAGCGGTGCGGCGATCATGGCGAGCATCGACTTCACCAGTCCCACCGCCACAGACAGTGCGATGACCTCGGAGGACGCTCCCACGGCGGTACCGGTGACCGGTCCCACGATGTAGGTCGCTGCGCCGGCGCCGATGGTCGCGAGCGACTCCGGGTCGTTGTAGCCGAAGGCCAGTGCGACGGCCGCGCCGACGATGAAGGAGACGACCATGCCGAGGATGAGCGAGATGATGCCGGCGGGTCCGGCCTTCTTCAGTTCACGGACATCGACGCCGTACGCGGTGGCGACGATGGCGAAGTCTCTGAGCATCGAACCGCCCATGAGCGCGAGACCGCTGAAGAGGCTGATGTCCGCCAGGCCCTTGTCTCCGCCGGACTGCAGCCCGCCGACATAGGCGAGGACGAGTCCGAGGAGGATCGCCACGGCCGAACCGGCGACGTGTCCGCGGGTGAGAGTACGTCCCACCCATCCGCCGACCAGCGTGACCAGGCCGACGAGCGCGAAGGCGAACAGAAGTGCGTTGTCCTCGATGAGACTCGTGATGGTGCTGATGATGTCACTCATGTCAGGCTTCCTCGTCTTCAGTTCCGGTCAGTGGGGGAAGGGGCTCCGAGACTGCGCCGATTCTGGCGATCACCGGCACCAGGGCGATCGACGCGACGACGACTGCCACCCCCGCGAGAACCGCCATGACCCCGCCGTCGACGGCGCTCCGGACGTTCTGCGTCATGGCCATGGCCACGACGATGGGAATGTAGATTCCCGACCAGAACAGGACGCCACGCTCAGTGACCTTCGGCAGGTAGTTCCTGCTGCGGAGCCAGCCGGTGACGAGCAGCAGCGCCACCATCGCGAATCCGACGCCGCCGACGTCCGCATCGACTCCGAGCAACTGCCCCAGCAAGGTGCCGATCGCCTTCCCCACCAGCACGCACACGGCGAGGATCGCCGTACCGTAGATAATCATTCCGCCTCCGGTTGATGTAGTGGTCTGCCACACCTGCACTTGCGGATGTGATCTGGGTCCTACTTTGCGCCCGATGTAGTTTTCTGGTCCAATATGAAAAATGACCGACTCATGCACCGACGCATCGATTCGCGCAGTACCTCGAGGAGGTTCCACCGTGACAGTCCCCGTGACCCTCACTTCGTCCCAGCTCACCGTCTTGACCGGTGCGCTTCCGGTGCTGCGTGAGCTCGGTCGGGGAACCACGCTGACGCAGACCGCCCGCCTCCAGGGAATGTCGCAGCCGGCGCTGAGTCGTATGGTGATGCGGTGGGAAGCGGAACTGTCCGTCCCCCTGCTCCGCAGGGTGGGTCGTGGTGTGACACTGACCGGGGAAGGGCTCGCTCTCGCGAACGCGGCGACGGATGCGCTCAGCGTGTTCGAATCCTCGCTGGAGCAGGTCCTGGAGGAGCGGGACGCCAGACCGGTGCGACTGGGCACCCTCCGGTCACTGTCCGGACGCATCGCCCCGTTGCTCGCCGACGCAATGTCTCGAGTGAACCTGAGTGTGGCGGAGGGGTCGGCGGCGTCGTTGCTCGCCCAGCTGGAAGCCGCTGAACTGGACGCGGTGATCGTGGGACCCCGTCCCACCGGGAAGAACTACAACTGGGCGTTTCTCGCGCATCAGCCTTTCCATCTCGTTGTTCCTGAGGGGCACAGACTGGAGAGGCAGGCCTCGGTACGGTTGCGGGACGTCGCCGACGAGAATTTCGTCGCGATGGACGCGCACTACACGACCAGGCAGTTCGCCGATGAACTGTGCGCGGAGGCCGGGATTGCACCGGAAGTGACCGTGGAATCGGACAATTCACACACGCTGAGATCCTTCGTGCAGGCCGGCCTGGGACTCTGCATTCTTCCGGCGGTCATGGCGGATGCCACCGGTGTGGCGTCAGTGCCGATCCATCGGGTTGACGGGAGACCGGCGATGCGTGAGATCGGCATGGTCCGTATGGCAGGAAGGCGCCTTCCACCCCATGTCCGAAGCGTTCTCCACGAGTTGAGCGCGCTGTTCGAGGGAAATGCCAAAATAGTTCGCAGGTCTCATGCGTCCGCCTGAGGATGCCCGTTTTCCCTGTCGCGGACGTGCGACTTCCAGTAGAGGCGAGAGCGCCCGCGGAGTCACGAATGATGCGTCGCGTCAGGTCGACCCCCAGACCCCCCGATGTCGAATCATCGCCCTCCCAGGAAGGGTTTCGGGCAGATCCCCTGCCTGGGAGGGTGATGATTCGACATCGGGGGCGTACCGAGAACGATCACTAGGGGCGGTCGACAGCATCTGAGGGGAGGCCGGAGATCTTCAGCTCAGTTCACAGGACCCCGGTTCTGCAACGTGAACGCCAGCTGACTGTACGCCGGAGTGTGGGTGGCGACACCGAACGCGACGGGTACACCGTCCGCGGTGAACACCGTGGAGTCCACGGCCAGCACGCTGTCCCCGACTGCGATACCGAGGCTCTCCGCACGGCCCTGGTCCACCGCATCCAGGCGCACCAGCAGGTCATTACGCGTGAGGACGACCCCGTAGGTGGTCTCCAGGAACTCGAACAGCGAACCAGTGGAGAAGTCGTGGGCCAGCACGGCGGGATACCTCGCCGCCGGCAGGTACGTGACCACGTGCTGATGAAGCGTGCCGTTGATGTAGCGGAGCCGCTCCAGCAGGATCAGCTCGTCGGCGGGATTGAGTTCCAGAGCCTCTGCCGCCCGCGCCGCCCGGGTGACCTCATTGGCCAGAACCTCAGTGACCACGTCACGGCCAAGTTCCGCCTGTTGGCGGTGGAAGCCCGTCACGCGTTCGGCGAAGGTCTCGTGGATTTCCTCGGTGTACTGCGGCTCCGTGACGAATGTACCCCGCCCCTGGACCCGCTCCAGCAGACCCGACTGGATGAGATCGTCCACGGCCCGGCGCACGGTGATCCGGCTGACGTTGTACTCCTCGCACAGCGTCGGCTCGGTGGGAATCTGCTCCCCGACCGACATCCCCTCCAAGCGTTGCTGCAGGTGATCGCGCACCGCAATGTACTTCACCGTCTCGCGTGCCATCGCTACCTCCAGCATGTCATTGTCCCCGTCAGGGTATCGCCAACTCATGACGCCGGGCTGCACCCGGGGCCACAAAAGCTCTTGCGTCGAAAACGTTTCCAGCGCTAGAGTAGCATTCATCATGACGACCTGATGAATGATCGCGCCGTCGAGAACACGAGGAGGATAAATGACGACAACCGCTCCCCCGGGACTCTCACGCACCGGGAACGAGGTGGTCACCGCAGCCCGGCTTCTCGCGGCGGACGCCGTCGAGGCCGCGCAGTCCGGTCACCCAGGCGCGGCCATCTCCCTGGCACCGGTCGCGACCCTGCTCTACGGAAAGTACATCCGGCACGATCCACAGGACCCGACCTGGTTCGGACGGGACAGGTTCATCCTGTCCTGCGGCCACGCGAGCATGTTGCTCTACGCACAGCTCTACCTCACCGGATACGATGTCTCCCTCGACGACCTGAGGAACTTCCGCCGTCTGGGGTCGACGACACCCGGACACCCGGAGTACGGTATTACGCCCGGCGTGGACGCCACCACCGGGCCACTGGGACAGGGCTTCGCCATGGGTGTGGGAATGGCGATGGCTTTCGCACACCAGCGGGCGGTCTACGACACCGAGGCTCCCGCAGGCGATTCTCCGTTCGACCGCCACGTGTGGGTGCTGGCCTCCGACGGCGACCTGGAGGAAGGCATCTCCTACGAGGCGGGCTCGCTCGCGGGACGGCACCAGCTCGACAACCTCACCGTCCTCTACGACCGCAACCGCATCCAGATCGACGGTGCCACCGATCTCGCGTGGTCGGAGGACGTCGTCGCCCGCTTCGAGGCCCAGGGGTGGCGGGTCTCCACGGTGGCCCGCGCATCCGACGGCGACATCGACATCACCGCGCTCGACGACGTCCTCTCCGCTGAGGGCGACCACCGGCCCCACCTGGTCGTCCTCGATTCCGAGATCGCCTGGCCGTCCCCCACGGCACGCGGCACCGCTGGTTCGCACGGTGCTCCGCTGGGCGCCGAAGAGGTCGCCGGTCTCCGTCGGGAACTCGGCGTCGACACGGCCCCGTTCGACGTCCCGGACGCCGTACTCGACGCCGCCCGCGAGGCGGTCACCGTCGGCGCTGAGCTGCACCGCCGGTGGGACGGCCAGATGGAGCAGTGGGCCGCACGCAACCCTGAGCGCGCTGCCGACCTCCGTCGTGCCGTCGACCGGGGCATCCCCGGCGAGCTGAACGACAGCCTTCCCCGGTGGGAACGCGGGGCCAGGGTCTCCACGCGTGACGCGTCCCGCGACACCATCCAGGTCCTGGCGGAACACCTGCCGGAACTCGTCGGCGGCTCAGCGGACCTCGCCGACCCCAACCGCACCGCCATCGCCTCCTCCGGCTCCTTCCTGCCCGAGGACGGCGGCCGGACAGGTCGCAACGTCCACTGGGGCGTGCGCGAGTTCGCCATGGCGGCGGCGGTCAACGGGATGGTGCTGGCCGGCGGCACGCGGGTCTTCGCCGGAACGTTCCTCACGTTCTCCGACTACGAACGTGCCGCGCTCCGGCTCGCCGCGTTGATGAAACTCCCGTCGATCTTCGTCTGGTCACACGACTCCGTCGCTCTCGGGCAGGACGGGCCCACCCACCAGCCGATCGAGCACCTGGCGAGCCTGCGGGCCATGCCCGGGTTCACCTCGATCCGTCCAGCGGACGCCAACGAGACCGCCGCGGCGTGGTCCGTCGCCCTGGAGCAGGACGGGCCGACAGGCCTGGTGCTGTGCCGCCAGCCGCTGACGACGCTGGACATCGACCCCGACGGCATCATCGACGGTGTCCGGCGCGGTGCCTACATCGTCTCGTCCGACAGCACCACCGAGGACCCCGATGTCATCCTCATCGGCACCGGCAGTGAGCTGGAACTGGCGGTGGACGCCGCGACCACCCTGCGCGACAAAGGGGTCTCCGTCCGGGTCGTCAGCATGCCGTCCCGGGACCTGTTCGACCGGCAGGACGATAACTACCGTGACTCCGTCCTGCCACCCCGGCTCCGTGCCCGGGTCGTCGTCGAGGCCGCCGCCACCTTCGGCTGGGGCGACTTCATCGGCGACACGGGCGTCGCCGTCGGCATCGACCACTTCGGCGAATCCGGCCCCGCCGCGGACGTCCAACGCGCCTGCGGCATGACCGTCGAACGCGTCGTCGCCGCCGCCGACGAGGCGATGTCCCGATCGAGGAAATGAGGACCACCATGACCAGCACATCACCACTCGCCGTCGCCGAGGACCGCATCGTCCTGCGCGACGCCGTCCACGGGTGGCGGGACGCCATAGAGATCGTCGGCGACATCCTCGTCGACAAGGGCAACGCCACCCGCGACTACGTCGACGCCATGATCGCCTCGATCGCGGGGCCGAACGGCACCTACATCGACCTGGGTGCCGGCATCGCGCTGGCACACGCCCGTCCGGAGAACGGCGTGCAGTCCACCGGGCTCGCCGTCCTCCACCTAGACGAACCCGTCCTGCTCGCCGATGACCCGACGCACCCGGTCACCGTGTTCATCGCGCTGGCCGCCGTCGACTCCCGCGGACACCTCGACGTCATGAAGAACCTGGCCCGGGTGCTCACCGACGAGGACCTCCGACAGCAGCTCCTGAACGCAACCACCCCCGCGGACATCGTGTCCGCACTCTCACCGAAGGAATGACAGACATGAAGATTCTCGCAGTGTGCAGCACCGGCCTCGGTTCCAGCTTCATGACCAGGCTCAACATCGAGAAGGCCGTCAAGGAGCTCGGCGCGGACGGCGTCGAGGTCGAGCACGCCGACCTCGGATCGGTCTCCCCCGGCTCCGCCGACGTCATCTTCGTCGGACGCGACATCTACGAGGCCGCGTCCGGCCTGGGCGACGTCGTCTCCCTGGACAGCCTCATCGACATGGACGAGATCCGCACCAAGACCGCCGAGGCGTTGACGCGCCACGGCGTGCGCTTCTCCGGCGAGGGGTGAGTCCGCCATGAACGGAGCACTCGAACTCCTCCTGGACGTCTTCCGGGAGCCGTCCGTCATCGTCGCGCTCATCGCGCTGATCGGCCTGTCCGTGCAGCGCAAGAAGGGCAGCGACATCATGAAGGGGACGATCAGGACGCTGGTCGGCTTCCTCGTCCTCGCCGCCGGCGCCGGGGTGGTCAGCGGTTCGCTGGAACCGTTCGGCGACATGTTCCAGGAGGCCTTCAACGTCCAGGGCGTGGTCCCGAACAACGAGGCCATCGTGGGCACGGTGCTGGTGACCTACGGGTCCATCGCCGCGCTGATCTTCTTCTTCGGCATGATCGTCAACGTCCTGCTGTCGATGACCTCGACGTTCAAGTACATCTACCTCTCGGGCCACGTGGCGTTCTACATGGCGGCGATGATCGCCGTGATCTTCAAGGTCGCCGGCTTCGCCGACTGGGAGGCGGTCCTCTGGGGCTCGATCGCCCAAGGCCTGATCGTCACCGTCTCCCCGGCCCTGGTGCAGCCGTTCATGAAGCGGGTCACCGGCACCGACGACGTCGCCCTCGGGCACACCGGCGGCGCGGGCATCGCCCTGAGCGGCCTGGTCGCCACCGTCACCCGCAGCAAGAAGCACCCGTCGAAATCAACGGAGGACCTCAACCTGCCGTCCGGGCTGGGCTTCCTGCGGGACACCACGGTGATCACCGCCCTGTCGATGGGCTTGATCTATCTGATCGTGGCCCTGTTCGCCGGGTCCGGGTACATCGAGGACAACCTCAGCGACGGCACGAACTACATCGTCTTCGCCCTGATGCAGGGCGCGACGTTCTCCGCGGGTGTGTTCATCATCCTCGCCGGCGTGCGCGTGGTGCTGGGCGAAATCGTCCCGGCGTTCAAGGGCATCAGCGAGCGCCTGGTGAAGGACGCCAAGCCGGCGCTGGACGTGCCGATCACCTTCACCTTCGCGCCGAACGCGGTGCTCATCGGTTTCCTGTCGAGCTTCGTCGGCGGCCTGCTGGGCATGGGCATCATGGCGATGGCCGGGACCACGATCGTAGTGCCCGGCGTGATCGCGCACTTCATGACCGGTGGCGCCTCTGGCGTGATCGGCAACGGTGTCGGCGGGAGGCGCGGCGCGATGCTCGGCGCATTCACCAACGGCCTGGCCATCACGTTCCTGCCGCTGTGGCTGCTGCCGGTCCTCGGCGACGTGGGACTGTCGGACTCGACGTTCTCCGACGCCGACTTCGGTGTGGCGGGTCTGTTCCTCGGCTATCTGAACCAGGGTGGTGGTCAGACGGCCATCATCATCGGCCTAGTTGCCGCGGTGCTCGTGACCTACGCGGCGTCGTTCATGATCGGACGACGGGGGAAGAAAGGCGAGGGCACAGAGGATGCCGAGGAGGCGTCTTCGGAAACTGCGAAGTAGACCTCTCTTCCGCATCTGCAGGCAACGCCTGTCCCCTGCCACTGACGTGCGATCTGTGGCAGGGCCACTGCCGTCAGTAGCGAGGCGGGCCGGGAGTTCCACACTGTCGCGACAGCGACAGTGCAACCTCCCTGCCATTACAGAAGTCGGAGGTACTTCTTCCTTGCCCGCATACGATGAATGAGCTCCTCAGTACCGTCGTCCAGTCTCATGACAAGCACCGGCCAGGTAGCGGCCTCGACACCGTCCGCCTCAGAAATACCGTGTTTGAGCGCGGACGGCCGGACGATCATGCGGAACGCGCCCAGTCGCTCAAGGCGGCGCGTATCGCTTCTGAGCGGTTGAGGTGTTCCTTGTCCGCCCGCTTCATCACTGCATCAAGCTCGGCGTCAGTGAGTCGCACGGGAACGACCCGGGAGGCCTCACTGCCTCGCGCCGGACGCCCGATGATCCGCTTCTGAAGCTCCTCGACATCGTATCCCTCTTCGGCCTCGGCTACCCAGGCATCAACCTGTGCCTCAGAGACCTCTTCACCATGCATCTTCCTCATCATGGTCACTATCGTAATACGGAAGTAGCGAGACAGCCAGGATTCGCTGACGCATCGACAACGAGGGCAGGGGGGCACTGACATGTTCTCGAACACCTCACCGTTTGATGTCCGGCACGCCCCCTAGAGTTGACACCCATGGCACACCTCACCAGTATCACGCTGTCTACACGGTCCGCACCAGCTCCCCTCCGTGCTTTCACCGCTCCGGTGGAACGGGCGGTGAAAGGGGTTCCGACTGTGGTCGGAGAACTCGCAGGATGGACAGCCCTGCGGCTGACGGACTTTCCACCGCCGACACCCCGCAATATGCCGCAGGAACAGAAGAGACCGGCCCTGCTTGCCGTCGAAGTGGCAGAATTCCTGATGCCCGAACGGGCGCTGGAGCACCTCGATAACCTCGTACTCCTTTCCCCGGAGAGCCTGACCTCCGCTGTAACTGAGCGCAGGGCGCTCACAGGACTGATATCCGAACTCATCCAGCTCCTTCAACTGGAGTACGACGGCTGCCTGGTGGTCACTGATTTGACGCATCTTGCCGAAGGGAAGGATCGGAAAGCAGCACGGCGTGTACTCATTGACGCCGGGTTCACCGCGAAGGATTCAGATCAGTCGCCCTGGACGCTTGCCATAGAACCTCGGGGCCCTGCCGCTGACACGACCGCCCCGCTGTCCGTCGCTGTCGAACATGGGGACGGCGGGGACCAACCGTGCCAAGCCCACATCACTGTCGGCATGACAGTCGTGTACACGCGCGGAGAACTCTTCGAAGCTGCGCGGTCCCATGTCAGCGAGATGGGATTCATTGACCCCGCGGAGGAAGCAGAATACCTCCGCGACGTTAGCACCAACGAGCAATTGGCACTTCAGTCACTGTTTGGCGTCGATATACTGGATGACGCCCACGACAGCATCGCAGTCACCGAAACCTCGGTATCCGCAACAGACATCCGACCGCTGCTTCCCGATGGCTGAGTCCTTGTTGGTTCTTCTATGCAGCCTGAACCCCGAACTTGGTGGATTCGTTCCGTCAGAGCCGAATCCGCGGGGATAGAACAACAGTAGGTAGGAGGAGCATCGCCCATGGGTTCACGACTGGGAGTGGTGATCAAAGATACGTTGGGTTGGGAGTTGTACTACGATCACTGGTCAGCTCAGACTATCGGCGCTGACATCGCCATCGATGGCGTGGAGGCGACGCTGAAGCGTGTCAGGGAAATGCGACGAATGGGGATCGACAGCCCACACCTCTGGCTTGGTGCCGTCGATATTGAAGGATCGCTGCTGATCGATCTGACCACGCAGACGGTCGTCTGGGCCGAAGAGAGCGAAGGACTCTATCTTCCCCGGATCATCAACTCGCTGATCCAACTGACTTGGCCTGGGTGGGATGCAGCCTGGTCCCCTGAGGGGGCCCGTGGTGTCCTCGCCGCTGCCGGCGTCGACCCGACGACGATCTTCACCGATACCACTTACAACACCCGAGCACTCAAAGACCATACCTGGTTCGGCCCATGGGACGACTCCCCCGGGGACGATGCCTTCTCCGTTGCCCTTGACGACGGCCGACTTATCCTGTGGCGAGGTATTACGTACCTCGACATCCTGGCTGAACTCGGCCCCGACAGTATTCGCAGGATCGCAGAAAAGGTCCTGGAACGGTCCGGTACCGATGAACCAACCCGCTGGGACGACCGGCCGCCTACCAGAAATCCGGTGAGCGGTGTATGCGTCGACTTCCGAACCAAGACTCTGCGGTGGTGGTCACTCCTGAATGACGATCACGGTCTCGAAGCGTTCGCAGCGTTGTGGCCAGGTTGGACCATCCAGTCCAAGGGAGACAACTACGAATGGCACCAGCGCGTTCTCGGCCGGAATCTCCGTAACTGGACTGACGATGTAATTGAGTGCCGGAAGACAATCACCCGCCTGATTAATGAAGGTATGCGCGAGAACCCGGCAGTATCCATACTCGGGCATTTGTCGGACTCCGGTGTAGACGTGAAAATCAACGCTCCCGTATTTGACACTGTGCCTTCCGACAGGGCCGCTCAGAGTGACCTCGTCCTGAGTTTTTTGAATGCTCTACAGACTTCCTCCCCCCAACCGCCAGCTCGGTTCGTCGACCGCGAGGGGACAGTCCACTAGGAGGACAGGGGTTACCTGACTGCCCGTCTACAACTACCCCCGGAGATGGTCTTAGCCGGCCCTCAGGAGTTCACCTCGGCCCGGATCACGTGCTTCAGCAGTTTCCCCGACGGGTTCCGCGGTAGCCCCCGGGCCACGATAACCTCGCGGGGGATCTTGTACTTCGCGATTCTCCCGGCAAGATGCTCCCGCACCTCATCGACGCTGAGATGTTGCCCGTCCAACGTGACGACAACGGCGACCACTGTCTCACCCCACTCCGGGTGCTGACGGCCCACCACCGCCACGTCCCGCACCGAAGGGATCGCCATCACCGCGTCCTCGACCTCGGTGGAGTACACGTTCTCCCCACCGGTGATGATGACGTCCTTCTTCCGGTCCACAATGTAGACGTAGCCGTCGGCGTCCACGCTGGCGACGTCCCCGGTGCGGTACCACCCGTCGATGAAGACCTCGGCCGTCGCGGCCGGGTCAGACATGTACACACTCATCACCGAATCCGCGCGCATCCAGATCTCCCCCTGCCCGTCAGCATCGACGTCCCTACCCGTCTCGTCGACGACCTTGAGGTCCACGCCGAACATGCCACCCTTGCCGATAGAACCCGCCTTGGTCAGCTGCTCTGACGGTTGGAGACAGGAGCCGGCCGGACCCGTTTCCGTCATCCCGTACACCTGGTAGAAGTTCCCGGTGCCGTAGGCGTCGATGAGCATCCTCGCCTGGTCCTCCCCCAGCGGTGCGGCACCGTAGATCAGCTTCTCCACGCTGCTGAGATCGAAGTTCCGGAGATCCTTCCCCTCCGCCCTAGCCTTCTGCACCGGTGCGATATACGCGATCGGGGCGCCGAACACGGAGGTGATCCGCTCCTTCTCAAGTGTCGGCAGGAACTCAGCGGCATCGAACTCACGCATCAGCACTACGGTCCCGCCGATGTACATCGTCGTCAGCAGCCAGTCGTTCAGTGGTGAGGCATGCCAGATCGGCATGATCATCAGGAACCGTTCATCCGGGGTGAAATGCAGTGTATTGGCGATATTCGGCGACACGGCGCTGATCCCGCGGTGGGTGTGAACGCACCCCTTCGGCGCGCTTGTCGTACCTGAGGTGTAGAGCACCTGAGCGTAGTCCTCGTCCGGTGCGACGCCACCGATGAAAGGAGCAGCCGCCGCGACGGCGCGGTCGAAGTCTCCCTCCTCCCACCCGGTCTGCATCCAGGTGATCTCCGGCCCGCCCTGTCGTGCGGTGTCAATGACAGCATCCGAGGCGACACCGAACACTCCCCCGGAATGCCGGACGATGTGGCTGATCTCCTCGGGCTGAAGTTTGTGGTTCACCGGCACGAGCACCGCTCCCACGCGCCAGATGCCGTACATCGCGACGACGAATCCGGGATCGTTCAAAGTCATCACCAGAACTCTGTCACCAGGTCGGACACCATTGTCGACGAAGACAGTCGCTGCCCGGTCTGCGGCCTCGCGCAGTTCCCGGTAGGTCATCGACCTGCTCCCCCACTGCAACGCGGGGTGATCGGGGCGACGTCGAACGGTGGCGTCGAGGGAATCAAGGAGGTTCATGGGGAGGCTGCCTTTCGGTGGTGGTGTGATGTAGCCTGAGTCACAGTGAACCATAGTTCACATCTTCACGAAAGAACCGTCACTTCCACCGACCAGAGAAGACATCAGGACGCATGCCCTACCAGCAGACCGAGAAAACCCGAGCGCACGCCCAGGGGCGACGCGACAGCATCCTCCGCGCCGCGACCGCCCTCATTTCGTCCGGCGGATTCGCGGCCGCCTCCGTGCGCGCCATCGCCGACGAGTCCGGGAACGCAGCTGGCTCGGTCTACCGCTACTTCGACAACCGGGAAAAACTGCTGGCAAGCGTCTTCCGGTCGATCGCCGACCGCGAGTTCCGCGCCGTCGAGGACGCGACGATGTCAGCACGTCCCACGGTCGCAGACCGCTTGTCGTCGCTCCTGACGACATTCTCCATCCGTGCGCTGCGCAACCCGACAATGGCAGAGGCACTCCTCTTCGAACCGGTCAATCCGCTGGTCGAATCGGAACGACTCACCTTCCGCCGTCGCTACCACGATCTAGTCGTCACCGTCATTCGCGACGGCATTCTGGCCGGTGAGATCCCCGACCAGGACGCCGAACTCAGCGCTCGTTCCGTCATCGGCGCCAACGCTGAAGCCCTCATGGGACGACTCAGCCCTGAATCCTCCGTCACAGATCCCGACTATCTGATCGCCTCCGTCACCACGTTCTGCCTCCGGGCGTTAGGAGCACCACAACCATGACCACCCACACCGTGTTCAACCAGTCATCGCCCCGCGTCGACGTCAACGAATTCACCACAAACACCGCACTTCAGGATGCGGTCGCAGTCTTCGCGCCGGACGCCGACACCGCCCGGTTGGGCGGTATCGGCGCGGAGGTCGGTTCCGCGTCCTACCAGCACGACGCGGAACTGGCGAACACCATCACGCCCGTACACCGGTCGCATGACCGCTGGGGGCATCGCGTTGACGAGGTCGAGTTCCACCCCGGCTACCACCGCATCATGGGGCAGTCCATCGGGTGGGGGCTCCATACCTCGGCGTGGGCGAATCCCCACCCCGGGGCGAATGCGGAGCGTGCTGCGGCATTCATGCTCGCCAGCCAGGTGGAGCCGGGGCACGGCTGTCCGGTTTCCATGACCCATGCCGTGGTGCCGGCATTGCGTCTGGCACCCGATCTGGCGACGGAGTGGGAGCCGAAGCTGCTGTCCACCAGTTACGACCCAGAGCTCCGCGACCCTGCCACCAAAGACGGCGTGATCTTCGGCATGGCGATGACGGAGAAGCAGGGTGGTTCAGACGTCCGGGCAAACACGACCACCGCCACACCCAACGCGGACGGCACGTGGTCGTTGACCGGGCACAAGTGGTTCTGCTCGGCACCGCAGTCAGATGCGTTCCTGGTTCTCGCACAGGCCGCGGGCGTACCCGGGGGCCTGAGCTGCTTTCTGGTGCCGCGGGTCCTTCCAGGCGGCGAGCGGAACGTGTTCCTGATCCAACGGCTGAAGGACAAGCTCGGCAATAAATCGAATGCGTCGTCCGAGATTGAGCTCAATGGCACCGTCGGCTGGTTGGTCGGCGAGACGGGACGAGGGGTCCGGACGATCATCGAGATGGTCAACCGCACGCGGCTGGACTGCATCTACGGCACGACGGCCGGGATGCGTCAGGTGGTGGCGGAGGCGGCGTGGCACGCCCGGCACCGTTCTGCGTTCGGGGCGACGTTGATCGACCAGCCTGCGATGACCAACGTGATCGCTGACCTCCAGTTGGAGGCTGAGGCGGCGACGTGGACGGCGTTGCGTCTGGCGTCGGCCCATGATGACGGTGCCGGAGAAGAGGACTTCCGACGGTTGGCGACGGCGGTAGCGAAGTACTGGGTGTGTAAACGCGGCCCGCACCACGCGTACGAAGGTCTGGAATGCCTCGGCGGCAACGGGTACACCGAACTGTTTCCGCTGGCGCGCCGGTACCGTGAGCAGCCGGTCCTCGCGGTGTGGGAGGGCTCGGGGAATGTCATCGCTCTCGACGTTCTCCGGGCGCTGGCCAAGCAGCCTGACGCGGCGGAGGCCTTCGACGCAGAGATGGCGACCGTGCTGGGACAGGACGAACGCTACGACGCGCAGGTTGCCCGCATGCGCGGACTCCTGTCGGAGGTCGCGGCGCGCCCGGGGAGCGCAGAGAGGAACGCACGACGGCTGGTCGAGTCGATGGCACTGACGCTGCAGGCGCAGATTCTGCTGACTCACGCGCCCTCGCATGTCGCCGACGCATTCCTCGCCGGACGAGTGGATCCGATGACGCGGAGTGTGGAGTACGGGGCGCTGAGTGAGGGTGTCGACGTGGAGGAGCTGGTTGAGAGGGCGTGAGACGACCGTGACGACTGTTCTCCTCTTCACGGAACTCCCGACGTAGTTCAAGGCACCATATTCTGACGCTTCGGAATTCAGACTGGTGGTACGGCCTGCACAGATGAGAATTATCGCACCTTGGATCCTGTGCCCCCTACCCACTGTCACACATAGCGGACAGAGGGCTCAGGTCATGCCCAGCAGGTGATCTCTCCCTTTCCTGCCTCCGCCGGAACAGGACCATACCCGGTCGTCTTTCCCCAGGGCATTAGGTTGGTTCGCTCGCCTGCAGGGCTCAGAGAGGCGCTTACCGGATGCCGACATAATCTGAAGTTGCTGCCAGGTCGTCTGACTGCCCCTCAATCACACCGGGGACGGCCCAGAACACTCGCAGACTTAACCATTGCTTACCCCTCCTGGCATTCAGGACAATCCCTCCCCATAGCCTCCCTGATCTGTGACATGAGACACATCAGCGCAGGCTGTCGGCTGCGCATCACGGACAGTCGTCGAACCACCGTTCCACACCCATGAGGAGGAGTCAACCCATGACTACGCTGCCAGCACCGCACATCGATGTCCTACTGGACATCAAGACCACGCTCGGAGAGGGACCTCTATGGGACACCGAATCCGAACGCCTGCACTGGGTTGACAGTGCCGACGGTAGGATCTTCCGCTCCACCGCAGATGGCAGAGAACTCCGGTCCTGGGAGGTCGGCGAACCGATCGGATCCATCGCGCTCAGCGACGACGGTACCGCCTTCCTCGCCGCGCTCAAGTCCGGTCTCTACTGGGTCGACCAAGCGACCGGGGACAAGACCCTCATCACCAATCCGGAGGACGACGACCGGACACGTCTGAACGACGGCAAGACCGACCGTCAGGGACGTTTCATCGTCGGGTCCATGGACACGCTGGAGGACGAGCCCCTGGGCCGTCTCTACGCCTACTCCCCCGACAGCGGTATCCGCATCCTCGACGAAGGCATCATCTGTTCGAATGGCCCCTGTTTCAGCCCTGACGGGAAGACGCTCTATTTCAGTGACACCTGGACCGGCGACATCTGGCGCTACGACTACGACCCCGAGACCGGGGACGCCACCAACCGCAGCGTCTTCGCCAACGTCGACACCTCCCGTGGCGGTGCCGCTGACGGTGCGACGGTGGATTCCGAAGGGTACCTCTGGCAGGCACTGGTCTACAGCGGAGTCATCGTCCGCTACGCTCCGGACGGAACCGTCGACCGCACCATCGACATGCCGGTCCTCAAGTGCACCAGCCTGAACTTCGGTGGCCCCGACCTGGACGTCCTCTACGTGACGTCAATGGCCAAACCTCCGCTGCCCCGGTTCCCGGGCGACGGACAACAACGTGGGGCCCTTTTCTCGATCTCCGGTCTCGGTGTCACCGGTGTTCCCGAACGACGCTTCGCCGGAAACGTCTAGGAGGCACCCATGTTTACCCGAATGAAAACCTCTCTCAGCCAGATCCACCGCTACTCATGGGTCTCACTGTCGGTCTGCTGGCTGATCTGGATCCTCAACGCCTACGACCGGGAGATCGTGCTGCGCCTGGGCCCGTCGATCTCGGAGACCTTCGACCTTTCTCCGGACACCTGGGGCGTCATCGCGTCCCTCATTATGCTCGCCCTTGCCGTGATGCCGATCGCGGGATCCGCCATGAGCGACCGGCATGGCGGTGGACATAAGCGGGCAGCATTCCAGGTCCCGCTGGTCATCGGGACCACCGCACTGGCCTTCCTCTCCGGCTTCAAGACCGTCAGCCACAACATCGTCGCCTTCATCGCGATTCGGGTGGGTGTGAACCTCGGTGCCGGCTGGGGTGAACCCGTGGGGGTGAGCAACACCGCGGAATGGTGGCCCCGGGAACGTCGGGGATTCGCTCTGGGTGCCCACCACACCGGTTACCCGATCGGGTCACTGCTCTCGGGCGTCGCCGGAGCAGCCGTGCTCACATGGTTCGGCGACGACGGATGGTCCTACGCTTTCTTCTTCAGTCTCGTCTTCGCCGTGCCGATCATGCTGTTCTGGCGGAAATACTCCACCAGGGACAAGATCGACACCCTCTACGCCGACATCGAGGCAAAGGGGCTCACCGCCCCCGAGGTCATCACCGAAACCGACGAACGCCCGAAAGGCATTCTGCGCAAGGTTCTCACCACCCCGCAGATCACCGGCACCGCAGTCACCACGATGCTCACACAGATCGTCTATATGGGGGTCAACACGGTCCTGCCGTTATACCTCCACAACATCGTCGGGTTGTCGCTGGCGGAATCAGCGGGGCTCAGCGTCGTCTTCACACTCACCGGCATTGTCGGCCAGGTCCTGTGGCCGACTCTGTCAGACCTCTTCGGACGTCGGGTGACCATCGTCATCTGCGGAATCTGGATGGCAGTCAGCGTGGGATGCCTCTACTTCGCCACCACGTCCGTTCTTGTCGTGGTGGTGCAGCTGGCGTTCGGACTGGTCGCCAACGCGGTCTGGCCGGTCTACTACGCGACAGCTTCAGACGCCGCTCCTGAAGGTGGAACCTCCACGGCCAATGGAGTGATCACCACCGCCATGTTCATCGGCGGAGGCATCGCCCCTGTTCTCATGGGGCGGCTCGTCGGCCTCGGCGGCGGATGGGAGGAGTCGACCGGATACGTCTACACGTTCCTCTGCATGGCGGGCTTCGCGCTCATCGGCGCACTGATCCCCCTGTTCATCCGGCACGTGCGCCCTGCAGCGCCGGACTCCGACCAGGCCACTGCCTCCCGGTAGACGGTTGAGGTCCGACTCTCCCGTCGGACGGCCCACACAGTAAACCCCCCGACGGCGCAACGCCGTCGGGGGTTCGTGCTCCGGTCAGCTCTCCACCTACGCGTCCGTCAGCAGTGCCTGCACCGCATTCCGGTCCGTCTTCATCCCCACCGTCCGTGGGATCTCGTCGACGGCGAGGATGCGGACCGGCACGGCATACTTCGCAATACGTCCACGGAGTCGCCCCAGAAGTCCCCGGACATCAGTGCCCGGGCCAACCACCACGAGGGCTGCGGGAACCTCCCCGTAAAGCTCGTCGGGGATGCCGACCACGCAGGCGTCCTCCACGCCGTCGAGTCCGCACAGGGCGTTCTCCACGCTGTTCGGGTGGATCTTCTCCCCACCCCGGTTGATCTGGTTCTTCAACCGGTCCACGACGTAGAGGTACCCCTCCTCAGTGAGGTATCCCAGATCCCCTGTCGCCAACTCTTCCACGGCCGTGAACTGGTCGTCGGCGTCCAGGTAACCGGGTGAGACATTGGTACCGGAGAGAGTGATTTCCCCGACCTCGTCCGGCCCCAGTGCGGTCCCGCACTGGTCAACGATGCGCACGCTCACGCCGGGAACGGGTGTCCCGGACGAACCGATAAACGGAGAGGACGCGGCGTCCTCGGGAAACACCGTGGCCGGTGAGGTCGTCTCCGTCAGACCATAGACGGTCCGGAAGGATGCCCCGGGCATGCGGTCCGTCAGCCGCTGGATCCGTCCGGGCGGCATGTTCGCCGCGCCGCACGCGAGCAGCCGGACACTGTCCAACTGTGGACGGTCCTCCGGCCAGTGCTCCACCATGAGCTGGAAGATCGTCGGCGATCCGTGGATGTACGTCGCTTCAACCTCCTCCGCCCACAGGATGAACGCCACCGGGTCGAAGCGACGCTGCAGATGAAGCGTCATCCCCAGATAGACGCACTGCAGCGCGACGGCAACCACGCCGGTGACATGGTACAGCGCGGCACCGAAGACCATGCTGTCGTCTGCCGTCAGGTCAAGGGCGTGCTCGTATGCCGCAACAGCATGCATGATGTTCCGGTTGGTGAGCACTACCCGCTTCGGCGTCCCTGTCGTTCCCGACGTGAACATGTGGACGGCGGGCGCTCCGGGATCCGTCACGGCACCTGGCACCGGTCGTCCCAACGAAGCCAGGAGATCCGACAGAGCCACGATGGCGGGAACAGGGAAAACACTGTTCCCGGTGGACCGCCGATCATCGGCGATGAGCACGTCGATCCGGGCTGTACGGATCATCCCGGCCAACTCGGCGTCCGAGAATTTTCCGGGAAGCATCACCGACGTCGCCCCGATCCGGTTCACCGCCAGCAGCGCGGTGAGGAAACCAGACGAGTTGTCCAGGAGAAGCCCGATTCTCGCTCCGGGACGTGCGCCGATCGCCCACAGGTTCGCCGAGGCTGTCTCCGCCTGGTTCAACAACTCCCCGAAGGTCAGCCCGTCACCGGAGTCCTCAGACACCGCTGTCTTGTCCGGGCACCGTGACGCAGTGCGGCATAGCGCCCCCCACGCGCTGAGCGGCACCCGTCTGAACGTGCCTGTGGTCGCCTCGTACGGGCCGGAAAGCAATTCTGTCGCTGTCATCATTCTTGTGTCTCTCTCCGTATGTAGTCCGCAACGTTCACTCGTAGGTTCTTAGCGCCTCGCTCCAACGACACCTTGACGGGCGCCACAGGATCACTGATCTGCACCACTGCCCGGAACACCTCCGGGACAAGGTCGGATGCAGACGCTGACACCTTGCCCGCGAAGGCGACGGTCGCGACGCCTTCACGAGCCGCGGATGCTGCAACGACGGCCGGGGCCTTGCCATGTCCGGTCTGGACGTCCACACTTCCCTCACCGGTGAGGACGAGATCAGCTCCGCGACACACCTCCGGAAAACCCACCAGATCCAGCAACAGGTCGGCACCGGACTCCATCCGGGCGCCCAGGACAGCGAGCAGGGCAGCACCGGTGCCACCGGCGGCACCCGCACCAGGGGTGTCCCGGACCTCCGCCAGATCGCTGTCGCCGTGATCGGCCAGCACCTGTGCCCACCGTCCGAGAGCTTCGTCAAGAGGCCGGACGTCCTCCGGCGTGGCTCCCTTCTGGGGAGCGAAGACTGCAGCCGCGCCGGTGGGACCACACAGGGTGTTGGTGACGTCTCCGGCGATGACGACCTCCACCCCCTTCCACCCGGGGTCCAGCCCGGACGTATCGAGACGGCTGGCCCTTGTCATACCGGCGGCATCGGGAGTCACCTCCTCACCGTCACCGTCGACCGCACGGGCACCGAGAGCATGGAGCAGACCGAGGCCGCCGTCGTTGGTGACGGAACCGCCGAGTCCGACGATGACCGTGGCCGCGCCGGCGTCGAGAGCGTGGTCCAGAAGCTCCCCGACGCCTGCCGTCCCTGCGGCCCAGATGTTGCGGCGCTCCGTGGGCACGAGGTGTATGCCTGCGGCTTCCGCAAGTTCCACCACAGCAGTGGACGTGGAGGGAACGAAACCCCACGTCGCGTCCACCGGTGTGCCGTCCGGCCCAGTCACCGTCGTTGTCCTGAGCTCGCCTCCGAGTGCGCTGGTCAGGGCGAGGACGGTGCCTTCTCCGCCGTCGGCGATCGGGACTGCCACGACCTCCGCGGCCGGGTCCACATCGTGGATCCCGGCCGCCATGGCGGCGGCAGCCTCGACCGATGTCAGGGATTCCTTGAACGAGTCGGGTGCCACAACGAATCTCATGGTTCTGCCACCGCTTTCTGACCGGTGGCTGCCTTCAGCCCCCAGGCCAGCGCGGCGCCACAGACCGCCAGGATGCTGATGAACCACAGGCCTGCCAAGGAGTTCCCGGTGGTTTCCTCGAGGCTGCCCATCACGGTCGGTCCGATGAATCCGCCGACCAGACCGCAGGTGTTGATGAAGGCGACCCCGGACGCCGCCGCGGCGCCGGAGAGGCGGTCGGTCGGGAAGGTGAACAGGATCGACTGGATGACAAAGAGCATGAACGCGGAAAGGCAGAAGCCGACCAGCGCGATGAGGAAACTGGAGGTGGCGGCTATGACCAGACCTCCGGCGATGAGGACCAGCCCGCCCGAGACCATGGACTTCTTCCTGGTGATGTTGGTCGCGAAACGCGGAAGCAGAATGGAACCGACCGCGGCGGCGATCCACGGCAGGGCGGTGATCAGTCCCACTGTCAGCGAGGACATGTCGTCGTTGTAGCTCTTGATCATTGACGGCAGGAAGTATGACAGGGAGTACACGGCGATCTGGTGGGTGAAGTAGATGGCGACGATCAGCCAGATCTGCTTGTCTTTCAGCACGGGGCCGAGTGCGCGGAGGTCACCGTGGCTGCTCTGTTCTCCCTGGTCTTCCGCTTTGAGCACCCGGGACAGGTCCTCCTTCTCTGTGTCAGTGAGGAACTTCGCCTCCTGGGGCCCGTTCGGGAGCTTGAACCACACCCAGAAGCACATGATGACGGCGGGGGCACCCTCGATGAGGAACATCCACTGCCATCCGTGAAGTCCTCCGAAGCCGTCCATCTGCAGCAACAGTCCACCGATAGGTGCACCGATGACGTTGGCCAGGGAGACACCGAGCAGGAAGATGCCGATGGCCTTGGCCCTGGTCTTCTTCGGGAACCAGAGGGAGATGTAGAAGATGATCCCGGGATACAGACCGGCTTCAGCGGCACCGAGGAGCATGCGGACGATGTAGAAGGACCAGTCGTTCCAGACGAAGGCCATGCACATCGACAGCAGACCCCAGGTCAGCATGATGCGGGCGATCCAGAACCGCGCACCGACCCGGTTGAGGATCAGGTTCGAGGGAACTTCGAGGAAGGCGTAGAAGACGAAGAAGAGCCCTGCACCAAGGCCGTAGGCGGCGGCGGAGAGGCCGATGTCGGTCTCCAGTCCCTCCTTGGCCATGCCGATGTTGGTCCGGTCGATGAAGGAGATGATGTAGGCGATCACAAGGATCGGCATGAGGCGGCGGAAGATCTTGGTGATCGTCACCTCGGTGCGTGTGTCGGGGGCTGTGTCGTCGGCTGAACCTGTCCGGCCGGAGGACCCGGTGGGTTCGGTGGGAGACGGACTCGTGGTGCTCATGGTGTCACTCTCTGTTGCGTGTGGTGGGCTGCGCTCGGCGTGTGCAGGTCAGACGGCCCGGACGATGGCGGCGACGGCCTGACCGCCTCCGATGCACATGGTGACCAGGCCGAATTCGCTGCCGGTGCGGTGCAGGTTGAGCAGGGTGCGGAGGGTGAGGATAGCGCCAGTGGCGCCGATGGGGTGGCCGAGCGCGATGGCCCCGCCGAGCGGGTTGACCTTCGCAGGGTCAAGCCCGAGGTCCCGGGAGACGGCGACCGCCTGCGAGGCAAACGCCTCATTGAGCTCGATCCAGTCGATGTCCGCCAGTGACAGACCTGTCTGGTCAAGGACCTTCTCCACGGCATACCGCGGCGCGTAGCCCATGATCTCCGTGCGGATTCCGGCCTTCGCGAAACCGACGAGCTCACCGATCGGGCCGACGCCGTCCGCGTCCGCGGTAGCTCGGGTGGTCATGACGAGCGCGGCACCGGCGTCATTGATGCCGGACGCGTTGCCCGCGGTGACAGTGCCCTCCGGGTCGAAGGCGGGTCGGAGTCTCGCGAGCTTCTCGACGGTGGTTCCGGGCCGGGGGTGCTCGTCGGTGTCGACGGTGGTGGTCTCCCGGCGCTTCCGTACCTCCAGCGGTGCGATCTCATCGGCGAAGAGGGCCGCCTCCTGCGCATCGGCAGCACGCCGCTGGGATTCGGCGGCGAACTCGTCCTGCTCCTCCCTGGATACGTTGAACTCGCGGGCGACGGCCTCGGCGGTGTTACCCATCGGGTAGTTGCCGAAGGGATCGGTGACCAGGGACAGCGTCCCGTCGATGACGGTGCGGTTCGACAGACGCCAGCCGTCGCGCGCACCGTAGTCGAGGAATGGCTGCGCGGACATGTTCTCCGAGCCCCCGGCGACCACGTACCGTGACTGCCCCGTGGAGAGCTCAAGTGCCGCACTCTGGACTGCCTGCAGTCCGGACCCGCACAGGCGGTTGACGGTCATCGCTGTCGAATCGTCCCGGGCACCGGCGGCGAGTGAGACCCGGCGTCCGAGGAAGGCGTCTCCGCCGACCTGGCCGACACAGCCGTAGATGAACTCGTCGACAGACTCCGCCGGAAGCCCCGCGCGTTCAAGCGCTGCCGTCGTGGCATGGGCGCCGAGTTCGTGGTTGGGGACGGAGGCGAGCGCTCCGCCGAAGCTGCCCACTGCGGTACGGGCACCGGCGAGGAATACCGGACGATCGGGCTGAGAGTCGTATTTTGACATGGTTGTCTCCTGGGATGTGGTGGGTGAAGTGTGAAAAGTCGGTGTCAGCGCGGTGTGACGTCGAAGGGAATGCGGCCGAGGGCGTCCTGCGCCTCGGGGGTGTCGTCGCATTCACGAAGTTCCCAGCCCGCGTCGGTGAGGGCGAGCAGGTAGTACTCGGTGGCGATGTACACGTTCTGGCCCTTACGGAGTGCCTGGGTGCCGGAGAAGCTGATCTGGTCGACGGTGTCGGTGAACTTGGAGTGTCGGCCGGAGACCGAAACCAGGAAGCAGACGGTTCCTGCCCCGTCGACAATGTCCATGAACCCGCCGCAGCCGATCGCGTTTCCGCCGAGGAAGGAGACGTTGACGTCTCCCCGGGGGTCGATCTGGCCGGCGCCCATGAACGTGATGTCCACTCCCCCACCGTTGTAGAAGTCCATCTGCTGGGGGTGTCCCACGATGGCGGCCGGATGCACGGAGCAGCCGAAGTCGACGACGCCGAGGGGAAGTCCTCCGTACGTGCCGGATTCGACGGTGAGGTGGACCTCGGGGAGCAGATCGGCCTCTGCGAGTGCTTTGCCGACGGTGTCCGCCGGGATACCGGTGCCGACGTTGATGACGTCGCCGGGGTTGACCAGTCGCACGCCGCGGCGTCCGACATCGAGCCGGTGCTCCGGGGTCTCCTGGACCTCGAACGCGTGCCGGAGGCGATCGGGGTCCATGTGGCCGGAGACGAGGTCACGGTCGACCTCCGAGTAGCTGTCAGACTGTCGGTGGAAGGTCCCCGGGTCGGTGCAGACGACGGCGTAGTCGACGAGCGGTGCCGGAACGGTCACGTCACGGGCATCGATGTCTCCCGGCTCGACGACGTCGCGTACCTGCGCGATGACCACGCCGCCGCAGTTGTGGACGGCCTGGGCGATGGCCAATGCGTCAAGGCCGGACACCTCGTCACGGTGGGTGAGGTTGCCGTCAGCGTCGACCGCGGAACCACGGATGAGGGCGACGTCGAGGTTGAAGGACCGGTAGAAGATGTATTCTTCGCCGTTGATCTCAACAATCTGGACGTACTCACCGTCGGTCACGTGCGTCCGGGCAGACTCATTGATGAGTCCTGCCCCGAGGCGTGGGTCGACGTAGGTGCCGAGTCCTACCGTCGAGAGCTGACCGGGACGTCCGGCGGCGATGGACCGGAAGAGTGTGGAGAGCTGTCCCTGGGGTAGACAGACACCTTGCGCCCGGTCCTGTCCGAGCATCTCACCGACCGGTGGGTTGAGCCCCCAGTGAGATCCGACGACACGGCGGACCATGCCGTCGTGGGCGATACGGGCCAGGCCTGCGACGCGGTTGGACTGGCCGGCAGCATGGACCCATGTGAGGTCGTTGGGTGTGTTCTTCTCGAGAAAACTTGTCTCCAGTGCGGCGATGAGTTCATCGGCCACGCCCATCATGGTCATACCGTCGCTGACGACGGTGGAACCGTCCGGCACGAGCGCCGGGACCTGTTCAGGTGTGATGAACTTCATCAGAGCTTGTACCCTCCGCCGATGTTGATGACCTCGCCGGTGACGTACGCGGCGTCATCCGAAGCCAGGAATGCGACGAGATTGGCGACATCCTCCGGCTGGCCCGCGCGGCCGAGCGGAATCTTGTCCAGTTGCGCGTCGAAGAGATGCTGGGGCATGCCACGGGTCATCTCGGTGTCGATGAAACCCGGGCAGATGGCGTTGGCGGTGATGTTCTTGCGTGCCAGTTCCTTGGCGATGGAGCGGGTCAACGAGACCACGCCTCCCTTGGCGGCCGCGTAGTTCGTCTGCCCGATGTTCCCCATCCATGAGGCGGAGGCGACGTTGACGATGCGACCGTACCCGTTGCCGCGCATGTGGGTACCGATCTCCCTGCACATGTAGAACTCCCCGGAAAGGTCGACGGCGAGAACGGCGTCCCATTCCTCGTCGGTCATCTTGTGGAGCATGGCGTCCCGGTTGATACCTGCGTTGTTGACGAGGATGTCGATGTGCCCGAGTTTGTCGACGAGATCACTGACACTGTCCCGTACAGCATCGGGGTCCGCGACGTTGAGTTCCACGGCGAAGGAATCGTTGCCGCAGGCGTCCGCGGTGGCGGTCGCCGCGGACAGGTTGACGTCTGCGACGACGACCTTGGCACCGCGCGAGGCGAGTTTACGGGCGATCCCCTCACCAATCCCGCGGGACGCCCCGGTGACGACGGCGTTCTTTCCGGCAAGTGGGGCGTACCCGTGAGCTTCAACTGATGCAGTCATTTGTCTTCTCCTTCAAGTGATTCGTGTTGTTCGTGGCTTCCGCAGGTCGTTCCGATGTGGAGCCGGTGTGAATGGATGGTCTGGACGTCTTCGGGGCGCCGCCCGGACGCGAGTTCGACCAGCTTCTGGATGGCACTGACTGCCATGCGGTGGGTGGGTTGAACGATGGTCGTGAGATCGATGTAGGGGTTGCGGAGACCACGGGCACCGTCGAACCCAACGACGGCGATGTCGCCGGGAACGCTGACACCGGCATGGACGAGCCGGTTGATCAGACCCGTCGCGATGGCATCGGCACCACACACCACGACCTCGGGAAGCGTGTCCTGCGCCAGCAGATATTCCGCAGCGATGTCGCCACCGACGATGTTGAGCTCGGTGGACATCACACGGCTCTTCGGGATGGTGATCCGTGCGGCAGCGGCAGAGGCAAGGAACCCCTCGATCCTCCGGCTCGTGGCGTAGGACCGGAACCCACCTGTGGCGATGGCGATTTCCTGGTATCCATGGCCGAGGACGTGGTCCATGAGGTCGCGGCCGGCCTGGTAGTCGTCGATCCCGTCGAAGGGGATGTCCTCCATCTGGGGAATCCTGCGGGAGAGCAGGACGGCCGGGACATGTCCGTTGCGCAGTTCCCGGACCCTTTCTCCTTCATCGAGGTTGAGGGTGCTCAGGATGATCCCCTTCGCCCCGGCCTCCGTCAGTGCCGAGGCCGCTCGGGTCACCCGTTTCGGATCGCCGTCGCTGTTCGCGATGAGGACTTCCATGTCACGGTCACGGGCGGCACGGACAGCTTCACGGGCGAGTTCCGCGTAGAAGGGGTTCTGAATGTCCCCGACGACCATGCCGACGGTGCCACCGGTCGTCAGCTCGTTGGCGGGAACCCGTACACCCCGCCTGGACGCTTCAGCGATGATCTTCTGCCGGAGCCCGTCAGACACACCGGGCTTGCCGTTGAGCGCGTAGCTGACGGTCGCCCGAGACACACCGAAGTCGCGTGCGAGGGCTGCAGCGCTGTCGGCGTTACCGCCGTGTGGTCCGGCTGCCGCCGTGGACCGGGATTGCTGGATCACGAGAGACATCGTGTGCTCTACCTCACATTCGACTTTCGGTGTGGAACGGAATACTTCCACTCGTCGAACATGTTAAGCAATCGTTCAGCGATTCAGACCGTGACGTGAGCTTTCACGTCTGCGGACCGAAGGTCCGCTCACCAAACGTCACTCACCTTGTGACACGTATCCCCGCCACCCACCGAACGCGGAGATGTCCTCCGCCCCGTCCACCGCCGCTGGCTGGCAGGTGAATCCGGTGACCTGGCGTCCATCGGACAACGTCACCTGCCCCAACGCCATCGGAGCGGGGAGGCCTGCAAGGAAACGACCCAACCCCGCCGGAGAGATCAACCACTCCTCCCCCGCGATCCGGCGTCCATCCTCCACCGGCCCGGTCAGCCCTGGTTTCGGCGGCACCGTGTCCAACGCGTACAGACGGTAGTCAGGCGTGGTCTCCACGTCACCGACGAAGGACGCCCCCAGTGCGCGCAGCTCCCGGTTGAGCGGCTGGCCACGCAGGTGCGCGCCGAACACGACCACCGGCACCGCCTCAGGGCCGGCACCTGCACTGTCACCTTCAGCTATACCCGCCGTCCACGACGCCACCACGTCCTCCGCACGCCCAGCACCACCGAACAACGAAGCCACACCACCCGCCACGCCGTCCTCGAACGCCCGCGCAAGCACCGTCACCCCGAACTGCGCCGGCAACGAGGCACTCGCACCGTCCTCGGGCCGCCCACTGTCACCCACCGTCGTCCACGGCACGGCCACCCCGCAGAGGTCCATCAGGTTGCAGAAGTTCGTGTAGATGCCCATCGCGGAGTTCACCCCGACCGGGTCGGCGTCCACCGCGACGATCGTGGGATGGAAGGGCGCGGTGGGGACGAGGACGACGTCTGCGCCGTCCCACTCCTGCAGCGCCGCCCGGCCACGCTCAGCAAGCAGTCGTTGGGCGCGCAGGACGTCCACGCCGTTCCACTGTCCGGCGTCGGTGACGATGCCGGCCACGGTCTGGTCCAGCCCTGCTTCGGCGGAGACGGCGTCGTTGGCGGACGCCGCGGCAACGAATGTGCCGACCGCCTCGGCACGCTCAGCGACCAGCGCGGAGTCGTACAACATCCGGGCGGCCTCGAGTGCAGGGGTCAGGTCGATGGTCCGGATCTCGCATCCGGTGGTGCGCAGGTGCTCCACCGCGCCGTCGAACGCCTCCCGCCACGACGCCGACAGGCCGGGAAGGTCCGCAGGAACGCCGACCACCGGCGTCGTCGGTGCGGTGAACCGCACGTCGGACGGCCAGGCGCGCGAACCGGTCGAGGCCATCACCGCCATCACAGCATCCGCCTCGCCACTGCTGCGGGCGAACACGGTCACGCAGTCGTAGCTCTCGCACGCGGGCACCACACCCTCGGCGGAGACCACCCCTACGGTCGCTTTGATCCCGACGATGCCCTGCAGTCCCGCCGGCACCCGTCCTGATCCCGCGGTGTCGGTGCCCAGCGCCGCGTCGACGATACCGGCCGCCACCGCCACCGCGGAGCCGGACGACGACCCGCCGGAGATCCGCTCGGCCACCGCCGTGTCGCCCACCGCGCCGTAGGGCGAGCGGGTGCCGACGAGTCCGGTGGCGAACTGGTCGAGGTTGGTCTTCCCGATCACCACCGCGCCGGACGCCCGCAGCGCCGCGACACACGCGGCGTCCCGCTCCGGCCGGTAGGCGTAACCGGGGCAGGCGGCGGTGGTGTCGAATCCGGCGACGTCGATGTTGTCCTTCACCGCGATGATCATCCCGGTGAGGGGCCCGTCGGGCACCTCCCGGAAGGCGGTGTCGAGCGCCTCGTGGGCGTCCTGCCGGGAACGCAGGGAGAGGAAGGCGTTGGACGCGGCACCGTCGTCGAGGGCACGGTAGGCGTCGTCGAGGACGCGCAGGGCGTCCGTCCGGTCTCTGAATCCCACGGTTCACTCACCGACCTTCACCGGTCGGGGGTGTGCCTTGTTCCACGGGAACGCCGCCAGTCCGGCGAGCACGCAGACCAGCACCGCGATCGGCCCGGCCCACTGCATCAACGGCATGTCGCCGGAGGGGTTGTAGATCTCGGCGCGCGGCCACGACAGGTTGATGACCATGAGGATGCCGTAGCCCACGGCGAGAGCGTTGACCAGGACCCCGATCCTGCCCAGGGTGAACAGCGGGCGGCCTTCGGCGTCGGTCTCCTCGCCGCGCTTACCGGGCCAGCCCTTGAGCCGCTGGATCAGCAGCGGCCCGGTGACCATGAGGTAGGCGAGGTAGATCAGGATGATGCACACGCTGGTCAGGGTGGCGAAGATGGCGTCGTTGCCGACGTTGACCAGCAGCACCAGCAGGCAGCCCACACCGACGAGAATCGACGGGAGGATCGGAGTGCCGGTCCGCGGGTTCACGTGGGCGAGGCGTTCGGAGCCGGGCAGGCGACCGTCACGGGCCATGGAGAACATCAGGCGCGACGCCGCGGTCTGGATCGCCAGGGTGCAGATCAGCACGGCGACGGCGACGTCGATGAGCAGGACGGTCCCCCACGGGGAGGACAGCACGGCGTTGAGCACGTACGGCAGCCCCTGTTCGGCGAGTTGCCCGTCGGTCAGCGACGGCGCGGCCATCAGGGCACCGACGATCAGCAGCCCACCGCCGAGAGCGGAGAGCGTCAGGGCCTGGCGGATGGTCTTCGGCGCGACCCGGCGCGGGTTCTTCGTCTCCTCGGCGAGCTCCCCGGCGCTGCCGAAACCGACCATGACATAGGCGGCCATGAGTCCGGAGGCGATCCAGGCCCAGATGTAGCCGTCGCCACCGGAGGCCCCGGTGTCGAGGACGACCTGCGGGCCACGCTGGGCGTGGGTGAACAGCACGCCGATGATCGCGACGACGCCGACGAGCTCGCAGATCACCCCGATGGTGGTCACGTAACTCATCCACCGCACGCCGAGGCAGTTGATCGTGGTGGTGACCACCAGCAGGATCGCGCCGAGCAGGACGGCGTTGGACGCGCCGGACGGCGAGGCCAGTGCAGGGTCGTCGCCGATGATCTGGAAGCCGGACCAGATGTTCGGCAGGACGACCTGCATGGCGATCGCTGCGGCGGAGGCGGTGACGATCTGGGCGAGGATCATGAACCAGCCGCCGAACCAGCCGAGGACCTCACCACCCATCCGCCTCGACCACTGGTAGATCGCGCCGGAGACCGGGTAGCGCGCGGAGAGTTCCGCGAAGCACAACGCCACCATGTACTGGCCGAGGAAGACCACGATCCAGGTCCAGAAGAAGGCGGGGCCACCGAAGCCGAAGCCCAGGCCGAAGAGCTGGAAGATCGTGGTGAGGATGGAGACGAAGCTGAACCCGGCGGCGAAGGAGGCGAAGCGGCCGAGGTTGCGGTGCAGCTGCTGGTCGTAGCCGAGGGAGCCCAGGTCGTCGGCATCCGCGGTGGAGCCGGTGGAGCCGGTGGGCGGGGTGGACGGTGGTGCGGAGGTGCGTGTCGACATTCTTCGGGTGTCCTCGCGTGATCTTGTGGCGGTTGTTTCTGTCGTTTGACAGCTATTCAAGCGTCCGCATGTTTCCCCTGGATGTCGGCGAGGTTGGTTCCCCGTTTCTCTTCCCCTGCCCCTCCCGTCCGAGAGTCCCACGGGTGGCACAATGTGCTCATGCCCCTCGGTACCCTCCGTGACCCCGACCTCGCCGCCCTGCTCAGGGCGTTGCGCAGCGACAGGTCACAAGGGCGCGACGCGCCCGAGGTCACCGCCGAATGGTCGCAGGCACTGCGCGACCGGCTCGACGATAACCTCGCCGCCACCGGCTCGGTCGGCCGCGGCGAGGCGGTCCCCTCCTCCGACCTCGACGTGATCCGGCTGGGCCCCGGCTCCACCCCACGGTTCGACGCGCTGCTGGCCGCCGGGGTGCCCGGGGACGCCAACGGCGTGCGTCCCACCGGCGGCGTCCTGGCCGTCACCGCCGAACAGTGGCGTGAGGACGCCGCGCGGTGGATGGCCAGGCCGGACCAGGATCTCGCCGTGGTCCGTCTCGGGCTGCTCGCCGACGCCTGCGACCCCACTGACACCGCGCCCGTCCACCTCGCAGCGGCCGAGGGTTTCAGCAGCTCACCGATGCTCGCCGACATGCTGCGCGACGCCGTGTCGACCTGCCCGCCGCGACTGACCGGGCTGTGGCGCAAGAACTCCGTCGACCTCAAGGCGGAGGTCCTCACCCCGGTGGTCAAGATCGCGCGGTGGGCTGCGTTGGCCTCCGGCAGCAGCGAACTGTCCACCCCGGCCCGTCTGGCGGCGGCGGACGCCCGCTACCTCGACCCGTCCACCGCCCGGGACCTGCAGGTGGCCTTCACCGACGCACTGTCGCTCCGGGTGGACCTGGATCTCGACGTCGTCGACGACCGGGTCTTCCAGCGCTTCGGACGCATCACGGTGACCGCCCTGCCACCGGACGCCGCACGCCGCCTGCGCGCGGCGACCACCACCGTGCGTCACACCGTCCGCACACTGCGCTACCTGCTCTCGACCTCCACTTTCAGCGTGGACACACCCCCGGACGCCGGGGACGGTGGCCGGTGACCACGGCACGGGTACACGACATCGAGGCCGCCCAACGCATCGAGGGCTGCACCTTCACCGGTGAGTTCCGCGGAGTGCTGACCGCGGTCGCCGAGGGGCGGGTCGACGTCGAGGACGCGGTGGCCGCGGAGATCCGTGCCGCCCAGGACGCCGACGCCGCGCTCGACCTCCCCGGCGTCCCGCGCTGGCGCCGCCTGTTCGGCACGCCCGCCTACCAGGCCCCGAGCCACCGGGTGCTGCGCAACCGGCCGGGGCTGACCTCGCCGACACTGCTCAACGACCTCACCGGTCGACTGTGCGCGCTACGGATGGCCTCCAGTGCCGGAAACCCGAGCGATGTCGGTGACGCCGCCGGGGTGCTCGGGGTGCACGGTGCGCTCTTCGGCGACATCTTCGGCTGGGCCGGTCATCTGCGGTTCGTGAACCTGTCGAGCCAGGGCATCGCCTTCGCCCCGGTGCCGGCCATCGACCACCACCTGGCACTCGCCGTCGATGACCTGCGGATCTGCCGGGAACATCAGGCCGCCGGCACACCAGTACCGTTGGAACCGCTGTGCCGGTTCCTCACCGAGTACCTGTGGTGCCACCCGTTCCGCGACGGCAACGGGCGCACCGCGATGGCGGTGCTGATGTCGATGACCGCCCCCGGCGCGCTGTCGACCGTGGGGCCGGCTGAGTGGTACGCGGCCTCCGCACAGTCGCTGCAGGTGGCGGGTTTCCCCGACCCCGAGCCGTGGGCCCCGATCCTGCGACGTATGTTGGATCACTGAAGAACCCCAGCAGAGCCCCAGCAAATTGAGGAGCACCGACGTGCCGGAACCGGCCAACAAGCCCACCCCCCAGCGGAAGCCGGGACGCCCCCGCGCGTCCGCTCCCCGCTGGGACGGCGTCGACACCGGTGCCGAGCTGCTGGACGCCGCCGCCGAGCTGTTCACCACCGAGGGCTACGGGTCGGTGAGCACCCGGCAGCTCGCGGAGGCCGCGGGCATCCGTCAGGCCACGATCTACCACTACTTCCCCGGCAAGAAGGGGCTGCTGCTGGCGTTGCTGGTGCAGACCGTGGAGCCGTCGGTGCAGCTGTCACGGTCCCTGCTGGAAGCCCCCGACTCTCTTGACTCCCTTGACTCCCCTGACACCTCCAGCTCCCCCGCCGAGACCCTGCGCCACCTCGCCACGGAGGACGCCTACCTGCTGCTCACCGACAAGTGGAACCTCGCCACGCTGTACGGTGCCCCGGAGATCCGCGACCCCTACTTCGTGCAGTTCCACACCCTGCGCGATGAACTGCGCGAGGGCTACCGCAGCCTCGCCCGCCGTGTCGCCGGAACCACCGCCCTTCCGGAAGACCACCTCGACCTGCCGTTCTACATGGTCGAGTCGGTGATCCGGCTGCGTGCCGAATCGTCCTCCACCGACCCTGGTACCGACCCTTGTACCGACCCTGGTACCGGCTCGGGCCCCGACGACGCGGCGGCGCGCTCACTGGCGGACGCCGTGGCGCGAGCGGCGGTGGGCGTCCTCACGCCGGGCTGATGCTGACCAGCACCTGCCCCTGACCGACCTGTTCGCCGACGCCGGCGAAGACTCCGGAGACCACCCCGTCGCACTCGGCGAGGACCGGGGTCTCCATCTTCATCGCCTCCAACGACGCCAGCCGGTCGCCGATCTTCACCGTGTCGCCCTCGGCGACGACGAGCTGCCACAGCGTCGACGGCAGCGGCGCGTACACCCCGTCGGAACCCTCCGGCACCTCGGCCTCGGCGGTGTCCTCGACCACCTCGGGTTCGTCCCTGACCTCGAACTCGCCGGAGGCGCGCCAGCGCTCCTTCTCCTCGTCGAAGGCGGTGGCCTGGGTGGCGCGGAACTCGGCGATGGAGTCGGCGTTGTCGTCGAGGAACCGGCGGTACTCGGCGTAGGAGAAGGTGCCTTCCTCGGTGTCGGCGAGTCCGCGTCCGGCGTCGGTCTCGGCGCGCAGGTGCGTCAGTTCCTCGTGGGAGACCGGGTACCACTCGATGCGGTCGAAGAACCGCAGCGCCCAGGGGTCCCCCTGGAACAGTCCGCCGGTGCGGAAGCGGTTCCACACCTGGGTCGTGCGCCCCACGAACTGGTAGCCGCCGGGGCCCTCCATGCCGTAGATGCACAGGTAGGCACCGCCGATGCCCACGGCGTTCTCCGGGGTCCAGGTGCGGGCAGGGTTGTACTTGGTGGTGACCAGGCGGTGGCGGGGGTCCAGTGGGGTGGCGACCGGCGCACCGAGATACACGTCGCCGAGGCCGAGGACCAGGTAGGACGCCTCGAAGACGGTGTCGTAGACGTCCTCGACGGTCTCCAGACCGTTCATCCGACGAATGAACTCGATGTTCCACGGGCACCAGGGGGCGTCGTCGCGCACGCCGTTCATGTAGCGCTCGATGGCCAGGCGGGTCTGCGGGTCGTCCCAGGACAGTGGCAGGCGGACCCGGCGGGACGGCACCTCGAGCTCCTCCGTGTCCGGGACGGCCTCCTCGATGCCGCGCACCACGTCCACCAGCCCACTGGGCAGGACGGTGGCGGGGTCGACGTGGATCTGCAGCGACCGGATACCCGGGGTCAGGTCGATGATCCCATCGATCTCGTGGTAGTCGATCCGCGACTCGATCTCGGTCATCAGGGCGTGCACGCGCATGCGCAGCCCGATGTCGAGGACGAGGTCGCCGAACTCGACGAGCAGGTTGGTGTCGCCGGCGCGACGGTAGGTCACCGCGGGACGCCCGTCGGTGGCCTCGTCGTGGGCGAGGACGCCATGGTCGCCGTCGCCTGTGCCACCCTCGGTGCGCGCGTCCGGCGCGGCGGCGTCGGCCTCCCTCACCGGCACGAAGCGGATGGTGTCGCCGGGGCGCAGTTGCCCGAGTTTCCACAGGTCACCGCTGGCGACGACAGCCGGGCAGACGAACCCGCCGAGGCTGGGGCCGTCCGGCCCGAGGATGATCGGGGTGTCGCCGGTGAAGTCCAGCGCGCCGACGGCGTAGGCGTTGTCGTGGATGTTCGACGGGTGAAGTCCGGCCTCCCCGCCGTCCTCGCGGGCCCAGGTCGGTCGCGGGCCGATGAGGCGCACGCCGGTGCGCGCGGAGTTGTGGTGCACCGCGTAGTCGGTCGCGTAGAGGGTCTCGATGTCCTCAGGGGTGAAGAACTCCGGGGCCTCGTGTGGGCCCTCGGTCACCGCGATGCACCAGTGGGTGGCGATCTCCGGTCGCCTGTCGACAGGCACGGCGGCCGGTGCGGGGACGTCTGTGGCGTCTGTGTCGACCGGTGCGGGACGCAGGACGTCGCCGGCGCGCAGGGCACGTCCGGCATGACCGCCGAAGTTGCCGAGGGTGAAGGTGGACGCTGAGCCGAGGTACTCGGGGACGTCGAACCCGCCGCGCACGGCGAGGTACACGCGCAGCCCGGCGTCCGAGGCGGTGCCGATGCGCAGGGTCTGGCCGGCGTCGACGGTCACCGGGGTCCACTGTTCGACCGGGTCGCCGTCGACGGTGCAGGCCACCGAAGCGCCGGTGACGCAGACGACGGTGGTGTGCGAGAACCGCAGGGCGGGCCCGGAGGACGTGCACTCCAGGGCCGGCGCACCCTCCGGATTGCCGACGGCGATGTTGGCCTCGCGCAGGGACTTGTCGTCCATCGGGCCTGACGGCGGGACGCCGACCTGCCAGTAGCCCGTTCGTCCCGGCCAGTCCTGCACGGTGGTGAGCATGCCGGGGGCGACGACGTCAATGCGCGGGTCCGGGTCGACGGTGGTGGCGAGGGTGAGGGTGGAGTGGGTGGCGGCCCGGACCTCGGTGGCCGCGTCTGTGGTTCCCGTCATGGCGCGCAGCAGGCCGAGGTTGGTGGTCACCCCGTCGATGCGGGTCTCGCCCAGCGCGGTGTTCAGCAGGTCGAGGGCCTTGTCGCGGTTGTCCCCGTGGGCGATGACCTTGGCGATCATCGGGTCGTAGAAGTGCGGGATCTCCAGACCGGTCTCCACCCAGCCGTCGACGCGCACCCCGTCCATGTCCTCGGGGAAGACGGCGTTGGTGACCAGCCCGGGGCTGGGCTCGCAGTTCTTGGCGGGGTCCTCGGCGTACACGCGGGCCTCCACCGCCCAGCCGGTGGGCTGCGGGTCGGCGTCGAAGATGCCCGCGTCCAGCCGTCCCTGCGCCAGGGTGAGCATCCAGTCGACGAGGTCCACGCCGTACACCTCCTCGGTGACGGGGTGCTCGACCTGGAGGCGGGTGTTCATCTCCAGGAAGTAGGCCTCCTCACGGGCGGGATCGTAGATGAACTCCACCGTGCCGGCGGAGCGGTAGTCCACCGAGGCCGCCAGGGAGCGGGCCGCCTCGTGGATCTCCCGACGCACGGCGTCCGGCAGGTCCGGGGCGGGGGCCTCCTCGATCACCTTCTGGTTTCGGCGCTGCAGGGAGCAGTCGCGGTCGCCTATGACCGCGACGTTGCCGGTGCCGTCACCGAAGACCTGGACCTCGACGTGGCGAGCGGGACGCACCAGCCGTTCCAGGAACACCCCGCCCGAGCCGAAGTTCTTCGCGGCGATCTTCTCCACCGCCTCGAAGGCCTCGGCGACCTCGGCGGTGGTGGTGCAGGCCTGCATGCCGATGCCGCCGCCACCACTGGACGCCTTGACCATCACCGGCAGGCCGATCTCCTCGGCCTGCGTCACGGCGTCCTGCGCGGTCTGCAGCAGTCCGGTGCCCGGCAGCATGGGGACCCCGGCGACGTTCGCGAGTTCGCGGGCGGTGTGCTTGACGCCGAAGCTCTCGAGCTGGTCGGGGGTCGGCCCGACGAAGCGCATACCGGCGGCCTCGACGCGGCGGGCGAAGTCGGCGTTCTCGGAGAGGAAGCCGTAGCCGGGGTGCACCGCGCCGGCCTTCGCGTCGGCGGCGACGGCGAGTATCGCGTCGATGTCGAGGTAGGATTCCGCCGCCGGTCCGGGGCCCAGCAGGTGGGCTTCGTCCGCCTCGCGGACGTGCGGGGCAGCGATGTCGGCCTCGGAGTAGACGGCGATGGTGCGGATGCCGAGGGCTCGGGCGGAACGGATGATGCGCAGGGCGATCTCGCCGCGGTTGGCGATGAGCAGGCTGTCGAACATGGGAATTGTCCTCTTACTCGGGTTACTCGGGTCGGGTGACGGTCATCCGCAGCGGCGTGCAGTTGAAGTCGTTGCAGGGGTTGTTCATCTGCGGGCAGTTGGACACGATGACCAGCACGTCCCGCTCGGCGCGCACGGCCACGCGGCGTCCGGGGGCGGACATGCCGTCGACGATGCCGAGGGTGCCGTCGGCCTCGACGGGGACGTTCATGAACCAGTTGAGGTTGGAGACCAGGTCGCGCGGGCCCATGCCGTACTTGCGGGCCTCGACGAGGAAGTTCTCGCGGCAGCCGTGGTCGTGGTGGGTGTGGTGGCCGTAGCGCAGGGTGTTGGACTCCTTGCCGCAGGCACCGCCGATGGTGTCCTGCCGGTCGACCTCGTTCGCGACCACGGTCATCAGCGGGTTGGCGAGGTTGGACTGCAGGACGGTGCCGGTGCGCACGTAGACGTTGCGCTGTTCGGCGAGGGTGTGCGGGACGCTGTAGCGCTCGGTGGTGTCGGCGGCGTCGTAGATGAGGCAGTCGGCGGACTGGTTGCCGCCGACGTCGATGATGGTGAGGACGTCACCCTTCTGCACTGTCGCCGACCAGCCGTCGCGGGGGGCGACGATCTCGTCGAGGATCATCTCGCCGGCGCCGGCGGGTTCGCTGTAGTCGAGGACGCTGTCGGGTGAGTGGATGGCGCCGGGTTCGACGGTGGAGTCAATGGTGGTGGTTGCTGTGGTCATCAGAGGGCCCTCGCTTCGGTGTAGTCGACGGTGTTCAGGTAGGCGCGCGTGTTCTCCGGGGACATCTGCTCGCTGGGTTGGGTAGGTTCGCCCCGCCAGGCGTGGACGCGCAGCGGTCCGCTCAGGTAGTCCTGCGCGGGGTCGAGCGGGTGTGGTGAGTTGGCGATGAGGATGATGACCGGCATCTCGGCGATGAGGTCCACGTGGGTGCCCTCCCCTGCCCCGCCGGTGAATCTGATGGTGCCGTCTTCTTCAGCGCGGGTGCCTTTGAAGAAGGAGATCGAGGGTGGCAGGTCGCGGGGTTCCAGGCCGTGTTTGGCACCGGCCTGCTCGAAGAGACCCTGGCCGGAGGGGTAGACGTCGTGGATGGCGGGGTCGCCGTACTTGCGGGCGGTCTGCGTGTCCGTCATGGTGCCGCAGAACGTGTCGTGGTGAGCGGAGGTGTCGTCGGCGACGGTGGCCAGGACGCGACCTTCCCCGGAGAGGAGCGGGTGGCCGGTCGTGACGTAGGCCTGCCAGGGGATCTTGATGGAGTCGGCGGCGTTGTAGCGCTCCCACGGTTCCAGGGCGTTGAACAGCAGGACGTGGGCACAGGTGGTGCCGTCGACGTCCTCGAGGCGGACGCGGGTCCCGCGGGCGACGACTTTGTGGGTGTAACCGCCGGGGCCGACGGTCTCTGCCCAGGTAAGGTCCTGCGGGTTGACGCCCTCCGGGGCGTAGGGGCTGCCGCTCGCCGGGAGGTAGGGCATGTAGGGGTTGGTCTGTGTGCCCTGGGCGCGGGCGTCGCTGCGGGCGTTGGTCACGCTGTCGGTGCGGTGCAGGTCGCGTGCGGTTTCTTCGGCGGGGGCTGGCTGACGTACTGACTGGGTGCTGGCGGTGTTCATCGTCTCATCCTTCAGATATCTGTCGTTTGATCGATACCCTTGCAATGATGGTAGCTACGTGTTGCCGACCAGTACGGATCGTGTTTCAGGGGGGTTAAAGGTCGCGGGGAATGCGCCCTTCAGGCACCCTTCAGTCCCCCACCGTCAGATAGCCACCCTCCCAGGAAGGGGTTCAGCCCATCTCGCTGCCTCGGAGGGTGATCGCTCGACATGCCCCTGCGGTCACGACAGAAGCCGGAAGTCTTCCCCCGCCCACCCCAGCTACCCGTCAGATAGCAGCCGCAACACCGTCCGCCTCAAAAGCCCCATGTTCGAATGCAGACGGCCAAACATGCAACTTCCTGACATTAGGGACGACGGGCATTGCAGGCGACGCTCGAACACGTCCAGATTCCGTGTCCGTGGGCGCCGCTAGATTTACTCCCATGTCACACCACGCTAGAGGACGTAACCGTTCCCCTTGCAAAATTGCCGGGCCTCTTCTTTCTCACCGGTGGCTGTCCCGGGGGCTTCTCCGGCGTCGATGTCACCCCTAGCGCGCCCAGTTGCACAGCGTTTCGCGGGACACCCCGAGTTCGTCGCCGAGCGCTCGGCACACCGCTGCCATCAACGGGTAGTTGCTGCGTTGCCGCTGTACCAGGCGGACGGCCCGGGCCTTGATCTCCAAGTCGAGAGTGCTTGTTCATGTGGTTGATCCTTCCTCATTGGAAGGCGGCAAGATACCCGCGACGGTTCGCTGGGCAGCATCGGTGCGATCGTCATGGAATCGGGACGACGGACGTGCCGATGGAAGAGACGACAACCATGTACACCGCCACTGCCCTGACCCAGATGCCCCACTCCGACCTCCTGTCCATGTTCTCCACGTTGCAGGCCCCCACGCTGTCGGAGATGACCGGGGAATTCAACGGAACACCCCTCAAACAACCCACCATATTCCGGGCAGTGGTCGCCGCCGTTAAAGTGCGCAACCCGCTGTACCTCTGGACGGCGAAGGGTTTTCGCCCAGTGGATGAGACCACCGGTCGCGGTTACAATGTGCACCTCAGGGCTCCCGGCGGGCGGCGCGTCTTACGGGACCCCATGACAACGTCCGTCGGGCTCTCGGACTTCGACGGTCTACCGGCATTCCGTCTCGACTACCGCACCTTCGATACCCTCAACGGGACCATGAACTTGCTCGACGACGTTCGTCGGGTGACCGGAGATCTCTACCTGGGATTCGGGATGCTGGGCTTCACGGACCGGCAACGCTCGGTTCCGCAACCATTCATGTTCGAACGAACGTCTCGTCCCTACAGTTCAGACGTGGGGGTCCGGCGCAGCGAACAACGCCATGGTGCGCCCATAGCTTAGGTCACGGAACTGTTGCCTGCGTTGCTGCAGCCAGGTGCGCAGGACGTCTGCGCTGCGCCCCTGGCGCATGTCGATCAGCCGTGCCGGCCTGGGCCCATCGACCAGCGGAGTCAGGTCCACCAGGACCGTGAGCAGCGAGGAGGGCTCTCCGGATCGGCGGATGTGTCTCCACACGTGCTCGTCGACACCGAGAATCCGCACCCCGTCCAGATGATCCGAGTCAGCGTAGACCAGATCACGGATGGCATCGACAGCGATCCTGTTGACCCACTCTCAGCCCACGCCCAGGGCTCTGGCGGTTGCGGACACGCTCACGCGGTCGACCGCGAGACGTTGCAGGATCCAGCGGGTCGCCCGACCGCTCAGCTTCGCCCGTCAGCAGCACATTGCAGTGATGCCTGGAAATTCTTCCGGTCGCAGGAGTCATTGGTACAGGTGAAGCGCGGCACCCGGATGTCCAGGCGGGTCGCGAAGTCCACCACCGGCAGATCGACAAGTCGACGTTGAATGTGGTCCCGCTTCACCCCGGGGCATCACACAGTCCGGGGCAGAAGTCGACAATCTCCACCGAGTCGGCGTTGATGACAGTGATGGTGCCTGCATCGGCGGCGTCGGCGATCGTCAATCCGATCTCTTCCGGTGCGGCGTGAAAAGTGCCGGCAACGAGGTTGCCAATAGGGCGCACTGTAGGGTCCTGGTTCGCTTCAGATGGAAGCTTCGCAACCCTCATCTTGTACCGGCCAATGCCTCTACATGATGTTTCACACCGGACCCGCCCCACCGTCAGCTACTCAATTCAAATCGCGAAGAGCCGCTAATTCTCACGACTCGTCGTCACCTTCGGAAAGTCTAGTTGGCCAGATTTCTACGGCGATCTCCAAGAGATGCTCCATGCGCTCATTAGAATATGCGTTTGACCATTCGCCAGAGCCTAAAGCCTCACGCAAAATCTCATCATTAGGGTTACTGAATTTATCCAAAGCCTCAAACTTGGAAGCAAAATCGCCAGCGGCCGCGTCTGAGTTATCCTTCGGAGGCAGGAGCATCAAATTTCCAATCTTCCCAATCCATTGCCGATTAGGCGCATTTAGAGCCTTCCCAGATTGAGGTTCTATATGTTCAATTGACATTTGCTCCATTCCGGGCGGCAAGCGAGATTCACCCCAATAATTCTCCAACCTTTCGAAGAAGTAACGAACTCTATGAACAGCATCCGGGCGCTTATCGAAATAAGTCATCTTCTTTAATCCGTCCTTAAATTGAACGTCGGTAGCCATCAAGGAATCAGCATCTTCACGAAAGCGAGAGAGCGAGTTTCTGATATCACCAGAAGAGGTCGCTTGATCAACGGAAAAAGAAGCTCGTCGATACATACGTCGGACGGTCTCCGTTGAACTCTTTTGAGCCACCGACCACCTAAACTGAAATGAAGAGATATCGCGAAGGAAGTCTACGAGTAACCGCTGAGTCATGATGCTCTTTTTCCCACCGAGATGTTTCCTCAAAACTGAAAAAAGGAGCTGCAAGGGCAATACTGATTGCGGCACAAGACAACCGTACAAAGCCTGGTCTATCTCGTACCACTTCGAATTTGTCGAACTCCTCCCATAGGAACGAGCCAAACCCGTCCAATGCTTCCCATTCGGGGCTTCAAGCGTACGAGTAAATTCGCTAAAAATCTGAGCAGTCCGGCAAAGACTCTCTACGAATTCCTGTGCCCTTTCAATTCGGTCATGTTCCGGATCATCTAGCCATTCGGCGACGGTTTTCCTAAGCCTTTCTGTCTTAACTATATCGTCCGAATCCTGATAACCAGTTGAATTCCAGAAATAGTACAGGAATCCTTCGTGATCGATCGCAGGTTTCCAGGGTACCGAATCAAATAGCCTCACCGCATCCATCCACGCCCGCTCCGATGCTTCTTCAGCAGTCTCCGGTATAGATGATATAACCTCATTCTTAACAAGGTCCATTTGAGTGAGGCTCATACCTCGGTCGTTCAGAGTTTCAAATAGCGCAAACGCAGATGCCCTATTAGCACCCTCCACAACAATAGCATGCGCCTGAAGGAAACGTTCGCGAATTTCTTCGAGGACGTCTATCTCTGACTGTTTCGAACGGCTTGAAATTTCCGAACGAATCAGCTCCCGAAAATTTTCGTACGCTATTTGCTGCTTTCTATCAGCAGCGCTAGGCGTAAGTTTTTTTAGGTATTCCTTTGGATCTTTGGACAGGATATCAATGCTAACAAGATTCGACGAGTCCCATTGCTGAATCCGAAAAATCGGCTTCCCGACCTTACTAGTTCCTTCGATATACTGGCGAACCCCGTCCGCCATCCCATCCTCCGCGTAGAGCCGAAACTCTTCCTCGATCACCCTTAGTGCGATTGCAATAGTGGTTAGCCGTTGCTGCCCATCAATTACATCCCAAGTAGAAGGCTCCTGCGCCTGGGTGACAATATGCCCCAAGAAAAGACCGCCGGATTCTGCTTTTCGTAAGTCATTCCAGAGGTCAATTATGTTCTCCTTCTCCCAAGAATATTCTCGCTGATATCGTGGGATCCGAAAGAATCCAGACGTGAGTATACTCTCAATGGTCTGGTCGGTCGGGTTGAACTTCGCCACCACCGTAAAATCTACCCCTCATCCGTCGACAACGCCGCAACAAACGCCTCCTGCGGGACGGACACCGACCCGATGGACTTCATGCGCTTCTTGCCTTCCTTCTGCTTCTCCAGCAGCTTCTTCTTGCGAGAGATGTCACCACCGTAGCACTTGCTCAGGACATCCTTACGCAAAGCGCGAATATTCGTCCGAGAAATCACCTTCGAGCCGATCGCCGCCTGCACCGGCACCTCGAACTGCTGGCGAGGGATTAGTTCCTTGAGCTTCTTCGTCATCTTGTTGCCGTAGTGCAGCGCATGGTCGCGGTGCACGATCGCGCTGAACGCATCCACCGGCTCTCCCTGCAGCAGGATGTCGACCTTCACCAGGTCAGCTTCCTGCTCGCCGTTCTCCTCGTAGTTCAGCGACGCGTACCCCTTCGTCCGAGACTTCAGCATGTCGAAGAAGTCGAACACGATCTCACCCAGCGGCATCCGGTAGCGCAGCTCCACACGGTCCGTCGACAAGAAGTCCATGTTCTTCATCTGCCCACGCTTCGACTGGCACAACTCCATCGTCGGCCCCAGGAACTCCTCCGGCACGATGACCGTCAGGTCCACCATCGGTTCCCAGATCTCCTTAACCTTGCCCTCCGGCCAATCCGACGGGTTCTGGACATGCATCTCCGTCCCGTCCTCCCCCACCACACGGTAGACCACCGACGGTGCGGTGGAGATCAGGTCCAGGTCGAACTCGCGCTCGAGGCGGTCGCGGGTAATCTCCATGTGAAGCAGGCCCAGGAAGCCGCAGCGGAAACCGAAGCCCAACGCGGTGGACGTCTCCGGCTCGAAGGTCAGCGAGGCGTCGTTCAACTGCAGCTTCTCGATCGCCTCACGCAGTTCCGGGTACTGGTTCGCCGAGATCGGGAACAGGCCCGAGTACACCATCGGCGTGGGCTCGCGGTAGCCCGTCAGCGGCTCCGTCGCGCCCTTCACTGCCCAGGTGACGGTGTCGCCCACCTTCGACTGGCGGACGTCCTTCGCTCCGGTGATGATGTACCCCACCTCGCCCACGCCCAGGCCCTTGGACTTCTCCGGCTGCGGGGAGATGATGCCGACCTCCTGCGCCTCATGGGTAGCGCCGGTGGACATCATCTGGATCTTCTGGCGTGGCTCCAGCGTGCCGTCCATCATGCGGATGTAGGTGACCACGCCGCGGAAGATGTCGTAGACGGAGTCGAAGATCAGCGCGCGGGCCGGAGCGTCCTGATCGCCCTGCGGGGCGGGGACCAGCTCGCAGACCTTGTCGATCATGTCCGGGATGCCCTCACCAGTCTTCGCCGAGATGCGCATCACATCCTCCGGTTCACAGCCGATGATGTTCGCGATCTCCAGGGCGTACTTGTCCGGGTCCGCGGCCGGCAGGTCGATCTTGTTGAGGACCGGGATGATCTCCAGGTCTTTCTCCATCGCCAGGTACAGGTTCGCCAGCGTCTGCGCCTCGATGCCCTGGGCGGCGTCCACCAACAGGATCGCACCCTCGCACGCCTCCAGCGCGCGGGAGACCTCGTAGGTGAAGTCCACGTGGCCGGGAGTGTCGATGAGGTGCAGTACCAGCTCTTCGTCCTTGTGGGCGCAGGTCTTCGGCACCCACGGCAGACGCACGTTCTGCGCCTTGATGGTGATGCCACGCTCGCGCTCGATGTCCATGTTGTCGAGGTACTGGTCGCGCATGTCGCGCTCTTCGATGACCCCGGACATCTGCAGGATGCGGTCGGCCAGGGTGGACTTGCCGTGGTCGATGTGCGCGATGATGCAGAAGTTCCGGATCCGCGAGGGGTCGGTGAACGTCTCGCGGGCGTAGTTCTTCTGCTTGGGGGCCATGGGGTGTCGTCCTCCTGGTGGTGCATGGTCCCGCCACGGATCGCCGCGGCAGGAAGATATCAGGCCGAGTCTACCGTGCACCGGTACGCGAGTTGGTGTCGTATCCGTGAGTCACGGCAGCAGTGGTGTTACCCACCTCGCCCGTCCGCTTCCCTCCGATCCCACACACCGATCGCCGAACATGCCGGCATCACCGACGCCGGACAACCATCACCCCACCGATAAGGATGAACGCCACACCGCTCGTCCCCGCCAGTGCGGACACCCCGAAGGACAACGTCGAGGTCATCAGCGCCGAGCGGACCGTCGATCCCTGCAGTGCGAGATCACGGTTGGGGTCGTCCATGTCCAGCTGCGCGTAGGTCTTTCCGTCCGTGGCCTCCAACACGTGCCTCTTCACCGTCTCCGCCTGTGAGTACGCACTCAGCGGCCCGTCGACCCGGTCACCGGCGAAGCGGTCGGCGTCCTCAGAAACCGTGATGTTCTCGTCGATGAGCTCGGCACGGACAGTGAACCAACCGAAGATGCCACCGATGAGGAACACGACCCCGATAACAGCAACGAGGAGTCCGGCGATGCGGGAGACGACAGAAGATTTCGGGATGCTCGGAGTGGTCATGACAGCCTTCCGGTGAGGGGCGCAGGTAGTTGACGTGACAATCAATACACGGGCAAGGCCAGCCTGTCTATAATTCCATACGCAATCCCGCCGCGAATCCCTCTCCGATCCGATCCGCAGACGAGGATCGACCGGCGCGGCGACAACCCGGCAACACTCCAGGCATGTACCCCTGGGGGTAAGGGAAGCGGCCACGACCCGAGGTCACGCCCTATTCTCAAGTCATGACATTCAGGAAACTAACTTGTTTCGCCGTCGCCATCAGCGGCGCCATAGCTCTTACCGCCTGCGGAGGAGAGACTGAAGCGGAGGTCGCGGCCCCCTCGACAATCACCCTCACCGTCACCACCACGGTCGACCACACCACGACAGTCACGGAGACCCCGGAAGACGAGCCAGAACCAACCCAGGCATCGAGGGAGATTCCGGAACCGGCTCCGACGAACACCAGAGCATCAGGATCGTCGTCGACAACGTTCGGGGCGGGGACGCAGCTGGTGGGCAGCGACGTCGAGCCAGGGACCTACCGGAACACGGCAACAGACGGCTGTTACTGGGAGCGACTGTCCGGCACCAGCGGCGACTTCGAGGACATCATCACCAACGGGTTCTCCGAGGGACAGAGCTACGTGACCATCGCGCCGACCGACGTCGCCTTCAACTCGTCGTTCTGCGGGACCTGGGAGCTCGTGGAGTAATCCGACCCCCGCGCTACAGTGGTCACCATGAATTCCGTACGGAATCCCCTGCGCCGGATGCTCGAGCGCTACTTCCACCACCGCGGCAGCATGGACGAGGGCTTGGCCGAGCTCCACGCCAATCTCGGCCTCGACCAGTCCTCCCACACCGAGACCGCCGTCCGCGCCGTCACCGTCACCACCCCCACCGAAGACCATGCCCGCCCGGTCATCTACGCCCCCGACATGGACGGGCAGGCCGACCCGGGTGAGGTCGTCTGGTACCACGTCCTGCCCAACCGCGAGTCCACCCCGGAGCTGCGCGCCTGCGTGGTGGTGGGCCGTAACCGTCACACCCTGCTCGGCATGCTCATCAGCTCCAACCCGGAACACGCCGAGGACGACAACTGGGTCGCCATCGGCGCCGGCCTGTGGGACCCGCGCGGCAACGAGTGCTGGGCCCGCGCCGACCGCATCATCGAGATCCCCGAGGCCTCCATCCAACGCCGCGGCGTGTCCATGCCGGAGCGCCGGTATGAACGCCTCGCCAACGCCCTGCGCCGCAACTACGACTGGTCCTGACCTCCACCCCTCCCACGCCCCTCCCCCCTCCAGCTACCACCAGAGGCAGAATGACTGACCAACCCACACTGTTCGACCTTCACGCCCCCGCCTCCGACCTGCCCGACGGCGCCCACCACCGCTCCGCCTGGCTCGACAGCGCCCAACAACGCTGGATCCTCGCCCAGTACGCCGCCTGGGCCAAAGGCCCCGTCCCGCCGCACTCCCCGGTGATCCACGGGCACCCGATGAGCGTCTCCATGCTCTGCCTCGGCTGGCACTGGACGCCCGGGCGCTACACCCGGCGCGCCGTCGACGTGAACAACGCCCCCGTCCTGCCCGTACCAGACTGGCTGGTGGAACTGGGGCGTCGCGCGGTGGCGGAGACCACCGGCGACGCCGCCCTCGCCGCGGCCTACACCCCGGACGTCGCACTGGTGAACCACTACCGCGATGCCGCGAAGATGGGCATGCACCGCGACGCCGACGAGCGCTCCGCGGCGCCGGTGGTCTCCCTGTCCATCGGCGACACCTGCCGTTTCCGCTTCGGCAACGCCGAGACCCGCAACCGTCCCTACACCGACCTGTGGTTGGCCTCCGGCGACCTGTTCGTCTTCGGCGGTCCCGCCCGACAGAACTACCACGGCGTGACCAAGGTGTACCCCAACACCGCCCCCTACGAACTCGAGATCCACGGCCGGTTGAACATCACGCTGCGTCAGACGGGGTTGAAGGGATGAGCGCCCTGGTGACCGGGCCGGACGGGTTGGCACGCCCTGCGTGGGCGGAGTCGTCCGACCTGCTGCGCGGGTACTACGACACCGAGTGGGGTGTGCCGGTCACCGACGAACGCGGGATGTTCGAACGCATCAGCCTGGAGGCCTTCCAGTCCGGGTTGAGCTGGGCGACGATCCTGCGCAAACGACCCGCCTTCCGCGCCGCCATCCGCGGGTTCGACCCGGACGTCGTCGCCGGCTTCGGTGAGGCAGAGTACGACACCCTGATGCAGGACGCCGGGATCGTGCGCAACGCCCGTAAGATCCGGGCGACGATCACCAACGCGCAGGCCACCGTCGCACTGCGGGGACGCTACGGCGCGGGCACCGGGTTGGCCGAGTTCGTGTGGTCCTTCCGTCCGGAGCGCACGCCACTCCCCGAGCGCATCGAGGACGTCCCGACCACCTCGCCGGAGTCGGTCGCACTGTCGAAGGCGCTGAAGAAGGAAGGGTTCGTCTTCGTCGGCCCGACGACGATGTTCGCCCTGATGGAGGCCGCGGGTCTGGTCGATACGCACCTTCTCGGCTCGCACCGGCGCGGATGCTCCGGACTCTGGGACGCAGACGGCAAAAGTGCCGGAGATCCCTGGTAGACACGTGTACTATCGTCTGCAAAACAGGAAGGCAGGCGAACACACGATGACGAAAAGCATGACCCCCTTCGAGGCCCTCGAGATCGAGATGTGGAGCCTCCGCAACGCCCGGGAGCGCAACGCCACCGTCCCCGTCCTGCTGGACTTCGCCGCGCGACAACGCGACCTGCCGTTGGCCGACGCCGTCGAGGCGACGATGCAGATCTTCCGCCGGTACCGCGCCCGCTACCGCCACAACGCCCCCACCACCGCACGCACCGCCCGTCTCGTCCCGGAGATCGAGGCCTACTCCAACGGCTACCGCGCCGCCGACGGTGCCGCGCGGGTCTCGCTGTCGGAAACCTACGTGCTCGACATCGACCTCATCGCCGACATCGAAGACTCCGGCTACCGGCAGACCGAGTCCCCCACCCTCGCCACGGAGGACGTCTGGCCCACCCTGGTCACCCGTCTGCACAGCATCGGCATGGTCGTGGAGATGCAGGATGACCCGGCACAGGTCGAGCGTACCGGCCCCTTCACCCTCAACGTGCACACCGCGCTGCCGGGCACCGTCCCACCGGTGGACGTGGACACGTCCTCGGCGTGGTACGTGCTGCGCATCGCCCCGGAGCTCGGCGGCCCGGGCGCCGCCGACGCCCTCGCGGTGATCGCAGAGGTGCTGGGCCATATCTTCCTGGCGCACGCACCGCAGGTCTGGTCCGATCCCCGTACCTGGTCGGACAGTGCGATGCCGTGGCCGCCGGACGTGCCCACCACCAGCCACTGGTGGCTGCCGTCGCGCCTGGTGGACCCGGACCTGCTGACCAGCCGCCACTTCACCGAGGCACAGGCGCAGGAGGCGATGACGGCGGGCATGGTGGCGTTCGCTCGCGCCGGCCTGATCCCCCACCTCCCGGATTCTGGCTCCCTGGGGGCGGTGGACCGGTTGCCGAAGGAGTTCCGGTGGCGTGCGGTGATGGACGCCGCCGCAGAGATCGAGGCGATGCTCACCGGTGCCATGCCACAGCGCATGGTGTACCCGCCGGCCGACGACCGACGGACCCGCGACCTGAACGAGCCGTGACGAGCTCCTGACGCAGACAGATTTCTGCCCTCCCCGCCGAACTGGTAGTGTTCGTCAGGTTGACCCGCGACCACTCGCGGCGTGTGCACCGCAACCGGCAGGACCTTGGGCCGGTTGTCAGAGACCGTGCGCACGGCTCACCCGGGTGGAAGTGGCGAACGATCACCGATTCACCGTTCAGAAAGAGGTAAGCCCCATGGCTAACATCAAGCAGCAGAAGAAGCGCGTCCTCACCAACGAGGCTGCCCGCAAGCGCAACCAGGCTGTCCGCTCCCGCCTGCGCACCGAGACCCGCAAGTTCGAGGCTGCTGTCGCCGCCGGTGACAAGGATGCCGCCACCGCACAGCTGCGCATCACCAACCGCCTGTACGACAAGGCTGCCACCAAGGGTGTCATCCACAAGAACAACGCGGCCAACAAGAAGTCCGGCCTGGCCGCTCAGCTGAACAAGCTCGAGGGCTAATCCCGCCTTCTCCAGCGAGAACAACCCCGCCCCCGGTTCGCACGGGGTGCGGGGTTTTCTGCTGAGCGAACGCTCAGGATTTTCATGTCCGACCCAACCGCTACCCTATAGGACATGCACATCACCTTCGGCTGGGGCTTCGACGGCGCCCGCTGGGTCGACCCCGCCACCACCACCTCTGGCGGCCTCGGCTCCGTGACGACCGGCCCGGCACAGTTCACCGACCTTCTCGCCACGCGTCTCGCGCTCTCCAGCCCCGAGAGCGACCAGCCGACGCGCATCGCGGCGTACCGGGCCGTCCTCGCCCGCGTGATTGACGGCGCCGCCCCCCAGAACTGGCCGGTGGCGAGCTTCCACGCCGACCCGTGGACGGTGGCCCGCGAGCTGCTGGGCTGGCGCGACGAGCTCGTACGCGCCGGGTGGGACGGGACGGTGGACTCCGGTGCACCCCGACGTCTCCGGGTGCTCGCCACCGTGGAGGAAGGCCTCGACGCCCAACCTGGCTGGGCACCCGGTGCCCCGGACGTGCTGCGGGAAGTCGACCGCACCCTCGGGGAGCTAGCGGAGCAGAACGCCGCGGGTGACCCCTGGCCGTTGGGGATCAGCCGGGTGGACCTCGACGGGGAGCTCGCCGCCCTGCCGCCGGTGTGGCGGCGCATCCTCGGCAATCTCGCCTCCCTCGGCGTCACCGTCACGGAACTGCCCGCCCCCGGTCCGGTGGAGGACCTCACCGTGGTCACCGCGGAGACCGTGTGGGACGCTGCGCCGGTCGCCGCGCGTCTACTCAAGGACCTCACCGACTCCCCGACCCGGCACTCCGTCGTCGCCGGGGGCTCCACCGACCTGCTGGACCGCGAACGTGTCCGTACCGGGCAGGCCCCGCTGGGTGTCGCCGCCCGGGAGGCCTCGTCCTACGCGCAGGTCATCACCCTCTTCCTGCGGGCGATGACCGCCCCACACGACATCCACGCCCTGGTCGGCCTGCTGAACACCAGCATCACCGTCGGCGGTGCCACCTCGCACCTCATCCCCGGCGCGCTGCGCTCCCGGCTGGTCACAGCCCTCAACCAGCAGCCCGGTATCGGCGGGCCGGCCTGGGACACCGCCGTGGCAGAGGCCGTGACCGCCATGGAGGGCCACCCCACGACCACAGCCAGGATCACCGACTTCGACGACCTCATCCGCCGGCGTCCCCTCGTCGACGGCGACACCGGTTACGACACCGCCGAGGTGTCCGCCCACCTGGAGTGGCTGCAGCGCCAGTTCACCTCCCAGGGGCGCGGCCGGTCGGCCTCCTCCGGTGTCGGTGGTCGTATCGCACCGCTGCGTGAACTGCTCGAGCACCTCGGCGATCACGTCTCCGCCCGGGAGCTCGACCAGATCATCGCGGAGTTCACCGGCACCGGTGGAGTCAGTCTGAACGCCAGTGCCGAGGAGATCTCCGACGTCGTCACCGATCCCGCCCACCTGGGTACCGGCAGCGCCCCGGTGGTGTGGTGGTTGCCGGTGGACACCACCACCGCACCTCGGACGCGTGTACGCCCCGCCGAGTCGGAGTGGCTGACACGCACCGGTGTGGACCTGCCCGACCCCGAGGAGGGCGCCCGGCTGGCGTTGGACTCGCAGCTGCGCGCGTTGCGCCGGCGCCGCGAGGTCACCGCGGTGACGGTCACGACGATCAACGGCGAGGCGGCCTCCCAGCATCCGGCCCTGACCTTCCTCATCGACGACCTTCACCGGCAGGGACGCGAGCCCGTCACCCGGGTCGCCGAGCTTCCCGACGCCCACCGCACCGTACCGGAGCCGGTCACCATCGACGTGCCCGACCCGGTCTCCCGCAGCGTCCCCGCCGGCGACCATCTGCTGCCCACCCGGATCAGCTTCTCCCAGTGGGAGAAACTGCTGGTCCACCCGTTGGAGTGGCTGCTGGAACGTCGTCTCGGCATCCGCGCCGGTGGCCTCGCCACGGTCCCCAGCGGCAACCAGATGGTCGGCACGTGGCTGCACACCGTGGTGGAGAACATCGTAAACCGGCACCTCGGTGCCGAAGCAGACGGTACAGGCGATGCAGTGACCGTCCTCGCCGACCACGAGGAGATCGCCACGGAGCTGCGCCGCCTGCTGCCCTGGTACGCCGCCGAACTGCAGATGCCCGGTCGCGGCCGGGAACTCGGCACCACACTCGCCCTCGCCGAACAGTCCATCGCCGGACTGTTCACCACCCTGGCTGAGGCGGGCGTCCGTATCCGCGCGGTCGAGGCGTCCTTCACCACCACCCTCACCGGAACTCGCGGCGCCGACGGTGAGCTCGAGCTCGGTGGCCTGCGCGACATGGACGTGGTCATGGCAGACGGGACCCCCGGCGTGATCGACCTGAAGTACACCTTCGCACGCAGGAAGTACCGCGACGCCGTGCAGGACGGCACAGCCCTGCAGCTCGCCGTCTACGCCGCGTCTGTCGCGTCTGTCGCATCCGGTTCCCCCACTGCGGTCGACGGCCCTCCGCAGCGACTCGCCGACATCCCCGTCGCCTACTTCAACCTGCGCGACAACCGCCTCGACACCACCGACGAACGGTTCGGTGCACCCGAGACGCTCACCGTCGACCCCTCGGACACCGGCGCGGCCGACACCGACGAGCTCTGGGACCGGGCCGTCACCGGGCTGAACCGGATCCTCGACGACCTCTCCGCCGGCCGCGTCACCGACCTGGGCAACCTGGTCATCCGGGAGGACTGGCAGGCGTGGGAGAAACCGAAGAAGAACACCTCGCCGGTCTCCCCCTTCGACGAGGCCACCACCGAGACCTACGCCCGCGAACTGCGTGCGGCCCGCACCACCGGCTTCTTCCCGGAGAAGAACGCCAGGTACACCGACTACCCGCTGATCACCAGCGCCACGGGGGACTTCTCATGACAACCTGGACCATCATCAAGGCCTCCGCCGGCTCAGGCAAGACCTACCGGCTCACCGAGCTGCTCACCGAGCGGTTACGCCGCATCGACGAGGACGGGACGCACCCCTACCGCCCGTCCCAGATCATCGCCACGACGTTCACCCGCGCCGCCGCCGCGGAGCTCAAGGAACGCATCCGCACCACCCTCGTCGACGACGGGCTGCTGGAGCAGGCCGCCGCCCTGCCGACCGCACTGATCGGCACGGTGAACTCGGTGACCGGGCAGATCCTCACCGACTTCGCCATGGACGCCGGGCGTTCCCCCGAACTCTCCGTCCTCACCGAGCAGTCGCAGCGCGACGCCTTCCGCCTGGCCACCGACCGCATCATCGCCGACGCCGAGGCCGACCACCGCGACCTGCTGGCCCGCACCGGTTACGACGACGACTCCGACGGCAGCTACTTCAGCTCCGGAATCAACTGGGCGAAGACGGTGCACACCGTCACCGAGCAGGCCCGAGCCAACGACATCGCCCCGACTGGGCTGGCGGGCTTCGCCGAAGCCAGCATCGACGAACTCCACGCGGCACTCGACAGCGCCGGCACCGCGGAGACGACACCGGTCGACACCCGCGCACTCCTCGCGGGGGCCGCCGGGCGCATCCCCGACCAGCTGCGGGCCGACATCGACGCCGGACTGATCACCAAGCGCTCGGCCGGGAGCCTGCAGAGCAGGTTCCCCGACCTCGACCGCTTCGCCCGTCGCGTCCGGCGTGACCGTGACACCATCCCCTGGAAGGACTGGCTGCGCACCGCCGAGGGCAAGGTCCCCGGTGTGGACAGCCCGACCAAATCCATCAAGGAGGCCTACGGCAGCGTCGTCACCACCGGAGACATCGCCGCCGACCCAGACCTGCGCGCGGACCTCGACGCCCTCATCCGACTGGTCTTCGGCACCGCGGCCGCCTGCCTCGACGCCTACGCCGAGTACAAGAACGCCCTCGGGCTCATCGACTTCACCGACCAGGAACAGCTGACCCTGCGACTGCTCCGTGGCGACGGCGTCGACCCCGCCACCACCGCCGCGGTGCGTGACACCCTCGCCTCCCGGTACCGCATCCTCGTCGTCGACGAATTCCAGGACACCAGTCCCCTCCAGCTCGCACTGTTCACCGAACTCGCCGGGCTGGTCGAGGAAGTCATCTGGGTCGGCGACCCGAAGCAGTCCATCTACGGGTTCCGCGGCTCCGACCCCGCCCTCATGGACGCCGCCGTGGAGACCATCACCGACCCGGGCGCCCTGGCCGGGAGCTCGGAGACCCTGTCACACTCCTGGCGGACCCACGCGGCACCCCTGGGCCTGTCGAACAGGCTGTTCAGCTACCTGTTCCCCGAGCAGAACGTGGCACTGACCGTTCCCGACCACCTCGCCGAGGAACGCTCGGGCGGGGCGACGGTGCTGTGGGCTCCGGTGGAGAAGGCGCGAAAGAACAAGGACACATGGTTCGCCCGTATCGCCACCGGGCTGTCCGCCCTGGAGCGCTCCGAGGGCGTCCCGGAGAAAGGCCGGGCGGTCCTCGTACGCAACAACACCCACGCCGCCGAGCTCCGCGCCGAACTACGTCGACGGGGTATCCCCTGCACCGGCGGCGGCACCCCCCTGTCGCTGACCCGTGAAGGTCAGCTCGTCGGCGCCGCCCTCGCATGGCTGCTGGACGAGCGCGACACCCAGGCACTCATCGAACTGGTCACCTTCCTCGCCGAACACCCCGCCCACGGCACCTGGTTCGACACCCTCACCACGCTGACGACCCGTGAGGAGCGCTGGGAGACCCTGGCCGACTGGTCGCAGGACGCCACCCTGGACCCGTTACGTCGGTTGCGACCCGTCCTGTCGGAGGTCCCGGTCACCGACGTCGTCAGCGCCGTCATCGACGCCCTCGACCTGCGACGACGCATCGCCGGTTGGTCGGAGCCGACCGAGCGCACCGGCGCGGTCCTCGGCGTCCTGCGGGCGGTGGACGACTACGCCGCCGAGGCGGAGTCCGCCGGCCGGCCCGCCACCCCCGACGGTTTCCTCGCGCACCTGGCCTCCGACGAGGCGGTCTCCACACCGATCGCGGACCCGGGCGCGGTGTTCGTGGACACCGTCCACCAGTCCAAGGGGCTGGAGTGGGACACCGTGGTCGTTGCGCTGCCGGACATGCGCGACCAGTTCACCCCGTCGGGTGTGTGGGTGCAGCCGACCTCGACGCTGACGATGGAGTCGCCGCTGGCCGGACGTGAACTCCGGTTCTGGCCGGCGACCGTCACCGCGGTCAGCACGGTCAAGGACGTCCTCGCCGACACCGACGCGCAGACGGTCCGCCGGCACTCGGACCTGCTCGAGGAACAGCGTGTGCTCTACGTCGCCATGACCCGTTCCCGCACCCGCACGGTACTGGCTCCGTACTCGGGCGTGGGGAAATGGAAGGCGCTGGCCGAGGCCCGTCTGCAGGACGGGCAGCTCGCCGAACTGCTGGACTGCCCCGTGCGCGAGATCGGGACAGACCTGCAGGACGACCCGGCATCCCCGGCACCGTCCGCCGTCCCCCCACCGCGGGCGGCGATGCTCGACACCGACCGCCGGCATACCCCGGCCCCGGTCGACCTGCTGCCCGCAACGTTCGCCCCCAGCGGTGTGGACGCCACCGACGACGTGGCGTCCGGCGCCACCGTCACCGAGATCGCCGACCTCGGAGAACCCCTGGTCAGCGGTGGCGGTGACGAGTGGAACAAGGTCGGCGACTGCATCCACGCCTACCTCGCCGCCCCGCTGGAGCACCTCACCGACGCACAGAAGCGCACCGCCGCCTCCCGGCTGGTCGACACCTGGCGGGTCGGTGACCGCGTCACCGCCGAACAGGTCATCACCGCCGGAGAACGCTGGACGGACTGGGTGAAGACCACCTACCCCGGCGCCGTCGGAACCACCGAAGTGCCGTTCGCCTGGACCAACCCCGCCCACCAACGGGCCCAGGGCTGGCTCGATCACCTGGTGACCCTGCAGGACGGCACCCGCGTCATCGTCGACCACAAGACGTACCCTGGCAAGGACCCCGTCGGCCACGTCCGTGAGAACTACATCGGCCAGATGCACACCTACCGGCAGGCCCTCACCGACATCGACGGCCGTGCACCGGCGGGCATCCTCATCCACCTGCCCCTGCTGGGCACGATCCTGGAAGTGAGCATCGCATGACCACCACACCACTCGGGCTCATCAACGCCGACAGTCTGCTCACCGACGACGAGCGCCTCCTGCGCGACACCGTCGCCGACTTCGCCGCCCGCGAGCTCGGCCCGAACATCGCCGGCTGGTACGGGGACGGCACCCTGCCGGTCAGTGACCTCGCGCCGAAACTCGGCGACCTGGGCGTCCTCGGCATGCACCTGGAGGGCTACGGGTGCGCCGGCGCCTCCGCCACCGACTACGGGCTGGCCTGCATGGAGATCGAGGCGGTGGACTCCGGCCTGCGCTCCCTGGTGTCGGTGCAGGGCTCACTCGCCATGTTCGCCATCCACCACTGGGGTTCCGAGGAGCAGAAGGAGCACTACCTGCCCGGCATGGCTGCCGGCACCACCGTCGGGTGTTTCGGGTTGACCGAACCCGACGCCGGCTCCGACCCCGCGAACATGCGCACCCGCGCCACCCGGGACACCGCCACCGGCGACTGGGTCCTCACCGGCACCAAGATGTGGATCACCAACGCCCCGGTCGCCGATGTCGCCGTCGTCTGGGCCCAGACCGAGGACGGCTACGCCGGCTTCATCGTCGACACCGACACCGAGGGGTTCAGTGCCCCGGAGATCACCCGCAAGCTCTCGCTGCGTGCCTCGGTCACCGGCGAGATCGTGCTCGACAACTGTCGTGTCCCCGAGGAGCGGCGACTCCCCCACGTCCAGTCCCTCCGTGGGCCGCTGACGTGCCTCAACGAGGCCAGGTACGGCATCATCTTCGGCGCCCTCGGTGCCGCCCGCGACGCCCTGTCCACCGCCCTGGACTACGTCTCCACCCGGCAGGTCTTCGACAGTCCCCTGAGCTCCTTCCAGCTCACCCAGGCGAAGCTGGCGGACATGGCCGTGGAACTCGACAAGTCCTTCCTACTCGCCCTGCAGCTCGGACGGTTGAAGGACGCCGGTGAACTCACACCCCCGCAGGTCAGCGTCGGCAAGCTGAACTCCACCCGCGTCGCCCTGGCGATCACCCGCGAATGCCGCACCCTGCTGGGCGCGTCCGGCGTCACCCTGGAGTACTCTCCGCTACGCCACGCCAACAACCTCGAGTCTGTGCTGACCTACGAGGGCACCGCCGAGATGCACCAGCTGACCATCGGGCAGGCACTCACCGGCGAGCAGGCGTTCAGGAACCGGAGCTGACCGACCCGGCCACCGCCTGCACCCGGGAGGTCTCCCCCAGCATCACCACGTAGTACAGCACGCCACCCAGGGCGGCACCGATGAGCCAGGCGAAGCCGGAGAGATCCTGCAACGCCGGAACCCACACCGTGAGCACCGCGAACACCGCGGCGACGGCCACCGCCGCCAGTCCCTTGAGGTTCCAGCCCCCGCGGTAGTAGTAGGGTCCGTCCTGGTCCAGGGTGAAGGTGTCCTGCAGGTTCACCTGCTTGCGTCGGATCAGGTAGTAGTCCACGACCAGCACGCCGTACAACGGCGCCAGTACGGCACCCAGGGTGTCGACGAACGTCGGCAGGCCGATGTCGTCGATCACGGCCACCCACAGTGCGCCGATGATGAACCCGAGCGCGGCGGTGATGACCCCGCCCATCCGGAAGCTGATCTTCGACGGCGCCATGTTCGCCATGTCATAGGCCGGGGGGATGAAGTTCGCCACCAGGTTCACACCCACCGTGGCGACCAGGAACGTCACCGCCGCGATGATCGAGAGGATCACGGAGTCCGCCTGGCCGACGATGTCGGACGGGTTGTCCATCGGAGTTCCCTGGCCGTCCTGGAACACCACGTAGGCCCCGGCGGTGATGAACAACGCCAGGAACGTGAAGAACGCCAGCGACAACGGTAGACCCGTGAAGTTGCCCAGCTTCATCGACTTCTCCGACCTCGAGAACCGGGAGAAGTCACCGAAGTTGATGATCACCGCGGAGAAGTACGCCACCATCGTGCCGATCACCCCGATGAACGCCGAGACCGCCGCCCAGCCGGTGACGTCGTCGCTGTTGAAGATCGACCCGACCGCAGGAAGCATGTCGGAGCCGGCCCGCACCCAGATGACCACGAGCAACACCACCATCACCACGTACACCGCGGGCCCGGCGAAGTTCAGGAACCGGGTGATCGCGTCGATCCCCCTGCTGAAAAGGGCTACCTGCAGCACCGCGACGATCACGTAGGAGATCCAGGACACCGCGTTCATCCCCAGGAACTCGCCCGACTGCGGGGAATTGAAGGCGGCGTTGATCGCCAGCGCCACGGCCGTGGAGGCGAAGTAGGTCTGTGCGCCGTACCAGAAGATCGCCACGATACCGCGGACCAGGGCGGGGAACCGTGCACCGAGCACGCCCATCGACATTCTGGCCATCACCGCGTACGGCACCCCGAGTTTCACGCTCGGGGCGCCGGACAGGTTCACCAGCCAGTTGACGATGACACCGGCGAGGATGATCGCGGCAAACACGTACCAGCCGCTGATTCCGGCCCCGATGAACAGGGACGCGGCCAGGGTGTAGCCGGCGAGCGACTGGACGTCGTTGGTCCAGACGTTGAAGATCTCGAAGGCACCCCACTTGCGGTGCTTCTTCGCGATCGGCGCGAGATCCGCGTTGAACAGCGCGGGGTCTGCGGTGGTGACGTCAATGTCGGCACTCGGAGCGCTCGAGGTTCCCTGTGCGCTCGGGGTGTCGGGGGCGTCGGGGTTGTTCATGGGGACCGCCGGATCTGTCGTGGTGTCTTTATCGAGAAACAACCCTAGACCACCGGTTATGACCCAGCCCACATTTCTTTCCCGTTAACTCGTGGACCACATGTCCGGACGGGCGGCTACCTGCACTCGACCGTCCCCGGCGCAGACCGTGGGGGTGTGCCGTAGGGGTAGCTTCCTGCCCTGGGCGGTCAGCATCAAGGGTGCGTGGTCACGACCACGTCATCGGTGACACGCCACCGTTCGCCGATGAAACCACCGGCTGCGGTGACCAACGAGATGATCGCGAGGATCGCGATAGCCGGTGTCGACGACGGCTCGTCCTGCAACCCCATCAGGGCGGTGGCGATGAACGGAAGGAAGCCGGTGATGGCGCCGGCGAGGTTGTAGCCCAGTGACACCCCCGTGTAGCGCAGATGTGCGGGGAAGAGCTCACTGAGCAGGGCTCCGGTAACGGAGTAGGAGATCGTGAGGAGACCGATTCCGAGCGAGATGGCCACGGTGATCGCGACGACGCTGCCGGTGTCGATGAGCGCGAAGAGCGGCCATGCAGCCACTGCGGTCACCACACCTCCGAATGCGACGACTTTACCGGGGCCGAACTTCTCGGCGACGCGCCCGAAAATCAGGACGACGACGATCTGCACGAGGGCGGCGACAAGCGTCGCGTTGACGACCGGTTGACGATCCACCCCCAAGGTGCCGGTGGCGTAGCTGACGACGAAGGTGTTCATCACATAGAACCCACCGACACCGAGCAGTGCGACGCAGATGGCGACGCACAGCTGCCGCCAGCCGGACCGGAAGACCTCGAACGCCGAGGTCTTCGGCTGGTCACCATCCTCCATGAGTTGGACGAATACCGGTGATTCCTCGACCTGGAGGCGGATCATCAGGGCGATCCCCAGCAGCGGGAACGCCGCCAGGAACGGCAGCCGCCAACCCCACGCGTCGACAGAATCGGACGGCAGCAACAGGACGAGGGTGAACGCCGCAGAGGACAGCAACGTACCGACCGGCGAGCCGAGCTGCACCATTGCCGCATACCGTCCGCGCTTCTCCGGCGGAGCGTGCTCGATCGCGATGGTGGTCGCACCACCCCATTCGCCACCGACGGCGACCCCCTGCAGCAGCCGTAGCAGGGCAAGCAGAATCGGTGCGGCGAGACCGATGTCGGCGAACGTCGGCAGCACACCGATCACGCCCGTCGCGGTACCGATGGCGACGATACTGATGATCAGCGTGGGACGGCGCCCCACCCTGTCGCCGAGCAGCCCGAACAGGAATGCCCCGATGGGCCGGGCGACGAAACCCACGCCGAAGGTGGCGAAGGAGGCCATCGTGGCCGCGAGTGCATTGAGGTCCGTGAAGAACAGATGATTGAATACCAGGGCCGCCGCGGTGCCGAACAGGAAGTAGTCGTACCATTCCAACGCCGTACCGACGAAGGCTGCGCGGGCGATACGCGACACGTCCTTCGCGCTGACCTCCACGGCGCCGGTCGTCGCGCCGACGTCGCCGGCCGCACCGTCGGGCGCGTGCGCAGTTGTGGTGGGCCCGGTCGAACCGGGGCTCTCGTCATAGGCCACAGAACTCTCCTCTTCTCGGGGGACGGGTGCGAGCGTAAACAGTGGCGGGCACCGCCAGTGAGGCCTGTCACACAACGTTGTCAAAGGGGCGGACGGCACCCCGCCACGTCTGTGCAGATGCCCAACACAGGCACTCCGGATCTGTCCGGCCGGTTACGGTGCGACGGGCAGGAGCAACTGGACCACCGCTGCGTCCGTGGGCCGGGCGACGTCCAGACCTGTGGCCCTGGCGAAACTGTTCAACCGGTTGACCACCGTGTTCCGGTGGCAGTACAGCGCCGACGCCGTCGCTTTCACCGTCCCCGTCCTCAGGAACGTCCGCACCGTGGGCACGAGTTGATCGGACTCGTCCTGGACCAGTTCCCCGATCGCCTCGCTCTCCTCCCGGAGAAAGCCCGGGACCAGACGGGTCCGGATGTACCGCAACGCCGCACCGGGAAGAAGGTCCGTGTACGGATGGAGTCGCGACAGTGCAGGATGGGACCGCAGCATCTCCACAGCGCCGCGTGCCGTCACCCGGACTGCCGCCAGGCCACGGACGTCCCGGAACAGGACACCGGCGCATTCGCCGATCAGGCGGTCCAGGGGCAGTGTTCTCTCCGGAGGACGCAGAACCGCCAACGTCGGCCCGAGCTCATGTCCGAAGAGGGTGCCGTCGGCGAGTTCATCTCCGATGGCCCGGCCCACGGCACCGACATGTTCAGGCGAGATCACCGCCAGCTCATAGGACGCGTCGACGTCCACCCCCAGGCCGGTGGCGACGTCACCGAGCACGTCGACGTTGACGGGCCCTTCGGCGAACAACCGCGCCAGGTGCCGCTGATTGGCGATACTGACGTTCTGGGCGATCCTGGCCGACTCGCGGATGAACTCCTCCCGCACCGAGAACGAGTACCGGTCGACGACGACATGCACCCGCTCGACGTGGTCGATGAGGACACCCATGCGTTCCTCACCGGCATGTCTGCGGAGCCGCCGCCAGAGCACGGGGAAGTCCAGCTGCACAGCATCGACCAGGTCCTGCATCGCCACCCCCTGCCGGGCGCGGTGCCGTCCGAGACGGCGGGCGATGAGGTGGCGGTCGGGGGCGTCCAGTGGCGATCGCAGACGGTCGATGAGGAAGACGAAGGTCTCCGCCGCAGAATCGGCGAGATCCTCTCTGGTCACCAGGTCCCCGGAGTACAACCCGGAGGAGAGCAGTTCGGACAGGAACTCCTCGACCAGCAGTGGCACCTCCTCGTCGAGTTCGTCCACCAGGGCGAGCCACTCGTGGTCTCCTCCGGTGTCCCCCGTACGTCCGGAGGACATGGGGAGGCTAGGAGGGCCGGAAGAACCGGAAGGATGAGAGTGCACGTGCACAACCCTACGCCGGGGACGCCCGACAGAATCCCAGGGACGACGCGGAATACCCCACACCGCGGGGCCGCGGACGTACGGTGCTGTGGACCACAACACAGCAGCCGGGCAGGCCGTCCTGCCCCGACACACCGCGAGGTGACCTTCGAATGCCACTGCGTCCCGACACCGTCATCGAGAACGCCACAATCATCACCGGTGACCCGGGCCGCCCCTACGCCAGCCGCGTCGCGCTCTGGCACGGGGTGATCATCGGCGTCGACGAGGATCTCGACGGTCTCGCCTCCCCGAACCGGCTGATCGACGCCGACGGCGCGACGCTGCTCCCCGGATTCAACGACGCCCACGCGCACAGCGTGTGGTTCGGGCAGACCCTGATGGAGGTCGACCTGGCGGCGTGCAGGACGTCCGAGGAGGTCTACCGCGCGCTCGGGCAACGGGCGGGAGACGACGGCGACGAGTGGATCATCGCATCCAACTTCCACCCCCTTGCGCTGCAGGACGGCCCCCTGCGCATCGACCGCCTCGACGAGATCGGCGACGGGCGTCCCGTCGTCATCAAGCACAACTCCGGCCACGCCCTCACGGTGAGCTCCGGGGCACTGCGTCGCGCGGGTATCGCCCTGCAGCACCCGGACCAGCCGGACGGCGGCGAGGTCCGTGTCGACGAGCACGGGCATGCCACCGGCCTGCTGGACGAGAACGCGATGCGCCCGGTACAGGCGCTGCTGCAGCCGGAGTCGGAGAACCTCATCACCCGCGCCCTCGACCTCGCCACCTCCCGGTATGTGTCAGAAGGGTTGACCTCGGTGACCGACGCGGGCATCGCCGGCGGGTGGATCGGACACAGTCCCCGGGAGTTCGGCGCGTACCAGACGGCGCGCGACAAGGGACTGCTGAGCACGAGAATGCAGACGATGGTCACCATCGACGCCCTGCACGACGTGGCCGGGGCTCCGGGCGATCCGACGGTACGTTCACTGTCTGCAGGCGTCCGTACCGGTGTCGGCGACGAGTGGCTCCAGGTCGGCCCGGCGAAGATCTTCACCGACGGCTCGCTGATCGGCTCCACCGCGGCCATGTCGGAGGACTACCACCACTGCACCCACCACCGCGGGTACTTCCAGGGCGACCCCGACATGATGCGGAACCATGCGCTCGAGGCTGCCGCCGGGGGGTGGTCGCTGGCCATGCACGCGATCGGGGACGCCGCCGTGGACTACGCCGTCGACGTCATCGGCGAGGCACGCCGTCGCTTCGGGCCACCCCGCATGCCGCACCGCATCGAGCACGGTGGCGTGGTACGCGACGACCAGCTGACCGCGATCGCCGGGGTCGACGCGGTCCTGGTCCCGCAGCCCCGGTTCATCGCCGAATTCGGCGACGCGATGATCGACAAGCTCGGACCCGACCGCAGCCTGCTGTCCTACCCGGGCCAGCGGGTGCTCGACGCCGGCGTCGTCCTGCCGGGTAGTTCAGACCGCCCCGTCGCCGGCGGAGCGCCCCTGTCCGTGATCCAGGCTTTCGTCGAGCGGTGCACCGAGTCCGGCCAGGACTACGGCCCCGCCGACCGGATCACCGCCGCCCAGGCCGTGCACGCCTACACGGTGGGGTCAGCGCAGGCCACCGGCTGGGCCGGCCGCAAAGGCCAGATCATCCCCGGCCAGCTGGCCGACCTGGTGGTACTCGGGCAGGACCCGACCGATCCCGGCACCGACCCCTCACAGATCTCCGACATCCCGGTCCTGGCCACTGTGGTGGGTGGCGACACCGTCTTCGGCGACGAGCACTGGGCCACCCGACCACACGCACAGGAGGAGACACTCTGATGAACACGCATGACTCGACGGTTCCCCCGTCCACCACCAGCTTTCTCGCGGACTTCGCCGCCATGTCGGCCTTCGGTGCCACACCCGGTGGCGGCATCGACCGGCAGGCGGGCACCCCGGACGACCGCGCCGTCCGGTCCTGGTTCTCCGACCAGGTCACCCGACGTGGCGGGCGGGTGCAGTTCGACGAGATCGGCAACCAGTTCGGACTCTTCGAACGCACCCCCGGTGCGCCGTACGTCCTGGTCGGTTCGCACATGGATTCCCAGCCGCTGGCTGGTCGATTCGACGGCTCCTACGGGGTCCTCGCCGGCCTGCACGCCGTGTCGACACTCGCCGCTGAAACACACCCCTCACGGAACAGCGGCGTCAATCTCGCGGTGGTCAACTGGTTCAACGAGGAAGGTTCCCGGTTCGCCCCGTCGATGATGGGGAGTTCGGTGTACACCGGCGCACTGGGACTGGACGACGCGCTGGCCGCCACTGACCGTGCCGGGGTCACCGTGGCCGATGCGCTGGCGGAGGCCGACTGGACGCCGGTGGCCGCGACCCCGGAGATCGCCGCGTACGCCGAGATCCATGTCGAACAGGGACGGGTGTTGGAGGACACCGGCACCACCATCGGGTTGGTGTCCGCCACCTGGGGAGCCAGGAAGTTCCGGGTCACCGTGCACGGTGAGCAGGGACATACCGGGTCGACGCTGATGTCCGACCGGCAGGACGCGCTGTTCGGCGCCTCGCTCATCATCTCCGCGGTGCGCCGGATGACTGACGAGGTTCCGGCAGGCACATTGCAGGCCTCCGTCTCGCAGATGGTGGTGGAACCCAACTCCCCTGTCACCATCGCCCGGGAGGTGACGATGAACCTCGACCTGCGCTCCCCCGACACCGACGTCCTGCAGTGGGCGGAGACCCGGGTGGCAGAGGTCGTCGCGGCGGCGGAAGACGAGGCGCATGTCCGGGTGGACCGACAGGTGACGCACCAGTGGGCGCTGAACCCGTATCCCGCCGCAGGTGTCGCCCTGGCAGGAGAGGTCGCCCGTGACCTGGGGTTCAGTCACCGCGAGGTCTACACGGTCGCCGGCCATGATTCGACGAACATGAAGGAGAGGGTCCCCACCGTGATGCTCTTCGTCCCCAGTGTCGAAGGCGTCTCGCACAACGAGGCGGAACTGACCCGGGACGACGACATGCTGGCAGGGGTGGAGGTCCTCACCGGGACCGTCCGACGGTTGGCGGAATCAGTACACTCCGGTGGAAACTGACTGACGTTCACTGACCGAGGAGGACCCCGGTGGCTTTTCCGACCCGACACCGCCCGCGCACCGTGACAGCAGCCGCGGCCGTCGCCACCTCCCTGGTCGGCGCGGTCTCGCTCAGCGCCTGCGGCGGCGACGGCGGGGCTGCCGCCGGTGAGTCCCCTGCCACCGAGACCACGCAGGTGGACGGGACCTCCGATGAAGCATCCGACGGGGCGGCAGACAGCCTGACCCTCGTCACCGACGTCCCGGACGACGAGGTCTCCGACGGTTTCGTCGAGCGGATCGTCTACCCCGTGACCGACGGAGCCTCCGACCCGACGGAGAACTGGGCCGACCTCTACCTGCCGTCCGGCACCGACGGCGGTACCGACACAGAACAGGCCGATTCCACCATCCCTCTGGTCGTGTACATCCAGGGCACCGGGTGGAACGGTGGCGCCCACGGGGCCCGGCACGTCGCCTCCGACCTGGCGTCCCGTGGCGTGGCGGTGATCAACATCGAGTACCGGGGCGTCAAGGAGGGTGCGGGGTGGCCGAAGACCTTCGAGGACGTCGCCGCCGCCCTGGACTACGTGCCGACCATCGGCGAACACCATCCTCAGATCCGTGTCGAGGACAGCACCGTCGTCGGACACAGCGCCGGCGGGCAGCTCGCCACCTGGGCCGCCTCCCGCGGTGACCTGGCTGACGACGAGGTCGGCGCGCACCCCCGCTTCTCCCCGACCCGGGTGGTGTCACTGGCCGGCCCACTGGACCTAATCTGGGCGGCGGAGAACGGTGACGACAACATCGTCAAGGCGATGGACGCCACGCCGGACGAACTGCCGAAGGCCTACGACAGCATCGACCCGATCCGGAACATCAACCCGGACGTCGCCGTGGTCGCGGTGCACGGCACCGACGACACCCTCGTTCCCCAGGAGAACTCGGAGCACTACGTCGAGGCGGCCCGGGACGCCGGCGGCAGTGCGGAACTCGTCCTGTTCCGCGGGGCGGACCACCTGTCGTTCCTGAAGTCCTCGTCGCCGCACTACGACCGTCTGCTGCGCATCATCCACGGCTCCGCGACCCTCCCCCACGACGACCTCGACGGCGACCGGTTCACCTCCTGACCCATCCCCTGATCTGGCCGCCACTCCAGTACGCTCAGAAACGCCCTGTCTCACGCCCCTCAGGAGTGACCTGCCGTGATCCTGTCGTCCCCGTCCCGCACCCGACGCACCGCGTCCGTCCTGACCGCCGTCGCCCTCACCGGTGCGCTGGCCTCCTGCAGCGACGGTGACCGTTCCGACCAGGACGCGCATCCGTCAACGCCCTCCGACACCGCCGAGTTCGACGGCGCGACGGTCGTCACCGATGTCCCGTCGGACCAGGTCGCCGAGGGTTTCGTCGAACGGTTCATCTACCCGGTGCGCGAGGGCGCCCCCGACCCCACGCAGAACTGGGCGGACTTCTACCTGCCCACCGGCGACCACGACGAGGACACCGTGCCCCTGGTGGTGTTCATCCACGGCGGTGCGTGGCACGGCGGAGCCCCCGGCTCGCGCCATATCGCGGCCGACCTCGCCTCGCGGGGGCTGGCGGTGCTCAACGTCGAGTACCGCGACGTCCGCAACGGGGGCGGCTGGCCGCAGACCTTCACCGACGTCGCCGACGCCCTGGACTACGTGCCCTCCATCGACAAGCGCCACCCGGAGATCACGATCGACGACGAGACCGTCGTCGGGCACAGTGCCGGCGCGCAGCTCGCCGCCTGGGCCGGCACCCGCGGCGACCTGGAGACCGGGGAACTGGGCGCGGACCCGAAGTTCACACCGAACCGGGTGGTGTCGCTCTCCGGGCCGCTGGACCTGGTGTGGGCCGCCGAACACGGCGACGACAACATCGTCAAGGCCATGAAGGGAACCCCGGCCGAACTCCCGGACCGCTACGACAGCATCGACCCGATCCAGAACATCAACCGTCACATCCCCGTCGTCGCGGTGCACGGGACGAAGGACACCCTCGTCCCACCGGCGAACTCCGAGCACTACGTCACCGCGGTCACCCGCGACGGCGGCAACGCGAAGCTGGTCATGCTGCGCGACGAGGACCACACGTCGTACCTGAAGAACTCCTCACGGCACTACGACCAGGTGCTCGAGATCATCCACCGGGTGACCACCCTGTCCCACGAGGACCTGTCCACCCGCCTGGACGGGAAGACGACGGAGCTGGCGGAGGAGCGGGCTGGAGGCGCGTAATCCGTGACGGCCCACGCAGAGAAAGGCCAGGTCGGCCCCCACGCGGGGTAGTGAGGACGTCACGGATTACGTGCGCCCCCGGTCACCGTCGGTCACGACGTGTGGTGCACCGGGGCGAGCTTGTACACCGGGGTGTCCAGCCCCTCGTGCCGCGCGGCGAGCTGGAGGGCCAGGTAGCGCGAGTAGTGCCGCCCCTGGTGCAGGTTGCCGCCCATGAACCACAGGTTGTCCTGCCGGGTGGGCTTCCACATGTTGCGCAGCTCGCCCTCCCACGGGCCGGGGTCCTTGGCCGTGTCGGACCCCAGACCCCAGCACTTGCCGACCGTGTCGGCGACCTCGGGACTGATGAGCATCTCGGCCCACCCGTTCATCGACCCGTAGCCGGTGGCCAGCACGACGACATCCGCCTGCAGTTCGGTGCCGTCGGTCAGCACCACGCCGTCGGCGGTGTAGCGCTCGATGCCGACCCCGGAGTGCAGTTCGATCGTGCCGTCGGCGACGAGTTCGGACGCGCCGACGTTGATGTAGTAGCCCGAGCCGCGCCGCAGGTACTTCAGGAACAGGCCGGACTCGTCCTCGCCGAAGTCGAGCATGAAGCCTGCTTCCTCGAGGCCCCGGTAGAAGTCGGCGTCCTCCTCGCGGACGGCGTCGAAGGCCTGCTTCTGCCCGGCCGGCAGCAGTTTGTACGGCCAGGACGCGAAGAGCATGTCGGCGGTGTCGGTGTCGATGCCGGACTCCACCGCCTCCTCGGAGAACAGCGGGGACGTGACGTGCTTGATGAAGGCGTCGGAGTTGACGATGTGGGTCGAGGAGCGCTGGATCATGACCGGGTGCGCACCATTGTCGTGCAGGTCCTTGCAGATGTCGTGGGCGGAGTTGTTCGCCCCGAGGACGACGACCCGGCGTCCCTTGTCCGCCTCGCCGCCGGGGTGTTCCGAGGAGTGCCGGATCTCGCCGCGGAAGTTCTCCTCTCCCGGGAAGGACGGCTTGTTCGCCACCCCGGACATGCCGGTCGCCAGCACCAGCTGGGTGGGGTGGAGGACGACCTGCTCGCCGTCACGGGAGACGACGACCTCCCAGGTGCCGGTCGCCTCGTCGTAGGACGCACGTTCACAGGTGGTCTTCGCCCAGTAGTCCAGGTCCATGATGCCGGTGTAGTGCTCCAGCCAGTCGCCCATCTTGTCCTTCGGCGTGAAGACAGGCCAGGTCGACGGGAACGGCAGGTAGGGCAGGTGGTCGTACCAGACCGGGTCGTGCAGGCACAGGGAGTGGTAGCGCCCGCGCCACTGGTCGCCGGGGCGGTCGGACTTCTCGACCACCAGGGTGGGCACCCCCTGGTGCTTCAGGCGGGCGGCCAGCGCGATGCCGCCCTGGCCGCCACCGACGATGAGGACGTAGGGCTGCTCCTCGTACCCCAGACGCTCCTGCCGCTGCGCACGTCGGTCCGCCCAGTTGAGTTTGTCGGCCTCGGGTCCGTGCTCCACCCCCTTGGGCCGGTTACGGCCCTTGGGCTCGGGACGGGCGACGAGTTCCCTGGCCGAGGTCAGCAACGTCCAGATCTTCCCGTCACGCAGTCGGACGATCGCACGGGCCTTGAACACCGGGGTGGTGAACGTGACCGTACCGCGGGTGACACCGTCGCCTTCGTCGGTGGCGTCCTCGACGACGAGGTCGGTGGCGCCGATCCGGTCGTTGTTCTGCCGGACCATGTCGGCGATCGACTCCGCCCCCTCTGCCGTGTGCAGGTTCCAGGTGAAGACGACGAGGTCACGCCAGAATCCGTCGGGTTCGAAGAGGCCGGTGACGGCGTCGGCGGCGGCATCGGGGTCGCTGGTGTTGAGCGCTTCGGCGAAATTGGTCAGCCAGTCGGTGACGTGCTCGTGGAGATCAGTGGTGTCGGCGGCGGTCATGGACCGGTGTCCTTTCGTTCGCGGAAGCTGGAGAGCGGAACAAAGCGAGCCGGCCCGATGTGCAGTGGATCACAACCGACCGACGCCGACAACGGTAGGACGCCGCCCGATGTTTGACGACCACACTGGAAACATCATTGTGCAGACATAAAGTTTCTTCCCGAAACGATCCCGGTCATCCGACCGTCCACCCCCGCGGCGGACCCCGCCGCGGGGGTGGGACACTCTCACCCCCGGGCGAGCGTCGCGATACGCCGGACGGCGTCCTCCACCGCCCACTCCGCATCCGCGGCATGGCCCTTGACCCCGGCGTCCAACTCGGCGACGATCTGCACCGCGGCCGCCACCGACGACGCCTTCCACGACCGCGCGGAACGCACCGTCTTCTCCAGCTTCCACGGTGGCATCCCGTACTCCCCCGCCTGCTGGCGGGGGTTGACCCGCGCACCGTGGACGCGGGCGATGTCACCGATCATCCCGGACAGCGCCGAGGCCAGCAGCACCGGGGGGACGCCGAGCTGCAGCGCCCGTCGCGCCGAACCCAACGCCTGGTCGGTACGTCCGGCGATGGCCAGGTCGGCGACGTCGAAGCCGGAGACCTCCGCCGAGCCCTGGTAGTAACGGTGCACGGTCTCCTCGGTGACGTGGCCGTCGGTGTCGGCGACGAGCTGACTGATCGCGCTGGCGAGCTCTCGCAGGTCCGTACCGACCGAGTCCAACAGGGCGGCGGTGACGTCCGGTGTCACGCGCACCTTGTGGTCCCGGAACTCCTGTTCCACGAAGCTCTGACGTTCCCGGCCTTTGAGCTCGGCGGCGGAGTGCACCTCGACAGCACCCTTCGGCCCTTTCTTCGGAAGGCTGGCGACCAGCGACTTCTGCCGTCCTTTACCGGTGTGCTGCAGGATCAGCACCACTCCGGGGGCCGGATCGGAGACGGCCATCTCGATCATGGCCACGGAGTCCTTCGCGGCGTCCTCGACGCCGGTGACGACCACGATGCGGTCCTCGGCGAACAACGACGGGCTGAGCAGTTCGGCCAGCTCACCGGCGTTGAGTTCGGAGGTCTTGCGCATGTCGACCGGCAGGTCGTCGATCCCGGCGTGCGCACGGGTGGCGGCGACGATGCGCTGCCGCGCGCGTTCAGCCAGGAAGCTGTCGGCGCCGACGATGAGGTTCACCGGTGCCGGTGGACGGGAGCTGGTTGCCATGGGCGCCAGTCTATCGCCCGGGCCGGACGGGGAGAGACCGGTATACAGTGATGCCATGCGGGTGGAACGCGTGGTGCCGAATGTCGTCGTCGACGACCTGCCGCGGGCGGTCGCCGAACACAGGGACGTCCTGGGCCTCGAGGTCCTCATGGACCACGGCTGGATCGTCACTCTGGGCGACGACGCCGGTCACCAGCTCAGCCTCATGACCGCGGACGCCACCGCGCCGGTCTGCCCGGCGGTCTCGGTCTTCGTCGACGACGTCTCCGCGGCGCTGCAGCGCGTCGAGGCCGCCGGACTCGAGGTCATCCACCCGCTCACCGACGAGCCGTGGGGTGTGACCCGTTTCTTCTACCGGGATTCACAGGGCAGCGTCATCAACGTCGGCATGCACACCCCCTCAGCCTCCTGAGTGCCTGCAGGACATCTCCGCGCCCACCCTCCCGTCGGCGAACAGTCCCTGCTCCGTCAGCACCACCGTGCCGTCCCGGAAGGGGAACGCCACCGGCACACCGGCCGGCGTCCGGCTCGGCATCCCCCGGCTGCGGCCGCAGGCGGACACCACGTACAGGTCCGGACGCTGCCGGGCGCCCGGTGCCGCACCGGCCGCGTTCAGACGGTACTCGTGCAGCAGCACGGCCGCGTCATCAGGCAGGACGACGACCTCGGCCGACTCCCCCGCCGGCCCGCGTAACACCTCCGGACCGTCCGACGCGGTCGGCCTGACGCCCAGCCACCACTCCACCTCCCGCAGGTCGTCGGCCCACACCCGCACCAGCGCCGCGTCCTTCCCCGTCGCGTCCGAGTACGGGCCGGTCGTCAGCACACCCCGCTGTACGCCGGCCAGCACCCACACCCCGAGCACCAGCAGGCACGCCAGAGCACGGCGCCGCCACCGTACCGACACCACGGCCAGGACCACCGTCGCCGCCGCCGTGGCGACCACCACCGCGGCAACCACCCCACCCGGTGTGTGCAGCACCGGCACCTGCGACAACCTCGACGCCACAGCGAGGATCCACCAGGCCGGCACGGCCGCGACCCACAGCACCACCGCCCCGGCACCGGTGTGCACCCCCGCGACCAGCGCGCCCAGCATGCCCACCACCGTCACGGGAGGAACCGCCGTACCGACCAGCACATTCGCCAGCACCGCCGTCGGCGACACCACACCGGTCATCTGCACGATCACCGGGGCCGTCACCACGTCGGCGGCCAGGCTCACCGACACCAGGCCCACCAGCATCGCCTGCCACCGCGCGGGCGGGTGGTGGCCGCCGTGCCGGGCGGTCCTGCGGTCCGTCCACCCCTGCAGGATCCTGCGGGTGATCAACGGCGCGAGCGCCACGATCCCTGCCGTCGCCGCCACCGACAGAATGAACGCGTACTCCACCGCCAGCCCCGGGTCCACACCCAGCAACACGATCACCGCCGCCGACAACGCGGCGTACCCGTGCGCCCGACGTGCCGACAGTGCCGCCACCAGCCCCACCACACCCATCACCGCCGCACGCAGCACACTCGGCTCAGGCCCCACCAGCAGCACGAACGCCGCCAGACACAGGAACGCCGCCAGGTACCGCGACCACAACGGCCACCCGCACGCCGTCGCAAGCACCAGCACACTTCCGGTGACGATCGCCAGGTTCGCCCCGGACACCGCCGTCAGGTGGGTCAGCCCGGTGGCCAGGAACTCCTCGCGGACCGACGGGTCCTGCATGCTGACGTCGCCGACCACCATCCCCGGGACCAGATCACCGGTCCCTCCCGGAAGATGCTGCGACGCCTCCCGCAGCCCGGCACGCAGGTGCGCGGTCACCTGCGCCACCCCGTCCGGTGCCGCCACGACCTCGGGGAGGACCGACGCCGACAGACGGAGAGGCACCATCGACACCCGCTCCGCCTCGGACGCCGACGCCTCCACGGCCAGGAGGGTGCCGGGTTGCCAGGCCAGTACGTGCGGCTCCACGATCCGGTCGTTAAGGAACACCGGGACGGTTCCCAGACGGTCGACCGTCACCGTCAACAGCACGGTACCGCCGTCGAGCTGCTTCGGCGCAGTCGCCAGCTCCACGGTCTCCGCCAGGCGCGCCGGCGTCCCCCGTAACGGGTGCCGGTCCACCCTGGAGACCAACCATGCAGCCCGCCCCGCCCACGCGGCCGCCACCAACCCAACCAGGGCGACCGTGCGCACCAGCACGCGAGGGCGGTCCTCCTCGACGGTGGAACCGGCGCGGAACGGCCCGAGCCTCCACATCCAGACGCCCGCGCCGAGTGCGACCACCAGGGCTCCGGCGGCGATCCACGGGCCGCGCGCCATCACGGTCAGCACCACCGCCACCCAGACCACGGCGGCGACCGGGACCAGCCGCAGGTCCGGGCCCCGACGGCGACGCACCACGTCCGGACTCCCGGGGTCCCGGTCCGGCACGGACCATGCGGCCCCGCTCCCCGGGGCCGGGGTGAGGTCGGGGTTCGGCCGCAGCTGGTCAGACGGTGACGTGGTCACGCAGTGCCTCGAACTTCGCCGGCCCGATGCCCTTGACTTCCATGAGCTGCTCCACCGCGCCGAACGCACCGTGGGACTCCCGCCACGCGATGATCGCCTCCGCCGTCGCCGGCCCCACCCCGGACAATGAGGTCAGTGCCGTGGCGTCCGCGGTGTTGATGTCCACCAGGCCGGCTGCCGCCCCCGTTCCTGCTGCTGTCCCCGCCCCGGCGCCCGTCCCCGACGGCGGGCCGGACGTACCGGCCCCCGGGGCGCCGCCGGTCGGTTCTGACGCCGACGTGTCTGCCGCCTGACCCGGGTACAGCACGTGCGAACCCTCCGGGTCAACGACGATCTGCATGCCGTCCACCACCGGCTCGGCGAGGTTGATCCCCTCCACCCGGCCGTCCCCCCGGACCCCTCCGGTACGGTCGATCACCTCGCCTGCCCGTGTCCCTGCATCAACGGTGACCAGACCCGGCCGGTGCACCAGCCCCTGCACCGACACCACCACAGGACCCCCACTGTCCCCACCCGTGGTGTCGTCTGTCGCACCCTCGTCTCCCCCGGTGTCCCCCGCCAGCTCTACCCCGGTTTCCCCGGACACCGCCGGCGACAGCCCGGCGACGACGTCCCCCCGGACATCGGCGCCACCGCCGTCCCCGTCACCACCGCTGTCACTGAAAAGCATCACCCCTCCCACCACGACCACCAGGGCCGCGACTGTCGCCGTCATGATCCGGGCGGACCGGGGACCGATCACGGTCCGACGCTCGAAACGGACGTCCGCCAACTCATGGCCCGGCACCGGCTGGGTCAGGGCCTCCACCCTGTCAGCCACCGCCCGCCGTGTGCCGCTTCCCCGGCGCTGTGCCGGTGTCTTGTGCTCTGCGTCTCCGCCCATGGGTCACCATGTAAGTACACGGCCGGACACCGGACGGTCTGTCACCGCCGATCTGCGCAGGAGACTGTGGACAACGCTCCGGCTGTGGACAACACCTGAAAGCGGTCGGTGTGTCCGTTTCCCGGGTCGGCCCTAATCCTGCACCAGGGACACCGCGAGGGCCCCTGGACCGGTGTGCACCGCCATGGAGTGGGTGACGTCCACCACCGAGATCACCACACAGGCCGGGAGCTGTTCGCGCAGGTTGGACCGCAGTTCCTCGGCGGCGTCCTCCGCCTCACGGTGGTGGACCGCCAGATGCATCGGCACCCGCGGCAGCTCCTCCAGGGGCACCTGTTCCTCGGTGCGCCGACGCAGGCGCAGCCGCTCGTGCTCCGCCTTCTCCGCCTTCTCGGTCTTGTCGTTTTTCTCGGGTCTCTCCGACTTGTCGTGCCGGTCACGCCCGCCGAAGTTGAAGATCCGGGGACGGTCCGTGGAGCCGGTCTGGTCGGCACCGTCCGAGCTCACGTCGTCCGCATCCGTGCCATCGACCGGCTCGACGTCCGGGGTGCCCTCCTCCACGGCGGGGTGGTCACCGGCGTCGGTCTCCCCGGTGGACGTCACCGGAGCCACCTGGGTCGCCTGAGCCATGGTGTCCGGAGGCCCCTCCTGTGCCACGGGAGCTGCCGGCTCTCCCGCGGGGTCGGTCTCGGCGGGGACGGCCGCAGCCGGGTCGTCCCCGGCGGTGTCTGCAACCTCGGAGGCCCCCGTGTCCTCCCCCGACACCGCCTCCGTGGCCTCAGGCTCCCCGTCATCACCGGCAGACGGCAACTGTTCCTCGGCGACCCGGCGGTACGCGTCAGCCGCCAGGGTGACCAGGCGCTCCATCGCCTTCGACCGCGTCCGGGTCTTCGCGGCGAGTTCCAGCCGGCCGCCGGCGAGGTGCAGGATCGGCTTGATCGCCAGGGCCGTGGACAGCAGACGCTGCCCGGCGGTGAGTCGCCCGCCCTTGGCCAACGTGTCCAGACGGTTCACGAACATCCAGAGCTGCCCGGTGTCGATGGCGTGCTGGGCGACTCCACGGCACTCGTCGAGGGAGCCGCCCTCGTCAGCACACCGTGCCGCGGCGATCGCCGCCTGGCCGATGACCATGCCGGCCGACATCGTGTCGATGACCTCGACCCGTCCGTCGAGAACCGCCGCAGCCTGCGACGCCGAGGACCACGTGCCCGACAGCTCCTTGGAGATGTGCAGGGCGACGACACCGTCGTCCCCGCCGCGCTCCAGCAGCCGGGCGTAACAGGCGGTGAGTTCCAGGGCCCCCAGACCCGCCGTCGTCTCGTCGTCGCCCTCGCCTTCGGCATGGAAGTCCAAGACGGTGATGCCGTACTCCGCGGCCAGGGCCGGGGGCAGACACGCCGACGAGTCGGTGACCACCAGGACACTCATCGGCCTGTCACCTCACCTTCGTCCGCATTCACCACTGCCACCGGCGCCGGGGCCGCGACGCCTACGTTCCATCCTTCCAGGAACCAGCGTGGACGGCTCCAGAGGTCACCGTCCGCGGCGGTGACGTCCCCGGTCGGGCGCGCGACGAGCTGCGACCAGCGGGCGTTGCCCAGCCCACCGAACATCGGGTAGTGCTCCGTCGGGATTCCCAGCAGGCGCGACGTCAGCGCCGCGATGGTGCCGCCGTGGGCGACGAGCATCACCGTCCCAGCGTCCCACACGCCGGTGGCCATGAGTTCGTCGACGAGTTCCGCCGACCGGTCGGACACCTCCAGCCGGGTCTCACCGTTCGGCGGCGCCCACGTGGGGTTCAACCGCCAGTGCGACCGTTGGCCGGGGAAGACCGCGTCCACGTCCTCGTGCGCCTTACCCGACCAGTCGCCCAGGTCGGTCTCCCGCAGCCGGGAATCGGTGGAGTAGTCCAGCCCGAGCGCGTCGGCGAGCAGCGCGGCGGTGTCCTGGGCGCGCTGCAGGTCCGAACTGACGACCGTGCCGATCGGCCAGGTCCCCAGCTCCGCGGCGGCAGCCTCCGCCTCCGCCCGGCCCGCCTCGGTGAGCGGGGTGTCCAGTTGTCCCTGCATCCGTCCGACCAGGTTGAACTCGGTCTGGCCGTGCCGGATCAGGATCAGTCGGCGTTCAGGCAGCCGCCTGCCCCCTGACGGACCGGACGTGCCGGGTTCTCCCGGGCGCACCGTCACCAGCTCCTAGAGCTCGTCTTCGTCGGGTGCCGGACCGGCCAACGGCAGGTCGGCTGCGCTCTGTGCGGCGAAGGGATCATCGGCGTCGATCTCCTCGGCGCTGACGTCACTGGCCCAGAATCCACGGTCCGCCTGCTCGACGCCCTCGACCTCGACGGTCGGGCAGTCCCGGTACAGGCGGTCCAGTGCGTAGTACTCCCGCTCGTCCCGACGCTGGACGTGCACCACGATGGTGCCGTAGTCCAGCAGGACCCACCGGTTGTCGCGGTGGCCCTCGCGCAGGCGGGCCTTCACCCCGACCTCGGCGAGCTTCTCCTCGACCTCGTCGACGATGGAGTTGACCATGCGCTCGTTGTCGCCGGTGGCCAGCACGAAGCAGTCCGCCAGCGGCATACGGGAGGTCACGTCGAGGACGACGATGTCCTCGGCGAGGCGCTCGGCGGCGGCGCGGGCGGCGATCCCCGCGTGGTTGATGGCGTCGGAACTAGCGGTCACGTGGTGCCGGATCCTTCATGAAAATAGAGGGCAGATGTTTTCCGCCAGTGATTCTACAAGCCGGAGCACAGATCACAGCATCAGGACCGCCGTTCCTCCCGGAACCGGCCGTCGCCGTCAGAACCAGCCGTCGGGGAAACGGTCGCTGTCCGCGTCCGGATTCCAGTCCACGTCCGGCTCGGCGGCGGCGGGCGGATCTGCGGACGAGTCTGCGGACGAGTCACTGTCGCCGGCACCGGCACCGGCGCCTGCGAGGACCCCGGCGTCGCCTGCCGCTCCTGTACCGCCGTTCTCGCCGACGTCCGGCACCGCCCACGGCAGTCCACCGTGACGGTCCTGGTTGTTCCGCCGGTACAGCGCGGTCTTGCCGATGTACTGCACCACCCCGTCCGGCACGAGGTACCAGACCGAGCGTCCGTCCGCCGCACGCTCCCGGATGTCGGTCGACGAGATCGCCATCGCCGGGATGTTGACCAGGCTCAACCGGTCGGAGTCGACCTGGCTGCGCAGCGCCTCACCAGCGTCGGCGAGGTCGTAGCCGGGACGGGTGACGCCCACGCAGTGCGCGAGACTGAACACGTCCTCCCAGTGCCGCCACGTCACGATACGTTCCAGGGCGTCGGCACCGGTGATGAAGTACAGCTCCGCGTCCGGGTAGCGACGCTGGATGTCCTTGAGCGTGTCCACGGTGTACGTGTCACCCGGACGGTCGATGTCGACGCGCGACACCAGGAACTGCGGGTTCGCCGCGGTCGCGATGACGGTCATCAGGTAACGGTCCTCGGCGGCGGTGACGACCTTGTCGCGCTTCTGCCAGGGGTGGCCGGTCGGCACGTAGATCACCACGTCCAGCCCGAACCGGTCGGCGACCTCACTGCCGGCCACGAGGTGGCCGTTGTGAATCGGGTCGAAGGTACCGCCCATCACGCCGATACGCTCCGGCGGTTTGTCCGGGAATCGTGCGGCACGCTGCTCCGGTCGGCGGTTCTGGGTCACGTCCGCCCATGCTACGGGTAAGTACCGTCCGAAAGGAACCACAGGCGGGGTTTGCCCACGATACCCTGTGCACTATGGCGATGAGAATGAACCCGTGGGTACCGAATCAGCACGGCGCGTGGCCGATGGTCGTGGTCCCTCCCCTGGTCGGACTGTTCTGGTGCCTGAAGATCTGGGACGCCGTGAACCCCACCGACCGCGGCGACGGGGTTCACGGCACCGCCGGGATGGTGCTGACCTTCCTGGCCGTCACCGTCGCCTGGGCGGTGGGCTACCTCGCCTTCTTCGCCGGGGGAATTCTGATGCGTGCCCGCAACGCCACGATGCGCGGACACGCTGTCGCACCGACGGTGGTCTACGGCGCAGTCGCCGGCCTGGCGGCGGCACTGGCACTGATACTGCAGCCGCACCTGCTGTGGTGGGCGTTCGTGTTCCTGCCGTTGATCGCGATCGCGGTCTACGAGACGTGGCGGGGGACGCCGCGGTCGTTGGCCTCCGGTGTCGCGACGACGGCCGCCTCCGCTTTCATCGTCCCGGTCACGGCGACGGTAGGGCTGGGCGCCACCCTCCCGGTCACCGGCGGGGTGACGTGGTCGTCCAACCTGTTCACCCCGGCGGTCGTCGAAGCTCTGCCGACGGCGGTGTGGGTCAGCTTCTTCTGGCTGCTGCTCTACACGGTCGGCACGATCCCCTACGTCAAGACGATGATCCGCAAGAAGGGCGATCCCGTCTGGCTGGCCGGATCACAGGTCTTCCACCTCGTCGCGCTCGTCATCGTGGTGGCCACGGTGATGGTCCGGTACGTGCACTGGGCGGCCTGGATCCTCGCCGTGGCGGTGTTCGCCGCGGCACTGTGGCGCTCCCGGGCCGTCCCCGCCTCCGCGGCGGCGGGTGTCCCCTGGCCGCCGAAGAAGGTCGGGATGAGGGAGATACCGCTGCATGCCGGCATCGCCGTCGCCGGAGTCATGGCCGCACTGTTCTACGACGGACCGTTGATCCTGTTCATCGGATAAGGTCGGCGAACGCCTCGACCGCGGCCTGCTCGGCCGAGCTCGCGGCGGACGGGTCGGCGACCGCGTCACGGAAGTAGGTCTCGTGCGCGCCCGCCCCGTCGTCGTCCTGGAGGGCGAGCAGGACCGAGCGGGGCCCGGTGTCGCAGGCGAAGTCATCGGCGAGGCAGTAGCTGTGCACCGGAACACCCGCCATCGCCCCACCGCCGATGAGTTCCGGGACGCGGTGGAAGGGGTTGCCGAGGTACACGGCCCCACGTAGACGCCCCTGCGCGGCAAGTCTGTGCTGCACCGGAGTCAGGGCGGCGACACCCTGGGAGTAGCCGAGTCCGACGTAGTCGGGACGGCACTCGGTGGACGCCTCGTACTCCTCGACCATGTCGATCCCACCGGGCAACCCGCGGGCCATCGAGTCGACGAACAGACCGACCCCGTTGAGCACGGTCGCAGGGTCCGGGTCCTCCCCTGCCTCACCGACGGGGAACCGGGCGGGATAGCGGTCGGCGTCGATGCTCAGGACCGTGCGGTCGTCCGGGTCGAAAAGCTCCGGGTGCACGGCGGTGGCGTAACCGAGGAAGCGGTGGAGGGTCTCCCCCTCGTAGCCGTTGGAGTACCCGTTGGTGGCGTCCGGGGCGAAGACCTCGTTCTCTTCACTGCCCCGGGCGGCGAGGGCGACCACGGAAGGGCAGCCGCCTCCGTCGACCTGGTCACGGGCCACGCCCGCAGCTGCAGGAGAGGCTGTGACGACGGCTGCAACTGCGCCTGTGGCGATACCCACGGCGACCACCGCCGAACCGATGACTCCATGAATGTTCCTCACGGAGACAACTGTACCGGCGCACAGTTTTGCGCTGCACCCCCTCCCCACGGTGCTGCCGCGCTACGGCGCTGACGGCGTCAGGGTCGGACCTGGCCCTCGCCGTTGACGATCCACTTGGTGCTCGTCAGCTCCGGCAGCCCCATCGGCCCGCGGGCGTGCAGCTTCTGGGTCGAGATGCCGATCTCTGCACCGAAGCCGTACATCTCACCGTCGGTCCACGCGGTGGAGGTGTTGATCATCACCGCAGCGGCGTCGACGTTCTGCTCGAAGTACTTCGTGGCCTTGTAGTCCGTGGCGCTGATCGCCTCGGTGTGTCCGGTGGAGTACCGGGTGATGTGGGCGACGGCCGCCTCGACGCCGTCAACCACCGCGGCGGCAATGTCGAAGGAGCCGTACTCCTCCTCCCAGTCCTTGTCCTCGGCCTGCACGACGTCACCGACGCCGAGCGCGGACAGCTCGTCGACCTCACCGTGGACGGTGACCCCGGCGTCCTGCAGGGACGTCAGCACGCGCTTCTTGTCCTCGTCCGGCAGGGCGGCGTCCAGCAGGACGACCTCGGTGGCGTTGCACACCGAGCAGCGGCGGGTCTTGCCGTTGATGACCAGTTCGATGGCTTCGTCGACGTCCGCGGAACCGTCGACGTAGAAGTGGCAGTTGCCGGTGCCGGTCTCGATCGCCGGCACCGTCGCCCCGGTGACCACGGCGTTGATCAGACCGGCCCCACCACGGGGGATGACGATGTCGACCAGGCCACGCGCGGTGATCAGGTCCTGGACCGAGTCGTGGGTCTCGCAGGGCAGCAGCTGGACGGTCTCGCGGGGCAGGCGGTGCTCCTCGCAGACGTCCTGCAGGATCTCCACCAGCCGGGTGTTCGAGCTCTGGGCCGACTTCGAGCCACGCAGCAACGGGACATTGCCCGACTTCACGGCGAGACCGAAGGCATCCACGGTGACGTTCGGACGCGCCTCGTAGACCATGCCCATCACGCCGAGGGGGACGCGGACCTGGCGCATCTCCAGACCGTTGGGCCGCCGGGATCCGCGGACCACGTCACCGACCGGGTCGGCCAGGTCGGCGACCTGACGCAGGCCCCCGGCGATGCCCTCGACGCGGGCGGCGTCGAGGCTGAGACGGTCGATGAGTGACTCGGACATGCCCCGCTCACGTCCGGCGGCGATGTCCTGCTGGTTGGCCTCGAGAATCGACTCGGTCTCGGCGACGAGCCGGTCGGCGGCGGCGATGAGCAGGTCGTTCTTCTGGGTCGTCGTCAACGCCGGGCGCTGCGAGACCTCACGGGCCTGCTGTGCCTTGGCGAGGACCTCCTCACGTTCGGCGGCGCGGACGGGGGTCAGCCCGGCGGTGTCGCCGGAGGTGGCGGGGGCGGAGGACGAGTTCTTGGCGGTGTTCACGTCGTTCATGACATCCGAGGATACGTGAGGTCCCCGCAAAAATCACCCGGATTGTTCAACAATCCGGGTGTGAGGCGGTGCGCGTCGACGGTCAGCTGGTCGCGCCGTACACGCGGGACTGCCGGTTCGAGTACGTCGCCATGTAGTCGGCGTGGATCACCGGGCGCTGGGCGAAGTCGGGCAGATCGGCGGTGGACTTCCCGACCATCCCCTCCAGGGTCGCCGAATCGTAGTTGACCTCGCCACGACCGATCAGATCACCGTCCGGTCCCACCACGTCGAGCACCTCACCGGAGGTGAAGGCACCGTCCACCCGTGACAGGCCGACGGCCAGCAGGGAGCTGTGCCGCTCCATCGCCGCGGCCGCGCCGGCATCCAGATGCAGGGTCCCGGCGGAGTCCGCGGCGTAGAGCACCCAGAACTTCCAGGCCGACAGCCGGTCCTCGCGCGGCCAGAAACACGTCCCGACCATCGCCTCGTCCAGCGCCGCGCCGATGTTCTCCGTCGACGTCAGCAGCACCGGGATACCCGCCCGCGACGCCAGCCGCGCAGCGGACACCTTCGCCGCCATGCCACCGGTGCCCAGCCTTCCACCGTCCCCGGCGACGACCCCGCGCAGGTCCTTGCTGCTCTTGACCTCGGCGATGAACCGGGCGTCCGGCTCGGCGGGGTTACGGTCGTAGAGCCCGGCGACGTCCGACAACAGGACGAGGGCGTCGGCGTAGGTCAGGTGGGACACCAGCGACGCCAGCCGGTCGTTGTCACCGAAGCGCATCTCCGAGGTCGCCACCGTGTCGTTCTCGTTGACGATCGGCACCGCGCGCAACTGGCGCAGACGGTCGATCGTGCGCTGGGCGTTGCGCGCCCGGTCACGGCGGGCCGCGTCGGACGCCGTCAACAGCACCTGGCCGATCGACCGGCCGTACCGGGCGAAACTGCGGGCCCACTCCTGCGCGAGAAGCACCTGGCCCGCCGCCGCAGCGGCCTGCTTGGTGGCGAGGTCCGTGGGCTTCTGCGCCAACCCCAACGGCCCCATCCCGCAGGCCACGGCGCCCGACGACACGACGATCACGTCGGTGTCACGGTCCATCCGCGCCTCGAGCGCGTCGGCGATGACGTCGATCCGGTCGGGGCTGACCCTACCGGTCTCGTCGGTCAGGCTCGACGAACCGATCTTGACCACCACACGCTTGGCGCTGCGGATCGTCTGCCGCACATCGGAGTGGTGCCCGTACGCCGGGGAGTCCTCACTGACCTCGGGATCCGGGAACTCCTTGGTCGTGGCGGGGATGACGGGGCCGGGCTGATGCACAGCGTCCGTCCCGAATTCCAGGGACGCCGGGTACTCGAATACCGTCGGCTCAGCGGACATGTCGGAAGCATCAGTGGTGTCAGACATGCCCTTCATTATGACCCAGGCGCACCGGTCCTCGCCACGAGTCGGCGACCGTGCACCCCAGCGGGGGTGTCAGCCCTGCCAGCGCTCCCGGTCCGGCTCCTCGCCGTCTCCGAAGTCGTACTCGTCGATGAGTCCGCGCCGCGCCTGGGACGCCCGCTTCCGCTCCTCCGACGTCGACCGGCCGGTACGGTCCAGGCGGCGGTCCGTACCGCGCCCCGACGGCAGCAGGTCCACGCCGGCGGCGGTCTGCGGCTCCCACTCGAACGTGATCGCACCGATGGTGACCTCGTCACCGGCGACCGCCCCCGCCTTGTAGAGCGCGTCCTCGACACCCGCCTTGGCCAGACGGTCCGCCAGATAGCCGACGGCTTCGTCGTTCTCGAAGTCGGTCTGGATGATCCACCGCTCCAGCTTCGACCCGGAGACGATGAACGAACCCTCGAACTCCGGGTCCTTGGACACCTCGAAGTCGGCGAACCGGCCACGGCCCCTGCCCCGCAGGTGCTTAGGCGTGATGACCTGGGGTGCGACCTCCTCGACCGGGTGGCGACGACGGTGCTCCCCGACGATCTCTATCAGCGCGTACCGCAACGGGTCCAGTCCCTCGTGGCTGGCGGTGGAGATCTCGAAGATCGGCCAGCCGAAGCTCTCCTCCAGCTCCGGACGCATCAGCTCCGCCATCTCGCGGGCGTCCGGCACGTCGATCTTGTTCAGCACGATCACCCGTGGGCGGTCACTGAGGTCCCCCAGCCCGGCGTCCGCGGACAGCTCGGACTCGTAGTCCTTGAGCTCCGTCTCCAACGCCCGGATGTCGTCGATCGGGTTACGGTCGGACTCCAACGACGCGCAGTCGACGACGTGCACCAGCACGGCGGTGCGCTCGATGTGGCGCAGGAAGTCCAGCCCCAGACCCTTGCCCTGGCTGGCGCCGGGGATCAGGCCCGGCACGTCGGCGATGGTGAACACGTCGTGGGCGACGTTGACAACCCCGAGGTTCGGCTGCAACGTGGTGAACGGGTAGTCCGCGATCTTCGGCTTCGCGGCACTGAGCACGCTGACCAGCGACGACTTACCCGCGGACGGGAAACCCACCAGCCCGACGTCCGCCATGGACTTCAGTTCGAGGGTGATGTCCTTCATCTCGCCCGGCTCACCGAGCAGCGCGAAGCCGGGAGCCTTGCGTGCCTTGGACACCAGCGACGCATTGCCGAGGCCACCGTGACCACCGGCGGCGGCGACGAAGCGCTGGCCCTTGGTGGTCAGGTCGGCGAGCACCTCGCCCTTGCCGTCGAGGACAACGGTACCGGCCGGAACCTGGACCACGAGGTCCTTACCCCGGGCACCGTGACGGTGGTCGCCGGCTCCGGCGGCACCCCGCTCGGCCTTGATGTGGGGGTGGAAGTGGAAGTCCAGCAGGGTGTGGACCTGGGGGTCGACCTCCAGGACGACGTCGCCGCCGTGACCGCCGTTACCGCCGTCCGGTCCGCCGAGCGGCACGAATTTCTCCCGGCGTACCGAAGCACAGCCGTTGCCGCCGTCGCCGGCCTGCAGGTGCAGGACGACTCGGTCCACGAAGCGTGACATGATTGGACGCCCTCCAGTTCAGGCGGTTAAAAGGGGTGGTTGAGGAATCCCGACGATCCTACCATCCGGGACGGACGGTGGCCTCAGCACTGCAGGTCAGCTCACCTGCACCGTCCCAGACCGGCCTGGCCGGGACCAGGGTACGGGGTTCGTACCGACTCCCCGACTCAGACTCAGGCCGCGACGGTGCCGGTGCACGGGAGCGTACCGGAATCGGCCTGCGACCGGCACCGGTCGGGAGAATCGGGTACGCGTGCACGCATGCGCGACAACACGAAAACCCCGGGACGTCCGTGGACGTTCCCGGGGCGGACCGCCGTCGCGGCGGCTACCGGAGGTTTAGGCCTCGACGGTCTCGTTCTCGACGATGTTCACCAGTCGACGGTTACGGCGGGTGCTGAACTGCACGGCGCCGCCCTTGAGGGCGAACAGGGTGTCGTCGCCGCCGCGTCCGACGTTCTCACCGGGGTGGAACGAGGTACCGCGCTGACGGATCAGGATCTCGCCGGCCTTGACCTGCTGACCACCGAAACGCTTGACACCGAGACGCTTGGACTCGGAATCGCGACCGTTGCTGGAGCTGGAAGCACCCTTCTTGTGTGCCATGGTCTTTTCCCTCCTCGGAAAAGGTCGTACCGCTGCGCGGGACGCAGCGGTCGCTGGGTTTACTTGATGCCGGTGACCTTGAGGACGGTCAGCTTCTGACGGTGACCGTAACGACGCTTGTAACCGGTCTTGTTCCGGTAGTGCATGCCGTTGATCTTCTTACCCTTGGTCTGGTCGACGATCTCGGCTGCAACGGTCTTGTCGGCGAGCTTGTCACCGGAAGTGACGTCAGCGCCATCGACGAGGAGAACCGGGGTGAGAGCCACGGACGAACCCGGCTCTCCCTCGATCTTCTCGACCTTGACGAGGTCACCTTCGGCAACCTTGTACTGCTTTCCGCCGGTCTTGACGATCGCGTACATGGAAGGGCTACCCCTTTGTTTCTCTACTCGGCTCAGGCCGCCCCTCCACCGTCCGCCCCGACGTACTCGCGGGACACGGCCTGAAAAGGCAATCTGACTGGACTTCAATGCTTATTTCACTGCGTTCGACGTAAACGACCCTGCACCGGACGTGCGGCGCAACCGCAGTCCCGGACAGGGACTGACGGACACGATCGACCAACGGTCGAACAGCGACGTTGCAAGGCTACCGCCCTACCCCGGGAAAACAAAATCTCCACTGCCTCTCCGGGGACGGTAACGACACGCCGGTGATTCTGGTCGGCTGGCACCCACCGGTACCCACCGATGCCGCCCGCTACCGTCCGCTGCGCACGACCCGACGGCGACCACGGCGGTCGGACCGCACCTGCGCGGTCTGCTCCCGGGGCTTCTCCGTGCTGTCCGGCTCCACGGGAGCGGGCTCCGGAGAGCCACCGAAATCTTCGGGACGTGGCGCGACGTCGGAGCGCGAGTTCCCGCGGACCCGACGGCGACGCCGCGGTGAACGCTCGAACGCCTCCTTCGCTGAGGCGAAGTTCCCGGCGGCCGCCGACTCCTCCGGCTCCGGTTCGACGTCCTGCTCCGGCTCGGCGACCGGAGTCACGCGGCGCACCACCCGACGTCCACGCCGGTCCTTGCGCCGGGTCGTCGCAGCAGCCTCACCCGGGTCACCCGGCTCAGTAGATTCAGTCGACTCAGCCGACCCGTCTGCCTCGTCTGCCTCGTCTGCACCTGCAGCACTGTCCGGCCGTGCGTCCTCCTGCACGATCCCGCGCAGCAGCGCCTCCGTAGCGTCGCCATCGTCACCAGCCTCGCCAGTCTCCTCAGGCTCGTCGGCCACATAGTCGGCGCCCGTCGGCTCGTCCGGGTCCTCCGCGCCGGCACGGCTCAGAGCATGTGCCACGATGTCGTGGACGGACTCCCCGTGACGGTGGTCCGACGCGGCATGCACCGTCGTGGCCACGTCGGAAGTGGCCTGCTGGTCCTCCTGCGCCGGGGCGGGGGCGTCCTCGATCGCGCTGTCCTCGTAGCGACGGCGGATCTCCTGCTCGTGCCGCGCCTGCCGGAGCCCGTCCCGGCCGCCGTGGTCGCGTCGTTCCTGGTCGTCGGCGTCGTCGTGCTGCACCGGGTCATCGTGCAGGACGATGCCGCGTCCCTGGCAGGTCTCGCACTCGGTGGAGTACGTCTCCACGAGCCCGGCACCGAGCCGTTTGCGGGTCATCTGCACCAGTCCGAGGCTCGTCACCTCCGACACCTTGTGACGGGTCCGGTCAGCGGCGAGGAACTCGGTCAACCGCCGCAGCAGCAGGTCCCGGTTCTCCTCGAGGACCATGTCCACGAAGTCGACGACGATCATCCCGCCGATGTCGCGCAACCGCATCTGGCGGACGATCTCCTCCGCCGCCTCCAGGTTGTTCTTGGTGACCGTCTCCTCCAGGTTGCCGCCGGAGCCGACGAAACTGCCCGTGTTGACGTCGATGACGGTCATCGCCTCGGTCTTGTCGATGATCAGGTAGCCGCCGGAAGGCAACCAGATCTTCCTGCTCAGGGCGTTGGCGAGCTGGGCGTCCAGCTCGTAGGCGGCGAAGACGTCATCACCGCCGTGGTCATCCGGATTCCACTTGACCACCCGGGGCTCCAGGTCCGGCGCCATCCGGTGCACGTAGTCGCGCACCCGCTGCCAGGAACGACGACCGTCCACGACCAGCTCGTTGAAGTCCTCGTTGAACATGTCCCGGACCACCTTGACCAGGAGGTTCGGCTCCTCGTAAAGGGTTACCGGGGTGGCGCCCTTCTTCGCCCTCTCCGTGTTCTCCTTCTCGGTGATGTCGACCCACCGGCGGTGCAGCCGGTCGACGTCCTCGGCGATCTTCTCCTCGCTGACACCTTCCGCAGCGGTGCGGATGATCGTGCCCCCGTCCTCGGGGACGACGCGCTGCAGGACCGACTTCAGTCGTTTGCGCTCAGCTTCCGGCAGCTTCCGGGAGATCCCCTGTGTACGCCCACCGGGGACGTAGACGAGGTAGCGTCCGGCGAAACTGACCCGGTTGGTCAGCCGGGCACCCTTGTGGCCCAACGGCTCCTTGATGACCTGGACGAGCACCTGGTCGCCCTGTTTGAGCGCGGACTCGATCCGTCGGGAACGGCCACGGATGTGCTCGGAGCGCCAGTCGACCTCACTGGCGTAGAGCACGGCGTTGCGGCCGGTTCCGATGTCGATGAACGCCGCTTCCATGCTGGACAGGACGTTCTGCACGCGGCCGAGGTAGATGTTGCCGATGGTGGACTGCTGGTCGTCACTGGTGACGAAGTGTTCGACGAGCAGACCGTCCTCCACCACACCGACCTGTGTGGTCCACCCGTTGCCGTCGTGCCGGTGAGCGTCGCGCACCACCATGGAACGGAAGATGTTCTCCCGACGGGCGATGAACTCCGCGCGGGTGACCGAGCGGTGCTTCTCGTTGCCCTGCTCCTGACGCCACCGACGCTTGGACTCCAGCCGGGTCGAGCCCTTGAGCTTCACCGGCTCGTCGACGACCGGGACCTGCTCTTCCGCCGGCCCGCCGGCCGCGGCGGACGGAGTGGGTTCGTTGGACGTCCGGTCATTGCCTCGGGACGGCGTAACGTCGGCGGACGTAGTGCCGCCGTCCTTCTGGTCGCCCTGGTCACCCTGGTCACCCTGGTCACCGCGCCCACGGCCCCGACCCCGACTTCCCCGACGACGACGCGATGACGCGGCCGCCTCGCCATGCCCGTCCCCGGACTTCTCGCCCGGGTCGTCCCCGGTGGAACGCGACTCTGCAGCCGCCTCCCGCTGCCGCTCCCGGCGGAGTTCTTCCGCGCCTGCCGCAGCGCTGCGGGAGCCCACGCGGCGGACGATGCGACGGCGCACGACCGGACGTGCGGGCTGTTCTTGTGCTTCCACAGCCTGCTCAGCCTGCTCAGGTTGCTCAGCCTGCTCAGGTTGCGGCTGCGGGTCCCCGGCCGCCACCTCCTGCTTCTTCGGCTCCTGCTTCTTCGGTGCCGGCTCCTGCACCACGTTCTCCGCCGGGGCCTCCTGGGTGGCCGGACGGCTCACACGCCGACGGCGCCGACGACGTGACGCCGACCCCGCGTTCTGCTCCTGCGGTGCTTCTGCCGACTCGACGGTCTCCGCCGCAGGTGTGGCGGTGGCGGACTGCCGTGCCGGCTCCGCCGCAGGCTCGACAGCCTCGACAGGGGAAACCGGGGCCGCGGCCTTGCGGGTGACCTTGCCGGAGCGCCCGCCACGACGGCGCGTCGGGGCCGCCTGCTGTGCAGCCGGGGGCTCGGTGACGGTCTCGGATTCACTGACCGCCGGGGGTTCAGCGTCGGGCGTCGGCTCACGGGGCGTCGTTGCACCGGGCGACTTCTTCGTCGCCGTCGTCCTCGGTGCGCGCTTCTTCGCCGGCTTCTTCGCTGCCTTCTCTACCGGCTTCTCGGCGGCGATAATCTCGCCGAGCACACGCGCCACGTCCGCCCGTGTCACGGTCGACGTGGCACGCTTGTTCTCCACCCCGTGCTCCCCCAGCACAGTGATCATCTGAGCGCTCGGAATCCCGAGGGCCTTGGCCAGTGCGTGCACACGGACCTTCTCCCCCAGGTCGTCGACCGTCACGTCTGCCGCCGCTGCGGCAAGTTCCTGGCCTGTATTCGCCATACTTTCTCCTCTGACCTGCCACGGACGCAACGTCGGTTCCCGACCGCCCGCCACACCGACGTCCTCGTCGGGGTGGCGGTCTCGCGGCGTCCCCGGGAAAACGACCCCGAACTGGTTCCGGGGACAAAGCGGGCGCTGTGATCGGTCCGATCAGGTCGCAGCCACACGAGGTCTTCCTGAGACGCACGGGGTTGCCGCCGTGGCATTCATATTCGATGTTGTCTGCACGGTTGTCGTGCCTAGAAATCTGTCCGACATTCGGAGCACACCGTCTCCCGGGTGCTGCACGTGTCTCCGCACATTGTTGCACACCGGGTCCGCGGTGTTCGTCCCGCCACGCCCCGTCCCCGCCGGCGGCCGCCCCCGCCGGTTAATGTGTCTTATATGAGCCAGGAACTCCGTACTCTCGAACAGATCCGGGCCTCTGTCACCCCGGCACTGCCTTGGCGCATCCTGGCGGCTGTCCTCACCTCCGCTTTCGTCGGCGCCTCATCGTCACCGGTGGCCGGCCCGTGGATGCTCTACCTCGCCGCTCCTGTGCTGCTGATCGCCGCGCTGTACCTGGGCCTCTCGCTGCGGGCGACGGGGATGAGGAAGAACGAGTACGCCCCGATGCGCGCCGACGACGAGACGTCCTCCGAGGCCGGAGGTACCGTGGAGGAACCGCGCAGCCCGAACAAGGACCTGCGCACCTTGGCGTCGTTCGCTGCCCCGGGGATCTACGCCCTGATGTGGGTCGGCCAGACGATCAACTCCACCACCGTCGGGTGGGTCTACGCCGCCGCGGTCACCGTCGTCAGCGTTCTCGTGTTCTGGCGTGCTTTCGTGCTGGAGGCCGCGCGCCCCACCGGCTACGTCCCCCTGTCGCGGGTCTTCGCCACCGAGCCGGACTGGGCTCCGGCCGACGACACCGATGCCGTCGCCTCCACCCTCTACGCCGCCCAGGCCGTCCCCGGGGGACGCCAGGTGCGCCGCGACGTCCTCGCCGACCTCGCCGCACCACTGGTGCAGGACGGCTCGGTGGACGCCGCGCTACGGTCGCTGACCGCGCGCAGCCTGGCCGTCGTCCTGCGCGAGAGGAAGAACGCCACCACCGTCATCGAGTGGATCACGTTGACCGGGGAAGGACGCGACGCAGTGGCACGCGGACCGGTCAGCTCCACGATCTGAGCCGTCCCCCAGGTCACGGACGGCCCGTTTTTCTCCCTGGGGAACGACCCAGATGACAGCGACGAAAACTCCCCGTCACCACCACTCGTGGGGTCGTGACGGGGAGCCGGTACGGAGATCAGAGGTTCGGGAACCAGATGCCGATCTCGCGCTCTGCGGACTCCGGGGAGTCGGAACCGTGGACGACGTTCTCGCCGACGGAGGTCGCGAAGTCGCCGCGGATGGAGCCCGGGGTGGCCTTCGAGACCGGGTCGGTGCCGCCGGCGAGCTGACGCCAGGCGTCGATGGCCCGCTCGCCCTCGACGATGCCGGCGATCATCGGTGCGGAGGTCACGAAGTCGACCAGGTCACCGAAGAACGGCTTGTCGGCGTGCTCGGCGTAGTGCTTCTCGGCGGTCTCGCGGTCGGCGACACGCAGGTCCAGGGCGGAGAGGGTGAGGCCCTTACGCTCGATGCGGGCGATGATCTCGCCGACGAGGCCGCGGGAGACACCGTCCGGCTTGATGAGGATGAGAGTACGTTCAGTCATGCGTGTCAGCCTACAGAACACCGATGAACGGGAGTTAAAGGGGCAACCCCCGACGTCGACGACCGTCCCGGACCACCTGGTTGGCCACGGTCACCACGACCACGAACCCGGTCAACGGGTAGATCGCCACCAGTCCGAGGTTGAAGAAGACCACCGCCCCCACGATCGCACCCGACGACAGGCAGACCGCCATGAGCAGCGGATACACCCAGGCCGAGACACGTCCACCGAAGAAGGAGTCCACGAACCGTTGGCCGGCCTTCACCAGCGTCCCCGTCACGTAGGTCAGCGCGATGGAGACCTCCCCGTCCCGCTCGAACACGGAGTTCATCGCACCGATCCCCACGGACAGCAGCATCAGGGCCAGCGGCTCCGAACCGGAGGCCAGTGCCGCGGACGCCGCCAGGAAGAACACGCAGACGGCGGTGAGGACCGCTTCCCGCGCCCTGTACCGGCTCCACCGGCGGGTGACCAGGCGGTGCACCAGCGCGCCGCACATCACCCCGACCATGAACAGCACGATGCACCGTCCGGCCAACCGCATCAGGTCGGCGTCGTCCTCCACGAGGGAGACCGCCAGCCGGGTGCTGTTGCCGGACATGAACGACAGGAACACCCCGCCGTAGAACATGAACCCGAGGGAGTCGGCGTATCCGGCGACAGCGGCGAGAGACATGGCGAGGACCCGTTCCCCGCGACGGTAGCTATTCATCGTAGGAATATCGTACCCCCGGCACCGGCGATTCCCTGATAGGTTTGACCCTGGAATGACATGAACAGAACGCTTCGGCGTGCGTACGGGAGCAAGGAGACACATCATGGGTGAACTGACCGACAGGAGCGGCAACGCCGTCACCGTCCGGTTGACGTCGAAGGGGAACGCCTACGCGATCTACCTCGCGGACGACACCCGCGCCGGCGCCGCCTACTTCGTCGACCGCGGGTCAGAACGCATCTTCCACCACACCATCGTCGGCGACGACTTCGCCGGACGCGGACTCGGCAGCATCCTGGTGCGCGAGGCGCTGGCCGATGCGAAGGCGCAGGACCTCACCGTCGTCCCGTCCTGCCAGTTCGTCGCGTCGTGGATCGAGCGCAACGGGTACGACGGGCCGGTCGCCTCCCCCACCCCGGAGACCGACGAGTACGTGCTCGAGCACGCCGGCGAGTCCTGACCGGCCGCCGCGCGCCCCGTCACCGGGCGCGGGTCGTTCTCAGTCGCGTTCCTCGGCGACGTAGTAGTGCTGCGCCGGGAGCAGCCCCTTCTCCATGCGGCTCTTCACGTTCGCCCGCAGGTGGTAGGTGTACCACCAGGCGAGGATGAACAGGACCGCGACGAACAGCATCGTGGGGTGCACGATCACCCCGATCACGGCGAAGACCTGCAGGCCGATGTTCATCCTGTCCGCCCAGGGCCGGAACTGCAGGAACGACGCCACCACCATCGCCACCCCCAGGACAGCGACATAGCCCATGTTGAACGGCGTGGCGTGGGCACCGTCATCGATGACGCCGACCACGGCGAGCACCAGCAGGACGGTGATCGCCTCCATGAGCATGATGCCGGCCATCATGCCCTTCAACCCCTTGAAGGGGTCGACCTGCATCTCGTGTGCGGGCCCCAGCGGGGTGGTGTTGTCACTCACGACATCCTCGTTTCACTGGTCGTCGTTCCCGCGGTGGCACGGGTCGTTGACGACCACTTTGCCGCAGCCGGGGCCCACGAGTCCAACGCGGTGCCCAGTCCGGCCGCGTCGGTGAGATGGATGAGGCCGTCCCGGTGTTCGGCGGCGAAGAACCCGCGTGCGACCATCTGGTCGAGCATGCCGAGCAGCGGGGTCCAGTAACCGTCCACGTCCATCAGCGCGACGGGTTTGTGGTGGATCCCGAGGACCTGGGCGGTCCACACCTCGAAGAACTCCTCGAGCGTGCCGATGCCTCCCGGCAGGGTGACCATCGCGTCGGCGGTCTCCGCCATCCGGTTCTTGCGCTCGGTCATCGTCTCGACGATCTCCAGGCTGGTCAGCCCGGTGTGACCGGTCTCCCCCTCGTACAGGTGCCGGGTGATCACCCCGTGGACGTCCATACCGGCGTCGAGGGCGGTGTCCGCGGCCACCCCCATCAGTCCGACAGAGCCGCCGCCGTAGACCAGCGAGTGCCCGTGCTCCGCCAGGTGGCGGACCACGGCGACGGTCATGTCGCGGTAGGCGGGGCTGTCGCCGTGGGCTGAGCCGAGGTAGAGGGCGATGCGCTTCGGCGCCACATGCAGTTCTGACACCGTGGTCATGCCGGGTCCTTTCCGAACAGGGTCCGCGCCTCGCCGGCGGTGACGACCGATCCGGTCACCAGGACACCGGCACCGGAGACCTGGGTGTCACCGAATCCACCGTCGTCCTCGGCGAGCTCCACGGCGAGTTCGACGGCACCGGGCAGGTTCGCCGCGACGTGGACACGCTCCTCACCGAAGGCGTCCCGGGCGTACTCGGCGAGGGTCTCGACGTCGACGGCCCGCGGCGAGGTGTTCTGGGTGACGACGACCTCGTCGAGCACGGGCTCGAGTGCGGCGAGGATGCCACGGGCGTCCTTGTCCCCCAGGACGCCCAGGACACCGACCAGCCGCCGGAACGAGAAGTCCCGGTCGACGGCCTGCGCCAGTGCGCGGGCACCGTGGGGGTTGTGGGTGGCGTCGATGAAGACGCTGGGGGTGGCACGCACGCGTTCCAGGCGCCCCGGGGAGGTGACCTGCGCGAATCCGCGCCGGACGGTCTCCTCGTCGAGCATGCGTCCGGCACCGGCACCGAAGAAAGCCTCGACGGCGGCGAGTGCCGTGGCCGCGTTGCGGGCCTGGTGTGCTCCGGAGAGCGGCAGGAAGATGTCGGTGTAGACCCCGCCGAGCCCCTTCAGCGTCAGTGTCTGCCCGCCCACGGCGACGGTGGATTCCACGACGGCGAATTCGCTGCCGGCGCGCGCGACCGAGGAGTCGGACTCGACGGCCTGACGCAGCAGCACCTCGAGGGCCTCGGGTTCCTGCTCGGCGATGACGGCGACGTTGTCCGGCGGGGTGAGCAGGTCGTCGGCGTCCCAGCGCTGCTTGATGATGCCGGCCTTCTCACCGGCGATCTCGGCGAGGGTGTCGCCGAGGTAGTCGGTGTGGTCGAGTCCGACGGGGGTGACCACCGCGACGTCGGCGTCGATGACGTTGGTGGCGTCCCAGCGGCCACCCATGCCGACCTCGACCACGGCGACGTCGACGGGGGCGTCGGCGAAGGCGGCGTAGGCCATGGCGACGAGGATCTCGAACTTGCTCATCCGGGGGCCGCCGTCCGCCTCCGACTCGGCGTCGACCATGGCAACGAAGGGTTCGAGCTCGCGCCAGGTGCGCACGTAGTCCGCCGGGTGCAGCGGGACGCCGTCGATCGCGATGCGTTCGGTGGCGAGCTGCAGGTGCGGGCTGGTCGTGCGTCCGGTACGACGGTGGAAGGCGCGCAACAGAGCCTCGACCATGCGGGTGACCGAGGTCTTGCCGTTGGTGCCGGCGACGTGCACGGCCTGGTAGTTGCGCTGCGGATTGCCGAGCAGGTCCATCAGCCGGCGGATACGGTCCAGCGTCGGGTCGATCTTGGTCTCGGGCCAGCGCTCGTTGAGTTCGGCCTCGACCTCGGCCAGGGCGGCGAGGTCGTCGGCGGTCACCGGTCGGGCGAGCTTCGCGGCGTCTTCGTCGCTGTTCGCCGGCTCGGTGAGATCGATCGGCAGATCCAGGCCGGTGGCGTTGAGCGTCGCCTCGCCGAAGTCCTCGGTGTTGTCAGTCACGGTGTGCGGGTCACTTCCCTGCCAGGTCAGTCAGGCGCGCGGTGATGCGTTCGACCTCGTCGGCGGCGACGCCCCGTCGTTCCCGGATCTCGGCGACGACCTTCTCCGGCGCCTTGGCCAGGAAGTTGTCGTTGCCGAGCTTCTTGTCCGCCCGCTCGAGTTCCTTGTTCGCCTCGGCGAGGTCCTTCTCCAGTCGCTTGCGCTCGGCGGCGACGTCGACGGTGCCGGAGGTGTCCACCTCCACCGTGATCGTCGCGCCCGACAGTCGCAGCTCCACCGACGCGGTCGGGGTGAAGTCGTCGTCCGGTGCGGTGAGCTTCACGATCGAGCGGACGGCGTCCTCCAGGCCTGCGAGGTCGGCGGCCGCGGCGTCGAACCGTCCCGGCACCTTCTGCGAGGGCTTGACCCCCTGGTCGGCGCGGAAGCGGCGGATCTCGGTGACCAGCTTCTCGACGTCGTCGAGACGGCGCACGGCGTCGGCGTCGGTGGCGGCCCCACCGTTGGTCTCGGCCGCGGTGGGCCAGTCGGTGACGACGAGGCTGTCTGCGTAGCCCGCGACGCCGTCGGTGAGCACGGTCCACAGCGTCTCGGTGACGAAGGGCATCGAGGGGTGCAGCAGACGGAACACGGTGTCGAGCACACGCCCGAGCACCAGGCGGGTGTTCTCGCCGCGGGTGCGCTCGTCCTCGGTGGCGGCGTCCCAGTCGCGCGGGATCTGGACCTTGGCGATCTCCAGGTACCAGTCGCAGAACTCGCCCCAGGTGAAGCGGTAGAGCGCCTCGTTGGCCACGGCGAACTCGTAACGGTCCAGGTGGGTGTCGACGTGGACGCGCAGTTCCTCAAGTTTGTCGAGGATCCAGCGGTCCGGGTCGGTGAGCGCCTCACGGGACGGGAAGGCGTCCTGTTCGTCGGTGGGCAGCACCCGGGCACCGTTCATCAGCGCGAACTTCGTCGCGTTGAAGAGCTTGGTGGCGAAGTTGCGGGACGACTGGGCGGAGTCCTCGCCGATCGGCAGGTCGGTGCCGGGGTTGGCGCCACGGGCCAGGGTGAAGCGCAGGGCGTCGGCACCGTAGTCGCGGACCCAGTCCATCGGATCGATGCCGTTGCCCAGCGACTTCGACATCTTGCGGCCGTGCTCGTCGCGGACCAGACCGTGGAGGAAGACGTCGATGAAGGGCACCTGGGGGCGGCCCGCACGCTGGTCGGCGGTGGTGCCGGACTCACCCTCGTCCAGGGTGGACCCGGCGATGGTGTCGGCGAAGGTGGCGAACATCATCATGCGCGCGACCCAGAAGAACAGGATGTCGTAGCCGGTGACCAGCACCGAAGTCGGGTAGAACTTCGCCAGCTCGTCGGTGTCCTCCGGCCAGCCCATGGTGGAGAACGGCCACAGTGCGGAGCTGAACCAGGTGTCCAGCACGTCCTCCTCACGGTGCCAGCCGTCGCCGGTGGGGGCCTCGTCGTCGGGGCCGCAGCAGACGATCTCGCCGTCGGGTCCGTACCAGATCGGGATGCGGTGGCCCCACCACAGCTGACGGGAGATGCACCAGTCGTGCATGTCGTCGACCCAGTCGAACCAGCGCGGCTCCTGGGAGGCGGGGTGGATGACGGTGTCGCCCTCGCGCACCGCGTCGCCGGCCATGGTCGCCAGTTCCCCGACCTTGACCCACCACTGCTCGGACAGGCGCGGCTCGATGGCTTCCTTGGAGCGCTCGGAGTGTCCGACGGAGTGGACGTAGGGGCTGATGCGTTTGACGACCCGGCCCTGGTCCTCCAGGGCGAGACGGATCTTCTCGCGGGCCTCGTAGCGGTCCATGCCGTCGAACCGGGTGCCGGTGTTCGCGATGTGCCCGGTCTCGTCGATGACCTCCGGCATGTCCAGGTCGTGGCGACGGCCCATCTCGAAGTCGTTCGGGTCGTGCGCGGGGGTGATCTTCACCGCACCGGTGCCGAACTCGGGGTCGACGTAGTCGTCGGCGATGACGACCATGCTGTGCCCATCGATGAACGGGTGCGGCAGGCGGGAGCCGACCATGTCCGTGTAGCGCTCGTCCTCGGGGTGGACGGCGACGGCGACGTCACCCAGCATCGTCTCGACACGGGTGGTGGCGACGTCCACGTGCGGGCCCTCGCCGGAGGCGTCACCGTAGCGCAGGGTGACCAGCTCACCCTCGTCGTCGGAGTAGACGACCTCGATGTCGGAGATCGCCGTGCGTAGCACCGGGGACCAGTTGACCATGCGCTTGGCGCGGTAGATCAGCCCGCGGTCGAAGAGCTCCTTGAAGATGGTCTGCACCGCGCGGGACAGCCCGTCGTCCAGGGTGAAGCGCTCACGCTCCCAGTCGACCGAGTCGCCGATGGCGCGCATCTGCGACTGGATGACCCCGCCGTACTGCTCCTTCCACTCCCAGACCTTGGCGGTGAACTCCTCGCGACCGTAGTCGAAGCGGTCCTTGCCCTCGGTGTCCTTGAGCATGCCCTCGACCTTGGTCTGGGTGGCGATGCCCGCGTGGTCGGAACCGGGCAGCCACAGCACCTCGTGGCCCTGCATGCGCTTACGGCGTGCCATCGCGTCCATCAGCGTGTGGTCCAGGGCATGACCCATGTGCAACTGGCCGGTGACGTTCGGCGGCGGCAGGACGATCGAGTACGGCGGACGGTCACTGGTGGCGTCCGCGTGGAAGTAGCCGGCGTCCACCCACCCCTGGTAGAGATCGGATTCGACGTCGGCCGGGGTCCACTGCTTCGGGAGCTGGTCCGCCCGGTTACCGGTCCCGGAATTGCTGGCTGCTGCGCTGGAGCTGGTCTGATCAGTCACGGTTGCACAGTCTAGTGCAGGGGCCGGACATGGTTGAGACCGGTTGGCGGGGCAGGACGTCAGGGAAGAGAGAGGACGTCACGTAGCCACATGTCGACCTCACTCATCGTGGTTCGCCCGCGGTGGCGACGGCGCGTCCGAAAGCCGCCCTTCTCTTCTGTCTCGCGTCGTTGTCCACGAGCGTGGCCAGGAATCCGGCCGCGGTGACCCCCTACTCCCGCGCGCGGCGGTTGATGCGCTCGCGGAGCTCGACCGAAACCTCGGTCGTGGTAGCCAAGCACCGAGAATACCTCGCGGTATACCTGACTACCGCCGAGCATCCCCGTCCTCATCGCCGATGACCACCGCGTGCGGCCACACGATGTCGACATTCTGAATCTCCTCCAGCGTCGGGGGATTCTCCGCGGACCGACTCCGCGTCTCAACTTTACGTCCGACATCCGGCAGTAGCACCGCCGGAGGCACGTTCAACGCGAACGCCAACTGGTAGATCTTCTCCATGGTGGGGTTCAGGACGCGGCCGTTCTTCCCCGTCCCGTGACCTCGCTCGAAATTCTGAACCTGATTCCGACTCATCCCCGCCCGCTCGCCGAGCTCCTCCTGCGTCATCTCTGCGTCGACGCGGAGTAGACGGATGCGGTGCGCCAGGGCCGACCCGTAGGTCTTCCAGTCGAGGTCCGGCGGCGGGGATTGCATACAAAAGAATGTGCCCGCACAATGAGGTAGTGTCAGCACATTAGATTGTGCCTCAATCGCCCCGTACCCCACCTTCCACGCTGGAGCCTGCATGAACGTCGACCGAAGCGACGTCGACGTCTCGTCGGAGCCGTTGAGCGTCGACGATCTCCGTCCCGGCCAGAAGCTCCTGGGCCTGAGCGACCACGCCGTGGACATCGTCCAGGTCACCCCGACCGCTGACGGCGCAATCCTCGTCTTCCGACATCCACGTGGCGACATCGACGAAGCAGTCCTGTTCTCCGACGACCTCGCCGGCCTGTCGCTCGCCAATCCACACAACGCTGCGCTTTTCACCGGCGATGCCGAACAGTTTCGTCTGGCCGCCGAAGCACTGCGCATCCAGACCGCCGGTCTCCACGACCCGATGCTCGCGGTGACCTCCAGTGACATCCAGCCCCTCCCCCATCAGATCAGGGCTGTCTACGAGGAAATGCTGCCGCGCATCCCCCTGCATTTCCTCCTCGCGGACGACCCCGGTGCCGGGAAGACAATCATGGCGGGCCTCTACATCAAGGAACTGATGCTGCGCGGGGACGTCGACCGGTGCCTGATCGTCTGTCCCGGCGGACTCGCACCCCAGTGGCAGGAGGAACTCCGGGAGAAGTTCGGGATGCACTTCCACATCCTCTCGCCGGGGGCCATGGAAAACTCCCGGTCCGGCAACCCCTTCAAGGACCACGACCTTCTGATCGTGCGCATGGACGCGGTTGCGCGGAGTGATGACGAGCTGCTTCCCCTTCTCAGAGCCACCGAGTGGGACCTCACCATCGTGGACGAGGCCCACAGGATGTCGGCGTCCTCGGGCTTCCGGAAGGAACTGAAGAAGACGCGACGCTTTCAGCTCGGCGAGTCACTGCGCGACATCTCCCGAAGCGTCCTGCTGATGACGGCCACCCCGCACAACGGTGACAACGAGGCCTTCCAGGCCTTCCTTTCCCTGCTGGATCCAGACCGCTTCGAGGGGGCTTTTCAGACAGGCTCCGACGCCGGGACTGTCGACACCTCGGGGCTGATGCGCCGAATGGTCAAGGAAGAGCTCCTCACGTTCGACGGACGCCCCTTGTTCCCCGAACGTGTGGCGGTGACCGTCCCGTACCAGCTCAGTCCCGCGGAGAACCGTCTCTACCGGGATGTGACCCAGTACGTCCGCACAGAGATGAAGCGGGCGGAGAGGTCGCTGAACAGTGCAGCGAGCCGGGCGGTCGGATTCGCCCTGACAGTCCTCCAGCGACGTCTGGCCTCCAGTCCGAACGCCATCCACAACTCCCTGCGCCGTCGTCTCGACAAACTCGAGTCGTTCCGCACCGAGATGGCACAGGCCTCCGAGGAGGGCCGCGACCTGCTGTGGACGGGGCGCAGTTTCGTCGACAGCGCCGTGAACAACGCGGTGTCGGTGATGGCGGACGCCGTCACCGAGGACCTGGACGTCGCGGCCGGCGACATCGAGGACGCCGAGGACACGATCGTCATCAGCCCTGCGACGGCGGCCCAGAGTCTTCCGGAACTCGACAGGGAGATTGTCGAACTCCGCCACCTGGTCTCCACCGCCCACACCGTAGTTCTCAGTGGTGAGGACCGGAAGTGGTCGGAGCTTCGTCGCATCATCGAAAAGGAGACGCTCACCAACTCAACGACCGGCGAGCGACGCAAGCTGATCATCTTCACCGAACACCGGGACACCCTCAACTACCTGGTGAGCCGGATCCGGAACACCACCGGCAGCGAGGTCGTGGCCATCCACGGCGGCACGAACCGGCTGGACAGGCAACGCATCAAGGCCAACTTCACCAACGACGACCGCGTCCAGTACCTGGTCGCCACGGACGCCGCAGGTGAAGGGCTGAATCTACAGGCCGCCTATCTCATGGTGAACTACGACCTGCCGTGGAACCCGAACCGGATCGAGCAACGGTTCGGACGGATTCACCGTATCGGCCAACGACACGTCTGCCAGCTGTGGAACCTCGTCGCCGACGAGACCCGCGAGGGTGCGGTGTACAAGCGCCTCCTGGAGAAGATGGAGACTCAGCGTGCGGCGTTGGGGACCCAGGTCTTCGACGTCCTCGGTGAGGCGTTCCGGGACAAGTCGCTGAGGGACCTCATCATGGACGCGGTGCTCTACATCGACGATCCGGCACGACAGGAGGAGATCGACCGGATCATTGACTCCGAGGTCGCACACGGGCTCGACGACCTCATGGAGGAACGCGCACTGGCCGCCGAGACATTCTCCCGTCGGGATCTCGAACAGCTACGGGACGCCATGGATGCGGCGCGGGCCCGGAAGCTGCAGCCGCACTACATCGCCCAGTTCTTTCGGCGGGCATTGGAGCACCAGGGCGGCAGGTACGTGCCGAAGGCGAAAGGCACTGCCGCGGTTCGCCGTATCCCTCGCACGGTCCATGACTGGGCCCGCAGCAATGGGCTCGCCGTCGCAGACCGCTACGACCTGGTGACCTTCGAGCCGGAGATCGCAGACGACCGCGACCGTACCGAGTTGATCTCCCCTGGCCATCCGTTGTTCGACGGCCTGGTTGACATCACCGCGAGTCAGTTGCAGGAGACCCTGGAGACCGGGGCGGTGCTGGTGGACCCCAATGACGAGGGGACGACCCCGTGGTTGCTCGCCGCGGTCATGCTCGAGATAAAGGATGGTGCCGGCACCGCCCAGCACCGTGAGTTCGCCTACGTCCGGCTGAATCCTGACCTGTCGGTCGAGGACGCGGGAATGGCCCCGTACCTGGACTTCGACCCACTCCCCGGAGAGGTGTCCGCCGAGCACGCCGTCCGCGCAGCCACGGAGGCGAACGACTGGCTCACGGACGACCCGTCGGCGACGGTGCGCCAGGAAGTCACCGCGACCCGAGTAAGGCAGACGTTGAGCGAGACCCGGGCTCGTATCCTGCCGGAACTCGACCGTGAACAGGAACTTGTCACCCGCCGCCTGACCGCGCAGATGGACTACCACGCCACCAAGGCGGCGGCGGCCCAGGAGCAGCAGGACGCCTATGACGTCGGTGATGCGAAGAAACCACCGCCTCAGTCCCACTCGGCGCTGATGAATCAGGTACGGGCGCTGGACACGAGGCTCCGCCAGCGAACCGACGACATCACCCGTCGGCGTCACCTCCGACCGAACCCCCCGGTCGTCGCAGCCAGGGCGTTGATCGTGCCCCGTGGTCTGCTGCGGCTCATTGGCGGAGCCGACGCAGACGAGGTGGCCCAACACGCCAAGGACACCGAGGAAGTTGATCGACGTGCGGTGGACGCTGTCTTAGCTGCCGAGCGTCAGCTGGGCCGGATCCCCCGGGAGATGCCGCACAACAACCCCGGTTTCGACGTCAGTTCGCGGGAACCAGAGTCGGTCGACCCCTCGGTGATCATCGAGGTCAAGGGGCGAATTCTTGGCGCGGGGGATTTCACGATCACCCACCGGGAGGTGGTGACCGGGAAGAACACCGAGAAGGATCACCGTCTGGCCCTGGTCGAGGTCAGTCCGGACGGGCCGGAGCATGACCGGGTCCGCTATCTCGCCGACTTCTTCCGAAACATGACCGCCTTCGACGACAGCTTCCCGGTAACGAAATACACCCTGAACTGGAAAAAGACCTGGGAACAGGGCGGTGATCCCATGTAGCACCCCGGCCGGCAGCACGCTGAGCCCGCTTCGGGCTCCATCTCCGAGCACACCCTTGTCCCAGTAGGCCCATTTTAATGTGCCCTTGATTTCTTGAGAGAACACCGATGACATCCTCCACCGCCCCCGTTCGCCGCAAGCTCATTGAGGTATCCATCCCCCTGGAGAAGATCAACGAGCAGTCGGCACGCGAGAAGTCGATTCGCCACGGGCATCCGTCGACGCTTCACCTGTGGTGGTCGCGCAAGCCGACGTCCACGGCACGTGCCGTTCTCTTTGCGCAGATCGTAGACGATCCAGGCTCGCGCCCGGACCTGTTCCCGACGGTCGAGGAACAGGATGCGGAGCGTCGCGAACTGTTCCGGATCATCGAGGAGATCTCGAACTGGGACACGGTGAAGAATGATCCTGAGGGCTGGTTCGACAAGGCTCGCGAGAAGATCATGCTGTACACCGATGGCAACCCGCCGGCTGTCGCCGATCCGTTCGCAGGAGGTGGGTCGATCCCGCTGGAAGCTCAGCGGCTGGGCCTGGAGGTCCACGCCAGTGACGTGAATCCGGTGGCGGTCCTCCTGGAGAAGGCACTCATCGAGATCCCTCCGAAGTTTGCCGGCCAGCCTCCGGTATTCCCGGGCGCAGCTGAGCTTCTCGACAGCGACGACAACTCATCGTGGCCCGGAGCCACCGGCCTCGCCGAAGATGTGAAGCGCTACGGCGAGTGGATGTTGGAGGAAGCCAAGAAACGCATCGGGCACCTCTACCCTGACGCGGAGCTGCCCGACGGCACGAAAGCACCAGTCATCGCGTGGCTCTGGGCCCGCACGGTCACCTGCCCCAACCCCGCCTGTGGAATCGCCGCCCCACTCACGAGCACCTGGTGGGTGTCGAAGAGATCTGGGCATGAGGCCTACCTCACCCCCACCGTCAACAACGGGACCGTCCATTACAAGATCAAAAAAGGAAAAGATGGAGGGCCCAAGAAGAAGGACGATGGAACCGTAGACCGAAATGGTGCCCATTGCATAGGATGCGGGACGGCAGTCAGCTTTGACCACATTCGCACTGAGGGTCAGCGAGGAAAAATAGAATCACAGCTCATCTGCACAGTCACTCAGGGTAGGGAGGGAAACAAAACATTCCGCCAATTCCTCGAACCGCAGGAGAATCGACAATGCTTTGAATTGCCAGAATCCGATACTCTTTTCAGCCCACTCCCAGATAAGGCACTCGGCTTCCGAGTTCAGGCATATGGCTTCAAGAATTACACAGATCTTTTTACTCGCCGCCAAATTGTCGCACTTGACACATTCAGCTCACTCGTAAAAGAGGTGCACGAAACAATATCGGTGAAAAGTTCGCCCGACACAGCAGATGCAGTCTCTACAATGCTTGCCCTAACTGTGAGCCGTTGCGCAGATCGTTGGTCTTCTTTCTGCTCGTGGGACCGAAGTCGCGACTCTATGCGCAATACTTTCGCGCTTCAAGCGCTTCCCATGATATGGGATTTTGCCGAAGCTTTTCCATTCTCCAAGGCCAGTGGCGGCTTCTTGAGTCAATTAAACTGGGTAACCAAGTCAGTTCAATCATCCCCCGCCATTCGAAAATCAACTTCACAGCTAAGATCCGCGCTCAATACGGATCTCAGCGGCCAGGCACTTTCCACTGACCCACCGTACTACGACTACATCGGATACTCCGACCTCTCAGACTTCTTCTACATCTGGCTTCGGAGAATTCTTCGAGATGTCCATCCGGAGATATTCAACCGATCCCTCGTCCCAAAAACCGAAGAACTAGTAGCAAATCCCTATCGTCACGGAGGAAAGGAAGGCGCGCAGCAGTACTTCGAACGCGGATTCATCGAGTTCTTCACAAAAGCGCGAAGTGAGCTACGGATCGATTATCCCGCTACTGTGTATTACGCCTTTAAGCAGCACGATGTGAAGACAGAAAATAATTCTTCTTCGACGGGCTGGGAGACAATCCTGGAAGGAATAATCCGATCAGGCTGGCAGATCACTGCGACCTGGCCAATGCGTTCCGAGATGGCGAACAGGTCCGTTGCGTCCGGAACCAATGCGCTCGCGTCGTCCATCGCCCTCGTTCTCCGTCCCCGTCCTGAAGATGCGCCGACCACCACCCGCCGTGACTTCCTCCGCGAGCTGAAGACCAAGCTCCCCGGTGCCCTCCGCGACCTCCAGCGTGGCACGGTGGCACCGGTGGATCTCCCGCAGTCCGCCATCGGGCCGGGTATCGGGCTGTTCTCGAAGTACAGCGGTGTGCTTGAGAACGACGGTAAGAAGATGACCGTCCGGTCCGCACTCCGAGTCATCAACGAGATCCTTGACGAGGTCCTCAGCGAACAGGAAGGCGACTACGACGCGGACACCCGCTTCGCGCTCGCATGGTTCCGCAGCTACGGGTTCGGCACAGAGGCCTACGGCCACGCCGACAGTCTCGCCCGCGCCCGCAACACCTCCGTCGACCATCTCCACCGCGCCGGCATCCTGCACAGCGGTCAGGGGAACGTCCGTCTCCACTCACCCGAGGGACTCCACAACGACGAGACCTCCCGCGGAGTCAGCTACAACCCGGCAGAAGACAACGAAACCAGTGCCTGGGAGACCGTGGTTCACCTCGCCAAGGCACTCGAGTACGAGGACGGTGTCGAGTCCGCCGGGCGACTGCTCGCTCTGGTGCCCGACTCCATCGACCGTGACCTGTGCAAACAGCTCGCCTTCCTGCTGTTCCAGGTCTCCGAACAGCGTGGCGAAGCGAAGAATGCCCTGTTGTTCAATCAGCTCGGTACCGCGTGGAACGACATCGAACAAGCGGCGCGCAATGCGCCGGGGCCGGATGCCGACAGCTCCGACCATGCAGACAACACCAACACCCTCTTCTAGACACCACACCACCACGAAAGGACCCCGATGGCACAGAGCAACCGCGGCCGCGTCAACGACGGATTCGAGATCCTCGCCCAGGCCCTCGACACCTTCCTCACCCGCGTGATCGCCGTCGACGACAATTCCGGCTGGATCGACATCCTCGAGCTCACGGACAGTCAACGGTCGAACGGTCGTGGGCGCCAGGAGTACTCCGCCACCGACCCCCAGTGCTCCCTGCGCTTCATCACCGAAGGCACCACCAACCGTTTCCGTTCCAACTGGTGGCCGTTGCGCCGCTACCTCGACCGACCCGAGGAAGCGCTCGCCTCTGAACTACGTGAAACCAGAAACCTCTGGGCACACAACGCCGCCTTCAACGTCGACGACACCTACCGGGCCCTCGACACGATGCAGCGCCTGGCTACCGCAATCAAGGACAAGAAAGCCGCCGATGAACTCGCCGCGCAGCGCAACGGTGTCCGCATCATCCAGGGCCGGAAAGAAGACGAGGAGACCAACCGCACGGCCGACATCAACATCAGCGGCGACAACCTGCAGCCCTGGCGTCAGATCGTCACGCCCCACCCCGACGTCGCCAACGGCACGTTCAACGCCTCCGGCTTCGCCGCCGACCTCCACACCGTGGCAGCGCTGTCGACGAACGATCGTCACCGTTCCGCAGGACGCCACAGCGCCAGGTCGGACATCGACGCCGGCACCGACGACAACCAGGTCTCCGCCGGGGCCGACTACACCGACCCTCAGAGGTTCTTCGACCGCACCTACCTCACCGAGGGTCTCAAGGACCTGCTGACAAAGGCGCTCCGCCGTACTGCCGGAGACACCAACGCGTCCCCGGTCATCAACCTGCAGACCAACTTCGGTGGAGGCAAGACGCACTCCATGCTCGCCGTCTGGCACCTGTTCGGAGGAATCGATCGAGCCTCCCTGCCCCAGGACATGCAGGACCTGCTCGCCACCGACGAACTTGCCCAGGCGCTCGCCCCTCTCGACGGTCAGATCCCGTCGAACGTACGGCGCGTCGCCCTGGTCGGCACCGAACTCGTCGCCTCGGGAAAAATGACCAAACCGGACGGAACGGTGGTCAACACGATCTGGGGAGAGCTCGCCTGGCAGCTCGGCGGTGCAGAGGCCTACGAGATCGTCAAAGACTCCGACCTCAGCGGCACCAATCCGGGAGAGAACCTCCGCCATCTCCTCGAGTCCCACGGTCCCGCCGTCATCCTCATCGACGAGTGGGTCGCCTACGCCCGGCAGTTGGTCGGACGCACCGGACTCGCCGGCGGTGACCTCTCGACCCAGCAGACCTTCGCACAATCACTGGCCCAGGCGGTCGCAGCCACCCCGCAGTGCATGCTGATGGTGTCCATCCCCGCCTCGGCGGAAATGAAGCCCGGCGAATACGTCGACGGCATGGTCGACGACGAGGAGATCGGCGGCGCCAACGGTCGTGAAGCGCTGACCGCCCTGCTCCAGATCATCAACCGTCAGGCCGAGCAGTGGCGACCCGCCGAGTCCAACGAGAGCTTCGAGATCGTCCGGCGCCGCATCTTCGAGGAGGTCAGCGACGCCGACCAGGAGAAGATCCGCCTGATCGCGCAGACCATGCGGACCTTCTACGCCAAGAACGAGTCCAGCTTCCCACCGGACGCCGTTCGCCCGGACTACGCCAGCAAGATCGAACGCTGCTACCCGATCCACCCGGAACTCTTCGACCGCCTCTACCAGGACTGGGCCACCCTCCCCCGCTTCCAGCGCACCCGCGGGGTCCTGCGACTGATGAGCACCATCATCTCGGAACTCTGGCGCTCAGAAAACAACAGCCCGCTGATCCTGCCGTCCGACGTGCCGATCGGGAAGCCGTCGGTCACCAACGAACTTGCCCAGTACCTCGACGACAACTGGAAACCAGTCATTTCCACGGACGTCGACGGCACGGTACCCCACGACATCGACAACCGTAGCGCCCTGTTCGGCCCCCGTCGGGTCGCCACCCGTCTGGCACGCACGGTGTTCTTCGGTGCAGCGCCCCGCACCCGCGGTACCGGAATAGAGAGCCGCTACATCACCCTGGGAACCGCGGTCCCCGGCGACAAGATCGGTAACTTCCACAGTGCGCTGTCCGCCATGTCGAATCGGTCGACCCACTTCTACGAGAACAACAGCCAGTACTGGTTCGACACCGCCACCAACATCACCAGCGAGGTCCGTGAACGTGCGGAGGCGCTCAGCACCGAGGACATCAACAGTGAGATCTCCTCGCGGCTCCGGGTGCTCACCGACGAATGGAACCGCGCCCACCGTAACTCCGTGAAGGTACTGTGCACGCCGACGTCCAACGGTGACATCCTCGATGAAGAGCAGTTGCGTCTCGTCATCGTTCCCCCGACCCATCCGGTGGACAGCGGAGCCTCCGTCGGAGCGGCGGGGGAATGGACGCGCTCTGCCACCAACAATGTCGGCCTGAAACCACGCACGTTCAAGAACACGGTGGTCTTCCTGGCTGCGGACGCGCGTCGCATCGAGAGCCTCAGTGACGGTGTCCGCCAGTACCTGGCGTGGAGCAGTGTGCAACGCGACCGGGAGAAGCTCGACCTCACCCAGTCAACGGCCTCTCAGGCAGCCACGCAGTCGGAGAAGACTGCTCAGACCGTTGACGACCGACTCATGGACACCTACCAGTGGGTCCTCGAGCCGGTGGAATCGTCCGACTCCACGTACAACTACGTAGACCTGGACCACCAGGCGATCCACGGCGGGAACGACATCATCCAACGAGCGATCGACAAACTTCAGGCAGTCTCGGCCTTCGCCACGCAACAGGCGCCGACGCTCATCGCCAACGCACTCGTCCAGCACACCAATGGAGCATGGCAGAGGACCGGTCACTACCGCTTCGGCAACCTGTGGGACATGTACCCGAAGTACCTCTACATGCAGCGGGTGCTGAACCGCCGCGTGGTGGAGGAAGGCCTACGGTACGCCGACGGTGGAACCTTCAACCTCGACGACCGCCCATTCGCCTTCGCTGACGAGGTCACCGTGACCGACAGTGAGGGCGTCCCCAGGTACCAGAACCTACGCTGGCCGGAGGACGGCTCCGACCTCCCTCCCGGTGCGCTACCCGACTCTCTGCTCGTCGTCACTCCTGATGCCGCCCGTGCGCAGTTCCGGCGTGACATCGAGGAACGTCAGCGCCAGATGACGGATGCGACCGACGGACCAGACGCCACCACCGGTGACGGCAACGGGTCATCAGGGGTCTTCCCGGGGGAAGAGAACGGCGGTGGTGGCGAGACCAACGACACCGGTGAAGGACCCGGCGACGGCAACACCACCCGGACCACGCCTGCCCCCGGCGCGAGTACGCCCACCCGGTTCACCGCCACCTTCGGACTCCCCATATCCGGCGGTGTCGGCCGGTACGCAATGATCGACGACGAGGTACTCTCACACCTCCGGGACCTCGCTTCAACTGGAGGAACGGTGGCAATCACCGTTGACGTCGAAGCGACGAACCCGGAAGGGTTCTCCCCCACGATCCAGAAGATGATCAACGGGAGCGTCGAGGAGATGTCCGACGCGGACGGGAACTTCGAATATTACTGACCTGCACCGATGAAACAGTATCGACCCCGTCCCGGCGCCGGAGTCAGCTCGATTCCTACCGCTGGTCGCGGGCTCAGTCCAGCGTCCACAGCGCCTGGACGGGAAGTACGTAGATCCAGCCGTGAAGCAGCTGCACTCCCCGCCCTCCGTGAAGAACCACACCGATGACCTCATGGTCAGACACCTTGTCCCTGAAGCGTTCCAGCTTCTTGAAGGCGTCGGTCTTCACAGTCTGACCACTTTTGACCTCGATGGCTACCAGCCTCCCATCCAGAAGATCGATCACCAGGTCAACCTCAAGATCGTCGTTGTCCCGGTAGTGGTAGATCTCGAACTCCTCGGCGGACCACCCCTGCTGTTTGAGCAGCTCCAGCATGACGAGTTGTTCGACCACCGCTCCGTAGAACTCACGCATCCCCGGCTTCTGCAGGTTCTCCTGCGTCAGTCGGCCCAATGACGCACTCAACCCGGTGTCCGTCAGCGCAGCTTTCGGCCGCCGCACCGTCCGGCCTCGGACAGGTCGGGTCCACGAGGGTACCTCGACCAACAGGTTCATCGTCCGAAGTGTCCGCAGGTACGTCGCCATAGTGCTGTCACTGGTCCCGAGGTGGGCCGCCAGGCGGCTCTGTACGATTTCCGTAGCTCCACCAGCCGCCAACAAACGGGTGAGCCTCTCCATCTCGTCAGGGAATCCTCCTCCGCGGTACTCGTAGGCGTCATGGTCGGCGAGCCTCCTGATGTAGGTTCGAAACCAGGCGTTTCTTCTCCTCGGCGTGCGAACCGTAGCTTCAGGAAAACCGCCCGCAAGCGCCACGTCCGGCGACAGCGGGCCCCCGATGGCGGTGCCACCCTCCCCGAGAACTCTCGACAAGTCCGCAACCGCCGGACGGCGGAAGAGTGCCGCCACAAAATCTTCCGGTACCTCCCTCCGGGCACGTTCGCCCTGACTGAACGGCATGAGCCGGACCGATTCGACTCGTCCGGCAAGGGAATCCCCGATGCCCCGCACCCGGAAGACATCTGCGGACCCGGTAAGCAGGAAACGTCCCGGGCGTCGGTCACGGTCAACGTTCGCTTTTAGAGGGAGCATGATTTCCGGCACCCGCTGGACTTCGTCGATGATGAGAGTCCCCGACCCCGCCTGCTCCACGAATCCGGTGGGATCCAGCCTGGCGAACTCAAGCGTCTCCGGGTCGTCGAAAGTCACCGTGAGAACAGGTTCCCGACAGCGTGCACCCAACTCCGCAACGAGGGTACTCTTGCCCACCTGCCGCGCACCATGCACCACGACAACGGGCGTGTCCGACAGCGCCTCTTCGACGGCAGCCGACTGAAATCTGGGGACCGGCTCTTCTTTCCTCATGAAGCCAATTTACCAGGAGATACGTATCGTTCCCCATCTGCTAGTTGAAAAACAGCGACACTGTGCTCGAAGATTTGAGGGAAGGTTGATCGCAGATCCGCGACACTGTACTCGAAGATTTGAGGGAACTGCCGGTCCACAGAACGTTCAGTGCTTCCACTTCACCGCCCGGGTCACCAGCTCCTCCAGCTGTGCGGGCGACACCGGCCTCAGGTCGGTCGCCTCAAGGCTGACGTTCACGTTCTTCGGACGAACCGGCACCGAGGAGTGGGTGTGGCCGTGCACCGTGCAGTCGAACCCGTCGCGACTCGTCGTACCTCCGCGGGCGGACCAGCGCGCCAAGGCTGGTGTGAGGTACGGGTCCTCCACCCGGTCCGGTGCAGGGATGTGCGTCAGCAGCACCACCCACCGTCCCACCCGGACCTGGAGCTCCAGCTCAATGACGTCGAAGACCTCGCGGTAGGCTGGCGTCCACTCCAGCACCGACTCGAGACCGAACATCGGATGCACCCGGTCATGGTTCCCCGGCAACAGAATCATCCGGAGGTCCTTCTCCTCCTTGACCTCCCCCAACTGCCGCAAAGCCTCGGCGTCGCGGCGCACGGAGATGTCCCCCAGACAGATCACCGTGGCACCGTCAGGGACCACACGTAGGTTGTTCAGTATCACCCGGTCATGCTCATCCGTATCACCGAACCCGCGCAGTTCCGCGACTTTCCGGTGTCCCAGATGCAGGTCCGAGACCAGCCAGAAACTGTCAGAGGGCTTCCCCTTCGGTACGTCCACAGTGCCCGAGCTTACGGTAGAAGTACCTTCAGGACCGGGCAATTGATTCTGAGATTCGGCAGGCGGTCGGACTCAGCATTCGTTATGGTCCTGCCATGACAGATTTCAAGAAGCTCAGACTCGCCGTCATTGCGGGTCTCGCCGTCCCCTCACTGGCTCTCACCGCCTGTTCCTCTGACGACTCCGGCTCACACTCAGACAGCAGCACGTCCGACTCCCGGTCGGCAGCAGACGCAGGAAACGCCGAGATCGAGATCGACCTCGCCGGCGCACCAGACGGCTTCGAGCTCACCCCGGCAGACACTAGGCTCAGTTTCGGGGACACCGCACAGGTCCTCACCCAGAACCGTGGCGGCGTCCTGCAGTTCTGGGATGTCACCGTCTCCGGGCTCAAGGACCTTCCGGCAGATGCCATGGAGCTCCAGGACGAAGACACCGACGTCGACCACTTCGTCTGCGTCAACTACGAGATGACCCTGCTCGGCACCGCGGAGAACCCCGACTTCACCCCCGATCCCGAGGATGACGCCGACACCGACTACTCCACTCTTCCCTCCGCGCCCGAGATGGGCATCCTGGGCGAGGATGACCGCATGGCGAACAGCATCATCGGCGGAGGCGCAGAAGAATGTGACATCTCCGACGGTGACGTCCTCGGCTACCGACTCGACGAGGTCGAAGAGGGCAAGGTCTACCGGGACGCCGACGTCAGCTTCGTGACCACGGGTACCGGTACCGACGCCGGAAACAAGGCCGTCGGCGGAAAATTCGACTACAGCTACGCCCTCGAGGACCTCGGTCTGGAAGGCACCATCTACTGGGAGGACTGACCGCACTCCCCCGGACGGGTGTCGACAGGTAGGACAAGCGCGCGTACAACGGGGGACATGAGCAATTTCAGTGTGAACAACCCGTCCACCGGCACCACCGAAGACACGTTCACGAGGATCGAGGACTCCGAACGAGACAGCATCCTCGACCGCTCGACCGCCGCCTACCGGTCGTGGCGGACCACGACCGTCGAGGAACGCGCGAAGGTCCTCAACCGCGCCGCCGACCTCTACGAGGAGAAGACGGACGAGCTGGCGTCCTACATCGGACGCGAGATGGGCAAGCTCGACAAGTGGGCCAAAGCCGAGCTCGGCATCGTCGTCGACATCTACCGCTACTACGCCGAGCACGCCCACGAACTGCTCGCCGACAAGCAGCTCCCCGCCCAGGGCGCACTGCACACCTACGTGCGTAAGGACCCCATCGGCCCGCTGCTGGGGATCATGCCCTGGAACTTCCCGTACTACCAGGTCGCCCGCTGGGCCGCTCCGAACCTTCTGCTCGGCAATTCACTCGTCCTGAAGCACGCCTCGATCTGCCCGCTGTCCTCGCAGGCGTGCCAGGACATCCTCGAGGACGCCGGTCTGCCGAAGGACGTCTTCCAGAACGTCTACGCCTCCGGCTCGCAGATGGACGCCTTCGTCGCCGACCCGCGTATCGCCGCGGTCTCCCTCACCGGCTCCGAGGGGGCCGGCGCCGCCGTGGCGAAGACCGCCGGGGAGAACTACAAGAAGTCGCTGCTGGAGCTCGGCGGCAACGACCCGTTCATCATCCTCGACGACGACAACCTCGACTCCGTCCTGGACCAGTACGTCGGCATCCGCATGTACAACACCGGGCAGGCCTGCAACGCCCCGAAGCGGCTGATCGTGATGGACAGCTTCTACGACCGGGTGGTCGAGGGCCTCGAGAAGCGCATCGGCGCCCTGCAGGTCGGTGCCTGGGACGACGAGAACGCCGACGTCGGACCACTGTCGTCCATCGAGGCCCGCGACGAGATCGTCCAGCGTCTCGCCGACGCGAAGGACAACGGTGAGGCCACCGTCCGCGTCGGTGGCGGCTCGATCGACCGTCCCGGCGCATTCATGGAACCGACGCTGCTCACCGACGTCGATCCGTCGGCGGACGTGGGATGCAACGAGGTCTTCGGCCCCGTCGCCATCGTCTACACGGCGAAGGACGTCGACGAGGCCGTCGAGATCGCCAACAACTCCGACTACGGACTGTCCGGCTCGGTGTGGGGCACCGACCTGGCGGCCGCCGAGGATGCCGCTGCCCGCCTGGAGGTCGGCATGTCCTTCGTCAACGAGGCCTCGGTGACCGCGGCCGGTCTCCCCTTCGGCGGTGTCGGACGCTCCGGATACGGACGCGAACTCGCCGAATGGGGCGTCGGCGAGTTCGTCAACGAGCACCTCGTGCGCGTCTCGGCGCAACGCTGACACCGGGCCGCGGGCGGAGCACAGGCCGGGACCAGGATCCGCGCGCACGGTAGCTATGATGTGGCGGTACCTCTCTTACTGACGTTTCCGGAGAACAACCGCACATGAGCACCAGCGCCGACGCGCCCTCCGCACCTCCCAAGCATCCTGTCGACCAGGTCCCCCCGAAGGGCAAACTGGCCGTCCTGTCCACGCAGCATGTGCTGGCGTTCTACGCCGGTGCCGTCGTCGTCCCGCTGCTCATCGCCAGCGGTCTGGGGTTGGACGCCGAGACCACGATCCACCTGATCAACGCCGACCTGTTCACCTGCGGCATCGCCACGCTGATCCAGTCCGTGGGGTTCTGGAAGGTGGGCGTCCGACTGCCGATCATCCAGGGTGTGACCACGACGGCGATCTCGCCGATCATCGCGATCGGCCTGGCGACGACCGGTGGGGAGGGCGGCGTCGAGGCGCTGCCGGCCATCTACGGTTCGATCATCGTCGCGGGTCTGTTCACGTTCTTCGCGGCGCCCTACTTCGCGAAGTTCATCCGGTTCTTCCCGCCGGTGGTCATCGGCACCGTGCTGACCACGATGGGCATCACCCTGCTCGGCGTGGCCGCCAACGACATCACCAGCTTCGCCGAAGGCACCCCGGACGCCCGTGACATGGCGTACGCCGGGGTGACCCTGGCTGTCATCCTGCTCGCCCAGCGTTTCTTCAAGGGGTTCCTCGGCACCCTCGCCATCCTCATCGGCCTGGTGGTCGGCACCGGTGCCGCGGTCATCCTCGGCGACGCCGGGTTCAACGACGTCGGCTCATCCGACTGGGTAGGCTTCACCACTCCGTTCTACTTCGGTGCTCCGGAGTTCGTGCTCACCGGGATCATCTCGATGTGCATCGTCATGCTGATCACCATGGTCGAGACCACCGGCGACGTCTTCGCCGCCGGTGAGATCGTCGGCAAGCGGATCAAGAAGAACCACATCTCCGCCGCGCTGCGTGCCGACGGCCTGTCCACCACGCTCGGCGGCGTGCTGAACTCCTTCCCCTACACCTGCTTCGCCCAGAACGTCGGGCTGGTGCGGATGACCCGCGTGCGCTCACGCTGGGTCGTCGCCGGTGCCGGTGTGATCATGATCGTCATCGGCCTGATCCCCAAGGCCGGTGCCGTGGTCAGCGCGATCCCCGGGCCAGTGCTCGGAGCCGCCAGCCTCGCCCTGTTCGCCAACGTGGCCCTGGTGGGCATCCAGACCCTCGGCAAGGTCGATCTCGCCGACAACCGCAATGCCGCGGTGATGACCATCTCCATCGGTCTGGGCATGCTGGTCGCCTTTAAACCCGACATCGCCCAGCTCTTCCCTGACTGGGCCCAGGTGTTCTTCGCCTCCGGTGTCACCACCGGCTCGATCGCGGCAATCCTGCTGAACCTGTTGTTCTTCCACGTCGGACGGCGCGCCTCCCCCGATGTGACGCGCGACGCGGGCGGGCGGACGATCACCCTCGAGGACGTCAACGCCATGGACCGAGACAGCTTCGTGGAGACCTTCGCGCCGCTGTTCAACAACACCCTCTGGCCGCTGGCCAGTGCCCACGCCGCCGCCCCCTTCGACACCGTCCAGGATCTGCGTGACGCCGTCCAGGAGGCCGTCCTCACCGCGGAGCGCGACGACCAGCGGGCCCTCATCCGGGACTACCCCTCGATGGCGGAACTGCTCCTCGACCCGGAAGCCTCGAAGCGGATCTCCGGATTCGCCGGGTCGGTGGCGCTGGAGAACCTCGACACGATGGACGATGTGGAGCAGGAGCAGCTCGTCGAGCTCTCCGAGCGTTACCGTGAGCGCTTCGGAATGCCCTTCGTGACCTGCCTGGGGCGGTTGGACTCCCGCACACAGATCATCAGCGAGGGCATCCGCCGCCTGGAGAACTCGCCCGCCCAGGAGCACGTGCAGTTGCTCGGTGAGGTCGTGGAGATCGCCAACGACCGTTTCAACCACATGATCGCCGACGCCAACCCGGTCGCCTCCGCCTGGGAGAGCAAGTTCGACCACCTCGGGTAGACCGGCTCGGCGTGCCGGTCAGCTGTCCCGCAGGGCGGCGATCAGCTCGGTCTTCGTCATCGTCGACCGGCCCTCGATGTCGAGTTCCTGCGCCCGACCGTAGAGCTCGTCCTTCGTCCAGTCCTCGTAGCTCCCCGACTCGCCACCACGGCGCCCCATCTCCGAGCGTGACGTCTTCGCCGCGGCATTGGCGATGCGGGCGGACTTGCCCTTCGACTCCCCCTCCTCGCGGAGTCGTTCGTAGAGCTCGGGGTCCTTGACCGATGGGCCGGGACCGTCCTGTCCGTCCCGGTCGTCCTGCGTGTTCTGTGCGTTGTTCTCAGCCATGCAACCCGAGGGTAGTCCGCATGTGTGATGTCGCGTCCGCCATCGCCCGCCGCGCCCCGGCCCACAGGGCGACGGAGTTGATGAACGGGTGCACCAGCCCCCGGTGTCGCCGGAGGACCACCGGCACGCCGGCGTCCCTGAGCCGTCCGGCGTAGGCTTCCCCTTCGTCACGCAGGGGGTCGAAGCCGGCGACCGCGACATAGGCCGGGGCAAGGCCTGAAAGGTCCGGCTCCAGCAACGGTGAGACCAGGGGGTCGGTCGGGTCGACCGCCACCGCCAGGTCCCCGCCACGACCGAGGTAGTGGTGCTCGTACCAGTCCATCTGCGCGGCGGTGAGGTACATTCCCGCCTCCCCGAACTCCTCGTAGCTCGCCGAGCGCGCCGACAGGTCCGTGACCGGGACGAACAGCTGCTGCAGGGCAGGCTGCGGCCGGTCGTTCCCCCGCAGCCACAGGCACGCCGCGGCCGCGAGGTTGCCGCCGGCGGAGTCACCGGAGATCACGATCCTGTCGGTGTCCACCGGCGTCCCCGCCACCGGTTCACCGTCCTGCAGCGCCGTGACGACCGCGGTGGTGTCCTCCAGCGCCGCGGGAAAAGGATGCTCAGGCGCCATGCGGTAGTCCACGGCGACCACGGTGACCCCACCGTCGGCGCACAGGCTGCGGCACGCGGCGTCATGGCTGTCCAGGGACCCGGTGACCCATCCCCCGCCGTGCAGGTAGACCACGGTGGGACGGGCCGTACCGTCGGACGGACGGTCGAGGTAGACCCGCACCGGGATCCCGGCGACGCGGGTGTCGGTCACCTCCGCGACCCGGACGTTCCCGGAGGCGAGGAAGGCCTCACGCTCGACGATCCTGCGGGAGTGCACCGGCGGGACGTCGACGATGTCGAGGGAGCTGACCACGCGGAGGGAGAGCAGGACCGCCGCGACATCCGGCTCAAGGACGTCGCCGTCCCGGTTACGGTGCACCCCGAGTGAGCGCCAGAGCGAGCGGGGGAACCGCCCCGCCACCGCTCCGAGCAGCCGTGCTCCGACGCCGGTGACCACGTCGACGGGGCCGGGCCTGTAGGCACCGTTTCCTTCGTTGACCGTGCGGACAGTACCACCGGCACCATCAGTGTGATTCACATCATTATTTCGGCGCATCTACCTACTATGTCACAGCATCCCGCCGTCACGCACCGTGGCCAACTCGGACTCCAGCTCCTCGACAGTGGCGCGGATACGCTCCTGCTGCCGCTCGTCGAGCTCAAGGTCTCTGACGATCTCCCAGGTCCCGTTCACCGCCCGGCACGGGAAGCTGGCGAACAGCCCCTCCGGTATGCCGTAGGAACCGTCGGACCGCAGGGCGACCGAGACCCAGTCACCGTCCGGGGTGCCGTGGAACCAGTCGTGCATGTGGTCCACCGCCGACGACGCCGCCGACGCGGCCGACGACGACCCCCGGACCTCGATGATCTCGCCGCCGCGTCGGGCGACCCGCGGGATGAACTCCTCGTCGACCCAGGACCGGTCGAGCGAGTCAGCGACAGGTTCGCCGTCCAGCCGCAGCTCGGCGACGTCCGGGAACTGCGTCGACGAGTGGTTGCCCCACACCGTCATGTTCGTCAGCCGGGGTGTCGTGGCACCGAGTTTGTCGGCGAGCTGGGCGAGTGCACGGTTGTGGTCCAGCCGGGTCATGGCGGTGACCTGGCCGGCGGCGAGGCCCGCATGCGCGTCGAGGATCGCGGCATTGGTGTTGGCCGGGTTTCCGACGACCAGCACCCGCACGTCCGGCGAGGCGTTGCGCGCGATGGCCTGGCCCTGCGGCCCGAAGATCTTCCCGTTGCCGACGAGCAGGTCCGAGCGTTCCTCACCCTTGCCCCGCGGCTTCGCGCCGACGAGGAAGACCGCCTCCGCCCCGGCGAACCCCTCGTCCTGGTCGTCGGTGACGGTGATGCTGTCCAGCAACGGGAACGCAGAATCCGACAACTCCATCGCCACCCCCTCAGCGGCCTGCCGTGCGGCGGGGATCTCCAGCAACCGCAGCGCCACCGGGCGGTCGCCGAAGACATCCCCGGCGGCGAGACGGAACAGCAGCGAATAGGCGATCTGGCCGGCAGCTCCGGTGACAGTCACGGTGACAGGGGAAGGGCGTGTCGACATGGTGTGCGACCTCATTCCTGGATAGGGGTTCGGTGGTGGACCGGCGTGTGGTCGGTACCCTCCCAATCTAAACGTCTTCCCCCGCCGCCGCCCCCTACCCCTGTTCCGGTGCCCCCTCATTGGTGGGGAGAGCAAACATTGTGGTCAACTCGTCCGTCAGTAACGCTTAGCATGGGTACTTCACCTCGACGTGCCGCGCGACGAGGCGACCCTCGCACCAGAGTGCAACCCGAGAAGGCCAGGAGTGCCCTTGTGAAGACCGACCCCGTCGACCTGCCGGGCAGCCACCGACGCTACGACTGCCCGCCGGAGGAGTACCAGCAGATCCTGGAGACCGCTCTCCCGGAACTGGTGCGTTCCGGGCTGTCCGCGGACACCCGGGACATCGCCGTAGGTGCCGGCGTCCCTGCGACCCACCCTCTGCTGCGCGACACGGGTGTGCTGTACGACGAGGCGGTCCGGTACGCTTTCCGCCTGCTCTGGCCGCGTCCGGAGGATCTCGACGTCGAGCGGCTCGTCCCCGCCGAAGCGGTGCGCTCCCTGGTGCGCACCGCCTACCGCCGTCACCGGGCGAGCCCGGACGCGGTCCGGCTGATCATCTCGGAGAACGTGATGGCCCGCGGCCACCTGGAGGGTCGCGCCGACGTGCTCGAATCGTCCCCGGTGGTCCTGCAGATCGACCGGGTCCTGATGCGCGGCCAGGACTACGGTGCATTCCGCCCCGGGATCTCCGCCGAGGACGTCTACGTGCTCATCACCTCACTGTGTTGCTTCCCGGCCTCGCAGGGCACGATGTTCCAGATGCTGTACGGCACGGACATGGGGCATGCCGCCACCGTCGACGGACTCGAGAAACTGGCCTGCGACACCGTCCTGGCGTTCCTGACCACCTCCATGCCGACGACGCAGGGCAGTTCGTACACCCACGCAGCACCGACGACCACGACGCCGTCGTCGGTGTCGGCGTCGTTGTACACCGCCGGGGACGGGGGGTCGGTGGAGGAGGTCGTGACCTACCGCCCCGAGGACCTGCCCGATTTCAGCGTGGCTCAGGACACCAGGGACGAGGGGTACACCACCGGGGCGAGCGAGCGCACCGGAACGCCCGGAGTTCCCGGAACCCCCGGAGCTGACGGGGTCGACAGCACCGACGAGGATGACGGCGACACCGTGGACGACCACATCGCCGCCCTCTACGACGACTAGGCGCAGATTCACCGCAGGGCGCGGTGTACCCCCTCCCCCTGCTGTCGTCTGAGCCACCGCAGAGGCCAGATTCCGCCTGTTTTCTGCCCCCGGCGGTGGCTCAGACGACATCGGTGATGCGGGCGGTCAGGCGCTGCGGCGGTCCCGCTCAGCAACCTCTTCGTGGGTGAGCATCTGTGGTTCCGCCTCATCGTCGACACTGGCACCGGTGATGATGACCTCGCCGGTGTCCTTGTCGTCGGGGATGGCGTACATCAGCGGCAGCAGCAGGTTCTCCACGATCGACCGCAGGCCACGGGCACCCGTCTCCCGCTCCAGGGCCTTCCGGGCGATCCCCCGCAGGGCGTCGTCCTCGAACGTGAGCTGGACCCCGTCCATCTCGAAGAGCCGCTGGTACTGGCGCACCAGGGAGTTCTTCGGCTCGGTGAGGATACGCACCAGCGCATCCTCGTCGAGGTGCCCGACGTGGGTGATCACCGGCAGGCGTCCGATGAGCTCCGGGATCAGACCGAACTTGACCATGTCCTCCGGCTCCACGAAACGGAACGGATCCGGGTCCTCGTCCGACTTGCCGCGGACCTCGGAACCGAAGCCCACACCCTTCCGCCCGCGACGCTCGGCGATGACCCGCTCCAGTCCGGCGAAGGCGCCGGACACGATGAACAGGACGTTCTTCGTGTCGAACTGGATGAGTTCCTGGTTCGGGTGCTTGCGGCCGCCCTGCGGCGGGACCGCGGCGACCGTGCCCTCCAGGATCTTCAGCAGAGCCTGCTGCACACCCTCACCGGAGACGTCGCGTGTGATGGAGGGACTCTCCGACTTCCGGGAGATCTTGTCGACCTCGTCGACGTAGATGATGCCCTGTTGTGCCTTGGCGACATCGAAGTCCGCGGCCTGCAGCAGCTTGAGCAGGATGTTCTCGACGTCCTCACCGACATAGCCGGCCTCGGTGAGACTGGTGGCGTCAGCGATGGCGAACGGCACGTCCAGCATCCTGGCCAGGGACTGCGCCAGGTAGGTCTTGCCCGACCCGGTGGGTCCCAGCATGAGGATGTTGGACTTGGTCAGCTCCACGGCGTCGTCGCTGCGGCGGGCGGTGGCGTCATCGGTTTCGGCACGGATGCGCTTGTAGTGGTTGTAGACGGCGACGGCAAGGGTGCGCTTGGCGTCGTCCTGTCCGATGACGTACTCGTCGAGGAACCGGGTGATCGCAGCCGGGTGCGGCAGGTCGGCGGAGTCACCCGAGGACGACACACCGGCGGCGAGCTCCTCCTCGATGATCTCGTTGCACAGCTCGATGCACTCGTCGCAGATGTACACACCTGACCCTGCGATGAGCTTACGGACCTGCTTCTGACTCTTTCCGCAGAACGAACACTTGAGCAGTTCGGCGCTTTCCTGCATCGATGGCATGTGGGACGAACTCTCCTGGGAAACATGTCGGGAAACGTGTCGGCGATTCGTGGGTAACGCGTCCGGCCCATCATACCCCCGCGCCGGGCGCCGCGGCGTCCCGACACAGGGGTCGTCGACTCCCCGCCCCGGCTCCCTGTCTACGGCGGGGTGCACGCCCCCGCCGTACGTTCGAACCACCGGACGCGGCCCACGCACGGTGGCCCTGTCCGGCCCTGTCCGGCCCTGTCCAGCCCTGTCCAGCACCGTCGGATCGCGGCATCGGACGGTCGCGGTGCCGGGCCGTCGGGGTAGACTGCCACCGAAGCGGCCGCCACCGACGAGCGACCGGCTGAACTACCCCCGGCTGAACCCGACCGAACGACCAGGAAGAACCCGTTGTCCCCGTCCATCACCTCCCTGACCGACCACGCCTGTCTGGTGGTCCACGGACCTGACCAGCCCGGTCTGGTCTCCGTCATCGCCGCACTGATAACCCGGAACAAGGGCAATATCATCTCCCTTGACCAGCACTCCTCTGACCCGGAGGACGGCGGGTTCTTCCAGCGCATCGTCTTCCACCGTCAGAACCTCGTCACCGTCATGGACGACATCAGGGCGGATCTCGCGGAGACGCTCGACCCCTACGACATGGCCTGGTCGCTGTCCGACCGCTCACAACCCAAGCGGATGGCGATCCTGGCGTCCAAGGACGACCACTGCCTTCTGGACCTGCTGTGGCGCCAGCGTCGCGGTGACCTGCCGGTCACTATCCCCATGGTGATCTCCAACCACACCGGGACCGTCGAGGACGTCCGTTCCTTCGGGGTGCCGTTCTTCCACGTCCCGTCGCAGGCGGGGCCGGACAAGTCCGAATCCGAGGCGGAGATCCTCCGCCTGTTGCAGGGCAACGTGGACTTCATCGTCCTGGCCCGCTACATGCAGATCATCTCCAGCAACTTCCTGGAGCAGGTCGGCGTCCCCGTGATCAACATCCACCACTCTTTCCTGCCGGCGTTCATCGGCGCCGCCCCCTACCGCAAGGCGAAGGAGCGCGGAGTGAAACTCGTCGGCGCCACGGCCCACTACGTGACCGAGAACCTGGACGAGGGCCCCATCATCGAGCAGGACGTGGTGCGGGTCAGTCACCGGGACCACGTTCCCGACCTGAAACGCCTGGGAGCGGAAGTCGAGCGGTCCGTCCTGTCCCGGGCCGTGCTCTGGCACTCCCAGGACAAGGTGATCCGGACCGGGAACACCACGATCGTGTTCTAGCGCACGGCGAACGGCGCAGCGGTGATCTCCCGCAGGTCGTCGACGGTGACGCCGTCGGCGCATTCGACCAGCGTCAGCCCGTTCTCCGGGTCGACCTCGAAGACGCCGTGGGACGACACGATCAGGTCGACGCACTTCGCCCCGGTCAGCGGCAGGGAGCACTGCTCAACGATCTTCGGGGTGCCGTTCTTGGTGACGTGGTCGGTCATCACGATGATCTTCTGCGCACCGTGCACCAGGTCCATGGCCCCGCCCATGCCGCGGACGAGCTTGCCGGGGACCATCCAGTTCGCCAGGTCGCCGTAGCGGGAGATCTCCATCGCCCCCAGCACGGCGACGTCGACGGACCGGGACCGGATCATGCCGAAGGACTCCGAGGAGCTGAAGAAACTGGCGCCGTCGTTGACGGTGATGGTCTCCTTGCCGGCGTTGATCAGTTCCGGGTCGACCTCGTCCTCGGTGGGGTACGGCCCCACTCCGAGAACACCGTTCTCGGAGTGCAGGATGACGTCGATGCCGTCGTCCAGGTAGCCCGGGACCAGCGTCGGCATGCCGATACCGAGGTTGACGTACTGCCCGTCCTGCAGTTCGGCGGCGACGCGGGCCGCCATCTGTTCACGGTTCCATCCTGTGGTCTCAGCCATGGTCAGGCCTCCGGATTCTTGTCGGGGCGGGTGGTGCGGTTCTCGATGCCGGTCTCCTGCGGGCCGACGTGCACCACGCGGTCGACGTAGATACCGGGCAGGTGGACCTCGTCGGGGTCCAGGTGGTCCACGAGATGTTCGACCTGCGCGATCGCCACGCGCGCGCACTTGGCGGCTTCGGGGTTGAAGTTCTGCGCGGTTTCGCGGAACACGAGGTTGCCCTGGCGGTCGGCCTTGTGCGCGTGGACGAGCCCGACGTCGGCCTTGATCGCGGTCTCCAGGATGTAGTCCTCACCGTCGAAGGTACGGGTCTCCTTCGGCTCGGAGAATTCGGCGACGGAGCCGTCCCGGTGGTAACGCACCGGCAGCCCGCCGGTGGCGAGTTCCGTGCCGACGCCCGCCTTGGTGTAGAACGCCGGGATACCGGCACCACCGGCACGCATGCGCTCGGCCAGCGTGCCCTGCGGGGTGAACTCCACCGAGAGGTCGCCGCTGAGGTACTGCTGGGCGTAGATGCGGTTGGATCCGATGTAGGAGCCGATCGTGCGCGCGACCCGGTGGTCCTCCAGGAGCGTGCCGAGGCCGAACCCGTCGGTTCCGCAGTTGTTGGAGATGATCGTGAGCTCACCGACGCCCCGTGTCCGGACTGCCTCGATGAGTACCGACGGGATGCCTACCAGGCCGAATCCGCCGACAGCGACAGACGCACCGTCGAAGAGGTCCGCCACCGCCTCGTCTGCTGTGCTGAATGTTTTGTCAAGCATATGGAAAACTGTACACTGGTGTTCGCGCAATGGACAAATGTTCGCTGCATGAACGGATGACAGGAGCACTCCGGTGACACAGACAGACGGCAGCACCCCCGCGAGAGGTCCCGGCGATGCCCACGGCGGCAGCCCCGGCGGCCAGGTCCAGTCCTTCGTGCGCGGCCTCGCCGTGATTCGTTGCTTTGACGGGGAGCACTCCCGACTCAGCCTCGCCCAGGTCGCCGAACGCACCGGCCTGGCCCGGGCCACCGCACGCCGCTTCCTGCACACCCTGGTCTCCCTCGACTACGCCAACACCGACGGCAATGAGTTCTGGCTGACCTCCCGTGTCCTGGAACTCGGCCACAGCTACCTGTCGTCGTTGTCACTGCCGGACATCGGTCAGCCGCGGCTGGAGGAGCTCTCCCGGCGTATCAACGAGTCGAGTTCGATGTCCGTGCTCGAAGGCCCGGACGTCGTCTACGTCAGCCGGGTTCCCGTCCGGCGGATCATGGCGGTGTCGATCACCATCGGCACCCGCTTCCCCGCCTACGCCACCTCGATGGGCCGGGTCCTGCTCGCCGACCTGGCCCCGTCCGAGCTCGACGACTACCTCGCCGGCGTCTCCCTCGAGCCGTTGACTGCTCGGACCTGCACCTCCACCCGCCAGCTCCGTGCCGAGCTGCAGACCGTCCGGGACCAGGGGTGGTCACTGGTCGACCAGGAGCTCGAGGTCGGCCTGCGCTCTGTCGCCGCCCCGGTCAACGGGCCCGGCGGCAGGGCCGTGGCCGCGGTGAACGTCTCGACCCGCACCGAGGTCTACGGCCTCGACGAGCTGCACCGCGACATCGTCCCCGAGCTCCTGGCCGCGGCCCGCGCAATCACCGGCGACCTCGCCGCACAGCATCTCTGACATCCCCCAGAACACCCCTGACAACCGAAGGAACCCCATGAGCCACACCACCACGGCCCCCTCCCCCACCGACGTCGTCCTGTGCTCCCCGCTGCGCACCCCGGTCGGCGCCTACGGCGGGGCCTTCACTGACGTCCCCGTGCAGGACCTGGCGTCCACCGTCGTCGCCGCCATCGTGGAACGCACCGGGCTGACCGCCGACGACATCGACGACATCATCCTCGGCCAGGCCTCCCCCGACGGCGCCGCACCCGCCCTGGGCCGCGTCGTCGCACTGGACGCCGGCCTCGGCGACAGCGTGCCCGGCATGCAGCTCGACCGGCGCTGCGGCTCAGGCCTGCAGGCCGTCGTCACCGCCGCCGCACACGTCGCTACCGGCGCCGCCGACCTCATCATCGCCGGTGGTGCCGAGTCGATGAGCCGCACCGGCTACTCCGTCGACGGCGCCATCCGCTGGGGCGTCAAGGGCGGTGACCTCGTGCTGCACGACCGCCTCGCCGAAGGCCGCGCCTCCGCCGGTGGCCGCAACCACCCCATCCCCGGCGGGATGATCGAGACCGCCGAGAACCTGCGCCGCGAGTACGGCATCACCCGTGAGGCGCAGGACGAGATGGCCGCCGAATCCCACCGACGTGCCGTCGCCGCCATCGACGACGGGTTGTTCGCCGACGAGATCGTCCCGGTGACGGTTCCGGGCAAGCGCCGTCGCGACCCGGAGACGATCGTCGACCGCGACGAGCACCCACGCCCGGGCACCACCACCGAGAAGCTCGCCGGCCTGCGCCCGGTGATGGGGCGCCAGGACGACGAAGCCACCGTGACCGCCGGCAACGCCTCCGGCCAGAACGACGGTGCCGCCGCCATGGTCGTCACCACCCGCGCCCGCGCCGAGGAACTGGGCCTGCAGCCCGTCGCCCGCCTCAGCGGCTGGGCCGTGGCCGGTGTCGCCCCCGAGACCATGGGCATCGGCCCGGTCCCCGCCACCGCCCGGGTCCTCGACCGCCTCGGGATGACGCTGGACGACCTGGACGTCATCGAACTCAACGAGGCCTTCGCCGCACAGGCACTGTCGGTCCTGCAGGAGTGGGGCGTCGCCGCGGACGACCCGCGGCTGAACCCGCACGGTTCCGGAATCTCGCTGGGGCACCCGGTCGGTGCCACCGGCGCCCGGATGCTGGTGACCCTCTGCCACGAGCTGCGTCGCCGCGGCGAGAACGGTTCCGCGCCCCTGCGCGGACTGGCCACCATGTGCATCGGCGGTGGCCAGGGCCTCGCCGCCGTCCTCGACGCCGAGCAGGCCTGACCGGCCCGTCGAACTCCCCGCACCCCACCACACACGAAGGAGCAGATCCATGACCGCTGGGACCACAGCGAACACCCCCCTGACCCTCCACGCCGACGTGTACGGCCCCACCGACGCAGAGCCCCTGGTACTGCTCGGCTCGCTGGGATCGACCACCGAGATGTGGCTGCCGCAGCTCGACGGGCTCTCCGACGACCGGCGGGTCATCGCCCTCGACCACCGCGGCCACGGAAAGTCGCCGCTGACCCCTGCCGGGGCGGACGGCCCGACGGTCCCCGATCTCGCCGCCGACGTCCTGCACACCCTCGACGGACTCGGGGTCGCACGGTTCACCGTGGTCGGGCTGTCGCTCGGTGGGGCGGTCGCGCAGTACCTCGCCGCCACCAGTGACCGGGTGACGGCCGCCGTGTTCATCTGCACCGCCGCGAAGTTCGGCGACCCCTCCGGATGGGTCGAGCGGGCACACACCGCCCGCACCGACGGTGTCGGTGCCCTGGCCGATGCGGTGATCACCCGCTGGTTCTCGCCCGCCTACCGGGAGCAGAACCCGGCGACCACCGACCACTACCGCGACATGATCGCCGCCACCCCGGACGAGGGGTACGCGGCATGCTGCGACGCCCTCTCGCAGTGGGACTTCACCTCCCGGCTGGGCGAGGTCACCGTCCCGGCACTGGTCATCGCCGGTGAACACGACCCGTCCACCGCTCCGGAGACGGTGAAGGTGATCGCCGACGGCGTCGCCGGGTCGTCCTACGTGGTCCTGTCACCGGCGGCACACCTGCCGAATCTGGAGCAGCCCCAGACCGTCAACACCCTCATCCGCGGGTTCCTGGCCGGCTGAAGGCCGGACACAGGAGGACGGTCGACATGGCGAACTCCCGGTCCGGGGAATCGGTGCTCCAGCGTGCCATGCGCATCCTGGAGTGCTTCCACCCCGACCAGCCCCGGTTGACCGCCGCGCAGGTCGCTGCGGCAACCGGGCTGTCCCGGTCCACCACCCACCGCCTGGTCACCGAGATGACCTCCGTGGGCATGCTGCAACGTCTGCCCGACGGCAGCGTCACGGTGAGCGACCACTCCTGGGAGACCTCGGTACGCTGCAGCCCCCTCGAGCAGCTCCGGGACCTCGCCCGACCGGTCCTCGAGGACCTGCACGCCCATTTCGACCACCACCTCTTCCTCGCCGTCCCGGACTTCGGGGAGCTCAGCGTGCTCTACCTGGAGCACTACGACGCGCAGTACCCGCTCCGGATCGTGAGCCGGCACGCCTCACGGCTACCGATCCACGACAACTCGGCCGGGTTGACCATGCTCGCCTTCGCGGGTGCGGCATCGGTCGGCCGTGTGCTCGACGGCCCGCTGTCCGACCGGGTGACCGGGGAACCGGTCGACCCGGCACGAATCCGGGCCGAACTACGGCGGATCAGACACCAGGGGTACGGGCACATCGTCGGCGGCATGGTCACCGAGAACACGTCGTTCGCCGTGCCGTGCTTCACCCTGACCGACCGTTCCGTGCAGTGCGCCCTCGGCCTGGTGGCACGGACCGACCGGTGCGACCACGACGAGGTCCTCGCCGCGCTCACGGCCGCCGGTCGGCAGCTCTCAGTCGCCCTGACCGCGGCGCAGAGCGACCCCCACTCCCCCGGGCTGTCCCGTTCAACGGGACGGTGACCGGGTAGGGCCGCTCGGCGACCTACGGTGGACGAGACCGGCCACCCACACCCCACCGCCAGAGGAGACCGCTGCCCCATGCCCCCACCGGACCCCACCCCAGACCGTGCCCCAGACCTCAGAGTCGGTGTCGTCGGCTGCGGCGCGATCTCCCGCAACCACCTCGAGGCCGTCGCGGCCGTCGACGGTGCCGAGGTCACCGTCGTCTGTGACACCGACCCCGCGCAGGCCCGCCGCGCCGCGGAGACCTACGGCATCCCCCGGGCCGTCGGCACCGTCGGGGAACTGCTGGCCACCGGCGTCGACATCATCTCGGTGTGTACCCCGCACCCCACCCACGAGGAGGTCGTGCTCGCCGCGGCTGCCGCCGGGGTGCACGTACTGTGCGAGAAGCCCGTCGCCGTGGACCTGGACGCTGCCCGCCGGATGACCGACGCGTGCGAGGCCGCGGGTGTGACGCTCGGCGTGATGTTCCAGCGTCGGTTCTGGCCCGCGGCGCAGGAGATGAAGGCTGACCTGGTCGCGGACCGACTCGGCGAGCCGGTCCTCGGGCAGTGCACCGTCCTGCTGCACCGCGACCCCACCTACTACTCCGCCACCGACTGGCGGGGCACCTGGGCCAGCGACGGCGGCGGGGTGCTGATGACCCAGGCGATCCACTACATCGACCTGTTAACCTGGATGATGGGCGACCCGGTGGAGGTCTCCGGGAAGATCGCCACCTTCACCCACGACATCGAGGTCGAGGACACCGCCGTGGCCACCGTGACCTTCGCCTCGGGCGCCCTGGCCACCATCAGCGCCACCACTGCCGCCGACACCGCGCTCGGGGCCCGCGTGCAGGTCACCGCCTCCTCCGGTGCCACCCGCGCCATCCTGGAGTACCCGGAGGGCACCGACGGCCGGGCCGTCCTGCGGGCCGAGGGCGGGTCGGTGGCCACCACCGCCGACTACCCGCCGGAACTGGTGGCCAACGCCGACCTCCGCACGATCAACGGTGCGTTGATCCCCCACCACACCGCCCAGGTCGCCGACTTCGTCGCCGCTGTACGCGACGGCCGCGCGCCCGCGGTGACCGGGCGCGACGCCACCCGTTCCCTGGCCGTGCTGCTCGCGGTCTACGAGTCGTCACGGACCGGGACGCCGGTACGGCTGACCGGGGAGGTCTCCCCGTGACCGGCCTGGTGAACAACCCCCGGGCCAGGCTGCTCGGCCTCGCACCGTTGTCGGCGCTGACCGTACCACCGGACCTGCTCGTCCGGTTCGCCGCCAACGCCGGTTTCGATTTCGTCGGTCTGCGCGTCCTGGCGGTCACCGCGGCGGAACCGTCCTACGACCTGTCTGCCGGTTCGCCACTGCTGGCCGCCACACTGCGCGCCCTCGACGAGACGGGTCTGTCGGTGGTCGACGCCGAATTCCTGCGCATCGACGCCGACACCGACCGCGACGCGTGGCTGCCCGCGCTCGAGGCGTCCGCGGCGCTCGGTGCCACACGGCTCACCGTCGCCGCCGGGGACGATGACCTGACCCGGCTGACCGACACGCTCGGTCGCCTGGTGGACGACGCCGCAGGCTACGGTGTGGTCCCGTCCCTGGAGCCGATCTCCTACCGCAGTGTGCGTTCACTGCCGGTCGCGGCCCGGGTCGCCCGTGACACCGGAGCCCGTGTCCTGCCCGACACCCTGCACCTGGCACGCATCCACGCCGACGTCGACGAGCTGGCGCAGATCAGTGACCTGGTGGACATGGTGCAGCTGTGCGACAGTCCGGCCCATGCCCCGACCACGGTGGAGGGACTCGTCGAGGAGTCGAGGGCGGCACGCCTGGCACCGGGCGACGGCGACCAGGATCTCGCACGGTTCCTGCGTCCGTTGCCGCGGGCGCTCCCGGTCAGCGTCGAGGTGCCCAATGAGGTGGAGCGGAACCACCGCGGCGACGCGGGGTGGATCCGGCACCTGTACGACACCGCGACGCGTCTGCTAGCCACATCCACCGTCCCGCCCACCACACCCCACGGAGGCCACCCGTCATGACCTCACCGACCGATCCCACCCCTGCCACCAGCCCTGCCACCGCCTACGACGCAATCGTCATCGGTTCCGGCGCCGGCGGCCTCTCCGCCGCGGTGACCGCCGCCCACCACGGACTGTCCGTCGCCGTCATCGAGAAAGCGGACGTGCTCGGCGGCGCCACCACCTGGTCCGGCGGGTGGGCCTGGACGCCCGGCACCAGCTTCGCCCGGCGCGAGGGTGTCGTCGAGGACGCCGAGGAGGTCCGCACCTACCTGCGCTCTGTCATCGGTGACTACTACCAGGGCGACAACATCGACGCCTTCCTCGACGCCGCGCCGGAGATGGTGGACTTCTTCCACACCAAGACCCGGCTGCAGTTCACCCCGGGGGCGGCGATCAAGGACATCTACGGTGACCTGCCGGGGGCCGGCACCGGACACCGCTCTGTGGGACCGACCCCGTTCAACGGACGCACGGTACGCCCGGACGTGCGGGCGAAACTGCGCCACCAGCTCTACGAGACGTCCTTCCTGGGCATGGGGATCATGGCCGGGCCGGACCTGAAGAAGTTCCTGTCGGCCTCACGAGGGGACGTGCGTGGATGGTTCCACGCCGCCCGACGTGTCGTGGTGCACGTCTGGGACATGGTGGTGCACCGTCGCAACATGCAGATGGTCAACGGTGCCGCGATGATCGGACGGCTCGCCGCCTCCGCCGATGACCTTGGGGTGGAGTTGATGACGGGCACGGCCGCCCGTGCGCTGGTCCGCGATGCGTCCGGACGTGTCACCGGGGTGACGGTGCAGGGGCCGGACGGTACCCGCACCCTCAGCGCCACCTGCGGAGTGGTACTGGCCACCGGCGGTTTCCCGGCCGACGTCGAGCTGCGCCGTGACCTGTTCCCCCGCACACCCACCGGCCAGGAGCACTGGACGTTGGCGCCGAAGGAGTCCACCGGCGACGGGCTGCGCATGGCGAAGGCTGTCGGCGCGGCCGCGACGACGGATCTGAAGGCCCCGGCGGCGTGGTGCCCGGTGTCCGAGGTCCCGTACCTCAACGGGAAGGTCGGTACATTCCCCCACATCATGGACCGTGCCAAGCCCGGGTCTATCGGTGTGGTGTCGACTGGTCGACGCTTCGTCAACGAAGCCAACGGCTACTACGACTACGTCGACGGCATGATCAACGCCGCCCCCGAGGGCGAGCCGGTGCAGTCGTGGCAGATCGCCGACTCCACGTTCGTGCGCCGCTACCCCCTCGGCATGGCGAAACCCTTCCCGGTGCCGTTGTTCCCTTATGTGCGCAACGGCTACCTGGTCAAGGGCAGGACACTCCGGGAGCTGGCGGAGCGGTGCGGCATCGATCCGGACGGGTTGGAGACCACCGTGGCCGAGTTCAATGACAATGCCCGTCGTGGTGAGGACCCGGAGTTCCACCGGGGCGAAACGGAGTTCAACCGGTACGGCGGTGACCCGAAGGTGGTGCCGAATCCGTCGCTGGCTCCTGTGGAGAAGGGGCCGTTCTACGCGGTGAAGGTCCTGCCGGGAAGCTTCGGCACGTTCGCCGGTATCTCTGCCGACGGGCGCGCCCGGGTACTCGGTGAGGACGGTTCTCCGATCGCCGGACTGTACACGGCAGGGAATGACCGCGCGTCGATCATGGGTGGGTTCTACCCCGCAGGAGGCATCAACCTGGGCCCCGCACTGACCTTCGGTTACGTCGCCGGCCGGGAGATGGCCCGGTAGATGACGTCGCGCCGACGGTCGGCCCTGCCGGGCACCACGCTGTCTGGTGCGCTCTCCCTGCTGTTCCTCCTCTGATTCCGCAGTAGACTGCGGGACGTGCCCATCTCCGACCGCGGACGCGCTCCCCGCCTCCACCACCCGCAGGTCAGGGAGATCCTCGCCCACACCCAGACCGTCGCACCCGCACGCGGGCTCTTCCTGGTGGTGCGCGACCTCTCCGGTGGCGGTGGGGTCGGGCTCCTCCACGACCTGGCCACCGGGGCGCCGGCGTGGAACACCGTCCGGATCCGCCCGGTCGCCGGCTCCACCCGTCCACTCGACCGGTCTCTGCTCGACAGCCCCGAGGACACCCTGCTGCTGATCGACGACCTCCATCTCGCGGACAGTGCGGTGCTGCGCCTCCTGCGTGAGGAGACCTCCCGGCTGGACCGTCCGTCGCGCCTGATGGTGGTCGGCACGGTGGACGCGGCGAATGCACAGGCGTCGGCTCCCGAGTCGTCGTGCCACCTGCGCGGGGACATCGAGGTCGTCCTGCCACCGATCACCCTCGGGGACAGCGGCGCCGTCGTGGAGTCCTCGACCGGGACCCGCCCACATCCGTCCCTGGTGGTGACCCTCCACACCATGACCGGCGGCCGCGTGGACCTGCTGACCGAGCTGATCGCCAGCGCCCCTGCCGAGATCCGGGCGGGCCGTGCGCCCGCCGTACCCGACACCTGGTCCACCGCGCTCGCCGGTGCAGTGGACGCCGCCACCGCCGACGCCCTGCCGGAGTCCCGACGGCGCCTGACCGACCTGCTCCGCACCGTTGCGGTCAGCGCGGGCCCCAGTGCAGGTCCCGTCGCCCTGGACCTGGTGTGGGACGTGTCGGACGGGGGCACCGACGCCGTCTTCACCCACCTGCTCCGGACCCTCCCCGGCCCGGCCGTCGACTTCCGGGACCCCCGCCACCGCGCCGCCGTGCTGGAACAGACACCACCGCGGGTACTCGCGGAGATCCACCAGCGCGCCGCGCGCCGGGAAACCGATCCCGGAGCCTCGCTGTACCACCGCCTGCAGTCCGTGCTGGCCGGCGGCACCGGTTCCGTGGACAGCGTCGTAGAACAGGTGCTCACTCTCGCCGCGGGGTACCGGGACCACGGTGACTGGGGCGTCGCCGCCCAGCTGCTGTGCACGGTTCCCCCGGGAAACCACGACACCGGCAACCCCGACGTCACCGGCTGCCCCACTCTCAGCGCCGACCGGGTCGACGCACTGGCCAGGGCCGGGAACCTGCCCGCCGCCCGCCTGTGGTCCCGGACCGGTGCCGGGGCGGCGCCGGGTGAGTCCTACCTCGCGATGCACGCCGGAGACCGCCGCCGTGCCTATGCCTCGTTGGACGGCGGTGACACCCTGCGACCGGCGGGCACCCCGTCCGATGTCGCGCACCAGCGTGCACTGCTCGCCCTCGCCGACTGGGACCCGCACAGCATGCTCGACCACGCCGGTGCCGCCGGTGACGACCTGCTCGCCGCCGTCGCCACCGGAATCCTCACCGGGTCCCATCCACCGTCCGGCCGCCCCGGAGCCCAGCACCGCATGGTCGACGGGTGGTTCGCCCTGGTCAACGACGATCCGCTCAGCGCCCGTGAGATCCTCACCTCGACGGCGTCCACCGCCGACACCGTCGCGCCGCTGCTACGGATCTGGCGCGACGCGTGGCTGGCGCGCACCCACTACGTCCTCGGCGACTTCGAGGAGGCCCGCAGGGTGGTCGAGCGCGGCCTCGCCACCGGCGATGCCCACGGAAGTGTGCTGCTGGATCCTGTCCTGCTCTGGACAGGATCCCAGGTCGCCGCCTTCCAGGGGGATGCGTCGGCGGCCCACCAGTACACCAACCGGCTGCCCGACGACCCCGAGGCCTTCCTCATCCAACGACTCCCCGCCGCCATGAGCCGCATGATCACCACGGCGAACAGCAGTGACCTCGTCGCCGCCCTGCGCGTCGGCGAATCACTGGCCAGGATCGGGACCGAAAAAGACACCCAGCAGCCCGGGTTCTGGCCCTGGGAGGACGTCTACGCCCAGTGCCTCGTGCGTGCCGGCAAGATCCGCGCGGCCGAGGCGGTGGTCGCCGAAGCCGAACAACGCGCCGGGACCGGCGGCCTGGCGTCCCTGGCCGCCAAACTCCGCGTCCCCCGCGGCAGTATCCTGCTGCGTCGCGGGGACGTCGAGGCCGGCGTACGGTGCTTCGACGAGGCCGTGGAGATCATCACGGACACCCCGATGCGGGCGTACCAGTCACGCATCCTGATGGAGTACGGACAGGTGCTGCGTCGCCTCGGCCGACGTCGGCACGCCGACGAGATCTTCAGCCGCGCCGAGGAGGTCTTCGCGTCAATGGGAGCCCCCGCCATGGTCGAACGCTGTCGCAGGGAGCGTCGTGCCACAGGAGTATCAGGCACGGCGACGTCAGGCACGGCGACGGGCGCTTCGGTGCTGCCGACGGGGGCAACGCCTGGGGCGTTGACCACCCAGGAGGAGCAGATCGCGGTCATGGCGGCGGACGGCTCCACCAACCGGGACATCGCCCGGGAACTGACGCTGTCGGCGAAGACGGTGGAACACCATCTCACCAGCTGTTACCGCAAACTCGGCATCCGTGGCCGCGGCGAGCTGTCCGGTGCGCTGCAGCAACGGTGACCCGGTTAGTCGTGCGGGGAACTGCCGGGGCGACAGAGCGACTGCACATATCGCACCCCATAAGTTACTGCAGAAATTCCGACCTGGGCTTTCATTATCTTCAGTAACTTATGGGGTGCGATACTTTCGGCTCAGCCCAGCGAGTAGAACGTCTCGCGCATCCGGTCGGCGTCCGCGGCGAGCCCGGTGAAGTGCTCGAAGGCGTCGACCGCCTGGTACACGGCCATGTGTGTGCCGTTGAGGGTACGGCACCCTGCGGCCTCCGCCTCCTGCAGCAGCTGGGTCGAGACCGGCATGTACACCACGTCGCTGACCCAGTGCTCCGGGGTCAGGCAGGACGTGTCGAAGGACGTACCGGGGTGACTGAGCATGCCGAGTGGTGTGGCGTTGACGACACCGTCTGCCGCGGCGATGGCTTCCTCGACACCGTCCGGGCCCGCGCCGGTGGCCACCGAGGTCCCGGTGGCGGTGTTGAGGTTCTCGGCGAGTTCGGCGGCACGGCCGGCGTCGACGTCGCGGATCTGCAGCTCCTCGACCCCGGCCTCCGCCAGCGCGAAGGCGATGGCGTTGCCCACTCCCCCGGCGCCGACCTGGACGACCGAGCGCTTGGAGATGTCCGGCAACTGTTCCGCCAGGCCCCGGGCGTAGCCGGTCACGTCCGTGTTGTAGCCGTAGGTCCTCCCGTCGCGGATCGCCACGGTGTTGACCGACCCCAGACGGGCGGCGACCGGGTCGATCTCGTCGAGGAGCCCCAGGACCTCACGTTTGAAGGGGTGGGTGATGTTCAGACCGTCGAACCCCAGGTCGATCGCGCTGGACAGGATCTCGTCCAGGGAACGGTCCTTCAGCCGGTCGGTGAGCACGTCCAGGCGGCGGTACACCGTGGGGTGGCCCTGGGCCAGCCCCTCGGCCTCGTGCATCGGCGGGGTGCGGGACAGCGACAGGTCCGTGCCGATGAGTCCGAGCAGGAAACTGTGGGCGGGTGTGGCTGTGGCGTTCATGTCGGGAACCTTCCTTCAGTGTGGTGGGTCAGCTGGGGATGCCGCGGGCGGCGTCACGCAGCACGCGGTACTGGGCGGCGAGGCGGACCGGGGTGTTGTCGACCCCGTGCCCGGCGTAGTCACCGCGTCGTTCAACGAGTTCGAAGAACATCGTGCCCAGGGTGCCGGTGTAGAACCGCAGGTATTCACCGTGGTCGTCTCGGTCGTAGAGCACGTTGCACTCGCGGAGCTCGGCGACGGTCCGGTCATCGAGGTTGAACCGGGAGACCAGGTCGTCGTAGTAGTTCTCCGGGACCGGCAGCATCTCCAGTCCCCGTCGGCGGGCCCGACGTGCCAGGCCGATGATGCCGGTGACCTCCAGGGTCACGTGCTCCGGGTAGGACGCGGCGAGGAAGTCGCCCTGCTCGCTGCCTTCCGGTGCGACGTTGAGGGTCAGCGAGAAGTCTCCCTGCGGTGCCGACATCACCCGGGAGTGGACGTACCCTGCCGGGCTCGGCACCGCGTCCGGGGCGTGGGCCTGCAGCCCCAGTACCGAGGTGAAGTACAGGGCGGCCTCGTCGTGACGGTGCCACCGTTGGGCCAGACCGACGTGGTCGACACCGGTGATCCTGGAGTGTGCGTCGGTGACGGCGTCGATGGTGCGCACGTCCTCGCCGATCAGTCCGAACTCCTCGGCCCAGACCGGCACCCCGTCCCCGGTGGCCTCGCAGAAGTAGATGCCGGTGCCGTCGGGGGTGTACACCCCGTGGAGTTCGGCCTCGTCCTCCCTGCGCTGGCGGACGATCGGTTCCGCGGAGAGTTTCTCCGCGCGGGCCGCCGAACGCTCCGCGCCCTCGACGTCGACGCCGAAACTGTCGATGACGGTGTCGCTGCCGGTGGGCCCGAGGTCCCGGACGACGACGCGGGCGTCACCCTGCACCCAGACCTGGAAGTCCTCCTTGCTGCGGTGGTACCCGCCCAGCACGAAGCCGAGCTGGTGGAGCAGCTTGGTGATCTCGCCGAGTCGTCCGGTGTGCAGTTCCACGAAACTGTAGGCTGCCGGGGTCGTCGCCTCCGGCAGTGCCGCGAGCCCCACCGGGTACGAACCCGGGTCGGCGCCAGATTCGGTCCCTGCCCCAGTCCCTTTCCCTGTCTCGGTCCCTGTCTCCAGGGCCCGGTAGGCCTGGTCCTCCAGCCACCGCAGCGAACGCAGCCCGTCCACGGCCGTGCGGGAGACGTCGGCCTGCCGGAAGGAATCGTTGAAGATCTCCAGTGACACCGGACCGTCGTACCCGGCGACGGCGAGCAACCGGAGGAACTCCACCAGGTCGAAGTCTCCCTCGCCGGGGAAGACACGGTGGTGGCGCGACCAGGACAGCAGGTCCATGTCCCGGCGCGGGGCGTCGGCGAGCTGGACGAAGAAGATCTTCTCCGCCGGGATGTCGACGATGCCGGAGGGGTCGTCGCCGCGGGAGAGGATGTGGAAGCTGTCGAGGCAGGTTCCCACGTTGGGGTGGTCGGCCAGCTCCACGATGCGGTAGGCGTGCCGGTAGGTGTTGACGTACTTTCCCCACGCCAGCGCCTCATACGCCAGCCGGATGCCGTAGCCCGCCGCCAGTTCCCCGGCCCGGCGCAGCTGGGAGGCGCACACCTCGTCGTCGTCGATCGTGGCGGTACCGACGTTCGTGCAGATCAGGATCATGTCGACGTTGAGTCGCCGCATGATGCGGAACTTGGACTCCAGTCGGCGCAGGTTGTCGGCGAACTGCTCCTCACCGACCCCGTCCAGGTCCCGGAACGGCTGGTAGAGGTCGAAACTCAGGCCCAGTTGCTCTCCCCTGGCCCGGATCTGTTCCGGAGAGTGCGGGGAGACGACCAGGTCCTGTTCGAAGATCTCCACCCCGTCGTACCCGGCGTCGGAGGCTGCCCGGAGTTTCTCGGCGAGTGTGCCCGACAGGCACACGGTGGCTACGGATGTTCTCATTGGTTCTGCTTCACTTTCTGCACGAAGGTGTCGCCGGCGTCGATCTCGTCGAGGGTCATGAAGGCGGTCTCGCGGGTCGTCGCGATCGCGACGGACACGAGCACGGCGACCACCGAGGAGAAGATCGCGACACCGAGGTAGTTGTCACCCTCCGCCCCGGCGACCAGGGAGGCGAGAATCGGGGCGAAACCACCGGAGAGTGCGAATCCGATCTGGGTTCCCAGTGCGATACCGGTGACGCGCACCGAGGTCGGGAACATCTCGGCGTAGAGCGCCGGCCAGGTGGCGTTGGACATGGAGTAGAAGAGGCCGAACATGATCGCGCCGAGGATGAAGATCAACGGCCAGTTCCCGGCGTTGACCGCCATCAGGTAGGGGTACATGACCACGGCCGCGCCCAGGGCGCCGGTGATGAAGACCTTCTTGCGCCCGAAGCGGTCGGCCGCCGACCCGGACAGCGGGATCGAGACCAGCGCACAGATGTTGCCGGTCACGGTGACCCACAGCATCGTGGAGCGGTCCAGCCCCACGATCGAGGTGGCGAAGGACAACGACCAGACGGTGAAGACGATGTTGACCGTGTTGATCATGGCGGCGAACGCCACGCGGATGACGGCGGTGCGGTGGTACTTCAGCACCAGCTGCAGGGGGTTGTGCCGCGCGGCCGCGGCGCGGGCGGCGACACGCTCCCTGGTCTTCGGGTCGAGGTTGTCGGCGGTGTCACGCTCGACCTCCTTCTCGTCCTCCTTGGCCTCCTCGACCTCGGCCGCGGTCTCCTGGAACGCCGGCGGCTCCTCGAGACGACGACGGATCACCCAGGCGATGAGCACGACGAAGGCGGAGAGCCAGAACGGCACCCGCCACCCCCAGCTCATCAGTGCGTCGTCGGACAGGAAGGCGGTGAAGGGGATGAAGACCGCGGTCGCCAGCAGGGTGCCGAACTGGGTGCCGTGCAGCGTCCAGGCGGTGGTCCAGGAACGGTGCTGCTCGTCGGCGTGCTCGAGCGACACCGCGATCGCGCTGCCCTGCTCGCCGGACGCCGAGATTCCCTGCACGATGCGGCACAGTGCCAGCAGCAGCGGCGCCAGCAGGCCGACCTGACCGTAGGTCGGCAGACATCCGACGACGAAGGTGGAGGCACCGATCATGAACAGCGACAGCATCAGGACGAACTTGCGGCCGAACCTGTCCGCCAGCGGACCCATGATCAGGGCGCCGAGCGGGCGCACCACGTAGGCGATGCCCACGGTCGCCATGGAGGCGAACACGGCCACGCCCGGGGACGTGTCCTCGGGGAAGAACAGGACGTTGATGACCAACGCCGCCGCCGTCCCGTAGACGGCGAAGTCGTAGTACTCCAGGGCGGAACCGACCCAGCTGGACAGTGCTGCCCGTTTCGGGGTCTTCTGGGGCGTCGTCTGTGGCGTCGCCCCGGGTGTGGAATCGGGTGCGCCGTCGTGAACAGTTGGTGAGGTACTCACGGGAAACTCCTTGTGCTCGGTCCCGGGGCAGGAGTTCTGTCGGGGGACAGTGGTGGCCCGGTCACGGATGTGGCGACGGGCGGTCGGGCCGGCGCTCGCGCCGGCAACGGGTCAGGCCGGTGTCTTCGCTCCCTCCACCGCGGCGATCGTGGACGGTCGCAGCGTCCTCGAGAACGAGAAGATCGCGAAGCCCAGCACCCCGACGACCGCGAAGGCGAAGAAGCCCCACGGGTAGGCGATCCCGGCGGTGACCATGACGCCGCCGAGCAGCGGCCCCGAGATCGCGCCGAGGCGTCCGATGCCCGCGGAGAAGCCCATGGCCGTCGCACGTGCGGACGAGGGGTGGTTCTCGCCGACGAAGGCGTAGATCAGCACCTGGGAACTGAACACGAACACGCCGGTGAGGAAGACGATGACGTACAGGCCGACCAGCGGCAGACGGATCGCCAGCAGGGCGAGGAACACCGCCGAGGCGAGGAACCACATCAGCGCCGTCTTGCGCGGCGACTGGACGTCGGCGACCCGTCCGGCGATGTAGAGGCCGACCACGGCACCGATGTTGAGCACCATGAGGAAGGCCAGGGAGTTGCCCAGGTCGTAGTCCGCCTCACGCATGATCTGCGGCAGCCAGGTGTTCAGACCGTAGACCAGCAGCAGGCCCATGAAGGACGTGCCCCAGATCGCGATCGTGTTGACCCGGAAGGTCGGCTGCAGCAGTGCACGGATACCGTCGGCGTTCTCCCCCTCCTTCTGCTCCTGCAGGGTGTCCATCTCGGTGTCGACCTGCAGACCGTAGGCCCGCTCGATCTCCTCGGCCTCGGCGACACGGCCCTTGATCCTCAGGAACGCCGGGGACTCCGGCAGCAGGAAGAACAGTGCCGGTGCCAGGAGCAGACCGGGGATCGCACCTGCGATGAACATGGCGTGCCAGCCGGCGGCGTCGATGAGGAACATGCCCAGCAGTGCGGTGAGTACCGCGCCCACGTGGTACCCGGTCATCAGCGTGGTCGACGCCGACCCCGCCTTGCGGCCGGACCGGAACTCGGTGACCAGCGAGATCGCCGTCGGCAGGGCGCCACCCAGGCCGGCACCGGCGAGGAACCGCCAGAGCGAGAACCAGGTGACGTTGGTGGTGAACGCCAGGAAGAGGGTGAACACCGAGAAGAGGAACACCGCGGTGATCAGCACGCGCCGCCGTCCCAGCTTGTCGGTGAGGAACCCGATGACCAGGGCGCCGATCGTCATGCCCACCAGACCGATGGTGGTGATCTGGGTCGCCTGGGCACCGCTGAGGTCCCAGGCCGGGTCATCCAGCATCGAGGGGATCGTGGTGCCGAGGACGACCAGGTCGAACCCGTCGAGCAGGACGGCGATCCAGCACAGGACCGTGACATAGGCCGTGGACCGTGTTTTCGCTGCAGTGTTCATGGCGTCAGACCTCGAATTCGGGGAGATCGCGGCCGACATACTGTTCGGCCAGGTAGCGGCGTCCTGCCTCGGACGACAGGACGGAGGACAGTTCCGCCAGACGACGACGGGACCCGAAGGTCGTCGCGTCGGGCGCCTGGTGCAGCATCGACGACATCCACCAGGAGAAGTGCTGTGCCCGCCAGATCCGTGGCAGGACGATGTCGGAGTAGTCGGCCAGCAGCTCCGGACTGCCCCGCAGCGCCCGCACGAGCGCCGGGGCCAGCACCGCGACATCGGCGATGGCGAGGTTCATGCCCTTCGCCCCGGTCGGTGGCACGGTGTGGGCGGCGTCGCCGGCGAGGAAGAGCCTGCCCCGCTGCATGGGCTCGGTGACCGCGGAACGGAAACGCAGCACCGCCTTGTCGAAGATCTCGCCCTCGGAGATGCGCAGGTCCGGTGAGTCGGCCCGGGTGTGCAGTGCCTCCCAGATGCGGTCGTCGGACCAGTCGTCCACCGTGTCGGACGGGTCGCACTGCAGGTAGTAGCGCTGCACGGACTCCGACCGCGTGGAGATCAACGCGAAGCCCTCGGGGTGGGTGGCGTAGATCAGTTCTTTCTGTGTCTTCGGCGCGTTGACCAGTACACCGAACCACGCGTAGGGGTACTCGTGGCGGTGGCGTCCGGCACCGGACGCGTCGACGGTACCGCGGTGCGGCGACCGGGAGCCGTCGGCGGCGACGACATAGTCGGCGGTGAGACGTACCGCGTGCCCGGACGCATCGGTGTAGTCGATGACCGGGGCGTCCTCCGTCCCACTGACGGCGTCGACGGTGGTGTCGAACAGGACCGTACCTCCGTCGGCCTCCCGTCGGGCGATGAGGTCGATGAGGTACTCGTGCTGCGGGTAGACCGCCACGGTGTGTCCGGTGAGTTCGGTCAGCGCGATCCGGGTGCGCTCACCCTGCACGGAGATCTCGATGCCCTCGTCGATGTCGGCCTCGCGCTCCATGCGCTCACCGACCCCCGTCCGCCGCATCAGGTTCAACGTGCCCTGTTCCAGGATGCCGGCGCGCACGGTGGTCTCGACCTGCTCCCGGCTACGGGACTCCAGGACGACCGACTCCACGCCGTGCTGGTGCAGCAGGTGGGACAGGGTCAGCCCCGCGGGCCCCGCGCCGATGATGGCGACGGGGGTGTGCTCGGTCATGACATGTCCTGCACGGCGGCGTTCAGCAGCGAGAAGCCGTGGTTCGAGTTCGGCACTCCGGCGTAGACGGCGGTGTGCAGCAGGACCTCACCGATGGTGTCGGCGTCGACCCCGGCGCGCAGGGCGGCGCGGATGTGCATGTCGAGCTCACCGTCGTTGCCGACGCCGGTGAGCACCGCGATGGTCAGCAGGCGGCGCTGCGTGTGGTCGAGTCCCGGACGCTCCCAGACGTCCCCCCAGGCGGTGCGGGTGATGAAGTCCTGGAACTTCTCGGTGACCGGGGTCTTCTTCGCGATGGACCGGTCGACGTGCTCGTCGCCGAGGACGGCGCGCCGGTTACGCATGCCGCGCTCGTGCGCGGCCTCGCGTCCGGTGAGGTAGGCGTCGGAGTCACTCATGAGGGGTTGTCCTTTCCTGTCGTGTGGTGAGGCCGTCCAGGACGGCGTCGACGATGTCGGCCGCGTGTCCGGTGTGGTCGGCGGGGTCGGTGCTGAAACCGTGGTCGCGGTGCGCCGTGTCCATCAGTTCGCCGAGCGTGCCGTCGGCGACGGCCCTGTCGATGTCGGCGCGCGGGACGTGGCGTCCCAGTGCCTCGGCGAGGACCGCGCCGCCGGTGAGTGCCAGGTTGCGGCGCATCGCGTCGGTGTCGACGGTGATGCCGTCGATGCTGGCGCGGGTACGGTTGACTGCCCCGGCGGTCGCCGCGGCGAGGTCGCGGACGGTCTGCCACTCGGCGTGCCACGCTCCGGTCGCCCGCTGCATCCGCTGGTCCATGCCGTCGAGCATGGTCGCGGCCAGCGCCGGGGTCCGTCGGGCGTAACCGTCGGCGGCGATGGCCGCGGCCGGGTTGGCCTTGTGCGGCATCGCCGAGGAGCCGCCGGGGGTGGACTCGCGCAGCTCCCCCACCTCGGTGGCGGAGAAGACGATCACGTCACCGGCGATCTTGCGGACCGCGCCCGCCAGGGCGGCCAACGCCGTGGCGACCCGGACCAGCGGGAGCCGGTCGGTGTGCCAGACCAGCGGGGCATCGGCGAGGTCCAGGCGTCGGGCGAGGGCGGTGTGCACGTCCAGGCCGGACGGCGCGGTCGACGCCAGATTCCCCGCGGCACCGGCGTACTGCACCGGCAGAGCGGCGAGGGCGTCCCGGAGGTGCGTCGCGGCGGCGTCGGTCTGCCGGAGCCAGCCGGCGGCGATCACGCCGAACGTCGTCGGCACCGCCTGCTGACCGAGGGTCCGACCGATCACCGGGGTCGTGCGGTACGTCCGGGCCAGACCGGCGAGGTCCGCGGCCAGCTCGTCGGCGGTGGCCAGGATCGTCCCGCCCGCCTCGCGCAGGCACAGCACCAACGCGGTGTCGATGATGTCCTGGCTCGTCGCCCCGCGGTGCACCGCGGAGACGCCGGTACCGGCGTCCGTCGCCGCGGCCTTGAGCCGTCGGGCCAGCGGGATGGCGGGGTTGCCTCCGGCGACGGAGGCCTCGGCCAGTGCGACGAGGTCAGCGCCGTCGAAGGTGGTCTCCGCGATCGCCCGCGCCGTCTCCGACGCCGTCGTGGTGTCCACCAGTCCTGCGTCGCCGACGGCGAGCGCCAGCGCGGCCTCGACGTCCACCATGCGGGCGACGAACGCGGCGTCCGACAGGGCCGTGGCCGCCGTCGTGTCGCCGGAGGCGATGTCACCGTAGAGGGTGCGCGCCAGCCCGTCGCCCGGGATCCTTCCTGAGTCGTTCACCGTGTCCACCGTGTCAGACCCGGAAGAAAGGGGTCTCGGCGGAGGCGTCGTCGTGCTGCAGGACGATGTCCATGCGGTAGGCGTTCTCGCCGTCCTCGGCCAGCACCAGGCGGGCGCGGCGGTCCTCCGGCACGACGGCGAGCACCGGGTCAGCGCCCAGATCGTCTCCCAGTTCGTCGCCGGGGAAGTAGGCGCGGGTGTAGAGCCGCTCCAGGATGCCGCGGGCGAAGACACCGACCTTGAGGTGCGGGGCCTCCGTGTCCCCTCCGGCGGCGGACGTACCGGTCGTGCCGGACGCCCCCGACGTGGTCGGCGTGCTTCCGGGCCGTCGGGTACGGAAGGTCACCTCCCCGTTGTCGTCGGCCATGCCGCGGCCGATACCGGCGCCGAGCAGGGGGTTCCACCCCTTCAACGAGCCCTCGTCGGAGCGCTCGTCGAGCGGTGAGGGGTAGATGCCCTGGCCGTCGGCCTGCCAGAGTTCGATCATCGCGTCCTTGACACGGTGACCGGCACCGTCGGTGACCGAGAATGTCACGTCGACGACGTCACCGGCGGCGAACGACATCGACTCCTCGTCGACGAGGTTCTCGGCCCCGGGTGTGGTCAGCCCGATGTGGACGTACGGGCCGACCGTCTGCGAGGGCATGATGCCCTGCGGCGCCTCGTCCTGGTCCTTGATGTCGGACACCGGGTAGCGGTACTGGCCCTTCGGGTCACTGTCGATCATCTGTCTTCTCCTGTCGGGATGGGCGGGCGGGAAAGGCTGTCGTCTACTCGAAGTGGGTGGCGTCGCGGCCGCGCAGCACGATGTCGAACTTGAAGCCCAGGGCGAAGTTCTCACGGGTCTCGTCATAGTCGAAGGCGGCGATCATGCGCTCGCGCGAGCCCTCCGGCACGGAGTTGTAGATCGGGTCCTGGAAGAACATCGGGTCGCCGGGGAAGTACATCTGCGTGACCAGCCGCTCGGCGAACTGTCGGCCGAAGAGGGAGAAGTGGATGTGCGCCGGACGCCAGGCGTTGGTGTGGTTGCCCCAGGGGTAGCAGCCGGGCTGGACGGTGTAGAAGCTGTAGACGCCGTTCTTGTCGGTCAGGGTTCGGGCCACGCCGTTGAAGTGCGGGTCCAGGGGTGCGGGCCAGGAGTCGTTCTTGTGGCGGTAGCGACCCGCCGAATTCGCCTGCCATGCCTCGACGAGGGTGTCCGGGATCGGCGTGCCGTCGGCACCGAGGACACGACCGTGCACGAAGATGCGCTGTCCGATGGCCTCACCACCGTTGGCTTTGGTCATGTCGTTGTCCTCGGCGCCGATCGCGCCGTCGCCGAACACCGGTCCGGTGGTCTCGCCGAGACGCTCGGGCACCATCAGCAGGTCGTTGTTCGGGTTACGGAGCACGGTCGTCCGGTACTCGGGGAAGTGCAGCGGTGCGAAGCTGCCGTCGACGGTGACGTTACTGATGGGAACCATGGGCGTGACCCCTTCTGCGGGATTGCGGGAACGTGATGTGGATCTCACCGTAACCGTCCGTGCGCTACGCGCCAAGCCGTTCACACAGCGAACTACTTTTCCCCGCTGACATGTCTCTGTGCTGCAGTTTTCCTGCGTGATCCTCTCTATCGGGGGTCACCCAGGGGGGTGGCTAAGGGTACGAGGAAACACGTATGGACAGCAGCATTGCGACCCCGACGTCGAAGCATGACGTCCGACCATGACGACAGCCGCGCGGGTGGCCGGATCTTCTCCGGCCACCCGCGCGGCTGTCGTGTTCGGTACTTCTCCCCTACTTCTGGGCGGAGAGCTTACGGTACTCGAAGACCTGGTCGATGATGCCGTAGTCCTTGGCACCTTCGGCGGTGAGGAACTTGTCGCGGTCGGTGTCGGCGCGGACCTGCTCCTCGGTGCGGTTGGTGTGACGGGCCAGGGTCGTCTCCATGAGACGACGCATACGCTCGATCTCGTCCGCCTGGATCTGCAGGTCCGAGACCTGCCCCTGGGTACCCTGCGTCGCCGGCTGGTGGATCAGCACGCGGGAGTTCGGCAGCGCGGCACGCTTGCCCTTCGTCCCCGCGGCCAGCAGCACGGCCGCCGCAGAGGCGGCCTGCCCCAGGCACACGGTCACGATGTCGGGACGCACGTACTGCATCGTGTCGTAAATCGCCATGAGGGCGGTGAACGACCCACCGGGTGAGTTGATGTACATCGTGATGTCGCGGTCAGGGTCGAGCCCCTCGAGGACGAGGAGCTGCGCCATGATGTCGTTCGCCGAGGCGTCGTCGACCTGGGTGCCCAGGAAGATGATCCGCTCCTCGAAGAGCTTGTTGTAGGGGTTGGACTCCTTCGCGCCGAAGGAGGAGTGCTCGACGAAGGACGGCAGGATGTACCGCGAGGTGGGCATCTGTGCCCCGGAAACCTGACCGGTGAGTTCGCTGGCGTGGGTGAAACCGTTCATGTTGCTGCTTTCCATCTCTGCTTACTGCTCCTTCGCCGAGCTGATCACGTGGTCGACGAACCCGTATTCGAGGGCCTGCTGAGCGGTGAACCAGCGGTCGCGGTCAGAATCCTTCTGGATCTGCTCCAGCGGCTGGCCGGTGTGCTCGGCGATCAGCTCGGCCATCTCACGCTTGGTCTGTGCGAACTGCTCCGCCTGGATGGCGATGTCGGCGGCGGTGCCTCCGACGCCCGCCGACGGCTGGTGCATCATAATCCGTGCGTGCGGCAGCGCGTAGCGCTTGCCCTTCGTGCCGGCGGACAGCAGGAACTGCCCCATCGACGCCGCCAGGCCCATACCGTAGGTGGCGACGTCGCAGGGTGCGAACTGCATCGTGTCGAAGATCGCCATCCCCGCGGTGACGGAGCCACCGGGCGAGTTGATGTACAGCGAGATGTCCTTCTCGGGATCCTCCGCGCTGAGCAGCAGGATCTGCGCGCAGAGCTTGTTGGCGATCTCATCGTCGACCTGGGTGCCCAGGAAGATGATGCGCTCGCGCAACAGACGCTCGAACACCGAGTCGTTGAGGTTCATCCCCGCGGTAGAGGCCATCTGCGCCTGGCGCAGAGCCTGACCGGCAGACATGTCGTTAGTGCTCACTTATGCTCCTCGCTCAAGTTCACGTGTTGGACTGTGCACCAGACTAGTCAACCGGGTGCGCCCACGCCCCTCCCTGGGGCCGTGTTCGCTGACAGCGCACGGTGGACGGGCGACCGGTCCTCCTCCGCTGCCGCCGATTACGCCACTGCGCCGACGAACACCTCGATGACCAGCCGTTTCAACGATCAATGCGGGTGCGTCGGCGTAATCGGTGACCCGTGTCGGGGCAGCGACGCGTGCCCGGGCTGCAGACAGCAGAACACCGCCGCGGCCCGGACAGTTGTTCCGGGCCGCGGCGGTGTTCTGCTGTCTGCCGGTCGGCCTGACCAGACTCGACCTAGTTGTCGGCCTTCTCCTCGCCGGAGGACTCGACGGCTGCGTCGGCGTCGGTCGCGTCAGCGGACTCGTTCAGGTCCGCCTCCTCGCCGAAAAAGTCCTTCGGGTCGATGGAGGTGCCCTTGTCGTCGGTGACCGTGACCTTGCAGATGTTGATGGCCAGGGCCTTGCCACGGCGCACGTCGGCGAACAGGTTCGCGATCTGGCCGGACTGCTGCAGCTGCATGACGAACTGGTTCGGGTCCATGCCGTAACGCTGCGCGGTGAACAGGATGTGGTCGGTCAGCTCCTGCTGGGAGACCTCCGGCTTCTCGATGTCGGCCAGGGCGTCCAGGAACAGCTGGGTGCGCACGGAGTCCTCGGCGCCCTCGCGGGCGTCCTCCTCGAACTTCTCGCGGCTGATGTCCTGAGCGGCGAGCATCTGCTCGAAGACGGCCTCGTCGCCACCGAACTGGCTGACCAGCTGCTGGATCTGACCGTCGACCTGCTCCTTGACGACAGACTCCGGCAGTGCGACCTCGGTCTTCCCGAGGGCTGCCTCGAGAACCTTGTCGCGGATCTCCGAGGCCTGCTGGCCCTTGAGCTGCTCCTCGACCTGGGACTTCAGGGAGTCCTTGAGCTCGTCGAGGGTGTCGAACTCGGACGCCAGCTGAGCGAAGTCGTCGTCCAGCTCCGGAAGCTCGCGCTCCTTGACCGACTTCACGGTCACGGTCGCCTGAGCCTCGCTGTCGGCGTGCTCGCCGGCGACCAGGGTCGTGGTGAACTCCTTGGACTCGCCGTCCGACAGACCCGTCAGTGCCTCGTCGAGACCCTCGACGAGGGAGGCGGTACCGACCTCGTAGGACAGGCCCTCGGAGGAGGCCTCGTCGACGGTCTCGCCGTCGACGGTGGCGGTGAGGTCGATGGAGACGAAGTCGCCGTCCTGCACGGCACGCTCGACCGGCTTCAGGGTGCCGAAGCGGGCACGCAGGTTGGTCAGCTCGGACTCGACGGCCTCGTCGTCCGCCTCGAGGGAGTCGACCTCGACGGAGAGGTCGGAGAAGTCCGGGACCTCGATCTCGGGGCGGACGTCCACCTCGGCGGTGAAGGTGACGTGGTCGTTGTCCTCGAGCTCGGCGATGTCGATCTCGGGCTGGCCGAGAGCCTTGACGTCGTGCTCTTCGACGGCCTGGCTGTAGCGGCTCGGCAGCATCTCGTTGAGAACCTCATTGAGGATCGACCCGCGGCCCAGACGGGCCTCGAGGATCTTCGCCGGAACCTTGCCCTTACGGAAACCGGGCAGGCTGACCTGCTGGGCGAGGGACTTGTAGGCATTGTCGAACTCAGGCTTCAGTTCCTCGAAGGGAACCTCGACGGTGAGCTTGGCGCGGGTCGCGCTCAGCTGTTCAACGGAGCTCTTCACGGATGCACACTCCTGTGTGTTCTTGGTCTGTGTACTTGCGGCCGGTGGAGCCACGGGATCGTCCGTCCGCGTCACCTCCGGGTCTCGCCACCCCTCCTGCGGCACGTTCACCTGACGGTGAACCACAGGGTGGGGTGAGGACGGCCGGAGGCTGCCACCGGTGATGGTCGCTGTCGATTTTATCGTGTTGCCGACGACGGTTGACATGGGGGTCGGCTCTCCGGGAACTCCACGGCTGAACTCCAGCACGCTGAGCCCCGGGACTGCCGTCCTGCCACACACCCTGTCTGACCGGCATCCGGTCCATACCCGTCGGGATAGCGGGATTTGAACCCACGACCCCTCGCTCCCAAAGCGAGTGCGCTACCAAACTGCGCCATATCCCGGCCGCAGAACCGCCGTCTCCGGAGGATCTGCTCGCCACGACGTTACGGGATGGTCTGAACACCCGGCAACAACGGGGTCCCGTAAGCAGTCCGGCCGTGTACCCGGGCATGAGTGAAGCCCCGACCATCCTGGTCGGGGCTTCACTGTGGAGGGAATGACGGGAATCGAACCCGCGTCTTCAGCTTGGAAGGCTGAGGTATTAGCCACTATACGACATTCCCGTTGGTGCGAAAACGACGATACACCACGTCTGCGGCGCAGGAAAAACTGCAGGCCCCGACGGTGGAGGTGCCCTGTGTGGTCGTCCTGGGCGAGTACGCCACCGGACGATGCGGGCGTACCGGATCCGACGGAACCCTGCCACCGGTCCGCCGGATCGGGTACGCCCGCATACGCGAGGCACCTGCCCCGGGCACGCGTTGACCTACAGGCCCTTGAACCCCGACGGCCGCGGGACGTTGCGCAGGTTCGACTTCGCCATCGTGAACATCTTTCCCACCCCACCCTCGAGGACGGTCCGGGTAGCCGCGCGGGCGAACCCGGCGACCTGTTCCAGCGAGATCTCCGGCGGGATGGAGAGGGCGTTCGGGTCGGTGACGACATCGATCACGGCCGGACCGTCGTACGCCAGGGCCTCGGCGAGGACCGGCTTCACGTCCGTGGGGTCCTCGATGCGGAACGCCTTGATCCCGCAGGCCTCGGCGATGTCGGCGTAGTTGACCTTCTCGTGGTCGGTGCCGAAGTCGGGCATGCCGGCGACGAGCATCTCGAGCTTGACCATGCCGAGCGTCGAGTTGTTGTAGACGACCGCCTTCACCGGTACCTGGTGCAGCTTCATCGTCAGCAGCTCCCCCATCAGCATGCCGAGACCACCGTCACCGCACATGGCGATCACCTGACGGTTGCCCTCGACAGCTTCGGCCGCTCCGATCGCCTGCGGCAGCGCATTGGCCATCGTGCCGTGGCGGAAGGACGCCAGCAGCGTGCGGTCCGCCGTCGGTGTGATGTAGCGCGCGTGCCAGACGTTGCACATCCCGGTGTCGGCGGTGAAGACGGCATCGTCGTCCGCCAGGTCGTCGAGGACGTAGGAGACGTACTCCGGGTGGATCGGCGTGTGGTGTTCGATGTTCTTCGTGTAGGCGTCGACGACATGACGCAGGTTCTTCTCCTGCGCCTTGAGCATCGACTCGAGGAAGGACGCGTCCGTCTTCTCCTCGATCAACGGCAGCAGGTCGGTGATCGTCGCCGCGACGTCACCGGTGACCGGATGGGTCACCGTAGTACGTCGCCCGATGTTGGCGCCCTTGATGTCGACCTGGGCGGTGACGGTGTCGCGCGGGAGGAACTCCGAGTACGGAAAGTCGGTACCGAGCAGGATCAGCAGGTCCGCCTCGTCGAAGGCTTCAGAGCAGGCGCCGTACCCGAGCAGTCCGGACATGCCGACGTCGTAGGGGTTGTCGTAGTGGAGGAACTCCTTGCCTCCGTAGGCGTGACCGACCGGGGCCTTGACCTTCTCAGCGAGGGCGAAGACCTCCTCGCGGGCGTCGCGGCACCCTGCACCACCGAAGATGGTGATCTTCGAGGCCGTGTTGACCGCCTCTGCCAGGCTCTCGAGCTCGGACTGCGCCGGATGCACGACGGGACGCTCCGCGGCGATGGCCGAGTCGAGCTGGGGCGAGTCCACGGCGTCATCACTGGCGATGTCCCCAGGGATGACCAGCACGGACACACCGTTGCCCGCCATGGTGGACTGGATTGCGTGGTGCAGGATCGTGGCCCCCTGCGCCGCCGAGTTCACCATCTCGCAGTACCCCGAGCACTCGGCGAAGAGCGCTTCCGGATGGGTCTCCTGGAAGTAGTGGGAACCGATGAACTGGGACGGGATGTGGCTGGCGATGGCCAGCACCTTGGCTCCGTTGCGGTGGGAGTCGTACAACCCCTGGACCAGGTGCGTGTTTCCCGGCCCACAGGAGCCGGCGCAGACGGCGAGCCGTCCGGTGACCTGCGATTCCGCTCCCGCAGCGAACGCCGCCGCCTCCTCGTTACGGACGTGGAACCATTCGATACTGCTCCGCTTGACCGCGTCGACCACCGGGTTCAGACTGTCGCCGACGAGACCGAAGATCCGCCGTACTCCCTGCGCTTCCAGGGCCGCGACGAGCTGTTCGGCATAGTTTCGAGCCATGTGGCTCCTCCTGAGTATGAGGGTTTCGCTGACAAGGACCCCTCCGAGGTTATGCCGACAGCGGGAACGCTGCACAGAGAGCTTGGTCACCCCTCACCGGACAGGCAAAGCTAATCCATAGATAAGTATAAATTTGGCCTGCCCTTACCCCCGTCGTGCCCTCCACCCCCGTGTCGGGACTGAGTCGATCAGCGGTTTTACCGCACCGCCGCATGATTCTCAGCCATAAAACTACTTCCCCGAGGGAAGAAACGTAGCGTGAGTTCTCATGAAGCCCACCATCGTCGACGCCGACAGCGGCCGCGAACTGTGGACCGCGACTGAATGCGCGGACTACGCCGGCACGTCCCGCGGAACCTTCACCAGCTACGCAGGACGGGACCGGGCCCCGAAGCCGGTCGCGAAACATCATGGGCTGACCCTGTGGGACGCCCAGGAAGTCAAGGAATGGCACACGTCCCGAAACCGTCGGTCGGCGGACGGTACCGGAGACTGACGCCCCCTACTTCGCGTCGGGGATTTCCGGCGTCTGGCCGGTCTGCTCGTAGGTGTCGAGGATCTCGATCCGGCGCTGGTGGCGGTCGACACCCGACCACGGCTCGGCGATGAACGCGTCGACGATCTCCAGGATCTCCGGCTCCGAGTGCATGCGCCCGCCGATGCCGATCAGCTGGGCGTTGTTGTGCTCACGGGCGAGCTTGGCGGTCTCCACAGACCAGGCGAGGGCGCAGCGGGCACCGACGACCTTGTTCGCGGCGATCTGCTCACCATTGCCTGACCCCCCGAGGACGATACCGAGGGAGCCCTCGTCGTCGACGGTCTTGCGGGCGGCTTCGATACAGAAGGCGGGATAGTCGTCCTCCGGGTCGAAGGTGTGGGCGCCACAGTCGACGACGGTGTGCCCCTTCTCCTTGAGGTGGTCCGCGATGACATTCTTCATCTCGAATCCGGCATGGTCAGCACCGAGGTAGATACGCATGACCCTGAGTTTATCGGACGCCGGGACCCTGCAGTTGATTGTGCTGAAGTTTCCCCCCCTGAATGCAGCTGCGGGGTCGACGCCCGGTGCGGACGCCGACCCCGCAGGGCCGTTCAGGACGAACCTAGTTCCCGGCGATGGAGCCGATGGCTTCGCCGATTGTCCCGGGAATCAAGTCAACCAACTCTTCGCCTCCCAGCGACCCGACCAGCGAACCCACGAGACTTCCGCCGGCGTCAGCGGCAGAACCGTCGCCCGCCAGAGACCCTTCGGTACTCAGCATGTCGAAATCTCCGCCCAGAACGCCGGCAAGAATCTCCTTCAACTCCCCCAGCAGCGGCAACAGCTCTATGATGGCGCCCATTCTACCGCTTACCCCTCGGCCCCGTCGTTCGACAACGATCCAGTGACCGACTCGATCGACCCGGTCAGGTCCCATTCACTACTGCCGTCGAAGATCCCCTCCAGCGAGCCTTCCGTGCTGAGCACAGTCAGGTCGCCCTTGAGCAGACCGACGAAGATGTTAAGCAGGTCGCCGAGAATGTCTGTGATGCCCGCGATACCTTCAAGTGAACCCATGATCTACATACCCCTTGTACGTGTGGTGATTAAGGAACTGGAGAGTGATTCGACACCAGACAACGCCACAGCATTCCCTGACCTGCCGATACGGAAAATTGTATCCTCAGGGAACACTGACCGGACCACAATGATGAACCTGCGTTACCCCCGGGGGTAGAGGAGCAGCAGAACAGTAAACCCCTTTCAGGGCACCTACTCCGCGCTGGGGTCTTCCGTCCTCGTCCGCTTGAGCTCGAAAAAGTGGTCGTAGCTGCCCAGAGTCACTGCGGCGTCGAAAATCTTGCCTGCCTCCTCCGAGCGCGGCACACGGGTCAGCACCGGACCGAAGAAGGCGTGTCCACCCAACTCCACCACCGGCGTCCCCACGTCGTCACCGACCTTGGCGATCGCCGTCGACTGGTAGCTGCGGAGCGTCGGCTCCCAGGCGTCCGCGTCGTCCCCGCGTGAATGCGCGGCATCAGCGTAGTCTGCGGAGAGGCCGACCTCCTCCAGCACCTCGGCGATGAGGTCGTCGTAGGCGCCCTCCCCCTTGCGTCCGCCCTGGCCCTGGTCGTGGATCCTCGTGCCCAGCGCAGTGTAGAGCGCGTCGACCTTCTCCGGCTCCTTCGTGTAGACGGCGGCCGCGACGAGAGCCGGCCCCCAGGCGGCGGTCATCGCCTCGGCGTACTCCTGCGGGATGTCCCTGCCCTCGTTCAACACCGCCAGACTCATCGGCGCGAACGTCACCTCGATGTCCCGGACGGCCTCGACCTCCTTGATCCACCGACTCGTGACCCAGGCGAACGGGCACGTCGCGTCGAAGTACAGGGTGACCGGTGTGGTGCTCGTGCTCATGAAACTGCTCCTTCTGACGTACATTCAGTGATTCGACACCCGAGGGTACGCGCACCTGAGCCGCCTGTGAGCCGCCCGTGAGCCGCCTCTGGGACCACCCATGTCCGGACAGGACGGTCCGTCCCGACTATCGTGGTTCCCTATGAGTTCAACCAATCTCACCCGATCCGAGGCGGCCGCACGGTCGGGCCTGATCACCGACGTCCACTACGCCATCGACCTCGACCTCACCGAGGGCGGCAACCTGGACCACCGGACGTTCTCGTCGGTGACCACCGTGACCTTCACCGTCACGAAGGCCGGGTCCACGTTCATCGACCTGCGCGCCGAGGAGATCTCCACGGTCGAGCTGGACGGCGGTGACATCCTCCCGCTCGCCCTGCCCGGCGACGGTGAAGGTCGCTACGACGAGTCCCGCGGGCTGCAGCTCGACGACCTCACCCCGGGGCGTCACGAGCTGACGATCGTGGCGGAGTCGCTCTACTCCACCACCGGCGAGGGACTGCACCGGTTCCAGGACCCGGCCGACAACCAGGTGTACATGTACACCCAGTTCGAGGCGGCGGACGCCAAACGCGTCTTCGCCTGCTTCGACCAGCCGGACATCAAGGCCACCTACGAGGTCGCCGTCCACACCCCCACCAACTGGACCGTGGTCACGAACAACACGGTGTCCACCACGACCACCGGTGGTGAGAAGACCGGTGAGACGACGCACCGCGCCGTCGTCGACTACCAGCTGTCGACCTACCTCATCGCGTTCTGCGTCGGTCCCTGGCACCACGTCACCGACTCGTGGACCGGGTCGCTGACCCCCACCGCCGAGGCCGAGGGAGTCACCGACACCCGCCTGGTGCCGGAGGGCGAGATCACCGTCCCGCTGGGCCTCTACGTCCGCCAGTCCCTGGCGGAGTACCTCGACGCCGACGTCCTGTTCGACGTCACCAAGCGAGGTTTCGACTACTACGCCGAGAACTTCGGCGTGGCCTACCCGTTCCACAAGTACGACCAGATCTTCTGCCCCGAGTACAACATGGGCGCGATGGAGAACGCCGGCTGCGTGACCATCCGTGACGAGTACGTCTTCCGCTCGGCGGCCAGCCACTACGAGTACGAGCGGCGCGCGGACACCATCCTGCACGAGTTGGCCCACATGTGGTTCGGCGACCTGGTCACGATGCGCTGGTGGGACGACCTGTGGCTCAACGAGTCCTTCGCCACCTGGTCCTCGGCGATGGCACAGACCCACGCCACCGAGTACGACACCGCCTGGGTGACCTTCGCCAACAAGGAGAAGTCCTGGGCCTACGCGCAGGACCAGCTGCCGTCCACCCACCCGGTGTTCTCCGGCGCCAACGACCTGGTCGAGGTCGACGCCAACTTCGACGGCATCACCTACGCCAAGGGTGCGTCGCTGCTCAAGCAGCTCGCCGCCTACGTCGGTCTGGAGCCCTTCTTCGCCGGCATCCGGGCGCATTTCGTCAACCATGCCTGGGGCAACGCGACCTTCGACGACCTGCTCGGCGCGCTGGAGAAGGCCTCGGGACGCGACCTGTCCGACTGGGCAGACCAGTGGCTCAAGACCACCGGCATCAACACCCTCAGTGCCGAGACCCAGGTGAAGGACGGTGCCTACACCTCCTTCGCCGTCGCCCAGTCCGGGGCCGCCCCGGGCGACGGCGAGACACGCACCCACCGTCTCGCCGTCGGCCTGTACGACATCCGGGACGGTTCCGTCGTCCTGCGCCGCCGTGTCGAGACCGACGTGGAAGGAGCATCCACCGACGTCCCCGACCTGGTGGGAGAGAAGAAGGCTGACCTCGTCCTCGTCAACGACGACGACCTGGCCTACGGGTTCATCGCCCTCGACGACACGTCGCTGACCACAGCCGTCGAGAACATCGCCGGCATCACCGACCCGATGGCGCGCTCGCTGATCTGGTCCGCGGCCTGGCAGATGACCCGCAACGCGCAGATGCGTGCCCGCGACTTCGTCGCTCTCGTCGTCCGCGGTGCCTGGGCAGAGACCCAGCTCGGCGTACTCGAGCAGATCCTCGCGCAGGCCGTCGGTGCCGTGGAGAACTACAGCGCCCCGGCGTGGCGTCGCGAGGGACGGGCCCTGCTGCTCGACGGCCTGCGCGCCGGTGCCGAGCGCACCGACGGCCAGGCCCGGCTCGCGTTCGTCCGCGCCTACGCCAACGCCGCGCAGGACGCCGACTCCACCGTCTGGATCCGTGGCCTGCTGGGCATCGGTGACACCGACGCCGGGGAACTCCTGCCCGGATTCACCGTGGACCAGGATCTGCGCTGGCGGCTTCTCACCGCCCTCGTCGGCGCGGTCGACGTACTCTCCGACGACGAGGCCGAGGCCCTGATCACCGCCGAGGAGCAGGCCGACCGGTCCTCCTCGGGGCGCATGAACGCCGTCAAGGCCCGTACCGCACGACCGGACTTCGAGGTCAAACGCACCGCCTGGAACACCATCACGCTGGACGGCCGGGACCTCGGCAACCTGGAGCTGCGCTACATGATCGCCGGACTGACCCACGTCGGCCAGGACAAACTGCTCACCCCGTTCGGACCGGAGTACGTGCAGCGCGCGGTGGACATGTGGGAGGAACTCTCCTCGGAGATGGCGCTGCGCACCCTCGACGGACTGTTCCCGTCCTGGGCCGGCTACGAAGACGTCGCCGACGACCTGCGCACCACCGCCGCCGACGAGTCCACACCCGCCGGCCTGCGTCGCGTCCTGTCCGAGGGCCTGTCGCGTGCCGACCGCGCCGCAACGGCCAGGAAGTTCGACGCCCGCTGATGACTCAACCGCAGAGCTTCTACGACGCTGTCGGCGGCGAGGACATCTTCCGCCGCATCGTCCACGAGTTCTACCGCCAGGTCCCCGACGACGACATCCTCGGCCCGATGTACCCCGCCGACGACCTCGCCGGCGCCGAGGACCGACTGCGCTGGTTCCTGGTGCAGTACTGGGGCGGCCCACAGACCTTCAACGAACAACGCGGCCACCCCCGCCTGCGGATGCGGCACATGCACTTCCCCATCAATCCTGACGCGCGTGACCGGTGGCTCGTCCTGATGGGCAACGCACTGGAGACCGTCAGCGAGGACGATCTCCCCGAGGCTCCCCGCCAGGCGATGTGGGACCACATGATCCGCGTCGCCGACATGCTGGTCAACAGGTTCTAGTCCCTGCCGCGGTGCCGCTGCTAGTTCGGTGACGGGATGCGTGCCAGACCACCGGGCCGCGGGACGTAGGCGGTGCCGAACAGTGCGTCGATCCGGATCCACGAACCGGTCGTGCTCACCCTGATCAGGTCGTGGGCACGCAACTCCTCCCGCCTCGGCTCCACCACCAGGCCGAGCGCACCGAGCGCGGCGACGACCCGCCCGGTGATCTCGACCGTTCCGGCGGCGGACGTGCCGGTCAGCTCCAGCAGGGTCTGGTCCAGCAGGGACGGGGGAAGCCCCGCGGGCCCGGAGTGTTCGTCTGCCTCCCGCTGCATCCCGGCGAACAACGCCCTCACGTCCGCCGCCGGGACAGTGTCGACCACCGTGTAACCGCCCGACGGTGGCGCCGTCCCGGTCCACAGCAACGAGACCACCCCTCCGAGGCTCACCTCGGCTGTGCCCTGCGCGTCCTGTGCGTCCGCTGCGCCGGAGAGCAGCCGCGGCAACGGGTCAGCCAGCACGACGGCGTCGTCGACCGACGGGACGGCATGGATGCGCTCGGCGACGATGCACCCCAGGGGGGTGGAGAAGATGACGTCCGCCATGTCCTCCCCCACCCGCACGACGCGGGCCATCGCCCCGGAGTCCATCCGCAGTGCCCGCGTCGCCACGGCAGCCGTCCGGCGCAGTGCGGACGCCCGGACCGCCGCAGGCTGCGACGAGGTGGTGAAGGTCAGCGACAGTTCTTCGGCAGGGCCGGCTCCCGGCAGGGTGAACATCATGGCTCCCAGGGTAACGCCGGCCATGACGGACGCTAGCGGCGCCGCCCCCCGACGACCGTGTTGTTCCCGGAGGCCCCGTCCTCCGCGGCTTCGTCGTCGTCGAGCGGGATGAGGAACTTGTCGATCACCTCGATGTCGCTCTCCGACCATGCCCGGGTCTTTCCCGAGATCGGATCGACACCGACGTTGACGGTATCCACGACAGCGACCAGGCGGTGCTGCCCGTTCCTGATGTACTGACGCATCTTGAAGGACTTCACGCCCACCTGGTAAATGAACGACTCCACCACCACGGCGACTTCGCTGGACGACACCGACTTCTGGTAGTCCACCGAGGCCCACCGCACGACGAAGGCCGGCACCGCCATGTCGATCTCGGTGACGACGTCGCGCACGAAGTCGATCCGTGCGTCCTGCGAGAACTCCAGGTACGCCGCATTGTTGACGTGCTGGAACTGGTCGAAGTCCGACCAGCGGAGGTTCACCCGTGTGCTGTGGTAGCGGGTACCGGTGGCCTCGTGGTCAACAAAAGGCATCGAAGTCTCTCCTTACACAGGCCAAGGACCCCAGCGTGTGACGCTGAGGCCCTGCCTGGACGGCTACGCCGCAGTAGTCCTGTTTTGTCTCGTAGAGGATTCTATCGGGAAAGCCGACGATGTGTTACCCGGGTAGGACGTGCGGCGTCCGCCCCGAGCCGCTCGACCTTGTTCTTCTCGTAGTCCTCGAAGTTGCCCTCGAACCAGAACCACTGGCCTTCGGCGACGTTGCCCTCCCAGGCGAGGATGTGGGTACAGGTCCGGTCCAGGAACCAGCGGTCGTGCGAGATGACCACGGCACAGCCCGGGAACTTCTGCAGTGCGTTCTCCAGGGAGCTGAGGGTCTCGACGTCGAGGTCGTTGGTCGGCTCATCCAACAGGATCAGGTTGCCGCCGAGCTTCAGGGTCAGCGCGAGGTTCAGACGGTTGCGCTCACCACCGGAGAGCACCTTCGCCGGCTTCTGCTGGTCGCCGCCCTTGAATCCGAAGGCGGAGAGGTACGCACGTGACGGCATCTCGTTCTGTCCGACGATGATGTAGTCCAGGCCGTCCGAGACGATCTGCCAGACCGTCTTCTCCGGGTCGATGTTCTCGCGGTTCTGGTCGACGTAGCTGAGCTGCACCGTCTTACCGACGACGACCTCGCCGTCGTCCGGCTCCTCGAGACCGACGATGGTCTTGAACAGCGTCGACTTACCGACACCGTTCGGGCCGATCACGCCGACGATGCCGTTGCGCGGCAGGGTGAACGACAGGTCCTTGATCAGGGTGCGTCCGTCGAACCCCTTGGTGAGGTTCTTCACGTCGACGACCTGGTTGCCCAGACGCGGCGGCGTCGGGATCTGGATCTCCTCGAAGTCGAGCTTCTTGTACTGCTCGGCCTCCTCGACCATCTCGTCGTACCGCTGCAGACGGGCCTTGTTCTTGGCCTGACGTGCCTTGGCTCCGGAACGGACCCAGGCGAGCTCCTCCTTGAGCCGCTTCTGCAGCTTCTGGTCCTTCTTCCCGGCGACCTCGAGGCGCTCCGCCTTGGTCTCCAGGTAGGTCGAGTAGTTGCCCTCGTAGGGGAAGAGCTTGCCGCGGTCGACCTCACAGATCCACTCGGCGACGTGGTCGAGGAAGTAGCGGTCGTGGGTGACCGCCAGGACAGCACCCTTGTAGTTCGCCAGGTGGCTCTCCAGCCACAGGACGCTCTCCGCGTCCAGGTGGTTGGTCGGCTCATCGAGCAGCAGCAGGTCCGGCTCGCTGAGCAGCAGCTTGGCCATGGCCACGCGGCGGCGCTCACCACCGGACAGGTGCGTCACCATCTCCTCCGGCGGCGGGCAGCGCAGGGCGTCCATCGCCTGCTCGATCTTGGAGTCGAGCTCCCAGGCGTCGGCGGCGTCGATCTTCTCCTGGAGTTCAGTCATCTCCTCCATGAGCTCATCGGTGTAGTTCGTGGCCATCTCCTCGGCGATGGCCTCATACCGGGTCTTGACCTCGAAGATCTCGCCGAGTCCCTCTTCCACGTTGCCGCGGACGGTCTTCTCCTCGTTCAGCGGCGGCTCCTGCAGCAGGATTCCGACGGTGGCGCCGGGGTCGAGGAAGGCGTCACCGTTGGACGGCTGGTCGATGCCAGCCATGATCTTCAGGAGCGAGGACTTGCCGGCACCGTTCGGTCCGACGACACCGATCTTCGCACCCGGGTAGAAGCTCATGGTGACGTTGTCCAGGACAACCTTCTCGCCGTGAGCCTTGCGTACGTTCCTCATCGTGTAGATGAACTCGGCCAATGTGTTCCCTCCGTCTGGCGCGGCTGCGTGCACCTGGTGCATCCAGCCCTGTCGTATACGGTTGACGAGCCTACCCCACCACGTGGTGGTTACCCGAAGCTGCGCTCCCCGCCCGGCACAGGTCCGCTCCGTCTCACCGGACGGTTTCCGGGCATGGATGCGCTGAGTCGGGTAACTCAGCGCATCCATGCTCGGAAACCGTTCCCCCGACTCCCCCTCTCCCCCGGCCTCCCGCTGACAACTCACCGTCGTGCCGCCGGGTGCCGGAGCCAGATCGGATCGTCCTGCGGTTCGGGGAACTCCACGCCCTGCCTGCTCATCCGTGAGACGACCGCCCGCCGGATATCACGGGCTATCTCGTCAGGCGCCTCATTGACGCAGTAATTCGTGTACCTCTGCAGGATCCAGCCCAGGTGTGTGGCCTCGTTTCCTTTCCATGCGTCCTTGACGAAACTCCCTACGGTGGTCCCCGCCCCGCCGTCGGCGTGGAACATGTAGCTGTCGATCTCCACGACCACCCTGGCCTCAGGTATCACTAGGTCATAGCAGTAGTTACCGACCATCCGATTAACCTGGACGGTGACCGGGAGATCAGCGAGTGCGTCACGGATGATCGCGAATGCTCGTCTCTCCAGCAGGCTGGCTGCACCGACGGGCGTGCTCCGGAGTAGCTTCCGGGCCTTCGCTCTTCCCGACACCAGCGCGACGAGATCCTGCTCCAGGACGCTCTGCGCACCGATCCCGCGGTATGCCTCGGCGAGAAACGCACGGAGGTCCTCGTCGGGCATGTCCGCGTCCACCGCCGCCTGGAGCGGTGTGACGATGGTCAGCCCGCTGCCCTCCCGCAACCGCGTCGGGACCCCGGTCCGGATAACGGCGTGCCGAGTCCGCCGTGCCGAGCTCCGGTGCCGGGCCTGGGCCGGCCATGCCACGGGTTCACCGAGGTAGAGACTCATGGCGGTACGACCGGTGAACACCACGCCCCGGACGTCATGGAGAACTGTGAGGGTGAGGAGGTCGTCGGGCTCTTCGTCGCTGTACACCCCGCGCATGACCGAGTACAGCCGTCCGTCCCGCACCGCGGCACGCAACTGATTCTCCGTCTGCCCGTCCAGAAGTTCAGCCGTCGTCCAGATCATCCGTAGTTCTTCCCCCTCGAACCCCCCCGGAGAACTTTCCGGGAGCTTCCGGGAGTTTCCCGGGCCCGGTCCCGACGAGGTCCCCGAATCAGAACGGCGCCGAGTCGCCGGCGGTCGCGAGTTCAGGGTCGGTGGTGTCAGCGGGAGTGTCCCCGTTCCCTTCCCCGTCACCGGTGGAGACCGCAACGGCGGAGTACCCGCCGAAGGACGATGCGTCGGCACCGTCGCCCACGGGTGCCGGTGCCGAGGCGTCCTGCGACTCCCTGTCTTTCTCCTTGTTCTCCTTGTTCTTGTCGCGCAGAGACCACGTGGACGTGGAGTGGCTGAGGTCCAGGCCGACGTTCGTCGCGGTCAGGCGCCAGATGGTCTCGGAGAGGTTCTGGCCGTCCCTGCCCGTACGGGGGTTGTCGGGCACGTAGGTGTAGGACGTCATCCGCCCGACAATGACCAGCGGCGCCCCCTTGACCACGCTCTGCATCACGTGGTCGCCGAGCCTGCCCCAGCACTGGACGTCGATGAACAGGGTTCCGGAGTCCTTCCACTCACCGTTGTCGTTCCAGCTCGGTGTCGACGCCATCCGGAAGGTGACGAGTCTCGGCGCCGTCGAGTGACGCTGGGGGTGCGTGGCGGCGAACCCCGTCATTGTCACGGACATCTGTTGTGTGGCCATCGTCGGCACACTCCTCCCCCCGGATCTCCCCGGGATCCGCGGCGCCCCGTGATCGTTCTGCGGTCGGGCGTCGCCCGGTGGCCGGCGGAGTGGTCCCCCACCTCAGTGCCCCCGGTAGGCCACATTGTCGCGCCGGACGCATCCCGCGGTCAACGTCCTCCCCGCCGCCTGTGGACAACGTCGCAGGAATGCGACCGGAGTTGTCCACAACCCCGGTCACTGCTGGTCGCGCTGGTCGCGTTGGCCGTGGTGGTGGTTCCGCTTCACCTTGTCCGAGTGCACGTAGCCCTGGACCTCGTCGCCGCGGTACTCGGTGCGGTAGTACGCGTCCGCAGCGGCGTCCCGTCCTTCGCCGAGCCCGGAGAGCATGGCGTTGTAGGCATCGAGGTCGGCGTCGTTGTCGCGGTCGGCCTTGCGGTCGTAGCGGGCGGCGTCCTTACGGTCCTGCCGCAGCCACTGCACCGCGTGGGCGGTACTGACGACCAGCAGCGGCAGTTCGCTGAGCCCCCAGGCGATCGCGCCGCCGGTGTGCTGCTGCTCCATGAGGTCGACGTCGAACGGCAGCTGCAGCGACAGGTAGTAGGACTCCGCCAGCGGCTGTGCCATCTGCATCATCGCGATACCGAACCAGGCGTGGAAGGCCATGGAGGCCAGGGTCATGAGCAGTTTCATGAACGGGCTGAGCTGGCGCGGTGCGGCGTCCACGCCGATGACGACCCAGTAGAACAGGTACCCGGAGATCAGGAAGTGGATCATCATGAACAGGTGGCCGGCGTGTTCGGAGGCCAGGTCACTGTAGAGGTCCGACAGGTACAGGGCGTAGAACCCGACGACGAACTGGAAGGACGCCACGATCGGGTTCGTGAGGAACCGGGACACCGGGTTGTTGATGAAGACCACCAGCCATTCGCGGGGACCCTGCAGGCCGTCCCGCCCGGCTGGGCGCAGCGCGCGCAGCAGCAGCGTCATCGGACCGCCCAACACCCAGAACACCGGGATGAGCATGGTCAGCGCCATGTGCTGCAGCATGTGTGGGGCGAACATCGCCATGGAGTACATTCCGAGCCCGGAGCACGTAACGAAGATCAGCACCAGGTTGCCCAGTGTCCACCACACCAGGCGGCTGACCTTCCACTCCACGCCGCGGCGCCGCACGACGATCCAGGCCCACATGTAGACGGCCTGCAGCAGCAGGGCGATCGTGCCGAAGACCAGGTCGAAGCGCCAGTTGGTGAGCACCGCGGCGAGACTGAACGGCTCGGAGACGTCGAAGCCCATGATCAGTTCCGCCGGGGTGATGTCGGCGACCACCTCTGCCGGCGGCGGGATGCGGGTCAACGACAGTGCCACGCCGACCGTCGCCGCCATCACGAAGACCTCGACCAGTGCGAGACGGACGAACGGACGACGCCACCACACTGCTGGTCTGGCGGACGCCGCGCCAGACGCGCCGAGCTGCGGTATCGTCCACCGGCGGTGGGCGAACCCGATACCGGCGAGGATGACGGTGAGCACCGCCTTGGCCAGGATCACCCGGCCGTAGTCGGTGGTGAACCACTCACTGAAGGACAGCCGGATGCCTGCGTTGATCAGCCCGGAAACCGTGATACCGATGATGCAGAACAAGGCGACGACGCTGTACCGACCGGTGATCTCGGCGAGGAACGGACCACGCCGCGCGGCGTGCGCGACGAGCGCCATGAGCCCGCCGATCCAGACCGCGGCGAGGATGATGTGCCACAGCAGGGAGTTCACCCCGTAGTCGTGGTTGCCGCCGGAGGCGGAGTGCCCCTCGAGCGCGACCGGGATCAACGACGCGACGGCGATCACGAAGAACACCGGCTGCCAGATCCAGCGCCTCGTGAACAGGGACAGCACCGTGACGGCCGCGGCGATACCGGCGATCCACAGCACCGCCTTGGCGGTGGAGACCTGCGCGATCGCCACACCCCACATGTCGGGGCGCAGCGTGTCCTGCAACGGCTGGCTCGAGGCATCGGAGAGGTAGAGCGGCACCAACAGCAGGGCGCACACCGCCCACCCGGCCATCGCCCACGTGCCGGTCCGGGACGCCCGGTAGCCGTCGAGGTCGAGGTAACCGTCCTTGCGCGGTTGCGCACCGAAGGCACTCATGAGGAAGGAGCCGACGCCGAGGCACGCCAGGACGGTGCCCGTTCCCCGCACCAACGGCACGCCCCAGGACGTGACGGGGCCGGGGTCCGGGATGCCGAGGGCGGCGAGCGACTGGCCGAGGAATGCGTCGCTGATGACGGCAGCGACGAGGCCCGCCACCACCGCCGCGATGACGTAGATGGCGACCGGTGACCCGATGCGCCCGGCGGGACGGGCGGAGGACGGAGAGTTGGCGCCTGGAGAGCTGGGGGCTGATTCGGTGGCTACGGCCGCGTCGGACATGCACTGAACGTTACTAGCTGGGACCCCTGTACCCCGATTCCGCACAACCGGGTCACTGTGCACTACGATGACTACCGCAAGCCTCCGTAGCTCAGTGGATGAGAGCAACCGGTTTCTACCCGGTCGGTCGCGGGTTCGAATCCTGCCGGGGGCACCATCTGCGGGTCACCTCCTCCCTGCACGCGTCACCGGCCCGCCCAGCTCACCACCCACTGCGAGCGGCAAGCTGCTCGAGTTTGCCGGCAGCCTCCGAACGGGGCTCGGCGGTGAGCACCAGGAGGGCATGGTGCCGGTCCTCGGTGAACAACGACTGACAGTCGACCTCGATCGGCCCGAGCTCAGAGTGGACGAGGGTCTTGTGGTCCGCGAACCGTTGGTGCACCTCATGCTCCTCCCACAACGCGGCGAACTCGTCGCTTCGCCGGCGGAGCTCACCGGCGAGCTCCGCGGCCCGCGAACTTTGCCCCAGCGCTCCGAGCGCGGCGCGCAGCGAGGCCACCTGTGCCCTCCCCTGCCGACCGTGGTCGTGCACCGGATAGTGACTCCGTTCAGTCTCCGGGTGGATGAACCACCGGTAGATTTCGCTGCGCTCCATGCCCGTGAAACGACTGCGGTCCCCGAACAACTCCGTGGCCGGACCGTTCTGCACCAGCGTCTCCCCCAACACCGAGATGATCAACGCGGGCGTGTCCGACAACCGGTCCAGCACCCTCAGCAGCGCCGGCGGGACGTAGTCCCCGGTGTCCTGTCGCTCCGGCGCGCTCAGCCCGGCAACACGGAAGAGGTAGTCCCGCTCATCGGGACTCAGCCGGAGCCCCCGCGCCAGGGATCCGAGGATCTGCGGACTCGGCCGGGTACTCCGCCCCTGTTCGAGCCGGGTGTAGTAGTCCGCCGACATCCCGGCCAACAGGGCGACCTCCTCGCGGCGCAGCCCGACCGCCCGTCGCCGCGTCCCGACGGGCAGACCGACATCCGCCGGTTGGAGGGACTCCCGACGACGGGACAGGAAAGCTCCGAGTGCGTCACGGTCCATGGTCTGATCCATGGCACCCAGTATCACCGATGCGATGCTCCTCAACCAGGGATCCGCAGTCCCCCGATAACCGGTCTCTGGACCCGTGTCCGGTGCCGGCGGAGACTCGGAGCCATGGACATCACAGGTAACACCATCTTCATTCCCGGCGCGACGAGCGGCATCGGCCTGGCTCTGGCGCTCAGCCTCCGGGAGAAAGGCAACGAGGTCATCATCGGCGGCCGACGCACCGAACGCCTCGCCCAGATCACCGGGGACCACCCCGGAATCCACGCCGTCGAGATCGACACCACCCGTCCCGACAGCATCGGGGCCGCGGCCGACCGGATCCTCGCAGAACATCCCGACCTCAACGTACTGGTCACCATGGCCGGAATCATGCAGGTGGAGGACTGGACGACACCCCAGGGCTTCCTCACCAGTGCCGAACAGACCGTCACCACCAATTTGCTCGGCCCGGTCCGGCTCATCGCCGCCTTCATCGACCACCTGCAGACCCGTCCGGACGCGACGATCATGACCGTCTCCTCCGGCCTGGCGTTCACCCCGCTGAAGGCGACCCCGTCCTACAACGCGACCAAGGCGGCAATCCACCAGCTCAGCGAGTCCCTGCGTCTCCAACTGTCCGACACTCCGGTGGGCGTCCTGGAGCTGGTACCACCGTCAGTCGCCACCGACCTGATGCCCGGCCAGCGGGAGAGTTCGATCGCGATGCCGCTGGACGAGTTCATCGCCGAAGTCGTCCAGCTCATCGAGTCACAGCCGGATGCGACGGAGATCCAGGTCGAGCGCGTCAAATTCCTGCGCTACTCCGAGGCCCGGGGTGACTACGCGGACACGGTGGCAGCGTTGAACGGGGCCGACCCGCACGGGAAGTGACGCTCAGCGTGCCTGCCGCATCCACCGGGGCCGCTGGAACAGCCACGAGAAGCCGCACACCAGGAGGACCTTGTGCAGCCCCAGGCAGAGCACCGCGGCGATGCCCGCGAGAATCAGTGGCTGCAGTGGCAGCCCCGGGTCCGCCGGCAGGACGAGGTCGAGGACGAAGGCCACGGTCGCCAGCACCATGATGTGCATCAGGAACACCGGTAGTGTCCGCGAGCCGACGATGCTGAACGGCACGGTGATGCGCCAGGAGTCCATGTAGGAGAAGATGCTGACCACCGCGATGATGCCCACCAGGGCGAGGAACAGCCGGACGGGACCGTTGAGCCCGAAGTTGAAGTGGTCGTGGGTGGCGTCGATCCATATCGCCACCGCTGCGTAGACAGACACTGAGCCGGCGATGATCCACGGCGACCGACGTTGCGCCAACCGGTGGATCCACGGGGCGCCGTACATTCCCACCAGGTAGAAGACGTACGTCCGCAGAATGTCGTTCCACGGCCACCCGAACTCCGCCAGGGGACTCAGCACGCTCACCGCGCCTGCCACGAGAACCTGGACCACCGGCGGGACCCGGCGCGTCAGTTTCGACAGCACCGCGAACAGTGCCAGGGCGTAGACGAACCACAGGTAGGACTCCGGCCCCAGCACCGACAGCGCGATGCGTTCTGCCATCGGCCCCCAGTTCTCCGGGTCGAGCCCTTGCGGGGCAGGGACACCGTCACTGTTTCCCACGGAGGTGAGCGGCACCATCGACAGCCAGATCTCCCGGATCGGCACCCACAACACGAACAGCCACACCATGATCCAGACCCGCCGGTCGGCGAACGACCGCCACCGCTCGGAGAGGGCTTTCGCCGCGAACAGGCCCGTCAGCAGGAAGAACAGCGGCATACGGAACGGCCCCAGCATCAGGCTTACTCTCTCCCAGATGCCGGTGTCGTACCCGTTGTTGTTCAGGGTGATGTTGGCATGTCCGGCGACGACCAGCAGAATGCACAGGCCTTTCGCGGCATCGACCCAGCCGACCCGTCCGATGTATTCTCGCCGGCCACGGTGAGCGCTGTGGGTGCTCTGAGCGCTCTGAGCGTCACGCTCCCCCCGCGGGGACGGGTCGGACGGCTGGGGCGCGTCGGCGTCCACTCGGTCCACTCTCCCTGCATTACCTGAGAACATCTGTGTCCGACGCTACCTGTCCGGGCAGCCACCCGACGAAGCGGGGTTATCCGAGCGTCAGCCCGAACACGGGGACAGCCAGGGCGAACACCGTCAGAGTGATCAGAACGACCGCGACGAGGTTCAGCCAGATACCTCCCTTGAGCATGTCCCCGGCCCTGACGTAGCCCGAGCCGTAGGCGATCGCGTTCGGCGGGGTGGCCACCGGCAGCATGAACGCGCACGTCGCGGCGAGTGCGGTGGGTGCGACCAGCAGCATGATGTTCATCATCCCGTCTCCGGTCAGTCCGATACCGATGGCGACGCCACCCATGATCGGGATGAACGTCGCCGCCGTCGCGGTATTCGACGTGAACTCGGTGAGCGCCAGGACCACCGCCGTGATGGCGACGACCAGCAGTACCAACGGCAGCGCCTCCATCCCCTTGACCATCTCGCCGATCCACAGCGACAGGCCGGAGGCGGTCACCATCGACGACAGGGAGAGACCGCCGCCGAACAGGATCAGCACGTCCCACGGCAGCTCCTTGGCGTGGTCCCAGTCCATGACACGGGTTCCTCGCCTGTTCACCGGCACGGTGAACATCACCACGGCGGCCGTCATCGCGATCGCCGCGTCCGCGATGCTGATGGTCCACCATTCCGTGTACTCGGCGAGCAGCGGGATCGTGATCCAGGCGACGGCGGTCAGCAGGAAGATCACCCCGGCGACCTTCTCCGGCACCGTCATGGCGCCCATGTCGTCGATCTCCTTCTGGATCAGTTCCTTGCCGCCGGGGATCTCGGTCATCTCCGGTTTGAACACGGTCACGAGCACCAGCCAGGCGATGACGGTGAACACGATCGCCAGCGGAAGTCCGACCATCATCCACCGGCCGAAACCGATCTCGATGCCGTGGGTGGAGGACATGTACGCCGCCAGGAAGGCGTTCGGCGGGGTACCGATCAGCGTGCCGAGGGAGCCGATGGACGCCGAGTAGGCGATGGCCAGCATCAGTGCGGTGGCGAACTTCTTCTGCTTGTCCCACCCGCCGACGCGCTCGGCGGTCAGCGACAGGACGGAGACGCCGATGGGCAGCATGACGACCGCGGTGGCGGTGTTGGACACCCACATCGACATGAAGCCGGTGGCGATCATGAATCCGAGCACCAGCTGCTTCGGCCTGGTCCCCACGAAACGCACCACCAGCAGCGCCATGCGCCGGTGCAGGCCCCAGCGCTGGATGCCGAGAGCCAGGACGAAACCACCCATGAACAGGAAGATCGTGGGGTCTGCGTAGGGCGACGCCGCATCCGCCATGGAGGCGACCTGCAGGATCGGGAACACGACCAGCGGCACCATGGCGGTCGCCGCCAACGGCAGCGCCCCGGTCATCCACCATGCGCCCATGAGCACCATCACCGCAGCGGTGATACTCATCGAGCTGAGGGAGAACGGTCCGTTCTCGTCCTCCGGATGTGCCTCGTTGACCAGGTCTGCACCGTTCGACGGGAAGACGAAGTAGATGATGACGGCGAGCAGCAGACCCACACCGAGGCCGATGAACTTCCTGCGGTTGGTGGCGCGCTCCACCTCGGCGGAGTCGGCGGAGTCGGACGGGGCGTCGGAGTCGCCGGTACCGGCCGGCCCCGCCGGGTCAGTGTCCGTGGCGACGGCGTGCGGCGGACGGTCCTGGTCAGACGGCTGCTCGTCGCCGTCGGTGTGTGCAGACATGGTGTGTCCTCTCGTGAAGTCGGTGAACGTCAGTACCAGGGTAAGGCGGGTACTATCCCATGGCTAATGTTTTCTGTGCCCGGGGCTACCCGCAGGGGTGACGGCACGGGGTCACCGCCCACCCCCGTTGTGCGGCAAAGACCCGCCAACCCTAGCCACCGGTGGCATCTGTCACACACTCGGCACCCCTGTCGTCAACCCCGTTCCCCCGGATCATGCATCTCCCCGTGTGGTCCGACCAACTCCCGCAAGGCCCACACTCGCCCGACGTCCCGTCCGGACCGCCGTGTAGCCTGAAAGGCATTTCGCACCGTCACCGCCGAGGAGTTCCCCCACCGTGTTCCGACGTTCCCCCCGCACCACCTCCCTGCCCTCCCCCGGACCTGACCGCGTCGCCGTCGTCACCGGCGCATCGTCCGGCATCGGACAGGCGATCGCACAGGAGCTCGGCCGCCGCGGACACAACCTGCTCCTCGTCGCCCGCACCACCGCGCCGATGGAACGAATCCGCGACGAGCTCGCGACGGCACGCTCGGACGTGACCGTCGACATCCGCGCCTGCGACCTCGCCGACGCCACGGCGCGCGCCGCGCTCATCGAGGAGCTCAGGACGCGCGACGTCCACATCATCATCAACTCCGCCGGCGTGGCGACCTTCGGGCAGTTCCGCACGCTCGACCCGTCCTACGAACGACTGCAGTTCGAACTCAACGCCACGGCGGTCTTCGAACTCACCGCCGCGGTCCTGCCGGGCATGGTGGCCGGCGGGGACGCCGGCATCGTCAACGTCGGGTCGGTCGCCGGCAACGCCGCGATCCCGAACAACGCCACCTACGTCGGCACCAAGGCCATGGTCAACACCTTCACCGAGGCCCTGCACTACGAGCTGAAGAAGACCGGCGTACGCTGCACCCTCCTCGCCCCGGGACCGGTCCGCGAGGAGATGAAGGACGACGCGGAGCGTACGATCGTCGACCGTGCCACCCCCGACTTCGTGTGGACGACCTACCCGGACTGCGCGACCGAGACCCTCGACGCCCTGGCGGCGAACAAGCTCCGTGTCGTCCCCGGTGGACTGTCGAAGGTGGCGAACGTGATCTCCACCTACGTTCCCCGACGCCTGACCGCCCCCTTGTTCGGCGCAGCCTACTCCCGCATGGCCGAAGACTAGTAAAGACCCAGAAGGACACCGCATTGACTCCGAATCAGATCGCCAAGAATGACCGTATCGTCTGGGCCGACTGTGAGATGACCGGCCTGGACCCCGACCACCACGTCCTCGTCGAGATTGCCGTCGTCGTCACCGACGCCGACCTGACACCGCTGGACGACGGCATCGACATCGTCATCCACGCCTCCGAGGACGAACTCGCCGGAATGGACGACTTCGTCACGAAGATGCACGCGGACTCGGGCCTCACCGAGCAGATCCGTGAGAGCCCGGTGAGCGTCGCCGACGCCGAAGCTCAGGTCGTGGAGTACCTCAAGACCTACGTCCCCGTCGCCGGCGCCGCCCCCCTGGCCGGCAACTCCATCGCCAGCGACCGTAAGTTCATCGCCCGCTACATGCCGGAGCTGGACAACTTCCTGCACTACCGCATGATCGACGTGTCCTCGATCAAGGAACTCGCCCGCCGCTGGTACCCGCGCGCCTACAGCAACCAGCCGGACAAGGGCATGCAGCACCGGGCCCTGGCAGACATCCGCGAGTCCATCCGGGAGCTCGACTACTATCGTCGCGCGTTGTTCGTCGCCGCCCCCGGCCCGAGCAACAACGAGGCCAAGGAGTTCGCCGACGAGGCGTCCGCCGCGAATCCCGTCTGACGGTGAGGGGCCCGTTTGGCGTGCCTGCCGACCGTGGTCTAGTATGAACTCCGCTGCAGCAACGACGCCGGGCCTGGTTGCCGTTGTGCATGCATGGTGGCTGTAGTTCAGCTGGTAGAGCACCAGGTTGTGATCCTGGGTGTCGCGGGTTCGAGTCCCGTCAGCCACCCCGAAGGACGGACCCCCGCACCTCCCCACCCACCGGTGGGACGGTGCGGGGGTTCAGTCTTGTCCGTCGAGCTGGGCGGCGATGGACCTCATCGCCTCCACGGTCTCCAGCTCGTCCTGCTCGGTACCCAGGTCACTGAGTTTGACGATCACGGTCTCTGTCGCCGGGTCGATCCAGATGTACTGGCCGTAGACCCCCAGGGCGTTGAAGTCACCGTCGCCTCCGGGAGCGGCCCAGAACTGCGCCGAATACCCCCATCCGTCGATCGTCCTGTCCCCCGGCGTCGAGATCCGGTCGATCCAGTCGGTGGGGACGACCTGCCGGTCACCGACCGCGCCGTCGTCCAGCACCATCTGCCCGATACGCGCGAAGTCACGGGGCGCGGCGTTGAGGCCGCAGAACCCCTTCTCGATCCCCCCGTCGCGGTCGAGGTTCCACGTCGCGTCGAACTCCGCACCCACGGGCGTCCAGATCCCCTCGGAAGCGAGCTCGGACAACGGCTTCCCGGTGACCCGGGTCAGGACCATCGACAGCATCTGGGTGTCGACGCTGCGGTACTCCGAACGCGACCCCGGCGTGAAGGAGGTCTCCCGGTGCTTCATCAGGTAACCCGGCAGGTCGGTGCTGAGCAGCAGTCGCGCGGTACCGGTCATCGGCCACCAGGGGTTGTAGTTCTCCGGGACGTCGATCCCGGACGCCATGTCGAGCAGGTCACGGACGGTGATCCGGTTGTAGTCCGGCTCAGTGCCGTCGGCGTTCTTCTCGACGCGGAACTCCGGCAGGATGTCGACCATCAGATCGTCCTCGGACAGTTCTCCCCGTCCCACGGCCTGCCCAACCATCAGTGACACGACCGACTTCGCCATCGACCAGGATGACAGCCTGCTGTCCGGTGCGAGATCGTCGGCGTACCACTCGTCGACGAGGGCACCCTTGTGCAGCACCACGAATGCCCGGCTCTCAGTGGTGTCGAGCATCTCCTGCACCGGGATGTCACGGCCCTTCCACGGCACGGTGTCCGGCATGCCGGCACCCGATGCGTCAGATGCGTCAGATGCGTCAGACGCAGGTATCTCGTCGACGGGACCGGCGTTCTCCACCGGGCGGCTGGGGAAATGCCGCCCCTGTGCCGACGGCGCCTCGGTGGCGATCTGGGCCAGGCGGGTCGGCTCGGGGATGTTGAGGCCGGGGATGCTGTGCCGGACCGACGAGACGACGGTGACGGCGACGACAGCGACGATGACGGCCAGAAGAACGGCACCGACGGTCTTCAGAACCCGGTGCCGTGGTCGTGGGGAATCAGTCATGCGGTCTATCATGACCTCGCCGGTGGCACCGGACAACTAGTTGAGGATCTCGCCACGTTCCTCCGGCTTCTTCGAGATCAGCCGGTCACGCCACCCCTGCAGCGCCTCGGTGGTCAGCCGTGTCCAGTCGCTCACTTCGCGGACGATCCGCACCGGTTCCGCGCTGCGGAACGACCGCGTCGGATTCCCGGGGAACTTCTTGTCCGTCACATTCGGATCATTCTCGAATGACCCGGTCGGTTCGACCTCGTAGACGTGAGGGACGACGGCCTGTTCGCCGAGGTCACCCTCGGCGACGTCCCCCGTACGCTCCACCCTGAGCTCGACCGCCAGTTCCGCCGCCAGACCCGCCCCGTCCGGCAACGCGGTGAAGTACACGTGGTTCATGACCACGTCGGGACGGTAGTTCGACGGGTGACCGGCGGTCAACAGGTCGCCGGGCCGCAGGGGTACTGCGGTGCCGTGGAAGAAGGGGCCGTCATCCAGGGGAGCTGTCATCCACACAGGGTACCCCAGCGACACGGCCGGAGTCCGGTGCCGCTCAGCCGACGATCTCGAAGGAGATCCCTGCCGTAGAGAGCCGGTCGATGAGATTCTCCCCCATCGCGGTCGCGGGGGTGAGCTGGCCGGCGATATCCGGGTTGTCGTCGAACGCCAGCGACAGTGCGGACTCCGCCAGCATCTTCGCGGTGTCGGTGTAGCCCGGATCTCCGCCGCTGACCCGCGTGTGCACCGTCGCCCCTGCTTCGGATCCGACGAGGTCGACGGTGAACCACGTCCTGTCCCGACGCTCCTGCGACGGGCCGTCCCCGGTGGGGATTCGCCTGGCGATCGCCCGCCGGACCGGTGGGACCTGCACGGCGACCAACCCCAGCGCGAAGCCGACAACGGATGCGGGTACCGTCCGGAACTTCCGCGCTCCGGCGTTGTGTGAGTAGGTGAAATCCGTCCCGTAGTCGGCCCGCGCCGCCGCCGAGCGCACGACGATCTGCCCGTCGATCGTGGGCAGGGGAATCAGCCAGGTGCCCGTGACCGTGTCCCGTCGTGGCCGCCCCAACGACAGACGGACCCGACGACCGGACGGCCGCGTCTCCAGCTGCCGCCGCTGCCTCGCCGCCTGACGCATCGGCCACAGCCGGGACAACTGTGTCAGTCCTGACTGCAGGGTTCCCCCCGACAGCGCCGCATTGGTACGGACCACGCCGCGCATCTCCATCGCCCCCTCCCCGGGGAGCTGCATGGCGGTGTAGAGGGCGCCGAGGTCATGGGGGACAGAGTCGAAACCGCACGCGTGCACGAGACGGGCACCGGTCCTGCGGGCGGTGGCGTCATGGTCCAGGAACATCCGGTCGACGAACTCCGGTTCCCCGGTCAGGTCCACGTAGTCGGTCCCCTCCTGTGCACACGCGGCGACGAGGGGGGCGCCGTACTCCAGGTACGGCCCCACCGTGCTGATGACGACCTTCGCCGACCGTGCCACACTGACCAGGGACGCGGGGTCCGTGGAGTCGGCGTGCAGCAGGTCCATGTCAGACAGTGCCGGATTGATGCCGGTCAGACGGTCCCGGACGGCCTCGAGCTTGCTCCGGTTCCGACCCGCGAGGGCCAGCCGACCCTGCTGCGGAAGTCGGCCTGCGATGTAGTCCGCGGTGAGGCCGCCGGCGAACCCGGTCGCTCCGAAAAGCACCACGTCATAGGGGCGTTCCGGGCTTTCCGGGGTGGTTGTGTGATCGTGTGCTTCTGCCATCGTGCCTTCCGTACCGTGGAGTCGACCAAATGTTTACAGTGCTCACAAGTGTAGGTGTGTCCACCGCAGCCGTCAACGACATCAACGACATCAACGACCGGCTCCTGGCGACTCCCGGCGGCACGGACGTCAGCGACGCGGGAACACCGCCCGCACCCCGTGACGCTTCGCTGCGTACCACAGGGCGGCCAGCCCGTCGCCCCCGACGGCACGCCCGTCAGTGATCCGGTCCATCTGCATCTCGTACCAGGTCGTCCCCATCAGTGACTCGGTGTGCTCGTCCAACGACTCGAGATGCGTGGTCAACCGGGGCAGACGCACGCGCTCACGGTCACCGTGGTTGATGATCTCATTGGCCAGCTCCGGGAGCAGCACCATGGGCCGCGCCATCCCGACCAGATCACCCATCCCCTCGTCCAGACCACGCTCGACGTCCGCGGCAGACCGGAAGCCACCGGTGACGAGGACGGGAACATCCACCGCGTCACGGACGGCGCGGGCGTGGTCCCCGAAGAAGATCTCCCCGGTCTCGCCGGTGGCGTCGACCTCGTCGCCGAGCATCAACGGGGTGGCGTACGTGCCGCCGGAGATCTCGATGACGTCCACGCCCAGCTCGGCGAGCTTCTGCGCGACCTGGAGCGACTCCTCCTCACCGAAACCGCCGGGCACCCCGTCCGAGGCATTGAGTCGCACGGAGACCGGGAAGTCGTCGCCGACTTTCTTGCGCACCGCGCCGTAGACCTCGACGAGCAACCGCATCCGTGCGTCCAGGTCGCCGCCGTACTCGTCAGAACGCAGGTTGTCCGCCGGGGACAGGAACTGGTTGATGAGGTAGCCGTGACCCGCCTGGATCTGCACACCGGTGAAGCCCGTCTCGCGTGCGATGAGCGCGGTGTAGGCGAAGCGCCACACGATCAACTCGATGTCGGAGACCGTGAGCTCACGCGGGTCGGCGAAGTAGCGCCCGATGCGTCCCCCCAGGGGCACCGCGCTGGGGGCGACGGGGTACTTGTTGATGCTCCGCGGCGACTGCTTGCCGGGGTGGTTGAGCTGCATCCACAGGTGGGTGTCGTTCACGGTGCCGGCCGTCGCCCAACTGCGCAGCATGTCGAGGTGGCGGTCATCGGTGGCCACGACCGACCCCGGCTCCCCCCGGTGTTCGGAGTCGACCATGACCCCGCCGGTCACCACCAGGCCGGACCCTCCGTGTGCCCACCGCCGGTACAGGTCGAGGTGCTGGTTGGACGGCCCGCCCGACGGCGTCGCCAGGCCCTCGCTCGTCGCCGCTTTCACGAGACGGTTCTTCAGTGTGGTGCCGCACGGCAGCTCCAGTGGTGCGGCAACCGGTGTAGGGGTCACGGTGACTCTCCAAAAAGTGTAGGTATCCGGTGAACATGTCGGTTCCGGACCGACCGGCGGCCCGTCACCCGCAGACTGTACCTGCTGCTCCTTGCCTGCATACCATGCTGCAGCGCACGGTTTCAACCATGTCGGTGTCCGCCCCTCTGCCGGTCACCCGACTCCGATGTCGAAGTACAGGTGGGCGTGCAACGAGCACCCCGGATTAAATTCCGCTGCGCACGCCGGGCAGGACGATCCACTGTCGAGGTACGCGCTCACCGTCATCCAGTGTCCGCACCTCCGGCACAGGACGGCCTCCCCGGTGTCGAAGAGTTCGCGGGGCCACGGCACGATGCGGTGGTCCTCCGCCTCGTCGTGACAGTGCAGACACGGGTAGGCCCGACCACAGCAGTGGAACCTGATCGCGACGACGTCACGGGAGGTTCGCCAGTGAGCGCACCCGACTCCCCCGGTCAACGGATCCGTCGTCACGTCCCCTCCGATGCCAGACCCCGGTCCGTGGGAGCGTCGGGGGCGCTGTCGGGTTCAAGATCGATGTCGGGGTCAAAGGCCCGGTGTCCGTTGTAGATGTCGCGGTCGATGTCGTCGTCGGACGCCGCCACCAGCATCGCCACGAAGGTGTCGCCGTTGACGTTGAGGAAGGTCCGCAGAATCCCGGTGAACCAGTCCACCGCAATCAACAGGCCGACGGCCTCGACGGGAAGGTCCAGGGACGCCGCGAGGAACATGGCGACGACCGGGAAACCACCGGGGACGGTGATCGTCCCCATGTTCAGCATGATCGACAGTGCCACGCCCAGGACGATCTGCCCGAAGCTCAGCTCCACTCCCCCCGCCTGCGCCAGGAACAGGATCACGATCATGTAGTTGAGGACCGCCCCGTAGGAACCCATGGTCAGACCGATGGAGAGGGTGAAGTTCGCGACCCTCGGGCTCACCCCGACCTTCTCCACGGTGTTGCGCAGCACGGTCGGGAAGGTGACGGCAGAGCTCGTGGTCGTCACCGCGACAACCGTCTGCTCCACCAGCTTGGGCGGCAGCTTCCACACGTTCAACCGGGTCCGTGCCCAGATGACGAGGACGAAGACCACCATGAGGATCAGCACACCGGTCAAGGTGGCCATGAGGTACTTGACTGCAGAGGTGATCACCGCGATCCCCTGCTCACCGGTCAGCGCGGCCAGCAGGCAGAACACGCCCAGGGGCGCGATGTACATCACGTACTGGATCATGGTGAGGACCACCGCCTGGATCCCCTCGAAGATCCCGATCAACGTCCGGTTCCCGGTCTGCGCCATGTAGCGGTTCAGCGCGATCCCGAAGATGAGGGAGAACACGATGATCGGCAGCATGTCGGCACTCGCCATCGCCTCGACGACGTTGGTGGACACGAATCCCAGCAGGGTGTCCTGCCAGGTGCCCGCCTGCCGTGCCCCCTCCTCCAGTGACGGGTCCAACTCACCGGTGAAGACCATGCCGTCCCCGGGACGAATCACGCTGCCGAGACCCCAGGCGAGAACGGCGGCGAGGAAGGAGAAGGCCAGCATCCATCCGAATGTCCGGGCCGCGACAAGCCCTGTCCCCTTTCCGGACATTGACCCGGTGGCGACAATGACGGACGCCATGACGAGGGGGACGATCGACATCTGGATCAACCGGATGAACATGTCCCCGATAAACTGCAGGTTCGCCGCCCAGTCACCGACAATCAGTCCGAAGACCATTCCGGCGACCGCTCCCACCCCGATCATCACGGCGGGGCTGCGCAGGAGTTTACGTGTTCTCAATCCCATCGCCGTTATGTTAGCGGGTAAATGTTTCCCGGCGATGCCAATACGGTTAACATTCACTAGGCTGAGAAACATGAGTACCGTGGATACGCTTCTGGGAGTATTGCGGGTGGTTCTGCTGTTCGGCGGTATTCCCATGGGGGTTCCGGCTCTCGTGCTGGTGTTCATGCACCTGTCGGAGCGCGAGAACGCCGACGAACTCCGGACGGACGGTCGGGCGCTGGGCAATGTCGGCGCCGCGGTATCCGGTGTCGCGGTCGGTGTCTCGCTGTGGCTGCTCTGGTTCAGTTGGGGCAATCCTGCCGGCTATGCGACCTGGGCGATCGTCGGAGCCGTCGTCACCGCCCTCACTGCCGTCGTCGGGATCGGGGCCGTCACCCGGTGGCGGCAGACGGGGCCGTTCGTCGTGGCGCTCGGCGGACTGTTCGGGTTCTCCTCCGCCTACGCCGTCGATGCCAGCTTCTACGACACCACGGGCCTGTGGGGTGTGGGCTACCTGATGATCGTCTTCATCGCCGGATTCATCCTGGCGGCCATCGCCACCGGCATCGTCCTGGTCCGGAGCCGGGCACGGTGAGCGACATGCACCTTGCCGGGAACCTCCTCGACACCGGGTTCACGATGACGCAGTTCGGCGCACCCCTGCTGCTGGTCTGCGCCCTGATTCTGGTGGCCGTCCATACCGTCGAACGAAAGAGGTCCGCTCCCCCGTCCGACGACCGTGCCCGGATGGGCAACACCTCAGCCGCCATCTCCGGCGTGGTGGCGGGGATCCTGCTCTGGCTGGTCTGGTTCAGCTGGGCCCCACCGGGCAGTATCGCGCCGGTGCTCGCGGTCGGTGCCACCGTCTCCGCCTTCGCCGTCCTGGTGTGGCTGGGCAACCGGACCCGGTGGCCATGGACGGGGCCGTTCACCGTGGCGCTCGGCGGACTGTCCAGCCTCACCACGGCCTATGCGGTCGATGCCGACGGGGCTGACATCACCGGACTGTGGGCCCTGGGGTACCTGATGATGACGGTGGGTGGCGTCATCGTCCTCACTGTCATCTGTCTGGGGATCGTGGTGGTCCGTTCGGACGACTGGAAACGGTAGGCCCGTCCGGCCGTCCGGCCCGGGTTTCCGTGTCCGGGGTGTGTTCTATGGTGGAGCCCATGCCGAGCGACAACCCCTTCGACGACCGACTCCGCGTCCGTGCCACCGAGATCCTGCGTGAACTCACCGGACGTGCCGACGCCAACTTCCGCGACGGACAGTTCGAGGCCGTCGCGGCGCTCGTCAACGACCACAGACGCGTCCTCGTCGTCCAGCGGACCGGGTGGGGAAAATCGGCCGTGTACTTCGTCGCCGCCCGCCTCATCCGGGAAGGCTACGGTGCTGAACGCGGACCGACGTTGATCATCTCCCCGCTACTGGCACTGATGCGTGACCAGGTCGCCGCGGCCGAGCGCGCCGGAGTGCACGCGGCAACCATCAACTCGTCGAACGCGACCGAATGGTCGTCCGTGCTGGACAGTCTCACCGCTGGTGACCTCGATGTCCTGCTGATCTCGCCGGAACGGCTGACGAACCCGAGCTTCCGCAGGAACGTCCTCGACGTTCTCCTCGACCCGTCACGCGCCGGGGTGGGGATGATCGTGGTCGACGAAGCGCACTGCATCTCGGACTGGGGGCACGACTTCCGGCCCGACTACCGCCGGATCGGTGCCCTCCTCGACGGCCTGCCTGCCGAGCTTCCGGTGCTGGCGACCACGGCGACGGCGAACAGCCGCGTGGTCGCCGACGTCGCCGCGCAACTCGGCGAGGACACGATGGTCGTCCGCGGTGCCCTGTCCCGGGACTCACTTCGTCTCGGCGTCGCCCCGACAGCCACCGCCGAACACCGCATCGGGTGGCTGGCCCAGCATCTCGGGGACTTCCACGGTTCCGGCATCATCTACACCCTGACCGTCTCCGCCGCCGAAGACACGACGAGAGCGCTGGCGGAGGCCGGCTGGGACGTGGCGACCTACACCGGACGCACCGACGCCGAGGACCGGGCACGGCTGGAGCAGTCGTTGAAGGACAACGAACTCAAGGCACTGGTCGCCACCAGTGCACTGGGCATGGGGTTCGACAAACCCGACCTCGGTTTCGTCGTCCACCTGGGTGCCCCGAGTTCCGCGGTGGCCTACTACCAGCAGGTCGGTCGCGCAGGTCGCGCCACGGACAACGCGGACGTCCTCCTGCTGCCTGGTGGCGAGGACCCGAACATCTGGGAGTACTTCGCGACGGCGTCCATGCCGGACGACGGTGAGGCGCAGGCCGTGCTGGCCGCCCTGGCCGATGCGGAATCCCCGCTGTCGGTACCCGCGTTGGAACCGTTGGTCGGGGTGAAACGCTCCCGCCTGGACCTGTTGCTGAAGACCCTTCAGGTCGACGGGGCCGTCGACCGGGTCCAGGGTGGATTCGTCGCCACCGGCGTCCCGTGGTCCTACGACGCGGAGCGCTATGCGGCGGTGGCTCAGGCTCGCCGGCACGAGGCGGACGCCATGCTCGAGTACGAGGCCGGTCACCGGTGCCGGATGCGGTTCCTCGCCGAAACCCTCGACGACCCCCACGCCCGTGACTGTGGCCGGTGCGATGTCTGCGCCGGCCAGTGGTGGGATGCCGACGTCACCGACGACCGGACCTCCGGCGCACGCCGCATCCTGTCGGGGATCGGCGTCCCGGTGGAGACGCGTGGCCAGTGGCCTTCCGGCATGGCGACGATCGGGGTGCCGTTGAAAGGCAGGATCCCGGTCGACGAGCGGGTGGCCGAGGGTCGGGTCGTCGCACGGTTCACCGACCTCGGACCGGGCCAGGTGTTGAGGGGATTCCTGGCTCCCGGCGCCGACGACGCACCGGTGCCGAAGAATATCGCGGACTGGTGCATCACCGTGCTTCAGGAATGGGACTGGGACGAACGCCCCACCGTGGTCGTCGGCATGCCGGGCACACCCCGTCCGGTGACGTGTTCTGACCTGGCACAGGGCCTGGCACGGATCGGACGGATGGCAGACGCCGGCCACCTGTCCTTCACCCGTGACCCGGGATCCCCCGACGTCAACAGTGCCTACCGGGTGCAGAATCTCTACGGCGCCTTCCACGTTGAACCGGCTACCGCCGAAGCGGTCAAGGACCGGGTCGTCCTGCTGGTCGACACCGAGATCGGTTCGCGGTGGGCGATGACGATGGCCGGACGAGAGCTGCGCCGGGCCGGGGCCCGCGGGGTGCTCCCCTTCGCACTGGCGTTGCGTGGGTGACCGCCGTCGACCGGCGTAGGCTGGTCCGCGGTGAAAACGGGCCGGTCCGCTCCGGCCCCGCCCACGATTGAAGGAAGGCCAGCCGATGCACGGAGAATACAAGGTTCCCGGTGGGAAACTCATCGTCGTCGATCTCGATGTCAGTGGGGCAGGCGCCTCGTCTCCGGGCACCCTGTCTGGCGTCCGCATCGCCGGCGACTTCTTCCTGGAACCTGACGAAACCCTCCTCCGGATGACACAGGCGCTGGAGGGCGCCCCGGCCGATCTGAGTGCCGCCGACGTGTCCTCGAGCATCACCGCGGCACTGCATCCCGATGACGTCCTGTTCGGCATCACGCCGGACGGAGTCGGCGTGGCAGTGCGCCGTGCGCTCGGTCATGCCGTGAGCTGGGAGGACCTCGACCTGGAGGTTATCCACGGGCCCAGCGTCGATCCGATGGTCAACGTCGCCCTGGACGAGACCCTCACCGAGGATGTGGCGGCGGGACGCCGCAGGCCGTTCATGCGGCTGTGGGAGTGGAATGCCCCACAGGTGGTGATCGGTTCCTTCCAGTCCTACTCCAACGAGATCAACCAGCAGGGCGCGGACCGCCACGGCATCACCGTGTCCCGCCGTGTCACCGGCGGTGGGGCGATGTTCATGGAACCGGGCAACTGTGTGACGTATTCGCTGGTGGTCCCCCAGTCGCTGGTGGACGGACTGAGCTTCGCCCAGTCGTACCCGTTCCTGGATGAATGGACGATGGAGGCGTTGGAGAAGGTCGGGATCCGGGCGCGCTATGTCCCGCTGAACGACATCGCCTCCGAACAGGGCAAGATCGGCGGAGCGGCGCAGAAACGCTTCAGCAACGGCTGGATGGTCCACCATGTGACGATGTCCTACGACATCGACGCGGAGAAGATGCTGGAGGTCCTACGCATCGGGAAGGAGAAGATGCGGGACAAGGGGCAACGCTCCGCGGTCAAGCGTGTCGACCCGATGAGGTCACAGACACAGATGCCCCGTTCGGAGATCCTGGAGGTGTTCTACAACCACTTCCGGGACAAGTACGCTGCGACGGAGGGAACCATCACGGCCGAGGACCTCGCTGCCGCGCAGACGCGCTGCGACGAGAAGTTCTCCACCGACGAGTGGACCTACCGCCTGCCTTGACCTGACCTGACGATACGGAACGCGGGGGTCGGCGTCCCAGGTAAGGGACGCCGACCCCCGCGTTCTGCGTGGTTTCCGCGTGGTTTCTGCGCTACCTCAGCATTTGACTCGGAGGCTAGCGGGCGCTGACCTGTCCGAAGCGCGAGGCGATCGGTGCGAGCACCAGCGGGCGGGTGGCGAAGAGCACGCCGACGGTGACGATCACCGCACCGAGCATCCAGAAGAACCCGCCCCAGCCTTCGGCCGGGGTACCGGCGAACATGTGGTTGAGGTTCTTGGTCATCCCGGTGGCGAAGACCAGGAAAACGTGGACGACAATGAACATCACGAAGAACAGCATCGTCGGGAAGTGGATCTTGCGCGCCAGCGGCGCCGGGTAGATCTTGTTCAGCTTCGTGGCGTCCTTCGGCCACCATTCGCTCATCCGCAACCCGGAGATGATCGCCAGCGGCGCGGCGATGAAGACGATGACGAAGTACATGATCTGCTGGAGGCTGTTGTAGTTGACCCAGCCGTTCTCCGTCGGCCACTGCAGCGAGGCGTACTGGAGCATGTTGGTGAGCATGTTGGGGAAGACGTCCCAGCTGGTCGGCACGATTCGTGCCCAGTGACCACTGATGAACAGCAGCACGATGAACACGACACCGTTGAGGATCCACAGCAGGTCCAGGCTCGTGTGCAGCCACAGGTGGATGCTGATCTTCTTGCCACCCTTCTTCGGCTGCCACACCGCCGGCGGCTTCTGCTGCTGGCGGACGCGTAGACCGGACTGGATGATCATCGCCATGAAGAAGAAGTTCAGGAAGTGGGTCCAGCGGGCCCAGGCCGGGAAGCCGTCGTCGACGAAGTCGGGGAGGTGGTACTCACCGGGGTAGGTGTCCATGAAGTTCTGGACCCCGGAGAGGTCGTAGATCCAGCGGGCCACGAAGATGACCACCGCGACGGCCACGGCGGCGATGACCAGGCCGATGCCGGCGAGCTTGCCCCACTGTCCGAGGGACTTCTCGCCGATCATGATCGGCTCGCGCTTCTTCTTCGGCTTTTCCTTTGCCGCGGTCTTGGCCGCACCGCCGGTCTTCGGGGCGGTTGCGGTGGCGGCAGCCGCCGGCGCACCCGGCGCGGCCGGCGCAGCAGCGCCGGGGGACGCAGGAGCACCGGGAGCACCCGGCGCCGACGGGGCTCCGGGGGCCGACATCGCACCCGGGGCACCCGGCGCGGCAGGGGCGCTCGGCGCACCCGGGGCACCCGGCGCACCCGGAGCCGACGGGGCACCCGGGGCGCTCGGGGCACCCGGAGCACTCGGCGCGGCAGGAGCTGCCGGTGCACCCGGCGCGGCAGGAGCCGACGGGGCGCTCGGCGCTGCCGGAGCCGACGGGGCCGAAGAAGCGGCAGGCGCGGCCGGAGCCGACGGCGCACCCGGAGCCGACGGGGCACCCGGCGCACCCGGAGCGGAAAGCTTCATCGGAGCACCCGGCGCAGCAGGCTCCGAGGTCGTCTCAGGACTCGTCGCAGGTGCGCTGTCTGCTGCCGGAGCAGTGTCAACGGGTGTTTCCGGCGCCGTCGGGGTGGCGGCAGCGTCCGGCTCGGCGGAAGCGGCCGGGGCGGCGGGCGTCGCCGGAGCCGATGGAGCGGCCGGCGCACCTGGCGCCTGGGCGACAGGCGGCTGCAGCTTCATCGGCTGGGCCTTATTGTCGTCGTTGGACATTGTGTAGTCTCCTACTGCTTTCGCTCGTCAATAGCGCTGGTGAGTTGTGGAACAGATGCAGACAAGTCATCGTTGCCGCCGTCGTCGTCCGTCACGAGGATCATAGCGGTCGGCACCCGTGATGTTTGCGACAACAGTCGAAGTACCCGGATGCCTCCGCACGTCACATCATTCGGAAGTCGCGGAACTGACCGAGTCGCGGCCAGCGATGAGGCGAGAGGCAGGATAGAGCCCACAGCGTCCGAGGGCGCCACGTCGTACGCCCGCGCGACGACTCCGTGGAGAACGAGGCGCCGGGAAATACGCCCGGTGCCGACAATGGAACTCATGTGACCTGGACCTCTTCTGAAACGATAACTACCTCAGGAGACAGGATAGCTGACCTGTGCCGCGTATCACGAAAAACGGCGAATCTCCCAGCCACTCTCCCCGGCCACATTCTCCGCCCCCTGTTAATTATGGGTAGCCTTGCTTTACGCATGTTCTATTCCGTGAAGGAGCCACCAATGTCAGAGCACGATGAACAGCCGTACTCTTTCGATCACCTCATCCACGTTGTCGACGACCTCGAGGACGCCATGACGTGTTACACCTCCCTCAACCTACCGACGCACACCGCACTGTCGATGCCGGGATTCCGCAACGCCGCCTGGGGCGTCGACGACGAACGTTATGTCGAGCTTGCGACGATCGACGACTGGGACGCAACAGCCGACTCACCGTATGCCCACACCCTGTCCCTCATGCGTCCGTCCGTCGAGGCCGCCACCACACCAGGACTGGTCAGTTTCGCGGTCCACGTCCCCGACGCCCACGCGACTGCGCGTGCGCTCGAGGCGGGCGACTACGACGTCCGGATCGCAGACGTCCGCTTCGAGGAGAAGAACGCCGGCTTCACCGAGGTCTTCATTTCCGACGCTCCCACATGGTTCCCCTTCTTCATCAGCTACGACCCGCCACGGTCCACGATTGCGGCGATGCGTGCCGACCACCGGATCAGCCAGGGTGGCGATCCTGAGCCCGCCTGCGTCTCCGGCCCGGACCTCGCCTACCTCCTGGTACGTAGTGACGCACCTGCCGAGTCCACCCGTCGGCTCGCCGGGCTCCTGGGGTGCAGGCACGATGAGACGACGGTTCACCTGCCCGGAGCCCAGATCCGGTTCACACCCGGGGCTCCGTCAGGTCTCTACGGCTTCGGAGTGCGGGGCGCCCCGAACATCCCCGGCACATCCGGCGACGAGGGAACCGTCGACGTCCACGGGGCCGTGATCGAGCGGAACTGACTACCGCCCGAGTTCACCCCGCAGCCGGTCCACCAGATGCCCGGCTGCCGCACTTCGCTCCGGATCCTTCGCCGCCGTGGCGACGATCACCGTCTCCAACACCGCGACGGTCGGAACGTAACTGGGACTGAACTCCGGGTTTCCCCTCCCCACCCCCAGTGACACCGCACTGCGGGGATCCGAACTCAACAGCCCTTCGGTCAGCTGGGCGACGGGAATCCCGAGTTCCCCGGCGCGCAGGAACAACACGTCCCCCTCCGCCGACGTGTCGTCGTAGGCGGGCAGCAGGACGAGGTCGCCGTCGGCGAGCACGGCGACCTCGTCGGCGAAACCTCTGCCGGTCGTCCCCATCGACACCGCCGGGAGTCCGGCGCGTAGACACCTCGCCGCCGCATAGTCTGCGATGTGCCGGGACGGCCCGAATCCGACCAGGACGATCCGGTCGGCGCCACCCATGAGGTCCACCACGTGGAGGAGGTCCTGCTCATCCATCCGGTCCATGAGCGCCTCCGCCCCGCCGACGCGCTCGCCGATGGCCCGTGACACTCCGCCCGCCCGCAGGGACGACTCCATCCGGCCGCCCCGGGACAGGTCCTCGGCGAGCCGCTCGCGGAGATCGTCGAGCCCGGCGAAGCCGAGTCGACGGACGGTACGCACCACGGTGGCGTCACTGACGCCGACAGCCCCCGCGAGCCGGAGTGCTGAATGGTGCCCCACGCTGTGAGGGTTCGCCGCCATGAACTCGGCGACCCTGGCCTCAGCCGGAGACAGGTTCCCGCGTTCCGCCGCGATTCTTTCGAGCAGGTCCATGTCGTGAACGCTACACGCGGCCCGGGTGCCGGGGAGTTACCTCTACCTCATATGAGGTGAACCTCACTTATATCGTGATAGCGTACGCGGAGTCCCCGCACCACCCCACCGCCGGTCCCGCAGACCTGAACAGGAGAACCATGACCCACGCCTCCCCGGTCGCGACCGACGGTGAATCGCTGCGCAGCCACGCCTTCGGCCTCCGGTGGCCGCTGCTGCTCCAGGCACCGGAGCGCCCCCTCGTCGCCTCTCCGGTCGCCTTCGACGACGGTGTGTCGCCCGCCCGCTTCACCTGGCGGGTCATCCTGGGGGCGAAGAGATTCACCCTGCCGGGTGGCGGCCTGCTGATCCTGTCCAACATCGCCGCCGCCGGCCTCCCCGTGATCGCCGGTGTCGCCGTGGACAGAGGGATCGCCGCGGGTGATCTGGGTCAGCTGCTGCTGTGGACGGCGGCCCTGGTCCTCGATGTCGTGGTGATGTCGCTGTCGTTCCGCTTCGGCTCCCGGCTGGGGTTCTTCGGCATGCAGACCGTGCAACACCGGCTGCGGACGCAGGTCACGGAACGATTGCTCCATCCTGCGGGAATGAAGGACCGGCGACTCGGCGGGGCAATGCTGTCGGTGGCCACCGGCGACGTGTTCCGGCTGGCCGCCACCATGCAGTTGGGCATCTACCCCGTCGGCGAGGTCGCCGCGATCCTCGCCTCGGCGGTGATCCTGCTGACCATCTCCTGGCCCCTCGGACTCGCGGTGCTGGTGGGGAGCCCGTTGATGCTGTGGGTGATGACCGCCGCCGGGCGTCCGCTGCAGCAGCGCAGCCGCGAGCAGCAGGCGCTGGCCGCCGACGCGACAGGCCGGGCGTCCGACCTGATCACCGGCTACCGGATGATCAAGGGACTGCGCGCGGAGGACGAGGCGTCACGGCGGTACTCACAGGTCAGCCGTACCGCACTGGACGGTGCCCTCCGGGCGAGGACGTCTCGGGCGGTCTTCATGGTGTCGATGAACGGTGTGACCGGCGTCTTCATCGCCGCCCTGACGGTCTGCGCCGCCTGGTTGGCGCTGACCGGACGCCTGAGCGTCGGTGAGCTCATCGCCGTGGTCGGTGTCACCCAGTTCCTCGTCAACCCGTTGACGATGCTGCCGGCGAACTCCGGTGCGGTCTGGGCGACCGGGGTCGCCTCGGCGGGCAGGGTGCTCGACCTGCTCCGCACGCCCGTCGCCCACGAGGGCACCGACAACGCCGACAACACCGACAGCACCGGTCCAGCCGACGCGGTGGCCGCGACGGGCATCCGCGTCACCCGGCACACCGGCGCGGTCCTCCACGCCGCCTCCGATGAGATGGTCGGGGTACGGGCCAGCGGCCCGGCAGCCCGACAACTCGTCGCCCTGCTCTCCGACGGACGGTCCCCGGACGGGTCCGGGGCAGTCCTGCTGGACGGAACGGACGCCGACGCCGCGTCGTTGCCACTGGAGGCCTACCGGGCCACCGTGCTCACCGCCCCGCACGCCGCCGACCTGTTCGACGGCACCATCGCCGAGAACCTCGCTCCCCGAGGAACCGACAACGGAACCGACACCGACACCGACCGTGTTCCCGGTGCCCTGCACGCCGCCGCCTGCGACGACATCGTCGCCTCACTGCCCGACGGCCTCGACACCCACGTCGGGGACGGCGGAACCCGGCTGTCCGGTGGCCAACGTCAGCGCATCGCGCTGGCACGTGCCCTCGCCGCGGACCCTCCGGTCCTCGTCCTGCACGATCCGACCACCGCCGTCGACGCCGTCACCGAGAACTCCGTCGCCTCGCGCCTTGGGGCGTTCCGCGCCGGGCGGGTCACACTGGTCGTCACCGGGTCCCCCGCGCTGCTGGCCCACTGCGACCGGGTGGTGGACCTGTGAGCGCCACCGACCCGCGCACCGGCGACGTACCCCACCGCCTCCCCGTCGCCACCGGACGCCGCTCCACCGCTGCGGTGTGGGACGCCCTGGCCGGACGACGTGGCCTGCTGATCCTCGCGGCCATGATCTCCGCCGGTGCGGCCGCACTGGAGCTCGTCACGCCGGCCCTGCTCGGCTCCATCGTCGACGACATCTCCGGAGACGGTGCCCCGCGCCCGATCTGGCTCTACGGGATGCTGATCGCAGTGTCCGTCATCGCCGCGTCCGCGCTGGGCGTGCTGGGCGTCCTCCTGGCCTCCCGCGTCCTCGAACGGCTGCTGGCCACCCTGCGCGAACGCCTCGTGTCCACCGCCCTGTCGATGCCGCAGGACCAGGTCGAGCGTTCCGGCACCGGTGACCTGATCTCCCGTGCCAGCGACGACGTCGCCCAGGTCTCCGAGGCACTGTCCCAGGTCCTGCCGTCGCTGTCGCGCACAGTGTTCACCATTCTGCTGACCCTGGGCGCCCTGTTCCTGCTGGACTGGAGGTTCGGACTGACCCTGCTGGTGGGGGTCCCCCTGTACTGGCTGTCGCTGCGGTGGTACGTGCGCACCGCCCCGCCGTTGTACGCGGCGGAACGCGCCGCCTTCGGCACCCGTGCCCACCACCTGCTGTCGGCGCTGACGGGCCTGGACACCGTCCTGGCGTACCGGCTGTCGGCGTGGCACACCCGGCGCGTCGCCACGTCGTCCTGGGCGGTGGCGACCTGGGCGCTGCGGGCCCGCACCGTGCAGACGATGTTCGCGTGGCGTATCGACCTGTCGTTCATCGTCGTGGTGTGCGTGGTGACGGGCACCGGGTACGCCCTGGTCGACACCGATGCCGTCACCGTCGGGGCCGCGACCGCCGCAGTGCTGTACTTCCTGCGTCTGCAGGGACCGCTGCGCGGGCTGATGATGGAGATCGACAGCCTGCAGGCCGCCGCCGCGTCGCTGGCGCGCATTATCGGCGTCACCGACCTCGCCGACCGGGCCGAACGCGCCGAACGCGGCAGCGTCGACGACACCACCGGCGGCACCACCGCCGACTCCGGGCACACCGACCACGCCGTGGTCGTCGACGACGTCTGCTTCTCCTACGACCCCGACCGCCGTGGCGACACCGACGTCCTCCACGGCGTCTGCCTCACCGTCCCCGCCGAGCAACGCGTGGCGGTGGTGGGCACCTCCGGTGCGGGGAAGACCACGCTGGCCGCGCTGATCGCGGGCATCCACCGTCCGACCAGCGGCACCGTCAGTGCGCCGACGGACACCATGCTCATCAGCCAGGAGACACACGTCTTCGCCGGCACGCTGCGCGACAACCTCACCCTCGCCGCACCCGGGGTCGACGACGATGTCCTCCTCGAGGCCCTGGGACGAATCGGCGCCGACGGCCTCCTCGACGAACTCCCCGACGGGCTGGACTCCCCGCTGGGTGCACAGGGGCATCCCCTCAGCGCCGCCCGGCAGCAGCACCTGGCACTGACGCGGCTCCTGATCGCCGACCCGGACCTGGCGATCCTCGACGAGGCGACCGCCGAAGCAGGGTCCTCCCACGCCGCCGCCCTCGACGCCGCCGCCGACATCGCCCTGCGGGGACGCACCGGCCTGGTCATCGCACACCGGCTCTCCCAGGCCGCTGCCTGCGACCGGATCATCGTCATGGACCACGGCCGTATCCTCGAGGACGGTTCCCACGACGAACTCGTCGCCGCCGGGGGGCATTACTCCCGCCTATGGGGCGCCTGGAACACCCACAGGTCCCACTGAGACACCTCCGATCCGACCTATCGTGGGAAAGGTACCGCAGTCCCCCTCGACCCCTCCGGAAAGAAGCCGCCCCATGTCCTCCCTCTCCACCTCTCTCCGTTCGTCACTCCTCCGCAGGGGCGCCCGGTTCCTCCTCTGGCGGGGCATCGTCGGTGTGGTCATGGGTCTCCTGCTGATCTTGTTCCCCTTCAGCTCCGCCATCGTCATGAGTCTGTTCGTCGGGGCCTGGATGATCGTCGACGGTCTCGTCGCCTCCGGCCAGGCCGTGGACCTGAAGAAGGCCGGAGCGCCGTGGGGCTGGACACTGGCCGAGGGCGTGATCTCCGTCGTCGCCGGCATCGCCGTCCTGCTGCTCCCCGGCATCTTCGCGGTCGTCAGCTCGTTCTTCATCATCGGGTTCCTGGCACTCGGCCTCGTTGTCAGCGGCGTCACCCAGTTGAGCGTGCCGCGGACACTGCGTACCGGCTGGACGGTCGCCGCCGGTGTACTCAACGTGGTCTTCGGTGTCCTCCTTGGAGTCCTGGCCGTACTCAACCCGGTCGACAACGTGTGGACCCTGGCGTGGGTCGCCGGCGTGTACGCCCTGATCCTGGGTATCTCGGCGATCGTCATTTCCGTCCGTATGCGCAGGTCAGGGCAGATGGACGCCTGACCGTCCGTCCGTACCGATTCAGCAAGTCCGATAGGAGTTGTGCGGTATCCGTAGGCGGGTCTACGATCAGTCGCCATGATTACCCGTCCTGGGGACACCTCCGAGTGTTCTTATGCAGTACCCGGCCCTCACCTCGGTCGGCATCTCCGCGACACCGGCGGAAAGATGCTCCTGTGGCGAGGCGGGTTGAGTGTGGTCGTCGGTCTGGCGCTGCTCTTCTTCCCGATGGAGACCGCGACCGTCGTGGGCCTGGTCGTCGGACTGTGGCTCGTCGTCGACGGCTTCAGCACCGTCGGACTGGCCGTGCAGCAGCGTTCCCACGGCGCCGGATGCGGGTTCACCATGTTCTCCGGCATCATCACCGCGCTCGCCGGTGTCGGCGTCCTGCTCTTCCCCGTCGCCTTCGCCATTGTCGGCGCCATGGCCGTGCTGTGGATCATGGCACTGGGCCTGGTCATCACCGGCATCGCCCGCACCGCCGCCCACGCCGGGGGCTGGAGCCTGGCGACCGGCCTGCTCAACATCGTCTTCGGCGTCCTGCTGGGTGGTGTCGCCCTGGCCGAACCGGCCGGTGGTCTCGTCGCCCTCGCCTGGATCCTCGGCGTCTACGCCCTGCTGTTCGGCGTGCTCTCCATCGTCATCGGAATCCGCCTGCGCCGCACCCGCTAGTCCCGGCGTACCGTCGTGGTCATGAGTACCAACGAACGGCATGTCCCCCTCTCCCTCATCGACTTCGCCACCGTCTACGACGGTGAAACCTCCCGGGACGCGTTCCTGCGTTCCGTCAACCAGGCCCAGCACGCTGAACGGCTCGGTTACTCGCGCATCTGGTATGCGGAGCACCACAACATGCCGCGCATCGCCTCCAGTGCCCCGGCGGTCCTGATCTCGCACATCGCCGCGAAAACCGAGTCCATCAGACTGGGCTCCGGCGGCGTGATGCTGCCGAACCACTCCCCGCTGGTCATCGCCGAGCAGTACGGCACGCTCGCCGAACTCTACCCGGGACGTATCGACCTCGGCGTCGGGCGCGCCCCCGGCACCGACCAGCGCACCGTACTCGCCCTGCGACGTGACCCCCGGTCCGCAGAATCCTTCCCGGAGGACGTCCAGGAACTCCAGGGCTACCTCGCCGGACGCTCCCGCGTACCGGGCGTGACCGCGACACCGGGCACCGACACCCACGTCCCGGTCTACATCCTGGGGTCCTCCCTGTTCGGGGCTCAGTTGGCCGCGAAGCTGGGCCTTCCCTACTCCTTCGCCTCCCACTTCGCGCCGGACGCGTTGAAGGAGGCGGTCTCGGTGTACCGGGAGACCTACCGCCCCTCGAAAGAACACCCGGAGCCCTACGTCATCGCCGCGGTGAACGTGACCGCCGCCGACACCGAGGCTGAGGCGGCCACCCAGAACGAGAAGGTGCGCCGGAGCCGGGTCGAGGCGATGGCCCTGCGCGGACGCAAGGTCTCGGCGGAGGATCTCGACCTGCTGATGTCGTCCCCCGCCGCCGAGCAGATCCTGTCGATGCTGCGTTACTCCGCGGTCGGTACCGGCGACCAGGTCCGTGACTACCTGGAGGGCTTCACAGCGACAGCTCAGGCAGACGAGCTGATGGTGGCGATCCAGTCGCCCTCAACCGCGGAATCACTGCGTGGCATGGAGATTCTCGCCGACGCCTGGGGCCTGTAGGCGTCACACGACGGTGGACGGAAGGCGTTCCCGCCGCGGATGTCGTGAATGTAGTGAATGTAGTGACGACGCACCGTCGGCATACCTGCACTACAAAGGGGATGTTCGCCGGTGGCGGCACCTCTGCGGACACCCCCTTGTTTCACCCCCGATAGCGCTCAGGCACACCCCCCGGGGAATCGCCCGGCCAATGCCCCGCTGACCTCGACATAAGCACTATTCATGACGGTGAACGACCTACACCTTGACGGTGGAATAACACACCCGAGCCTATCTTCTGCTTAGGGTGCACTTTGCTGGATTCGGTTCGGCTCAGCTAATCTGCGCCGGAAAGAGTTTTGCTCAGCCAGTCCCCAGACCGTGCCGCCGGAAGCATTGCTGACGTTGACTTCCGGTGGGACGGCCGTCAAGAAAAGGAACCCGCCGAATGCGCTTCACCCTCCGACGCTCACCCAGCCGTGCGCTGGCCGTGTCCATGACCGCCATGCTCTCTGTGGGAGCTCTCGCCGCCTGCTCGTCCGACGACGACGCGGACAACAACGGCGACTCGTCCTCCGACACCCGCACCGTCACCGACGCCCGCGGCGAGGTCGAGATCCCGGCCAACCCGGAGCGTGTCGCCGCGTTCGACAACCGCATCTTCCAGGTGCTCGAGGACTGGGACATCGACCTGGTCTCGGCCCCGGTCACCCTGATCCCGGACACCATCGAGAAGTACCACGACGACACCAAGATCCGCGACACCGGCTCCCACCGCGAGCCGAACCTCGAGGAACTCGTCGCATCCGACCCCGACCTCATCATCACCGGCTACCGCTACGCCAGCCAGTACGACGAGATGAAGGAACTGCTCCCCGACGTCCCGGTCGTCGACCTGAGCTTCGGTGAAAACTTCGAGGACGAAGACGCCGAGAACGAACTGCCGCTGGAAGACCGTCTGAAGGACATCACCAACCTCATCGGTGAGATCTTCGAGAAGGATGACGAGGCGGAAGGCCTCGTCGAGCAGTTCGACGAGGCCAAGGAGCGTGCTGCCTCGGCCTACAACTCCGACGAGACCGTCATGGGACTGATCGTCTCCGGCGGCGACATCTCCTACTCCGCACCGACCACCGGACGCTCCGTCGGCCCGGTCTTCGACATGCTGGGCCTGACCCCGTCGCTGGAACGCGAGGGGTCCTCCAACCACCAGGGTGACGACATCTCTGTCGAGGCCATCGCCTCGTCCAACCCGGACTGGATCATCGTCATGGACCGTGACGCGGCCGTCTCCTCCGCCGGTGAGGACGCCCGCCCCGCCGATGAGGTCATCGCCGACTCCGAGGCGCTGCAGAACGTGCCCGCCGTCCAGAACGGCAACATCGTCTACTTCCCGGACGACTTCTACACCACCGAGGACATCGAGGCCTACACCACCGTCCTGAACAGCATCGCCGACGCCTTCGAGGACCACGAGTCCGAGTAGTCGTCCCCCGACACGCCTCCGCCCGGGCAGGGCGTCCACCACGGACACCCCCATCCCGGGCGTCGCCGTGTCCACAGCTCCGCCCGTACAAGACAGGACCCCCATGACCGTCGCACCGTCCCCGACCGCCGACGAGGCGCCACCGTCCGCAGCGTCTCCTCCGACACGTTCCCGGTGGCGGGCCACCTGGCCGCTCCTGGCCGGGGTCGCGTTCACGCTCATCCTGATCGTGATCTCCCTGTTCGTCGGGGTGTTCGACATCACCGGCCACGAGGACGGCTGGATGATCTTCGGGGTGACCCGCATCCCCCGCACCATCGCCCTGGCCCTCGCCGGTGCCGCGATGGCCATGAGCGGTCTGGTCATGCAGCTGCTGACCCAGAACAAGTTCGTCGAACCCACCACCACGGGAACCACCGAGTGGGCCGGTCTCGGCCTGATCCTCACGATGATCATGGTCCCGGGGGCCAGCCTGTTCACCCGGATGATCGGCGCCATCCTCTTCGCACTGGTCGGCACCATCGTCTTCTTCCTCTTCCTGCAACGCGTCACACTGAAGTCCTCACTGATCGTGCCCATCGTCGGCATCATGCTCGGTGCCGTCGTCGGGTCGGTGTCGAGTTACGTCGCACTGAAGACCGACATGCTCCAGCAGCTCGGCATCTGGTTCGCTGGAAGCTTCACCAGTGTGGTCCGTGGCAGGTACGAGTTGTTGTTCATCGTGCTCGCGGTCACCGTGCTGATCTTCATCATCGCGGACCGGTTCACCGTCGCCGGGCTCGGAAAGGACATCGCCACCAACGTCGGGTTGAACTACACCCGGGTACTGATGCTCGGCATCATGATGATCGCCGTCGTCTCCGGTGTCGTCACCGTGGTCATCGGCTCGCTGCCTTTCCTCGGACTCATCGTGCCGAACATCGTCTCACTGTTCCGGGGCGACAACCTGCGGTCGAATCTCCCCTGGGTCTGCATGCTCGGCATCTGGATCCTCATCATCTGCGACATCATCGCCCGTACCGTCATCGCACCGTTCGAGGTCCCGGTGTCACTGATCCTCGGCGTCATCGGCGCCGCCGTCTTCGTCTTTCTTCTCGTGAGGAGCCGCCGGTATGCCCGATAAGTCAGCTGACAGGTACCGCGAGTTGAAGGAGACGTCCCGCGACGACGCCACCGACGCGCCCGACTCCGACGTGCGCTCCGCCAGGCGGCACTCCGGGCCGTTCACCTCCCCGTCCCAGCGGGTGAAGTACATCGTCCTCGTCACCGTCCTCGCCGTCGCCGCCGCCGGGTTCACGGTGGCACACCTCAGCTACGGCAATCCGATGGACTTCGGCACCGACGGCTACTGGAAGATCGCCCGTATGCGGGTCGACACGCTCGTCGCCATGCTGGTCGTGGCCTTCTGCCAGGCCTTCGCCACCGTGTCCTTCCACACGGCGACGAACAACCGCATCATCACCCCGTCGATCATGGGGTTCGAGTCACTGTATGTCGCGGTACAGACCGCGGTGATCTTCTTCCTCGGCTCCGCCGGGCTCGCCGCGTTCACCGGGACCTCACAGTTCATCGCCCAGTCCGCGCTGATGATCGCTTTCGCCGTGGGACTGTACACCTGGTTGTTGTCCGGACGGTTCGGCAACATCCACGTCATGCTGCTGGTCGGCGTCGTGATCGGCGGGGGCCTCGGCGCATTGTCGACCTTCATGCAGCGTCTGCTCGAACCCAATGAGTTCGACATCCTCACGGCCAGAACCTTCGGCAACGTCGGAAACGCCGACACCGACAACTTCATCCTCGTCATCCCGGTTGTCGCGGTCACCTGCACGATCCTCTACCTGCGCTCACGTCGGCTGAACGTGGTCGCCCTGGGGCGCGACACCGCCAACAACCTCGGCGTCAACCACAAGCGCGAGCTGATGATCCTGCTCTTCCTCGTCGCCGTGCTGATGGCGATGACGACCTCGCTGGTCGGGCCGATGACCTTCCTGGGTTTCCTGGTCGCCACACTGGCGTACCAGCTCACCGACACCTACGACCACCGCCTGATCCTCCCTGTCGCGGTCCTGGTGGGCTACATCGTGCTCTCCGGCTCGTACTTCATCATGCGTAACTTCTTCTACGCCGAGGGCGCGGTGACCATCATCATCGAACTCGTCGGCGGAAGCGTCTTCCTCTTCTTCATCATGCGAAAGGGCCGCCTGTGATCACCATCGACAACGTCTCCAAGTCCTACAGCGCCGAGACCACCATCGGCCCGGTGTCGCTGGAGATCCCCGCCGGAGGTGTCACCGCCCTGGTCGGCCCCAACGGTGCCGGAAAGTCGACGCTGTTGACGATGATCGGCCGGCTCCAGAAGCCGGACACCGGCACCATCCGGGTCGGTGGCATGGATGTCGCCTCGGCCTCGTCCGGCGAGGTCGCCAAGCACCTGTCGATCCTGCGCCAGGAGAACCACTTCGTCACCCGCCTGACCGTCCGGCAGCTCGTCGGGTTCGGACGCTACCCCTATTCCCACGGCCGGCTGAACGTCGAGGACGAGAAGTACATCTCCGAGGCCATCGACTTCCTCAACCTCAGGGAGTTCGAGAACCGCTATCTCGACCAGCTCTCCGGCGGTCAGCGTCAGCGGGCCTACGTGGCCATGGTCCTGGCACAGAACACCGAGTACGTGCTGCTCGACGAGCCGCTGAACAACCTCGACATGAAGCACTCCGTCCAGATGATGAAGCAGCTGCGCCGCGCCTGCGACGAACTCGGCCGCACCGTGATCATCGTGCTGCACGACATCAACTTCGCCGCACGCTACGCCGACCACATCTGCGCGATGACAGACGGTCAGGTCAACATCTTCGGTACCCCGGAGGAGGTCATCCAGGACGACACGCTCAGCGACATCTTCGGCACCGAGGTCCGTGTCCTGGAGACCGAGTACGGCCGACTGGCGAACTACTTCTGAGCCGGACCCGCACCCCGTGACCGTCACCCCCGAACTCTGGCACACACTGCTCGGCGTCGCCCTCCTCGTGGCGACCGCGGTGACGGTCCTGTCCCTCGCCGGCGTGGGCCACCGTTGGAGCACCGTCGCCGCGGTGGGCCACTCTCGCACTACTGGTCATGTTCACTGTCGCCGCAGTGACCAGTACACACCGGATCGGCTGGACGCTCCCCCGCTTCGCCGTCGTCTCCGGCGCGATGGCCGCCGGTGTCATCACGGTACTCAGCATCGTGTTCCTCACCGGTGCAATCGAGTTCTCCGCACGCTACGCGCTGGCGATCGGCGGCATCATCATCGGTGGTGCCAGCCTGGCGCCGTCGCTCCGCTGCCCGGCTGACGGGTAGATTGGTCACCATGTCCTCACCTGAGCCCGATTCCGTCGCCACACGCTTCCGGACGGCGTTCCGACGCCACCCCACCGGTGTCGCGCTGATCACCGCGCATGTCGACGGGGAGGACGTCGGTCTCACGGTCTCCAGTCTCGCGTCCCTGTCCGTCGACCCGCTGGCGGTGTCGTTCTCCCTGGCGAAGTCGGGCGGCAGCGCCGGAGCCATCCTGGCCGCGGACTCCTACCTGATTCACTTCCTCAGCGAGGATCAGGCCACCATCGCCTATGAATTCTCCCGCTACGAGGGCCGACGATTCACCCCTGACCAGCAGTGGACCACTGCTCCCGGCGGTGAACCGCTGCTGTCGGACGCCCTGGCGGTGATGCGGGCCCACACCGTGGAGACCGTCCGGGTCGGCGACGCCACCCTCATCGCCGCCGAAGTCACCGACGTCACCCGCGGTGCCGACGGACAGGGCGAGGCAGCTGCCTGCGCCGATGTCGCTGCCCCGTCCCCGCTGATGTTCCGCAGCCACCAGTTCTACCGGTTCCCCACCGGCCAGCCCCCCTTGTGACCTGCGCAGCGTGACCTGCGCGGCGCCAACTACTCGTCGGCGTTGCCCGCCGACCAGGTCGACCAGGGGATGTTCCAGTCACCGAGGCCGTCGTAGCCCTCGAGCTGGCCGCCGCCGGTGCCCTCGACCTCGGCGATGTCACCACGCTTGAGGTTCTCGTACACCCACTGCGCGTCCTCCACCGAGAGGTTCAGGCACCCGTGCGAGGTGTTCGTGTTGCCTTGGGCGTACAGCGACCACGGCGCGGCGTGGAAGTAGATGCCGGAGTACGACATCTGCGTCGCATACTGCACATCCGTCACATAACCGCCCGCGTCGAGGGCAAGACCGTAGGTCTGCGAGTCCATCGTCAATGACTCGAACTGGTCGCCGATCTGGTAGACCCCCTCGGGGGTCTCATGGCCCGGCATCCCCATCGAGGTCGGCATGGTCTTCACGACCTCGCCGTTACGGGTCACCGTCACCGTCTTCGTCGCATTGTCGGCGACCGCACGGACGTCATCACCGATGGTGAAGGACGCCGACCGGTCGACCTCGCCGTACATGCCGCCGAGGTCCTTCCCGACGAGATCCGCGTCCACCGTCACCTCGGTGCCGGGCTTCCAGTACTCCTCCGGACGCCACCGCACCTCATTGGCCGTGATCCAGTAGAAAGCGCCTTCCACCTTGGGCTCCGTGGTGACCTTGATGGCGTCCTCGACGGCCTTCCGGTCCCCGGGCGCCTCATCGAATCGCAGCGCCACAGACTGACCGACTCCCACCGTCGACCCGTCGAGCGGGGCCAGCGACGCGTTGGTCAGCAAGGACGGCATGAAGGTGGTGAACGAGGTCGACAGCGTCTCGTCCCCGGCCTCCGCCGCGAGCGTGTAGGTGCTCGAGTACTCGAGCTTGCCGTCAGAGGTCCACTCGGTCTCGTCGTCGTTGAACGACCCGTCGATCTCGTTACCGTAGGCGTCGGTCAAGGTCACCGAATCAATGCCCGCATCGTCGCGGACGGTGACCGGCTCGTCGACCTTGACGTCGGTGTCGTTGTCGTCGACGTTGGCGGTCAACTCGACCTCGTCCTCCCCGTCATCGGAGGCGTCCTGGTCCTGTGCCACCTGGTCGGTGTCCGTCTCACCGTCGTCGTTGATGGTGCAGGCGGCCGTCGTCAGCAGAGCCGTGGCAGCCGAGGCAGCCACAATGGAACGCAGAACCCGGCCCGTACGGCCGAATCGGAAGTGCATGGTGTCTACAGTCTCTTTCCGTCCCAGGTGAAGGGCACCCGCGGCGATGAAGTGTTGTGGTGATGGGCATCGACGGCAGCGACGCAGCTGTCGTACTGCGCCCGGCAAGGTGAGGGTCGGGCCCCGTCTCGGCGACCATCATACGTCCGGGGTATGCGCCGAAAGTAACGGAAATCGCCACGCCGACCATATTGTGTCCGAATCGTTATGCGCTCGTCGCCGGCCGCTCCGTCCGCCTCTGGTGGCCGTTCCACGACGGGCCCGCGAGAGGCCGCTGGCGGGGCTGTGCCTGGGCTGGTGCGCCAGCATCCACCGAAAACGGAGTCGACCTGCAGATTTGCCACCGATGCGGCGCGGAGCTATAGTTTTTCTCGTTGCCGAGGACGGGACATCCCCTCCAGAGAACAACATGCGTCATTAGCTCAATTGGCAGAGCAGCTGACTCTTAATCAGCGGGTTCGGGGTTCAAGTCCCTGATGACGCACAATTACCCCAGGTAGGACGTGGCCACCATCACAGACTACCTGGGGTTCACTCGTTCCGGCGTGAGGAGAGGGGACACTCTGGGATTCGCATCGCAGCCCCCGCGATAGCGGACCACAACCGGGGATAAGATGACCTGATGCCCCGTAGAACCCGCACACCCCTGCCCGTCGAGGTGTGGGCCCTTGTCGCCGGCGCCTTCGCCGTCGCCCTCGGCTACGGGGTCGTCGCACCGGCCATCCCCCAGTACGCCCACGCATTCGGTGTGTCGAACGCCGCCGCGTCCGGCATCGTCAGCGCTTTCGCCCTCATGCGACTGGTCGGTGCTCCCCTGGCCGGACGGATCCTCGTCAAGCTGGGTGAACGTCGCACCTACACCGTCGGTATCCTCATCGTCGCCGCATCCACCGGCGCCTGTGCCCTGGCGGCGAACTACACCCAGCTCCTGATCCTCCGGGGTCTGGGCGGGCTCGGCTCCATCATGTTCACCGTCGCCGCGACCGCGCTCCTGATCAAGGTGAGCCCGGTCGACGCCCGCGGCCGCGTCTCCAGCGTCAACGCCGCAGGATTCCTGCTCGGCAACCTGATGGGGCCGGTGTTCGGCGCCCTCGTCGCCGGGTTCGGACTCCGCGCACCGTTCGTCTTCTACTTCGTCATGCTCGTCGTCGCCGCGTCGGTGGTGTGGTTCACCCTCCGCCGCTCGTCCCTGGCAGGGGTGCAGGCGGACGAAAGCCCCCGCGAGCCGCTCTCCCTGGCCACCTCGCTCGGCATCCCGCAGTACCGGGTACTACTGGGGTCGGTCTTCGTCTTCGGCTGGACGTCTTTCGGTGTGCGGGTGTCGATCGTGCCTCTGTTCGTCGCCGCCGCCTTCCACGGCGACGCCGCTGTCGCGGCATGGGCACTGGCGTCCTACGCCGCCGGCAACGCGATCCTCATCCTCCCCTCGGGACGGTGGAACGACACGCTCGGACGTAAGCCGATGCTGGTGTCGGGCATGGTGGTCACCGCCGTCGGCTATGCGGCGTTCCCCCTGTCGCCCACCATCCTCGTCGCCTGCCTCGCCATGATCATCGCCGGGGCAGGATCAGCGCTGGTCAATCCCGGGCAGCAGGCAGTGCTCGCGGACATTGTCGGCACACGCCGCGGCGGTTCCACCGTCGCCGGTTACTCGATGCTGCAGGATTTCGGCGGGGTCCTCGGCCCGCTGGTGGCCGGGGCACTCGTGGACGCCGCCGGTTTCGGGTGGGCGTTCGGGGTCAGCGGGATCCTGCTGGTCCTCGCTGCGGCTGGCTGGGCGACGGTGGCCGACTCCCGCACGCTGCAGGAGGCCTCCGGCACCGGGGACATCAGCGACGGGCGGACAACAGACCGGTGATCGGGCCGAGAACCCAGCTGACCAGCGCCATGATGATCGCACCCCAGAAAGCGGCGCCGAACGTCGCGATGTCGAGGCCGAGTCCCACCGCCTGTGCCAGGATCTCCGCCAGCAGGAACACCCCGGCATTGATCACCAGGGCGAACAGCCCCAGTGTGAGGATGGTCAACGGCAGTCCCAGCAACCGGAGGACGGGACGGACGGTCATGTTGAGCAGCAGGATCACTGCGGCACAGCCGAGGAACACCCACAGCCGGTCGTTCTCCCCGTTACCGACCAGGGGCTCGGCCGGCGCCGTGACCGTGACACCGCTGACGAAGTAGGTCACGACCCACAACCCCACGGCGGTGCCGACGGCGCGGACGAGGAAGTTCCAGATAAGTCCCATGCCCCGAAACTACCATCGCCGATGCACCGACCTGCTGCTCAACGGTTCAGCGACCCCGGCGCCCGCCCCACCAACCGATGACCGTGGGCAGGTAGGCCCCGATGACCAGCATCGCCAGCGTGCGCATCACCTGCACCACCGTGACGACCGGCTCGGAGCCCGCCTCATGGGCGAACGCCAGTACGGCGTAGATCCCCCCGGGCACGGTGGCGAGGTAGGCGTCCAGCAGCGGGACATCGCTGAAGTGTGCAATCAGCAGGGCGGCGACGATCGCCCCGACGATCATCGCCGCCACCGCGGTGAGGATCAATGGCAGGCTGTGGCTGAACTGCCGCAACGCCGACTTGGTGAGCGTCCCCCCGGCCTGCACCCCGATCACGGCGTAGGCGAAGACCAGCAGCACACCCTCGGGTCGAAGCCACTGGTCGGGTACCCCGACCACTCCGGCGAACCAGGTGAGCAGCATCGACAGCAGGAGGTAGGGCACCGGCAGTTTCACCACCCGACGGGTCACCCGCACCAGCACCCACACCGCGGCCCAGACGACGAGCGCACCGAGGACGGGCCGCAGCTCGGGCGACCACCACGCCGCAGCATCCGAACCCCCGCCACCGTCTGCGTCGGCACCGTCGCCTCCACCGCTGCCTCCACCAGCGAAGACGTGCACGAAGGCAGGCAGTGTCAGCACCACCAGTGACAGGCGCAGGTACTGGGTGAGGACGACGAAGCGGACGTCCTCCTTGAGCTCGGCGGCGAGGACGGTCATGCCGCTGGCTCCCCCGGCCAACGTCGCCAGCAGCGCACTGACCGCGCTGGTCGCCCCGGAGCGGTAGAGGAGGAACGCCGCCGCCGCGCACACCGTCAGGGTGACCACGAGCGCCAGGACCGTCGGCGCCACGTAGCCCGCCACGGTGGCCCCGTCGAGCTCGACGAGCGGGGCGACGCACACCATCGCGATGACCACCTGGGCCGGCTGCATCAACCGCGTCGGCGGTGTCGTCTGCCGATCGGAGAGGATCGCGTAGACACCGAAGGAAACCAGGAAGGCGAAGATCCACGACGCCGGGACACCGAACTCGGTGCACACCGCACCGAGCAGCACCGCGCATGCGCAAACCCCGGCGATCTCGACGGCACGTCGTGTGCCGGAGATCCGCCGGGGCTGTCGGGGCTCGCGCGGGGCGGGAATGCGGATCAGGACCTGGCGTCAGCCAGCAGCCGCTGGATTTCCTTGATCTGCTTCTTCTCATTGCGCTTGCCCGCCACCGTCAGCGCGACGACGAGGCCGACGCCTGCGACGACACCGCCGATGATCAACTGGACCTTCGGCTGGGCGAAGATGGAGGACACCTGGGTCTTCGCCTCGTCCGCCAGGTTCTTCGGAGCCGCGCGGACGCTGAGCTCGTCCAGAGTCTTCGCGAGCTGTTCACGGGTGCGTTCGATGTCGCTCTGGATAGAGTCGATGGTGCGGGCCACTGAAGTCTCCTGCATTACTGGTGGTGACGGAACGGTTTCAAAGATCGTTCCTGAATTGTACGTTCTCCGGTCCACGCGGTGCAGAAGAACCCTCCGAACGGTGCTCGACATGCCACGGATTCGCCGTACACTCGGACCACATGAGCACTCCCGACGACAACCGCACACTCCTCGAGATCGGGGATGACGCCCCGGACTTCACCCTCACCGACGACCGTGGCCGGCAGGTCAGCCTGTCCGACTACCGCGGTCGGCAGGTCATCGTCTACTTCTACCCGAAGGCGGACACACCCGGCTGCACCAAGGAAGCCTGCGACTTCCGTGACTCCCTCACCGAGCTCAACGACGCCGGCATCGACGTCCTCGGCATCTCCCCGGATTCGGTGGAGAAGCTGGAGACGTTCCGTGAGAACCACGACCTGACGTTCCCGCTACTCTCCGACCCGGAGAAGAAGGCACTCACCGCCTACGGCGCCTTCGGAGAGAAGAAGAACTACGGCAAGGTGGTCCAAGGGGTCATCCGCTCCACGTTCCTGATCAACACCGACGGAACCATCGGCCTGGCGAAGTACAACGTGAAGGCCACCGGTCACGTCGCCCGGATCATCCGTGACCTGACGTAATCAGGCGCGGGTCACCTCCGACAACATGTCCGCCAGGACAAGGTCCTCCGCGTCGTTTCCCGGAAGTTCCAGAGCCCGTCGGTAGGCAGCCGCGGCGCTGCGACGGTCCCCCAGTTCCCGGTATGTGACCGCCCGGGCGACATGGAACGGGCGGTAGTCGTCGAAGGCGCGCTCCCCGGCCAGTTCCCCGAGCAGTTCGCTTCCCCGTCGCGGTCCTTCGGCCCGGCCGACGGCGACCACCGTGGCCAGTTGCACCGCTGGGCCGGATTCGTACCTCCGGAGAAGTCGGTACAGAACGACAATCTGGCGCCAGTCGGTGTCGGCGAAAGTCAACGCTTCGGCATGCACTGCGGCAATGGCTGCCTGAATGGAGTAGGTCCGGGCACCCGGCATTCCAGCGGCATGTTCGGCGAGAACCAGCCCCTCCGCCTTGAGCCGTCCGTCCCACCGGGTCCGGTCCTGACGCTCGAGCGGTATCGGTAGTCCATCGGAGGTAAGGCGGGCAGGACGGCGTGCCTCCGTGAGAAGTAGCAGTGCCAGTAGGCCGGTCGCTTCCGCCGAATCCGGCTCAAGGCGGTGCACCAGACGGGCGAGGCGCAGTGCTTCCGCCGTGCGATCGTCCTGGACGTGGGCCGGCCCGGTACTGCGGGCGAATCCGTCAGTGTAGATCAGGTAGATCACCTTCAACACGCTGTCCAGTCTCTCTTCCAGAACGTCGCCGTCGGGCACGGCGAAAGAGATGCCGAGGGCGCGAATGCGCTTCTTCGCACGGACTATGCGTTGCTGCAGGGTAGTCACCGGCAGCAGGAGCAGGTCAGCCACCACGCGGGTGTCTCGTCCGGCGGCGAAACGCAGGGTCATCGCAACACGGTCAGACGGTGTCAACGCAGGGTGGCTGCAGGCGATGAGCATGGCGAGCCTGTCGTCCCGTTCCGTCTGCCCCTCCCCGACTGCATCTCCGACGGGGTCGTCTCCGGCCGGGCGTTCCTGTTCGATGTGCAGTTCCGCGATCTTCCGGGCGAGGACGTCCTCACGACGAACGACGTCGAGGGCCTTGCGTTTTGCGACGGTCGTCAGCCATGCGACGGGGTTGTCGGGTTCTCCCGACTCGGGCCACGTGCGCACCGCCTGGAGCACCGCTTCGTGCAGGCTGTCCTCGGCGAGATCGATGTCACCGAAGCGTCGGGCGAGGGTGGCGATCAGGCGGGCACGGGTCTCCGCGTCCAGAGCCACTGGAAGATCAGGCATGGCGTGGGGCCGGCTGTCAGTAGGGTGCCAGGGGCCGGATCTCGACGTGGCCGCCCGAGCCGGACGCCGGACTCTTCTTCGCCCACGCGACCGCCGTATCGAGGTCGGGCACGTCGATGACGTAGCCACCCCCGACGAACTCACTGACTTCCGCGTACGGCCCGGAGGAGACGACACGGTCGCCACCGCCTGCCGCGTCGTCGCTGCTGACGATGACCGAATTCTCAGGGTCCTCCAGGGCGAACGAGTAGACGACTACTCCCGCCGCCTCAATCTCCTTGTCGAACTCGAAGAACTCCTCCGGGTTCGCGCCACCGTCGTCCCCGCAGTCCGGGTCATTGGTGCGTCCCATCAACAGTAGTGCGTACTTCATGATTCCTCCGTCACGGTAGTCGGCGCCCGGCGGTTCCGGGTGCCTGCGCTGCCAGACCTTGCGGCCTCGACATCATGATGACGTACCGCATCCCCGAGTATCGACACCGTGGCCAGAACCTGCAGAATTTATTCGACGGTGACCCGACAGCTCCCCTCGAACGGACGCACGGTGCCGTGGATATCCTTCCAGCCCCCGTACAGGACGATCCGGTAGCCACCGGAGTCTGCCCCGGTGGTGTCCCACTCCACGGTGGCCGTCGTCTCGGTGAAGGCGCGGTCGAAGGTCAGCAATGTCGACCACGACGAGTCGTGGGCGATCACGGCACCGTCGCCGAGACGCTCCACCAGCAGATAACTGTCCTCCAGACGCAGGTTGTTGTTCGGGTTCGCCCCGACGAACCTCACCCGGGCGGTGTCCCCGACCCGTACCTCGCCCCCACCGTCCAGCACGTCACCGAAGTTACGGCCCGGCGGTGCCGTGTCCGGGACGGGGACAGCCGCCGGACTGGTCGGGATGACGCCGGTGAGGTCCCCGGCGGGTGCCCCGTGGTCCACGACCCCGCCAGACGCCAGGGCGGACGCCAGCCGGTGCACGGTCTGCTGGACGGCGGGGAGCTCCAGACGTCCGAAGGCGGTCGCGCCGCCCTCGTAGTCCTGCTGGTCGTACTCCTCCGGTGTCGTGATGTAGTGGCCGTAGCCGCAGGAGTACCCCTGGACAACGACACTGTCGGCGGGGACGCCCATGGCGCCAGCCACCGTCCGCCGGATCCGCAGGCCCGAGGTCACCGTGGGCTCGAACCCGAGGTACACCAGCACCAGCCCGCCGATGCGCCACACCCCGAAGAGGTGCCGCTGCTGGATCATGCCGTCGATGTAGCCCATCGGCAGCAGCATGTCCTTCGGAGCGTGGATGCGCCGGACATCCTCCGGAACCGGGGCCAGGTCGTTGAGCTGGCGTACCCACGGCGACCCACCACGCTCCCCCTCATCGATGCCGAGGTCGACATCCAGGCCGCCGCCGTCCTCCTGGCTTGAGGCGGCGAACGCAGCACCGAGGACGGCCGGGCCCGTGCGTCCCGGGCGACCGTCCGGCGTCCACCGGCCATCGACGGTGACCCCGTCCATGTCGGTCCAACAGGTGCGTCCCTCCAGGCCAGGGCGGCTGCCGACGTCCCGGCGGCCGGCACCGGACAGGCGGGCCCCCTCCGCCTGTCGGCGGCCGAGTATCTCCACGGAGCGCCGTTGGCCGTCCACCCCTTCCCCACCGGGCCCCGACTCCGGCACCAGCCCGTGGTTGGGCGTCACGTCGCCGGGGGTGCCCTGGGCGAATGCGGCGACAAACGGGGCAGCCCCGAGATTCCGGTGGTCGACCCCTGCCTCGACTTCACAGGAGTAGGCGGCGAAACCCTTGTTGTCGCCGGAGATGTGCCGGATCGTATGGCTGAAACTCGTCGCGTGGACCGAGTACCAGTTGATCAGGCCGACCGGGGACCCGTTGCGGGCGATGTGCAGGGTGACCGAGGTGCGGTCCACTCCACCCGGGTTTGTGTCCCTGTCCCCGGCCGGATTGCGCTCGAAGGCCTGCCGGGAACGGTTCCGTCCGACGTCGTCGATCTCTGCACTGACCAGTGTCAGTTCCGCCGGGGCAATGTCGTCGTGCGCGCGGGCGACGGAGCGGACGATGCCGGCGACCTGTGCTTCGAAGGTCACCGGACGGAACCCCAGCGAGACAAGGTCGACCATCGCGTGACCTGACCGTCCCCCGGGGCCGACATGGGTGTGGGTGGCGCTGATGACGACGTTGTCGGTGCGGTAGGTGTCGCCGTAGGAAGCCCGCAGGCGACGCAGGACCTCGAGGAACACCGACTGGAACATCAGCGGGGTGTCCACGGTGACGTGGCAGAACCGCCGCGTCCCGTCGTCGAAGATGAATGCCCGGGAATACAGTCGCTGCCGGATACCGACCGTCGTCTGCTCCTGGACGGCGTATCCGTCCATCCCGGCGCCGAGTGGCTCCCCCGTCGCGTCGGCGATTCCCCGTCCCACCGCGATGGACGACGGTCCGGAGGCACCCGACGCTCCCGCGGTCTCCGGTTGTGCTGTCCCTGCGACGGCGCTGGGCGCACCCGACACGGTCGACGACCACAGCACCGTACCGCCGAGCGCGGCAAGGCCGGCGAAGAACGTCCTGCGCGAGAAATCCGTCATTGGTGCCTTCCTCCGTGATGTCCCCGCTTACGCTACATCCCCCTAAAGGTTTCATGTCGAAAATGGAATGGATTCGACGGAAATGCACACTCAGTGAACGCCATTACCCTGTGTCTGTGCAGATCAGAGTGATTCCTCTGCGGAGGCTGCATCTGCTCCTATACATTCGTGCACAGGACATCCCCGTTGACGACCAGGAGAAACCATGACCGCACGCCGAGCCATCGCCGCGTTGACACTCACCCTCGCCCTCCCCCTCACCCTCGCCGCCTGCGGGAGCGGTGACGACGGCACCGACGGTGCCGGCGACGCCACCAGTACCGGTGACGCCACCAGCACGGACAGAGCCGCGGAAGGCGACGGTGACGGAAACGGAAACTCTGACCTGCCTCAGATCGGCGAGACGATCAGCATCGACAAGGCCGACATCACCGTCGACAACCTCCGCGAGGTCGACCACGATCCCACGAACCAGGTCTGCGCGGACGTGAACTTCACCGTCACCAGCGAGACCGAGGCACTGCAGGTGCGGGGTCTGGCGGCGTGGAAACTCTACGGCCCCGACCAGGTCGCCCGGACCCAGACGGTCTCCGACGAGACCGAGCACGTGCTCGACGAAGTCGGCCCCGGGCAGAGCGAGGACGGGACCATCTGCTTCGACGGACCCGCCGACCCCGGCGAGTACCACCTGAGCTTCCAGGAGAACTTCGACGCCCAGACCGACCGCGCCGAGTGGGCCGGTACGCTCTGACAACGAGCCTGCCGCCGGTCAGGGCGCAGGTTGTTCCACGCCCTGCGGCAGCTGGAACAATGCATCATATTCGACGACGACGGTCGGGTGGGTCGGCTCGGCCGGTTCACTGGCCGGTCCGGTGAGGGTGTGGATCAGCTGGCGGAAAGTGCGGGGCATGGTCACTCCTTTCGAAAGATACTCGGTGACAGCGGGTCGGGACATGCATGTCCGATCGGGAACCTCTGACTGAGCCGGTCCCCGGGGCGTGATGTATGACGTCCCCCTGCAAATGTCCGGTCCTGACGTCCCCCTGCCACCCCTGTGATCGCGGTGATCGCAATGATCTCCGTAGTGCGGCATTGACGACCGAGCCGGACGCCGCAGTGTAGCATGTGCACGTCCATGGCGCGACCCCGCAGACCCAGGAGGCTGACGATGACCGTGACCGGGCAGAACACCTGGCTGTGGACCGGTGTGGCCTTCGCCGGCATGTGCGCCGTCACCGGTCTGGGACTGCTCGCACTGTCGGTGCCCGTCGCCCTCGGCTACACCGTGACCGGTGCGGGCGTCGCCGTCGCCTGCGGCTGGCCGTTGCGCTGCCGGCGCCGGGACACGAAGGCGCTCCTGCGGTGGAGGCAGGAACAGGTGACGAACCGGGAGCTCGCCCGGCACCTCACCGAGGAGGACCGGATCCTCCTCGCCGGGTTCGACCAGGGTGGGCCGCCGCCGTTGACGCCGAGACACTGGACGACGGTGGCACCGGTCGCCGCCGCCCTCGTCCTCGTGGGACTCTCACTGACGCTGGCCGGTTTCTACAGCATCGGCGCGTCGACGACTCCCGGCATGCCCTGACCTCCCCCGTTCCGTGGTGCGTCCGAGGGGACTCGAACCCCTACATCCGTCAAGGACACCAGGACCTAAACCTGGCGCGTCTGCCAATTCCGCCACGGACGCCGTGACGGCCACACGGTGGCCGTCGACACAGCCGGGCCACCGGCTGCTCCGGGTTATGGTAGCAGCATGGGCGGGGGTACCCTGGAACGCGTGCCCGATGACTCTCCCGGAACCGCGAACACCATGACGCCCACCGGATCTCAGCAGCCGCAGTCGCGGCGGGTCCGGGTGGTCCAGCTGGTGTTTCTCGCGCTCGCCGTCGTCGCGACCTTCTGTCTCGCCTGGTGGCAGTGGGGACGCTGGTCAAGCGGTGACGGCTCCTACCAGAACCTCGGTTACGCGCTGCAGTGGCCGACCTTCGGACTGTTCTTCATCTTCGCCTACCGCAGGTACATGGAGTACGAACGCGACCGCGCGGCCGGCAACACCTCCCCCGCCGCCCCGGAATCCTCGGCCGACGCCGGCCCCCACGAGATACCGCAGGACATCCTGCCGACACGTGACACCAGCGCCGCAGCGCGGGAGCACTTCGAGGATGACCGACGGCACCGGGCCCGCCAGGCGCGCACCTCAGTACACGACAACACAGCAAGGACGGACCGAGAAGAACGATGAGTACCTCCACCACCCTCCCGGTGACCCCCGAACGTCAGCGCCGGGTGAAGGGCGCCCTGACGCGCTACTCGGTCCTCGCCTACATCACCGGCCTCTTCCTGCTGTTCCTGTGCGTGGAGATGATCCTGAAGTACCTCGTCTTCCCCCCGATGGACATCGAGTCCCCCGGCTGGTTCTCGGTCGTCGCCATCGTCCACGGGTGGATCTTCCTGGTCTACTGCGCCACCTGCCTGGACCTGGGGGTCAAGGCCCGCTGGGCCCCGGTGAAGTGGGTGACCACCATCCTGGCAGGTGTGATCCCGGTGCTCTCGTTCGTGCTGGAGAAGCGCCGTCGCCTCGAGGTCATCGAGACCTTCGGACTCGACCGGTAGCCACCGCCCCGGGGCGGACCGCGGCTCAGTCCGCCTGAGACGTCTCGACCTTCGCCCGTCGCACCGCGGCGGCGTCGATGTCGGAGGTCTCGGCACCGGTGTCCGGGGACCATCCGGCCGGTGCCCCCGGCCACTGGTGCGTCAGACACCCCAACACAGCTAGTGCGGCTGCCTGGGTCGTCACCGGCAGTGTCGACAGGTCCGGGAGGAACCCCGGGTTGTGGTTCGAGGGGATGTCGATGTCGAGCCGGTCGGCGGCCTCGGCACGTTTCCACTGTTTCAGCGGCGTGATGCCCACCGTCCAGAACAGGTACGGCGCGTTGAACGCCCGGGGGATCACGGAGAAGTCCTCTGAGGCGGTCCAGGGCTCCATCTCCTGGGACTGCTCGCCGAAGAACTGGTCGAAGTGGGGGCGGACCACCGCGTAGGCGGTGCTGTCGTTGTCGGTGGCGGCGAGCAGGCCGAGGAAACGGAACTCCGGCTCCCGTTCACACCCTGCCGCGGCGGCCTCCGAGCGTACGATCCGCTTGATGGCGTCCACCGCTCTGGTGCGCACCGATTCCTCGTAGAAACGGCAGCTCAGCGCGAGCCGGGCGGAGTCGGGGATGACGTTGTTCGCCTTCCCCGCCTCCACGGACGCCACCGTCACCACGGCGAACTTCCCCGGCGGCAGTTCGCGGGAGACGATGGTCTGCAGCTTCATCACCACGGAGGCCGCCAGCACCACCGGGTCCACCGCCCGGTGCGGCATCGAGGCATGTGCGCCCCGGCCGAACAGGGTAATCTCAATGGTCGTGGAACTGGTCAACACCGGTCCCGGAGCAGTGTAGACCTGCCCGGCCGGCCCCGGGACCACGTGTTGGCCGAGGCAGACGTCGGGGCGGGGCACGATGGAACGGAGTCCGTCGTTGACCATGCCGTGGGCACCGATGGAGGCTTCTTCGGCGGGCTGGAACAGGAACACCACGGTTCCCTCCCACTTCTCCCGGGACGCGTCGACGATCGACAGTGCGCCGAGGGCGCTGGAGGTGTGGGCGTCGTGTCCGCAGGCGTGCATCGTCGGCACGCGCTGGCCCTGGGCGTCGAGCTGAGCGTGCGTCGAGGCGTAGTCGACACCGGTGTTCTCGGCGACGGGCAGGCCGTCGAAGTCCGACCGGAAGAGCACGGTCGGGCCGTCACCGTTGCGCAGGACGGCGGTGATGCCGTGCCCGCCGATGCCGGTCGTGACCTCCCAGTCGCTGAAGCGTGCCAGTTCCTCGGCGATGCGTCCGGCGGTCCACTCCTCGGCGCCGGAGAGCTCGGGGCGCCGGTGGAACTCCTTGTACAGGCTGGTGAGCCAGTCCCGATCAAACGCTGTCTCGGCGACGATGTCAGCGGGGTCGACGGTCACGGGCACGGTCTCACGGTTCCTTCCGGGAAGCGGCTGGCTCTGGAGCAGGCTCTGTGGTGGATTCTGGGGATACTGTCGTCCCCCACCCTACCGCGTGAACGGGACGCCCCACCCCGGTTCAGGCCAGCAGCGCCGTGAGGTACGGGACAAGTTCGGCGAGAGCGCGTCCGCGGTGGGACAGCTCGTCCTTACGTTCCGGACTCAGTTCGGCGGAGGAGAGCTGCGGTTCCTCGTCCGGGGAGAACAGCGGATCGTAGCCGAAACCGTTCTCGCCGCGTGGCTCGCGCAGCAGCATGCCGCGCCAGACACCGCGGACGGTGACCTCCTCGTCACCGCCGAGGCGTCCGGCCATGTCCGCGGGAACCGCCAGGGCGCAGGCGGAGACGAATCCGGCTCCGCGTCGCTCGTCGGGCACGTCGGCGGTCTGGCCGAGCAGCAGGCGGTTGTTGGCCTCGTCCGCGGAACCGTCACCGGTGTCATGGCTGCCGGACCACCGGGCGGAGAGTACGCCCGGCATGCCGTTGAGGGCGTCGACACACAGCCCGGAGTCGTCGGCGACGGTGGGAAGACCCGCGTAACGGACGCCGTCACGCGCCTTGATCAGGGCATTGTCCTCGAAGGTGGCTCCGGTCTCCGGGGTCTCGGGGTACGGGTCGACATCGCGCAGACTCAGCAGTTCGATACCGTCGACGCCGGCGGCGTCGAGCACGCGGTGCAGTTCGGCGAGTTTCTTGGCGTTGCGGGAGGCGACGAGGACCTGCACAGTCACAGTGTCACCGCCTGTCCCGTATCGGCCGCGAGCGCCTTCCGCTGCAGCGCAGTCAGGTCGCGCAGGCCCCCCTCGGCGAGATCGAGCATCACCCCGAGTTCATCCCGGCTGAATTCGGCGTTCTCACCGGTGCCCTGGATCTCCACGAAGTGACCTTCCTCGGTCATCACCACGTTCATGTCCACGTCCGCCCGGCTGTCCTCCTCGTAGGGCAGGTCCAGGCAGGCGACGCCGTCGATGATGCCGACGGACACCGCGGCGACGGGGTCGAGCAGGGGTTCACCAGGGACGACGCCGCGGCTCTGCAGCACCGCCAGTGCATCGGCCAGTGCCACGTAGGCGCCGGTGATCGAGGCGGTGCGGGTGCCGCCGTCGGCCTGCAGCACGTCGCAGTCGATGTTCACGGTGTTCTCACCGAGGGCACGCAGGTCCACCGCCGCGCGCAGCGAGCGGCCGACCAACCGCGAGATCTCCTGGGTGCGTCCCTTGACCTTGCCCTTGACGGACTCACGCTGCATGCGCTCGGCGGTGGCCGACGGCAGCATGGCGTATTCGGCGGTGAGCCAGCCTTCGCCGGAGTCACGCTTGAACCGCGGCACTCCCTCGGAGACGCTGGCGGTGCACATCACGCGGGTGTCACCGAACTCGACCAGCACGCTGCCGGCGGGGTTGGTGGTGAAGCCGCGGGTGATGCGGACGTTCCTCAGCTGGTCGACGGCGCGACCGTCGGCACGGGTGAAAGTCACGGATGATTCAGAAGCACTCATGCCTCGACAGTCTAGCCGCCGATGCGGACATCCATCCCGGGGCGGGCCAGCTCGACCGGCCCGTCGTAGAACCGGCGTGCGCCGCGCAGCGCGCCCTCGGCGTCACCCCACGGAGGAATATGGGTGATGATCAGGCGTCCGACCCCCGCCTGCGCCGCGGCCTGACCAGCCTCCTCTCCGGAGAGGTGCATCTGCGGCGGGTTGCCACCGTTGTCCCGCTCCCCCCAGGTCGCCTCGCACAGCAGGACGTCCGCCCCGGTGGCCAGCGCGGCGAGGTGACCGGTGGCGGCGGTGTCGCCGCTGTAGACCAGGGAGGCCCCACCGTCCTCCACACGGATCATGTAGGACTCCGTCGGGTGCACCGCCGGCGCGGCGTACAGGACGGCCGAGCCGATGTGGTGCCCCGGGTACACCGTCCCGCGCGACTCGTCGTCGAAGGCGACAGGAGCGTCCTGCGGGGCGGGGCCGTGCCAGGAACGCACGTCCATGATGTCGGAGAAGTCGTCGACCTGGGACGGGTGGTCGGCCGAGGCCCGACCGAGATGCAGGGCGGAGATCGACGGGCCGAGCAGGGTGTGACGTACCGCGGCCGCCTCGGTGGGGTGGAACCGCTGCCAGACCACCAGGGACGGGAAGTCGGAACAGTGGTCGGGGTGCAGGTGCGAGAAGACGACGTCGACATCTCCCGGGCGTCCCAGCGCCTGGAGTCGGGCGAGCACGCCCGGACCCATATCCATGAGGATCTCCCGCCCATCCGCCGTCCGCAGCAGGTAGCCCGAGGCGGGGTTGTCGGGAGCGGAAAGGCTCCCGGAGCATCCCAGAATGGTCATGTCCATGAGAGATATTGTTACATGAGCCACGCCGGAAACTGGGAACCAGGCAGTGATTTCCCCGGTGATTTCCCCGGGCTCCGTTAACGCAGCATCTCCGGGATCCTGCTGACCCCGGCCACCGACGGCCCCAGGAAACGCGAGGCCAGGTTGGCGAAACGGGCAGGGTCGCCGGTGGACTCGAAGGTCAGTTCCGGGGTCACCCCGGCCGCGGGTTCAGCGAGCAGGTCGTGTTCCGACAGACTGCGGTAGACCATCTTGGCGGTCTCCTCCGCCGAGGAGACCAGGGTGACGTCCTCCCCCATCACCAGCTGGATCACCCCGGTGAGCAGTGGGTAGTGGGTGCATCCGAGCACCACGGTGTCCACCCCGGCGTCCTTCAACGGTTCCAGGTAGGTCTCCGCCAGCCCCAGCAACTGGCGGCCGGAGGTGACGCCCCGTTCGATGAAGGGCACGAACTGGGGGCACGCCTGGGCGATGACCTCGACCCCGGGAGTTGCGGCGAAGAGATCCTGGTAGGCCCCGGAGGTCACGGTGGCGCGGGTGCCGATGACACCGATGCGGTTGTTGCGTGTCACCGACACCGCCCGACGTACCGCCGGCAGGATCACCTCGACCACGGGCACGGGGTAGCGCTCACGGGCGTCACGCAGGAAGGCCGCTGAGGCGGAGTTGCAGGCGACGACGATCATCTTGCAGCCGCGTTCCACCAGCTGGTCGGCGATCCCGGTGGCGAGCTGACGGACGGTGGCCAGGGATTTGTCGCCGTAGGGCGAGTTGGCGGTGTCGCCGATGTAGATCACCGACTCGCCGGGGAGCTGGTCGATGACCGACCGTGCCACCGTCAGCCCGCCGACCCCGGAGTCGAAGATGCCGATGGGTGCGGTGGACGTGGGCGCGGGGACTGACGGGGAGAGATCGCTCATGGCCTCCGAGTCTAGTGCCGTTCCGGGCCGCTCCGACGGACGAGGTGGACGGCAGCGCACGGCAGCGCACGGCGGTCGTCCCCGATTACGCCTGACACCCCGCACCCCTCCGCGGCGACCTGGGGTTTCGCAGGCTGCCCGCCGACGGAGGCGTAATCGGTGATCATGGGGACGCCGGGGACCGGGGGCCGGGCGCCGGACGCCGGGGTCCAGCCGTCCGCTCCTCAGGCCGTGGCCGTCACGGCCTTGGCCTGCTGCCGCTCCTTCACCGCCGGACGCCCCGCACCCCAGGCGGTCATCGCGCCGCCGACCCCACCGAAGAGGTGTCCCTGCCAGCTCACCCCGGGCTGGTTGGGCAGGATCCCCCAGAACAACCCGGCGTAGACCACGATGACGGCGATCCCCAGCAGGATCTCGGGGATGCTGCGGGTGAAGACACCGCGGACAGCGAGGAACACCGCCCACCCGTAGATCAGCATCGAGGCACCGACGTGCACGGTGTTGTCCCCGCCGAAGAAGAACACGCCGACCCCGGCGACGATGGTCGTGACGACCGTGGACGCCCACACCGCCTTCTGCCCGGACAGGGCGACCAGGAAGAGCAGGACGGCGACGGCCGGGGTGTTGGCGATCAGGTGGGAGAAGTTGACGTGGATGAACGGTGCCGGAAGGATCCCCCAGAACCGGGAGAAGTCCAGCGGGTGGATGCCGAGGGAGACGAGCCGGTTGCCGGAGGCCCAGTTGACAATCTGGACGCCCCACAGCACGGCGAGGAACACCAGCGTGGTGACCAGTGCCTGGCCGAATCGGCCGCGGTCGCGGAAACGTGTCTTGGCTGGTGTCGCAGGTGTTGTCCCGGTCATAGCTCTCCTCAGGTCGTTCCGGTCATGATGTCACGCCACGAAGGGACGTCGAAGGCGGTCTCCGCGGCCAGGACCGCGTTGACCACGGCCCGTTCCGTGCAGGACGCCACCGCCGCACACAGCAGGGCGAGGTCGGTGGTGTCGGTACCGGCACGGGTCCCCGACGGTGCCAGGGCGAAGAAGGTGTCGCCGTCCATCGGCAGGTGGGACGGGCGGACGGCGCGGGCCAGGCCGTCGTGGGCGGCCATCGCGAGGCGTCTGGCCTGGGCTTTGTTCACCGGGGCGTCGGTGGCTGCCACGCCGATGGCGGTGTTCATCGGCGAGGGCCCGGAGTCGGTCATCTTCGTGCCGCCGATGCCGCGGGCCAGGATCGTGCGGAGTCCGTCGGCGGTCGGTGCGGGGACGTCGGCGCCGTCGCCGGGGAGCGGGCCCCACAGTCGCCCGGTCCCCGGGTCGACGACGGAGCCTACCGGGTTCGCGACGACCCCGACCGCGACGGTGGCGGTGCCCCCGTCGGTCAGGTGGACGGTCTCACCGGCCTGGCCGAAGCCCCCTTTGACCGCTCCGGCGGTGGCGGCGAGCCCGGCGCCGACGTTCCCGGCGCGTGATGTGCTGCCGGCTCCCCGGGGTCCCTCGAGCGCGTCGCTGACGGCACGGCGTCCGGTGTCGGCGGTCGGCCGGGAGGACGGGTCACCGACGGGAAGGTCGAAGATCACCGCGGCCGGGACGATCGGCACGATGAGCGACGGCGCGTCCGGCTCCGGACGTGGCCCCGGCACCTGCAGCCCGATCCCCCGGGCCTCGAGGCCGGCCATCACCCCGCCGGCGGCGTCGAGGCCGAAGGCGGAGCCGCCGCACAGGGCGACGGCGTGCACGGTGTCCACGGTGTTCGACGGGTCCAGCAGGTCTGTCTCCCGGGTCCCCGGCCCACCTCCCCGCACGTCGACCGCCCCGACGGCCCCGTCCGGGCACACGACCACGCTCACCCCCGAGCTGTCGACCTCGGCGTGCCCCAGGAAGACACCCGGGACATCGGCGAGACCGGCGGGACCGGTGGCGGCCCCGGCCGCCCGCTCATTCATCTCGTTCACCGGGGACGTCGATCGGCCCGAGCATGGCGGTCAGCAGGCTGTCCTGGTGGTAGCCGAGCCATTCGAGGTAGTTCTCCGCCGCCGCGACCTCCCCGTCGCTGCCGCGCGCCTGTTCGAGACGGCCGTGGTGGTAGGCGCGGATATCGGTGAGCGCACCGAGCCAGGGGGTGGTCTGCTCCGCGCTGAGACTGACGTTCACCGAACCGTCCGGGCCGAGCAGATCGCTGACCAGTCGCAGGTTGATCAGCTTGCCTTTGATGATGTCGGTCTCGTTGAACTGGCGGGACACGCCGGCCTCTCCGTCGACCTCCTCGTCACCGTCGCGGAAGAAGGACGGCAGCATGGCGGCGAGCACCGGGTCGTCCGGGGCGTCGGTGTGCCCCGACGGCAGGCCGGTCATGTCGGCGAGTTCGTCCTTCGGCGCGGACCGGGCACGTCCGATGAGCAGTTCGCCGACGGTGGCGGCGCTGTTGCCGAGCATCTCGCGCTCCATCGGCTCGAGTTCGGTGATGTAGCGCACGCCACGCATGAGGCTCTTCTTCTTCACCCACGGTTTCATGGTTCTGTCCCGTCACCCTTCCGCGCGCTGCATGGTGGCCCACAGTCCTGCGGTCTGCAGCTTCTTGACGTCTCCCTCGACCTTGTCCCGCTCCCCGGAACTGACGATGGCCTTGCCCTCGTTGTGGACCTGCATCATCAGCTCGGTCGCCCGTTTCCGGGAGTACCCCAGCACGGTCTGGAACACGTAGGTCACGTAACTCATCAGGTTCACCGGGTCATCCCAGCAGATGCACTGCCAGGGAAGGTCGGCCGCCGTCAGCGAGTCCGGCAGCTGCTCTTCCACGGGAGTGACCGCCGGTGCGGCGGGAGCGGCAGGTGAAGTCATGGTGTCCAGACTACCGACTAGGATGGTCAACCGTGACCGAGCACACCACGCATCCTGAGCGGACCGACGGCGCGTCGTCGACGGCCCTGCTGACCGACATGTACGAACTGACGATGCTGCAGGCCGCACTGCGCGACGGGACGGCCGACCGGCAGTGCAGTTTCGAGGTCTTCACCCGGCGCCTGCCCAACGAGCGCCGCTACGGCGTCGTCGCCGGCACGGCACGCGTGCTCGAGGCGGTACGCGACTTCCGTTTCACCGACGGGCAGCTCGACGGTCTCGACTTCCTCGACGAGCGCACGCGGGAGTACCTGCGCACCTACCGTTTCTCCGGCCAGATCGACGGCTACCGGGAAGGCGAGCTCTACTTCCCGAACTCACCGATCCTCACGGTGCGCGGCACGTTCGCCGAGACGGTGATCCTGGAGACGGTGATCCTGTCGATCCTCAACCACGACTCCGCCGTCGCCTCCGCGGCCGCCCGCATGGTGACCGCGGCGGAGGGCCGTCCGATCATCGAGATGGGGTCCCGTCGCACCCACGAGCAGTCGGCGGTCTCCGCGGCCCGCGCCGCCTACCTCGCCGGCTTCCACTCCACCTCCAACCTCGAGGCCGCCGCCCGGTACGGGCTGCCCGCCGGGGGCACCAGCGCGCACGCCTGGACCCTGCTGCACGTCGACGAGGACGGCCGTCCGGACGAGAAGGCGGCGTTCCGCTCCCAGATCGACGCCCAGGGTCCCGGCACCACGCTGCTGGTCGACACCTACGACATCACCCAGGGTGTGCGCAACGCGGTCGAGGTCGCCGGCACCGCGCTGGGTGCGGTGCGTATCGACTCCGGTGACCTGGGCGTGCTGGCCCGCCAGGTCCGCGACCAGCTCGACGGCCTCGGCGCCTACGACACCCGCATCGTGGTCTCCTCCGACCTCAACGAGTTCGCCATCGCCGCGCTGCGCAGCGAGCCGGTGGACATCTACGGTGCCGGAACCTCGGTGGTCACCGGCTCGGGTGCCCCGACCGCCGGGCTGGTGTACAAGTTGACCTCCGTCGACGGTCACCCGGTGGCCAAGCGCAGCAGCCACAAGGCCAGCCACGGCGGCGCCAAGCGTGCCCTGCGCGCCTGCCGTGACACCGGCACCGCCGTCGAGGAGGTCGTGTACCCCTTCGGTTCCGGCATCCCCGACCTGGGCATCCTGCACCCCGTGGAACTCACGGTGCCGCTGGTCCGGGACGGAGCGGTGGTCGACGATCTGCCGACCCTCCGCGAGTCCCGCGACCATCTCGCCCGTCAGCTGGTGTCGCTGCCGTGGGAGGGCCTGGCCCTGTCCCGCGACGAGCCCGCCCTCAACGTTCGTTTCGTCGGCCTGTGAGCGACCGGGGGAAGGACACGGACGACCGGCGGGAGCACACACAGCAGCTGCTCGACAGCGCCGTCGCCGCCCTCGGCGGCTCTCGTCGGGACGGTCAGCGTCGGATGGCGGCGGCGGTGTCCCAGGCGATCTCCGGCCGGCGCCATCTGGCGGTGCAGGCGGGGACGGGCACAGGTAAGTCACTGGCCTACCTCGTCCCCGCACTGGAGCATGCCGTGGGTGCCGGTGAGCGCGTGGTGGTGTCCACCGCGACGATCGCGTTGCAACGTCAGCTCGTCGACCGCGACCTTCCGCGGGTGACCGAGGCGTTGGCGCAGGATCTGGGCCGGCGTCCGACATTCGCTATCCTCAAGGGCCGCAACAACTACCTGTGCCTGAACCGGATCGGCGGCACCGGAGGCACCGGCGACACCGGTGCAGAGGACGGGGCCGCCGCATTGCTCGACGAGGCGGACGTCACAGCCACCGGCGCACAGGTCGCGCGCCTGCACGACTGGGCGCAGGAGACCGAGGACGGCGACCGCGACACACTGCCCCGCGGGGTGTCCGACCGGGCCTGGCGCCAGGTCAGCGTGACCAGCCGGGAATGCGTCGGCGCGACCCGGTGCCCGTTCGGCGACCAGTGCTTCGCCGAGGCCGCCAAGGAGAAGGCCGCCCAGTCCGATGTCGTGGTGACCAACCATGCGCTCCTGGCCATCGACGCGCTGTCGGAGCAGTCGGTGCTGCCCAACCACGACACCGTGATCATCGACGAGGCCCACGAACTCGAGGGACGCATCACCTCGGTCGCCACCGAGGAGCTCTCCGGCGCGGCGGTGGCGATACTGGCGCGCCGGTGCGAGAAGGTCGGTCCCGACGACTGCGCCGCCGAACTGCTCACCGCCGGCGACACGTGGACCGCCGAGATCGAGGCGGCCGTCACCGCCCACACCGCCCCCGACGGCCGGTGGACGAGTGTGCCGGTCACCCTCGTCGAACCGTTGCACGCCCTGCGCGACGCCCTGTGGAAGACGCGCAGCCGCCTGCACGGCAGCGGTGGCACCGGCGGTGCAGGTGGTGCGGGCGGCGCAGAGAACGACCCCGAGAAAACAGCCGAGATCTTCTCCTGTCTCTCCGGCTGTGAGGAGATGCACGACACGGTGGTGCGCATCCTCGAGGCCTCCCCTGCCGAGGCTGGCGCCGAACCTGCTGGGGCTTCCGAGACTGCCGAGCCTGCCGAGCCTGCCGACTCCCTGCTCGGCGACGACGTCGTCTGGCTCTCCGGGGACCGGAACCGACGCAGCGTCTACGTCGCCCCACTCAGCGTGTCCGACCTGCTGCGCGGGCGGCTGTTCGCCGACCAGACCGTGGTCCTGACCTCGGCGACCCTGGCACTGGGCGGTCGGTTCACCTCCATGCTCGCGACCTGGGGCCTCGCCGCCTCGGCGTGCACCACCCTCGACGTCGGCACCCCGTTCGACCCTGCGACCCACGGCATCCTCTACACCGCCCGCCACCTGCCCCCGCCCGGGAGGGAGGGGGCGTCGCCGGAGTCCATCGACGAGCTCTCCCAGCTCGTCTCCGCCGCCGGCGGCCGCACGCTGGGCCTGTTCTCCTCCCGGCGGGCCGCGGAGAACGCTGCGGCGGAGCTGCGCACCCTCGTGCCCCACGAGATCCTCTGCCAGGGCGACGACACCCTCGGGGCCCTCATCGACCGGTTCCGTGCCGAGCCCGAGACCTGCCTGTTCGGGACGCTCAGCCTGTGGCAGGGAGTGGACGTCCCGGGCCCGTCGCTGTCCCTCGTCGTCATCGACCGTATCCCCTTCCCCCGTCCCGACGACCCGCTGTCGCAGGCACGCAAGGAGGCCGTGGACGCCGCCGGGCGCAGCGGATTCATGGAGATCGCGGCGACCCATTCCGCGCTGCTGATGGCACAGGGGGCTGGACGTCTCCTCCGCGCCGTCGACGACCGTGGCGTCGTCGCCGTACTCGACCAGCGTCTGGTGACCAAGCGGTACGGGGCGTTCCTCCGCGCCTCGATGCCGGCGTTCTGGCAGACCGTCGACGGCGACACCGCCCGGGGTGCCCTGCGCCGACTGCGCGCCGACTGACCGGGCCGGCCCTCTCCGCAGGTCACCGCGGGTCCGGGTGTGACCGCGCGGGGGATTGTGGGCAGGGTCACTGACAGTCACGGGTAGGATCGACGATGAACACATCTACCCCCGGGACACGACGACCCCGGACATTTTCGCGCAGGAGGACACACATGCCCGTCACGAGTGACCGTCCCGATGTCACCATCCCCGACGTCGGACTCCACGAGTACCTCTACGGCGACCTGTCCCCCGAGGACGAGGACCGCATCGCGGTCGTCGACCTCGCCGGAGGCACGGAGACGTCGTACGCCACCCTGCGCAGCCACGTCGACTCCGTCGCGGGCTGGCTCGCCCGCCACGGGGTGAAGAAGAACGACGTCGTCGCGCTGCACTGCCCGAACTCCGTGGAATTCATCGTCGCCGCCCACGCGGTCTGGCGTCTCGGTGCGGTGCTGACCCCCGTGCCACTGTTGGCCTCACCGGGGTCTGTCGCCGATCAGCTCCGTGACTCCCACGCCGTGATGCTGCTGACCCTCGCCGGCCTGGGCGACGGGGGCGAAGAGGCCGCCGAGCTCGCCGGGCTGCCGTCCGACCGGCTGATCCACCTCGACACCTCCCGCGGGCTCAACCAGATGCTCGCCGAGCGCAGCACTCCCCCGGCCGTCTCCTTCGACCCCGCGACGCAGCTCGCCGCGCTGCCGTACTCCTCGGGCACCACCGGGCTGCCCAAGGGTGTGCGGCTCACCCACCGCAACCTGGTGGCGAACATGGCCCAGGTCGAGTCCGCGGGGCCGGTCACCCGGGACGACGTCGTCTTCGGCGTCCTGCCGTTCTTCCACATCTACGGTCTCACCGCCCTGGCGAACATGACGCTGCACCTGCGCGCGCGCCTGCTGACCGTGCCACGCTTCGAGCTCAACACCTTCCTGCGCAACCACCAGAAGCACGCGGTGACCTTCACCTTCATCGCGCCGCCCGTCGCGCTGGCGCTGGCCAAGCACCCCGAGGTCGACAACTACGACCTCTCCGCCCTGCGCGGCGTGCTGTCCGGAGCGGCAAGTCTGGACGGCGACCTCGCCGCCGCCGTGAAACAGCGGCTCGGCATCGAGGTCCACCAGGGCTACGGGCTCACCGAGACCAGCCCCGTGACCCACATCAACCTCGGCGACTCCCTCGCCCTCGGCTCCGTCGGACGGCCCGTGGCCAACACGGAACACAAGATCGTCGACCCCGACACCGGCGACGAGATTCCCGTGCCTGCCGAGGACGGGACCCGCAGCGACGCCGGCGAGCTGTGGATCCGCGGCCCCCAGGTGATGGACGGCTACCTCGGTGATGCCGAGGCCACCGCCGAGAGCCTGCCCGGTGACGGCTGGCTGCGCACCGGTGACCTGGCCCGGCAGGGCTCCCACGGCGAGGTCTTCATCGTCGACCGGCTCAAGGAGCTCATCAAGTACAAGGGGTACCAGGTCCCGCCGGCCGAACTCGAGGCACTGCTGCTCACGCACGAGGCCGTCGCGGACGCCGCCGTGGTCGGCGTCCTCGACGCCGACGGTGAAGAGGTTCCGAAGGCCTTCGTCGTCGCCCGGGACGCCGAGGCCGCCGGTGACGACCTCAGTGACACCCTGCTCGGATTCGTGGCAGAGAACGTCGAGCCCTACAAGAAGATCCGGGCCCTCGAGTTCCTCCGGGAGATTCCCAAGTCCGCCACCGGCAAGATCCTGCGCCGCTCACTGCTCTGAACGACCGGCGCCGGCGCCGGCGTTGTCCGCCCCCGTCCGCGCCCGTCCGCCTCAGTGCCGGTCGAGCGCGACCACGGTGACGGACCCGGGGGCGACTTCGGTGTAGCCGGCGTCCTGTACGACGGCGGCCCCGCGCCGGCGCTGGCCAACGACAGCTCTGAGGTCCGCGAAGCGCGGCGCGCCCACCTCGCACACGTGCAGCGGGAAACCGGCGTCCCGCCACTGCCGGGCCCGTTCGCGGTCCATGGACGCCGCCAGCAGCATCGAGCCGTGGGCGGCCTGCGCCGCGGCCTTGCCCACGCTCATGCCCAGCGACGCATCCACGTAGACCACCGGATGGTCGTCGCCGTCCGCCACGCCTTCGGCGTCCCCGGGCAGCGGGAGGTCGGTCCCCTCGATCTGCAGGCGGTTGATCGCCGGAGGAGTCTCCACCACCGGACACGGGGGGAAGGCACGGACCTGCGCCGTCCCCACCGCCGCGGTGGCCCCCGGCAACGACTGCACGTCCGTCCACCTGCTGTTCCTCGCCCGGCGGGCGATCTTCCGGATCCGGGCCCCGTACCACCGCACCAGTGCGGCGGCGAAAGCGCCGCTGTCCGGGTCGGCAGAGCCGTCCGGACCGGGGAGCTCCGCACCCGCACGGTCGTCGAGACACACCGACGCACAGGCGACCGCCGCGGCCTCCAGGACGTCGCGACGCAGCGGCCGCGGGTCACGCGGGATGTGCAGCACCAGGGGCATCGCCTGGACGCTCATGGGATCGGCCGGGTTCTCCCCGTCCCGCTCCCCCGCAGGTGTGTCCAGCACGGACCGCAGGCGGTCGTAGGCGATGTCGAAGGACACTCAGCGCTCCAGCGGGACGCGACGGTAGCTGCCGTCCTCGAGATCCGCGGCGTCGATCTCCTCGCGGTCGATGCCGAGCATGAAGAGCACCTCGTCGAGGAACGGGTGGTTGACCGTGGCGTCGGCCACTTCACGCAGCGCGGGCTTGGCGTTGAAGGCGATGCCCAGACCCGCCACCGACAGCATCGCGATGTCGTTGGCGCCGTCGCCCACGGCGACGGTCTGGTGCAGCGCGATCCCGTTCGACCAGGCGAACTCCTTGAGGCTCTCCGCCTTCACGTCACGGTCGATGACCTGGCCGATGACACGGCCGGTGAGCTTCCCGTCGATGATCTCCAGGGTGTTCGCCCGGTAGAAGTCCAGGCCGAGCTCCCGTGCGAGCGGCTCGAGGACCTGGACGAACCCGCCGGACACCGCACCGGTACGGAACCCCAGCCGCTTCAGCGTGCGGATGGTCGTCCGCGCCCCCGGGGTCAGCTGCACCATGCGGGACACCTCGTCGATGACGGAGGCGTCCAACCCCTTCAGTGCCTTGACCCGCTCGTGCAGCGACTCGGAGAAGTCGAGTTCCCCTCGCATGGCACGTTCGGTGACCTCGGCGACCTCCGCCTCCCGTCCGGCGTGGGCGGCCAGCATCTCGATGACTTCCTGCTGGATCAGCGTGGAGTCGACGTCGAAGCAGATCAGCCGGGGTGCGCGGCGGGTCAGACCGGCGCGCTGGATGGCGATGTCCACTCCGGTGGCGTGGGAGACGGTGGCGAGTGCCTGGCGCAGGTCGGCACTGCCGCCCGGGGTCGGGTCGGCGGCGGTGACCTTGAGTTCGAGTCCGGTGACCGGGTAGTCGGCGATGCCGCGGATACGGTCGATGTTCGCGCCGTGGTCGACGAGGGTCTGCCCGATCGCGGAGATGTGCTCGGCGGTGACGGGGTTGCCGAGGACGATGACGGCGTGGGTGGAGCGTGCGCGGCTCCCCACGAGGTCGTCGTCCACGTCGAGGGTGACGGTCATCTCCCGGCCGGTGAGTTCATCGGTGAGGGCCTGGCGCATGGCTTCGGTGCTGCCGGCGACGACGCCGATGTAGGCGGCGAGGTTGAGGGTCCCCCGGAAGTTGGCCTGTTCGACGTCCAGGAGCTGGACGCCGTGGTCGGCGAGGATGCGGAAGAAGTCGGCGGAGACGCCGGGGGCGTCGGGGCCTGTGACGGTGACGACACCGGGCGAGAGTCCGGGTGCGAGGCTGACGGTGAGGTGACGGGAGGAATTCGGCTGGTCCACGGGTGTTATTGTCTCATGAACTCCCGCAGACGCGAACAGCCGCACCCCGCGTAGTTGGGGTGCGGCTGTGACTGCAGGTGCGGTCGTGGAGCGGAGACTAGAAGTGGCGTCCCACGTGGGCTTCCTCGCGGGCGGTCTTCACCATGTGCGGGTAGTGCAACTCGAAGGCCGGACGCTCCGAACGGATCTTCGGCATCGAGGTGAAGTTGTGCCGCGGCGGCGGACAGGACGTCGCCCACTCCAACGAGTTGCCGTAACCCCACGGGTCGTCCACGGTGACGACCTCACCGTAGCGCCAGGACTTGAACACGTTCCAGATGAACGGCAGGACCGAGAGCCCCAGGATCAGCGCGCCGACCGTGGAGATCTGGTTCAGCAGGGTGAAGCCGTCGGAGTCCAGGTAGTCGGCGTAGCGACGCGGCATACCCATGTTGCCCAGCCAGTGCTGCACCAGGAAGGTGGTGTGGAAGCCGATGAAGGTCAGCCAGAAGTGGATCTTGCCCAGCTTCTCGTCCAGCATGCGGCCGGTGATCTTCGGGAACCAGAAGTAGACGCCGGCGAAGGAGCCGAAGGCGACCGTTCCGTAGAGCACGTAGTGGAAGTGGGCGACGACGAAGTAGGAGTCCGACAGCTGGAAGTCCAGCGCCGGCGACGCCAACATCACACCGG